>NZ_JBIAEC010000010.1:325157-345260 GCF_042868225.1 Streptomyces sp. NPDC007856 | reverse complement strand
ACGGTTTGCGACCTGCCCATCCCTGATCTTGACATTGATGGCGTCCACGAACAGGACCGGGTAGACGCGGTCGAGGGGCCGGTTCTGCCATTCGGCCATGCCGTCCATCACCTTGTCGGTAATGGTGGAGATGGTCTGCTTGGACACCTCCGCCCCGTAGACCTCGGCGAGATGAGCGGAGATCTCCCCGTGAGTGAGGCCCTTCGCGGACAAGGACAGCACCATCTCGTCGACGCCGGTCAGGCGGCGCTGCCGCTTCTTCACGATCTGCGGCTCGAAGGTGCCGGCGGTGTCGCGGGGCACCCTCACCTCCACCGGACCGACATCGGTCAGCACGGTCTTCGCGCGCGTGCCATTGCGGCTGTTGCCGTTGTTCTTCCCGGCCGGATCGTGCTTCTCATAGCCGACGTGGTCGGTGATCTCGCCTTCCAGAGCGGACTCCAGCACCCGCTTGGTCAGCAGCTGCAACAGCCCGCCCTCGCCGGTCAGCTGCAGTCCATCGTTCCGGGCCCGGTCAACGAGCATCGCAACGAGCTGCTCGTCCGACACCGCACTCGACGGTGCCTGAACCACCTGCTCAGCCTGCTCGTTCTCCACGGCGGTCTCCGTCATCAGACGCGTCTCCTTGATCATCAGATCCGCCGTTGATTAGACACTCCCGGCGAGGCCTCGGGGTCGCCGCACGAAGCGTCATGTCAGAGGCATTCCCCGTCCCTCGCGCAATGCTGCAAGCCGGGCCATTTGCTCACCCATACCGCGTGCTCCGGCCAACGGCGTGTGGACGTGCGGCCAGAGGGAGCGCACGAGGCTGATGTGTCGTGCACCGCCGAGGGCCACCACCGGGTCAAGGCCCACGATGTCACGCACGGTTGCCTGTTCCAGAAGGACCTGGCTCGTTACCGCGTCGGCTGCGCCATGAGGTGTGTCGTACGGCTCGATGACGTCGTCGAGGCCGAGGAGCCCGTGGCGTGCAGAGAGAATGAGCAGCAGGTCAGGTTGCAGTGCGTCGGCGGCCTTGCGGCATGCCCGGTGGTAGGAGCCTACGTACATGTCTGCGGAGCGCGCGGGCGAGCCCAGTTTGCGGCTGCCGCACGGAATGACGACGAGTTGCGGCTTGAAGTAGTCGAGATGGTCGTTTGTGGTCATGTCTGTGGTCCTGCCTGTGCTGTGATGTGAGCAGTACTGGTCGTGTGCGCCCGGCGTGTTCTGGTGGAGACCCGCCTGCCGGGCGGTCGCGCCGGGGGATGGCTATGGCGGAGCGGAGTTCGAGAAGAACAGGGTCATGCCGGATGACCGGCCTGAGGCGTCCACGGGAGGGGCAGGGGAGGCGGCCGATGGAAGCTCAGACCCGGCAATGCCGCCGTCGCACGAACAGCTGGTGCACACACGGCCTCTTCGAGCAGGCCCACTATGTCCCCTGACGCGCAGCGGCAGCACCGTTCCGCCAGGCCCGCCACGGCCGCGGACTCTCGCTTTCGCCGCCGGCGGCACGTCAGACCACGCGCTCCTTGGCGTTGGTCCTCACCGTCGGAGTCTCGGCCGGTGTCGGGTGGATTCCGGCGAAGCCGAGGAACGCACCGAAGGCCGTCATGCCGGCGGCGATGGTGAAGCTGAAGGCGTAACCGTGCGCGGCGGCGGTCACCTGGTCGGCGCCCGCACGCCGCAGCACGGCGGCGTGGCCGGTGCCCAGTGAGACCAGGGCCGCCAGACCGATGGCGCTGCCGATCTGCATGGACGCATTGTTCATGCTGGTGGCGATGCCCGCGTCCTCACCGGTGGCGCCGTCCACTCCGGCGACAGTGGATCCGACGAGGACGAGGCCGCCTCCCAACGGCACGAGGATCAGTCCGGGCAGTACGTCGGCCACATAGGTGCCGTGGCTGCTGAGGCCGGCAAGGAGGACGTAGCCGACCGTGGTGACCGCAAGCCCTCCTCCGTTCAGGGCCCGCAGACCGAACCGGGGAAGGAGGCGTGGTGCCATCACGGTGGCGCTGAAGAGAATGACCAACCCGAACGGTACAAAGGCGAATCCGGTCGCCAGCGCGGAAAAGTGCAGTATGCGCTGGACATACAGGCTCAGTGAGAAGAATAGGGTGGCGAACCCGACGTAGTAGCAGATGCGCACGATGTTGGCGATGCTCCGGTTACGTGAGCGCAGGAATGCGAGGGGCACCAGGGGCTGGGCCACGCGAGCCTCCACCAGCACGAAGCCGATCAGGCAGAGCACACCGATCCCGACGCAACCCAGGACGGGGACCGAGAACCATACGTGACTGTCCTTTTCCAGGAGGCCGAACACGACCAGGAGCAGACCGAGGGTGACCGTGACGGCGCCGAGGACGTCAGGCCGACCGCGCTTGGCGGCGCGGCTTTCGGAGACGAGCTTGAAAGTGGCGAAAAGCGCGAACGCGGCGATGGGCAGATTGATGAAGAATATCCAACGCCAGGAGGCGATGGTGGTCAGGACGCCCGAGAGCACGACTCCCAGGGCTACCCCAACTCCGGCCAGGCCGCTCCAGATGGCCATGGCCCGTGCCCTTTCCTGCCGCTGTGTGAACAGCAGCGTCACCAGGGACAGGGCTGCCGGGCTGACGAGTGCCGCACCGACGCCCTGTACGAAGCGGCCGGCGATCAGTACACCGGCTTGCTGGGCCACTCCCGCGCTCGCCGACGCCAGCGCGAAGATCGCCAAGCCGGTCAGGAAGAGGCGTCTGCGGCCGAGCAGATCACCCAGGCGTCCGCCAAGCATCAGCAGCCCACCGTAGGTGACGGTGTAGCCGTTGACGACCCATGCCAGGCCCGTGGTCGTGAAGCCGAGATCGTGCTGGATGGGGGGAAGCGCGACATTGACCACGGTCACATCGAGGAGCAGCATCACCTGCACGAGGCAGATGATCCCGAGCGCGCGCCACCTGCGCGGATCCGGTTCGGGAGTGGGACTGATCGGAGTCATCACTGATCGCCTTCTATACGTTCGGGCCGCCGCCGTCCCCGCGGACGCCGTCTCAGGAGGAGAGGCAGCAAGCGGGCCCGGCCCAGCGGACATTTCCTGAGGTTTTCAACTCGCAGGCGCCAGGTGTGCGTGGCCGCGGATAAGGACAGCGAAGGCGCACATTCGGTCTTCGCTGCGGGTTCGTCGCAGACCCCGGCGCCGGTACCGGAGCGAGGCTGAAGCACCTCCGGGTGCCGCCGCCTCCGGGGAGCGGCGCCGGCACTCGTGATGTCCCAGGCCGGCGGGAGGGTCAGCCCTTCGCCCGCCTCCGTTGGCGGGACCCCGGGTGCGCCCGATAGGCGCTGACGCTCGACTCGCCCAGCATCCAGAAGCGCCAGGGGTACAAAGCAGCAGGACCGCCCACCCCCGTCCGCGGCCCTCGACCGACCCGCGCGGACGAGACGCCCCCGGCGGGTTCCGCGAGGAACAACTCCGCTGCCCCGTCGCATGCTGACTGCCCGTCATGATGCAGATCGGCGATGCCCAACGCTCGCGCGAGGTTGGCCGGGCCGCGCGCCAGATCGCGCGCCCGTACCCCAGGCCCCCGGCGTTCTTGCGCGACGTCTGCTCCCTCCACGACGGTGCCGGCGCGGAGCAGCACCGAAGCGGGACGCCGCCCGGGTCCGCAGACGGCGTTCAGGCACCGGTGCACCGCGTGCGTCCGGTACACATAGAAGGTCCCCGGGGCCCCGAACTCCGCACGATTGGTCCGGTTCGGGCCCCGGAACGCGTGCGAGGCCGGGTCATCGGGCCCCTCGTACGCCTCCACCTCGGTGATACGCACCGCCGTCACGCCGCGCTGCGAGCGCGAGACCACGAGAACCCCCAGGAGTTCGGGAGCCACCTCGAGGGCGGGCCGGTCGAAGAAGTGCTCGCGCAAGGCGGACCGCCCTGCCGACGCAGCCCCCGGCTCATCGAACGCCCGCAACTGCTCGTGATCGGTCCCGGCCACGCCCGGGACCGTCCGGTTCTCTGCCAAGCCGCTGCCTCCTGTCGAGATTCCGGGACGCCGGATCCGACGCCCCACCGTCCCAGCGCTCTCCTTGCGTCGCCCCATGGCACGAGAAACTGCCGTGAGGCACTCGGATACGGACCTTCGAGCCGAACGCCCACCAGGCCGTTGGAGGAAGGAACACGCTTCCGGACGAGGTGACATCGAGGCCGAGCACGCGATCCAGGCTGCGGACGCGATGCTGGACTATCCGCAGTCGGGCGAACGTTTCCGGGGCCGCGAGACAACGCGGCGGGCATCCGGCCGACCGGCGCTTCACCCTCCTGCGCGTCACCGGCCACGCGCATGTATGGGTGAGCGAATGCGCCACCATCTACGACGGTGCGTCTTCGTACTCGGCGAGCGTCATGGAATTCGCCGACCAGCAGGTCGTGCACGAGACGCAGTACTTCGCCGGTCCTTTCAGCGCGCCCGCGTGGCGGGCCGCGCTCGCAGAGCCGGTGCTTGGGACAGACTGTCGAGGAGGCCTGACTGGCCTCGTCCGGCACGGCCGGCCTGTCGGATTTCGGCGATTGTCTGTGCTCGCCGACCTCCAGGGCTCAGGCGCCCTTGCCGTCGACTCCGGTGTGCGTGGTGCGGAAGCGTGCCCGGTAGGCTCCCGGCGTGATCCCGAGGTTGCGCGTGAAGGCCCTACGCAGGGACTCCGGTGACCCGAAGCCGGTGCGCCGGGCCACCGTGGCCATGGGGTCGTCGCTGTCTTCCAGCATCGCCTGGGCGGCCTCCATGCGGACCTGCTCGACGTAGCGGGCCGGGGTCGTGTGCATCTCGTCGTGGAACAGGCGTGTCATGTGGCGGGTGCTCACACCTGCCCGGCGCGCCATGGCGGCAAGGGTGTGCGGGGCGGACGGGTCCTCGGCGACCGCGTCCAGGACCCGGCGCAGCATCTCCTGTCTCGCGCGCGGGGTGTGGGTGCGGACACTGAACTGGGACTGGCCGCCCGGCCGCTGCATGAACACGACCATGTCCTTGGCCACGGCGCGGGCGACGTCGGCGCCGAGGTGCTCCTCGACCAGGGCGAGCGAGAGATCGATGCCCGAGGTGACGCCTGCGGAGGTCATGATGTGGCCGTCGCGTACGAACAGGGCGTCCGCTTCCACGGTCACCTTCGGGTAGCGCAGGGCGAGCTGGTCGGCGAAGCGCCAGTGCGTTGTCGCCTTCCGTCCGTCGAGCAGTCCGGCCGCGGCGAGGAGGAAGGCGCCGGTGCAGATGGACGCCGTGCGGCAGCCGCGTGCGTCGAGCCCTCTCATGGCGTCCAGCAGCGCGTCGTCCTTGATGAGGGAGGGCCACTCCGGGCCGCCGGGGATGACGACCACATCGCTGGCCGCCTGTACCTGCGCGGCAGCGAGGTCGACGCGCAGTCCGGTGCCGGCTGCGGTGACCACGTCGGCGCCGTCAGGGGAGACCGTGCGTACGCGGTAGCGGCCGCCGAATTCGTTGGCTGTCGTGAACACCTCGATCGGGCCGGTGACGTCGAGCAGCCGTACGCCGGGGAAGACCAGCACGGTCACCAGGAGCGGCTTCCCGCCTGACGGCCTGTCCTTCATCGTGCGCCTCCCGGACGGACTGGGGCCCACATCGGAGGACACCATCATCCGCCCGGCGATGCTCTGCCGCTCCTGTGCCGATTGTCGTCCGCGTCCCTGCGGCATGCTGCTGCCTTCCGTGGTGTGGAACGAGGCATCGGGCTTCGGCGCCTCGCCCGTGTTCAGCGGTCGCTTGCCGTCTCGTCATGGCCACAGGTGTGGCCACAACACGCTCGGACAAGGACATCGGGGCATCGGGCCGGCACCCGGCAACGGGCCTGCACGGTGCTCGATGTCCTGGTGTGAGGGCGTCATGGCGCGTGCTGTTCTGTGGCGGGAGCCGCGCTTCGCCATAGCGTCGAGTGCGCCAACGGGCCGACGGTCTCGGCCGCGTCCCTGAGCTGCTGGGTGTGGCCCGGCCAGTCGGCCGGCCCGTCACCGTGGCTGGTCGTGGACGGTGACGAATCCGACACCCCGAGAGAAGGCACTCCGCGCCGTGACACCCCACCCCAGTACCAGCCGAGCGGTCCCGTCCCAGGTCGGCCCGGCCCCGAGAGCGTCCGCGGTCGGCTCGGCCCCGAGATCATCCGTGCTTGTACGTGACCAACCGGACGAGGCGAACGGCAGGGAGCGTGGCCGGCTCGGTCCCGGCTGGTTCGCCGCCGTCATGGGCAGCGGGATCGTCGCCGTCGCGGCCGCCACCCTGCCGCGCGGTTTCCCCGGGCTCGGCGAGGCCGCAACGGTGGTCTGGGCGGGGACCGTGCTGCTGCTGATCGTGCTCGCCGTCAGCTATACCGGGCAGCGGGCGCTGCGGGTGCATGCCGGTGATCCGGTACTGGCCCAGTTCTTCGGGGCGCCGCCGATGGCTCTGCTCACCGTCGGGGCCGGGACGCTGCTGCTCGGCCGGCGGCTGATCGGGGAGCGTGCGGCGGTGGATGCGGACTGGGTGCTGTGGTCGGCCGGTACGGTGTTGGGTCTTGCCACCGCCTGCACGGTGCCGTATCTCATGGTCACGCGGCACCGCTTCACGCCGGACGCGGCGTTCGGCGGCTGGTTGCTACCGGTGGTGCCGCCGCTGGTCTCCGCCGCGACGGGCGCGCTGCTCATCCCGCGGGCGCCGGCCGGGCAGGTCCGGCTGGCCCTGCTGCTGTGCTGCTACTCGATGCTCGGGCTCGGGTTGGTCGCGGTCCTGCTGGTGCTGGCCATGGTCTACAGCCGCCTGGTGCATCATGACGCGCCCGGCGGTGCGGTGGTGCCCACGATGTGGATCGGCGTGGGGGCGCTGGATCAGGCGGTGACGGCGCTGGGGACGCTGGCCACGGCGTCGCCGAGCGCGCTGCCCGCCCCGTACGCGCGCGGGAGTGGTGTCGTAGCGCTCCTGGGTGGGCTCGGGATCTGGGGCTTCGCCCTGCTGTGGCTGGTACTGGCCACGGCGCTGACCGTACGGGAAATCCGCAGAGGGCTGCCCTTCGCAGCCACCTGGTGGTCCTTCATCTTCCCCCTCGGTGCGTGCGTCACCGGCACCAGCGCGCTCGCAGCTCGTACCGGCTCGCAGCTGTTCGTCTGGAGCGCCGTCGTCCTGTACGCCCTGCTCGTCGCCGCCTGGGCGGTGGTCGCCTGGCACTCCCTGCGCCATGCTGTCCGGCAGCGTGAGCGCGCCCGCCGCTGACAGGGCCCGTGTAACGCTCCGCATGACACGGACGCGTCACGCGAACCCGGCTGTCTGCCGACGGGCGGCCGGGTTCGCGCCGCACCGCAACGCGTGCCTATGGCAGCGCCCCGGTTGCCGTCGAGGCCGTGCTCTGCGGGCGGGCCGTCTGCCCCGCACCGACGGATCCGTGCGCGGTCGTGGGGCGGGCCCGGAGTCTGGCTGCCACCATGGCGGCGAACACGACAGCCCAGAACACCACGGCGATCCAGACCTCCCAGCGGCCCACGCTCGTCATCCACGAGGTTGCGGTCGCGCGTCCCAGCTCATGCGTGGTGACCGCATACATACCGACCGGGAAGACGAGGTTCCACCAGCCGAGCTCGTAGCGCAGCGGGATACGGCGCAGCGCGTGCCGCCAAACGCCCAGAGCCAGCAGGAGCGGAATCAGCCAGCTTGAGAACGCCCACAGGACGACGGACGTCCCGATGACGAGCGGGCGCGACAACATCGTGGGATGGAGAGCGATCAGCCGGACTCCGGCGAGTACGGCGATCGCCGCCGCCCCCATGAAGATCCATACGGGCGTCATGAGGCCTTCCGGCTGCACCGGCCGGGCCAGCAGCCGGGCCAGGACCAGCGCGGCGGTCAGCAGGTACTGCATCAGGCCGACGGCCGGCCCAGCACACCACTGCCAGGACGGTCAGTGCGTGTCCCGGGGTCACCCGGGCCAGCGATGCCGCCGCGACCGCCACCGACTCCGATCCCACCGACCACAGGAACCAGGTGCCGTTCACCTGGTCGAGCGAGGGGCCCCGCTTCAGCGTGGTGATGAGCGCGAGCGGGATGCCGTAGTCCAGCACCACCCACCCCAGCGTCCCGAACGCCAGGAACGCCCCGGCGACCGCGGTGTGTCCGGCCGGCACAAAGCGAGCAGTCAGCACGTTCGAGGAGATCGCGAGGGTGAGGAACGCGAAGGCACGCGGCCCGAGGAGATCCGCGACGAACCGCTCGCGCCGGCGCAGCAGCCGCCAGCCGTAGGCGGGCACCAGTACGGCATAACCGGCCAGGGCCACCCACAGCAGTACGGCGGAGGCAGTGTCGGCGCCGTCGACGTACAGGCCGTGAAGACGATGCCGGTGCCCATCACGAACGCGAGTGCGCCCGCGTTGAGATTGGACACTGCGGCGGAGACGGCCGCGCGGTGGCCGGGCGGCCGGGAACCGGGAGCGGTACGTCCGTGCTCGGGAAGGGCGGCATCCGGGCGCCGCTCATCGTGAGAGCCGGGTTCGGTGAGCCATTCGGCCAGGACCGCGGTATGGCTGTGGTCCATGTCCTGGGTTCAGGTCAGCAGGGTGAGGCTGCGGTATTGGGCCAGGTCCCGACGCCGGGTATCTGCGTATTTGTGCCGTTGATCGCCCAGTTCGGTGAGATAGCGGCGGCGGAACTCACCGAACCGCTGGGGGTGGTGGCCGTACCAGCGCTGCAGCTCGATGGATGGTGCGACCTCCCGCAGCCACTCGTCGAGCGGTGCGCCTTGCCGGCGCAGACCTTCCGGTCAGACCCGGTCGACCAGCACGCGCTCGCCGACCTCGCCGTCCTCGCTTGGCGTCTGCTCGTCGATTCTGCGGCAGATGATCTCGGACATGACGCATCCTCCGGCCGCTTTCGCAGGAGAAGCATTTTACTGGTATGCGAAATTCATTGCCTTTTGGGTGCGGGGATGGTGCGGGGACCGGTGGGTACCGCGGTGACGGCCGCGCCGGCCAGGGTCTGGGTGACGGTGCGCGATCGCCTGAGCGGTCAGGCCTGCTGCCCCGAGGATCTCGGCCCGGGTGGCCTGCCGGGGAAACCCGTCCGCCACGCCCACGGCACGTACCGGGGTGCGGATGCCGGCCTCCTGCAGGCCCTGGGCCACCGCTGTGCCCACTCCTCCGGCGCGCAGGCCGTCCTCGACCGTGACGACCAGGGCGTGCTCGGCGGCGAGCGCGGGCAGATCGCCGGGGAGCGGCTTGACCCACAGTGGATTCACTACGGTGACCTCCACCCCCTGCTCGGCGCAGAGCTCCGACGCTTCGAGAGCGACCGAGGCCGTCGTTCCGACAGCGACCAGCAGGACGCCGCGGCCGGGGGCCTCGCGCAGGACGTCGACCGCACCGGCGCGGCCGACCGCCGGGATCGCCGGGCCGACCGTGCCTCTCGGGTAGCGCAGGACCGTCGGCGCGTCGGTGATCGACACGGCCTGCCGCAACTGCCGCCGCAGCGTGCGCGCATCGCGGGGAGCCCCGATACGCAGGCCGGGGACAGCTTGGAGCATCGCAAGATCCCACAGCCCGTTGTGGCTGGGGCCGTCGTCACCGGTGACTCCGGACCGGTCGAGGACCAGGGTCGCACCGAGCCGGTGCAGCGCGAGGTCCATCAGCACCTGGTCGAGGGCGCGGTTCAGGAACGTGCCGTACAAGGCGATCACCGGATGCAGGCCCGCCATGGCCATCCCGGCGGCCGAGGCGACCGCATGCTGCTCGGCGATCCCGACGTCGAAGAACCGTGCCGGGTAGCGTGCGGCGAAGTCGTTGAGACCGACGGAGCCGGGCATGGCCGCGGTGATCGCGGCGACGTCCGGGTGCGCGTCGGCCAGTTCGACCAGTTCCTGGCCGAACACTGCCGTCCAGGTCAGACCAGCGGGCCGCAGAGGGTGCCCGGTCTGCGGGTCGATGATGCCGATGCCGTGCAGGTGGTCCTCCTCGTTCTGTTCGGCCGGCGCGTATCCGAGCCCCTTGCGCGTGATGCAGTGGACGACGACCGGCGCGCCATGGGTCTTGGCCCGCTCCAGGGCTGCTTCCAGGGCGGTGATGTCGTGGCCGTCGACGGGCCCGAGGTAGTGCAGTCCCAGCTCGCAGAAGAGCGAGTGCGGCATCACGGCCTCGGCGCTGCCCCCTGCGAGGCCCGCTTTCAGGCCCTCCTTGATGCCTTCCTTGGCCGCGTGCAGGGTGCGGTGCGGCGCCCGGCCCGGCGCTCCGGCACCGTCGAGCGCCTGTCTGCCCCAGCCGGCCAGACGCTCGTAGCCGGCGCGGGTGCGCAGGGCCGCCAGGTGCCGGGCGAGTCCGCCCACGGTCGGTACGTACGAGCGTCCGTTGTCGTTGACGACGATCACCACCGGCCGGTCCGGTGCCGCCGCGATGTTGTTGAGGCCTCCCAGGCCAGCCCTCCGGTGAGTGCTCCGTCGCCGACGACGGCGACGATGTGCCGGTCCGACTCTCCTGCGAGCTGTGCGGCCTTGGCCATGCCATCGGCGTACGACAGGGCTACCGATGCGTGGGAGTGCTCGATGTGGTCGTGCGTGGACTCCTCCCGGCTCGGGTATCCGGAAAGCCCGCCACGCTGCCGCAGGCCGGAGAACTCACCGGCCCGCCCCGTCACGATCTTGTGGACGTACGCCTGGTGCCCGACGTCCCACAGCAGCCGGTCGCGCGGGGAGTCGAAGACCCGGTGCAGCGCCAGGGTCAGTTCCACGACGCCGAGGTTGGGCCCCAGATGGCCTCCCGTGGCCGCGACATGGCGGACCAGGAAGTCGCGGATCTCCCCGGCCAGCCGGACCAGCTCTGGATGGCTCAGACCCCTCAAGTCCGCGGGCTGGTTGATGCGCGCCAGCAGGCTCATGCCGCTGCTCCTCCTCGATGCTGCCGTGGTGTCGACGGATACGCGCGGTGGGCAGCCGATGCGCACCGCGCGAGCCGCTGATCACTGGAAGGCCGATGTCACGAGAGCCTTCTGCTCCACGCCGTGCCGGCGGGCCGAGCCGGCCGCGGGCGCGGGCGCCTCGGGCCGGCTCACGCACTCCACCGCGCGCCGGGTCAGCCGGTGCAGACGCGGCGCGACGAACGACCACGCACCCTGGTTCTCCGGCTCCTCCTGCACCCACCGCACGTCCGCGGCCGCGGGGAAGCGGGCGAGTTCCGCCGCGAGTTCCTCGTCGGGGAACGGGTAGAGGCGCTCCACGCGGACGATCGCCGTGTCGGTCGAGCCCGCGGCGTGCCGGTGGGCGTCGAGGTCGTAGAAGACCTTGCCCGAGCACAGCAGCACGCGCGAGACACGGGCCGGGTCCGTCGTGTCGTCCGGCAGGACCGGGCGGAAGCCGCCCTGGGTGAACTCGGCCAGGGCGGAGACGGCCGCCTTCGACCGCAGCATCGACTTCGGGGTGAAGACCACCAGTGGCCTGCGGCCGTCCAGCGCCTGCTGCCTGAGCAGATGGAAGTAGTTGCCCGGCAGGGAGGGCATGGCCACGGTCATGTTGTCCTGCGCGCACAATTGCAGGAAGCGTTCGATCCGGGCGGAGGAGTGGTCGGGGCCCTGGCCCTCCAGGCCGTGGGGCAGCAGCATGGTCACTGCGGAGCGCTGGCCCACTTCTGCTCGGACGAGGCGATGTACTCGTCGACGACCGTCTGCGCGCCGTTGGCGAAGTCACCGAACTGGGCCTCCCACAGCACCAGGGCTTCCGGACGGGCCTGCGCATAGCCGTACTCGAAGGCCAGCGCTGCCAGTTCGGACAGCATCGAGTCGTACGGTGCGAAGCTCGCGGCCTGCGGGCTGAGGGAGTTCAGCGGCGTGTGCTCCGCGCCGGTGCGCCGGTCGGTCAGTACGGTGTGGCGCTGGCCGAAGGTGCCGCGCCGGGAGTCCTGTCCGGCCAGCCGTACCGGGACGCCGTCCAGCAGCAGCGAACCGATCGCCAGTGTCTCCGCGGTGGCCCAGTCGACGGTGCCGGTGTCGAGCGTCGCCGTGCGCCGGTGGAGCTGCGGCAGGACACGCGGGTGCACGGTGAAGCCCTGCGGCAGGTCGGTCTGCGATGCGATGACCTGACGGGCCCTCGCCTCGTCGATCGCGGTCGCCGTGCGCTGGGTGGCCGCCTGTCCGGCGTCGGCGCAAGGAAGGTCTTCGGCCGGTGCGGGAGCGGGCAGCGCCCGGGTCTCGGCCAAGGCCCGTTCGAGGTGATCCTGGTAGTTGCGGCGGGCACTGTCCACCTGCCGCTCGCCGATGTCCCCGCGGCGTATGAGGGCCGCGGCGTACAGCGTGCGCACCGAAGCCTTGGCGTCGATGCGTTCGTACATCATCGGCTGCGTGATGGACGGGTCGTCGACCTCGCTGTGCCCGTGGCGCCGGCAGCAGACCAGATCGACCACGACGTCCCTGTGGAACGTCTGGCGGTAGTCGAAGGCCATCCGTGCGACGCGGCCGACGGCTTCCGGGTCGTCGCCGTTGACGTGGAAGATCGGGGCCTCCACCATCCGCGCCACATGGGTGGCGTACGTGCTCGAACGGCCGTTGGCGGGCAGGGTGGTGAAGCCGATCTGGTTGTTGACGACCACGTGGACCGTCCCGCCCGTGCGGTAGCCTGGCAGTTGCGACATGTTCAGGGTCTCGGCGACCACGCCCTGGCCGGCGAAGGCCGCGTCGCCGTGGAGGACGACCGGCAGTACGGGGAAGGGCTCGCCCTGGTCCCCGGCCAGGTCCTGCTTGGCGCGCACCACGCCCTGGGCCACCGGCCCCACGATCTCCAGGTGCGAGGGGTTCGCCACGACCGAGACGGCGATGGTGCCGCCGTCCAGGGCACGGTAGGTGCCCTCCGCGCCGAGGTGGTACTTCACGTCCCCCGAGCCCTGGACCGACCGGATGTCCACCGCGTCCTCGAACTCGTCGAAGATCTGGCCGTAGGACTTGCCGATGATGTTGGCCAGGACGTTGAGCCGGCCGCGGTGCGCCATCCCGATGACGGCTTCTTGGACACCGTCTTCGATGGCGCGGAGCAACAGGGCGTCGAGCAGCACGATGGCCGACTCGCCGCCTTCGAGCGAGTACCGCTTCTGGCCCACGTACTTGGTCTGCAGGAACGTCTCGAAGGCCTCCGCGGCCCCCAACCGGTAGAGGATCCGCAGCTGTCCGGCACGGTCCGGGCGGCGCTGCGGCCCCTCGACGCGTTGCTGGATCCAGCGGCGTTCCCGGGCGTCCTGGATGTGCATGTACTCGAACCCGGCGGTGCGGCAGTAGAACTCCCGCAACGCCCCGAGCACTTCGTCGAGTGTCATCGTGGTGTGCCCGGCGAACCCGTCCACGGCGAAGTCCTCCGCCCGGTCCGCGTCGTTGAGTCCGAATGCGGCGATGTCGAGTTCCGGATGTGCGAAGGCGGGCCGCGCCATGAGCGGGTCCGTGCCTGCCATCAGGTGCCCGCGCACGCGATAGGCGTGGATGAGCGCGGTGACCCGTACCGCCTTGAGCGCCGCCTCGTCGGTGCCCTTGTGGTGTTGGGCTGAGGCGGTCAGGGAGGCCGCGGCGGCCGGGGACACCAGGGTGGCGAAGAAGTCCCTCCACGTCTGGTCGACCGAGCCGGGGTCCTGGAGGTAACGCCGCCGCTGCTCGTCCACGACCCATTCGTTGAGCCCGAAGTCCAGCCCGTGAGACGCTGCTCGAGCGGTGTCTGATTGCGACGCCATGGCGCGAACGCCTTCTTTCCTCTGCGAAGCCTTGGGATGGCGGACGCGGCTACGGCGGTCGTCCGCCTGCGTGTCAGGTGTTCGAGAACTTCGCAAAGGTTGCGGAGACCGACCCGTTCGACCGCGTCGCACTGACGACGCTAGGACGCCGGGAGTGCGGAGACGGAGGGTCGGGCGCGCCACGACGGCCTCACATCAGGACATCGGCCGGGTGACGGCCTGCTGCCTGCCGTCGTCGCACAGTCGGAGTGCGGGCGGGTGACGCCGTCCTGATCCGAGGGCTTCGTGTCCGTCCGGCCCGGGATCGACGTCGTATGGAATCTGGTTGTGATGCTGCGGCCGCGGGCTTGCGGCCGGAGAACCGACCCTTGGGAAGGAATATGATCGACTACGATTTGTCGGACACCACGCGGTGGCAGTTTCCAGGGGTCCTGCGGACCTTGGGTCTCGTGCACGGTGAGTTGCGGGTGCGGCACGGTCTGTCGCTCCATGACTACCTCATTCTCGGCGCGCTCGCCGAGGCCGCGAGCGGATCTGTGCCCGTTGCCAAGCTGGCGGCGTCCCTCCAGGAATCCGGGGACCGGATGTCCTACCTCCTCAGGGGTCTGCAGGCTGCCGGACTGATTGATCGCCATCGTCGTGCCGGAGACCGCAGGACGGTCGAGGCCACCCTGACCGACGCAGGACGCTCCAGGTTCGCCGCCGCCGAGACGACCGCGCAGGCGCTGATGCGCCAGCACCTCGGTCCGGGACTGGACACCCAGGAGCCGTCCGGCCGATCGTGTGACGTCACTTGATCTGCTCGTTTTCCACGCCACCGGCTGTGGTCGGCGGACGGCACCTGGGCGCGGCTTCTGCGGCGAATCCAGCCCGTGGCCTACAGCGGGCGAGATCGACTGCGACGTCCTTGATCAGCGTTTCCCATTCCGGACCCCCGGGATCAGCAGGACGTCGCATGGCTTCTGTACATCATCGACCCGCACATCGGCGCCGAGGCGGGTCCCGGCGGAGGTGATCACGTCCGTACCCCTCGGACGCGATCCGCACCTGACACTGACCGCCGAACTCGTTGGCCGCAGCGAACACCTCGATGGGACCGGTCACATCGAAGAGCCGCACCCCGGGTGAAGACGAATACCGTCACGGTGGTCGGGCCCCGTCCGGGGCGTTTGTGGTTCATCGGGTGGCTCCGGGCCGTGTGCGGCGCAGAGGCCAGTACCCCGTTGAGCGCTGGTCGGTGAATGCTCCGAAGCGGTCGGCGCGCCGGTCGTAGCAGGGGTCGGGCCGCGAACCGTCGGATTTGCCTGGGCTCATCGTGCGCCTTCGAGTCGTACCGAGACTACGACCTGTTTACTCCCTGCTGGGAGGCAAGGGCTCCCAGCCCGCCACTTGGACGGGCGTCAGGCGCGATTGAGCGTTCGCAGGGCGAGCCGCATGCATTGACACGGAGTGACAGGTCCGCCTTGTGACGGCCTGCCGTCAGAAGGCACGCATACGATGGGACTGATGTGCGGCTGAGCGCGCTGGTCCCTGGCGTTGTCGACCAGGTAGAAGCTCGCCCGCCTGCCTGAACGGCGGGTCACCGGCAGGGCAGCGGAGCCCGAGGGAAAAACAGCGGAGACCAAGGGAAGAAAGAAGCGGGGTAGGGCTTCAGCGGCCGCGGCGACACGCGGCGGAGGCCACCCGCAGCAGGTCGATATGACCGTGCGTGGTGAGCAGGGCTGAACGCAACGCGCGGCAGAACGCAGCGAGATGGCCGCGCCACGATCAACGGCGTCTGGTTCTGTGGACCGGCCGTCTCAGGACACCCTTGTGCCCCTGGGTGCGAACCCTGCGTATGGGCCAGGATGGGGGCATGCCAGATGCCTTCACCACCCGAATGCTGCACGTTTCCACCGGCTCTCGGGAACGCGTCGTCGACCTCACCGCCGACTGCGAGGACTTCCTGCGCGAGGCGGCGGCCGGCCGCGACGGCCTGCTCAGTATTTTCGTCCCGCACGCCACCGCCGGAATCGCCATCATCGAGACGGGCGCCGGCAGCGACGACGACCTCCTCGCTGCCCTGCACACCCTGCTCCCCGCCGACGACCGCTGGCAGCACCGCCACGGCAGCCCCGGCCACGGCCGCGACCACGTCCTCCCGGCCATCGTCCCGCCCCACGCGACCCTCCCGGTGATCGCCGGCCACCTGGAGTTGGGCACCTGGCAGTCGGTCTGCCTGGTCGACACCAATAAGGACAATGCCAACCGTCAGGTGCGTCTCTCGTTCCTCGGGTAGTTCCGAGGCGGCCACGACTGCAGCTTCTTCGCGTGTGACAAATCGTCCGACAAGGCTCGCCCGGGGCATCCGGGCGCCGAGGACAATGGCGGTTCGCTGGTGCGGGCTTCGGCGGATTCGCTGGTGGAATGCCAAGAGGCGAACAAATGCCCAATAACGTACGGTGTGATGGACGCAGCAAGCCGGGCTCGCCGTGATGGAAGTCTGCGCAGCGCGCGGTAGCCCCGGCTCGTCCAAGCCGGGAGAAGAACCATGACAATACGCGTCCGGCAGCAGGCCAGGAGCCGCCGCTGCACAGCCCTGCGCACCGGGATCCCGTTGGTCACTCTGGCGCTTGCCGTCACAGGGTGCGGTGCATCGGTCACACCTGGGGGGTCAGCCGACTCCACCGGATCCCTCACTGCAAGCAGATCCCTCCCCGCAAGCCATGGCACACGAGCCTCGGGTACCGCCAGTGCAGTGCCGAGCCGTACCGGCACTGAAGCTGTCCCCGCCACCGAGAGTGCCGCCCGGTCGGCATCTGCCGCCACCTGCACCGACCGATACCTGTCCGGCATGACCACTGCTCAACGGGTAGGGCAGCTTTTCATGGGGGGAATCGCCGCGGCCAACCCAGACCAGGCCCAGCTGCGCACTCTGCGCGACAACCATGTGGGGTCCGTCATGCTGACCGGCCGCAGCACCGCCGGTACGACGGCGACCAGAAAGCTCGTCGACGGTTTCCAACGCCAAGCGGACCAGGTCGCAGGCCGACGGGTCGGCCTCCTGGTCGCGACCGACCAGGAGGGCGGCCGGGTGCAGGTGCTCCACGGCCCCGGCTTCTCGACCATGCCCAGCGGCCTGACCCAGGGCAGCTGGTCGACCGCGACGTTGCGTACCCAGGCCGCCGGATGGGCCAAGCAGCTCAAGGCTGCAGGGGTCAACCTGAACCTGGCGCCGGTCGCCGACGTGGTCCCCGCCGCTCTGGGCACCCGCAACATCCCCATCGGTTCCTTCCAGCGGGAGTACGGCCATACCGCTGCCACCGTCACCTCCCACACCAGCGCGTTCGCCGCCGGCTTCGCGCAGTCGGGCGTGATGACCACGCTCAAGCACTTCCCCGGGCTGGGCCAGGTGATCGGCAACACCGACACCACCGCCAACGTCGTGGACTCGGTGACAACCGCCGGCAGTTCGAGCCTCACGCCGTTCCGGGCCGGGATCCGGGCCGGGTCACCGTTCGTGATGGTCTCGTCGGCCACCTACACCAAGATCGACCCCAAGCACCCGGCGGCCTTCTCACCGACGGTCATCGATCACCTGCTGCGCAGCCAACTCGGCTTCAAGGGCGTGGTCATCTCGGACGACCTCGGGAACGCGGTCGCCGTGCGCTCCTTCACTCCTGCCCAGCGGGCCGTGAACTTCATCGCGGCGGGCGGAGACATGATCCTCACGGTGCGGCCGAGCATTGTACCCGCGATGACACAGGCCGTCCAGACCCGGATGCGGCAGGACGCTTCGTTCCGGACCAAGGTCAACGACAGCGTGCGTCGGATACTCGACGCCAAGCACAACGCGGGCCAGCTCGACTGCCGCTGAGGTCTTGAAGCGCGTGTGTCGACGGTCTTCGGCCTCGATGGGGCCACGTCACCGTCGATCTCGGCAACCGCCGTGGCAGCGATGCCACCGGCGGTTCAATCGCACAGCCACCACCGAGGGTCGGCCAGAGGTCGGCGCCGAGGTCCCGTACCGTGCCGGCCTGCTCAGGGGCGTGGCCAATGGTGACGCCGTGGGTGCCGCGGGTGCTCCCGGCGCTCGGCATCATCAGCATCATCAGTGTGGGCAGGACTGACGATCAAGATGACAAGGAGCAAGCACCAGCAGTCCTGTGGCGGTCGTCGGATGCCGGCGGGCGACGTCCCCGGCAAGGTGAGCACGGCCCCACCGGCCGCGGGGTTCCGTCACCGTCCGTGTTCACCGCGCGATCCGATGGTGTGGGCGAAGCACCCCCCGGTGTTATTCAATGAGGTGTGCGGTCAGGGATCTCGGGGCCCCGTCGCACGGGTCCGAGTACGGCCTCGGCGCTGCGCCGGGGATTGCTGAGAGAGCCGCATGGACTCCACACCCTCCCCCTCGTCATCGTCGCCGTTCGACCTGGTCAGCAGTGCCCTGGGGCGCTACATCCCGCGCGGTGGCGCGGCAGCGGGCGCCGGTCCTGACGACGCGCAGGGCGACCGCACCGTCCGCCGTCGCGTACCCGACAACCCGGCGGGCAATGGTCAGGAGCAGATTCTCGGCGTGGTCAACCTGGACAGGGAGCTGAGAATCACCCGCTGCAATCTGGCCGCCCCCGTATTCGCGGGTCTGGACGCCGTGGCCGGGAGTCCCTTCGTCGATCTCCTGCCCCCCGGCGACGTACCGACCGTCACCCGGCGGTTGCGGCAGGTCCTGGAGACCGGTGAGGCGCACGTCGCCCGGATCCAGCGCCTGCGGCGCGCCGACGGGTCGGAGCTGGTGGTCTCGATGAGCATCCTGCCCGCCGCGGTGCCTCAGGAGGGGCTGACCGTCTCCCTGATCGCCATGGCCAGGAGGCTGCACCTGTACGCCGCCGAGACCGCGATCGGCACCTCGCTGGACATCGGCGAGACCGCGCAGTCGCTGGCGCAGTCCCTGCTGGCCTGGGGAGACGTGGCCGCCGTCGACCTCGACTTCGCCGTGTGGACGGGCGAGGGAGTCACCGGGCAGGCGCAGGGGCGCATCCGGCTGCGGCGGGCGGCCCTGGTGCCGGACCGGGCGTGGCCCGAGGGCTATGTGACTCCGGGCGACGATCTTCCCAGCGACGCGAGTCGCCTGCTGGCGCAGGCGGTACGGCGGGACGACGCCCCGCAGGCCATCGTCATACCCGACCGGGAGGCGGTCGAGCGCGTGCTCGGCAGTGCCCGGTTGATGCGTGCCCTGGTGCCCAGTGACCGGTCGGCGGGTGTGGCGTGCATACCGCTGGTCCTGGACGGCGCGCCGCCCGTCGTGCTGGGCGTGGCGGAGGTATGGCGGCGGGCGGACTGCCCCTTCCGCGACAGCGAGCTGTTCGACCTGCAGGAACTGGTGGCGAGGACCGCCCACCACGTCGACCTGGCCCGTCAGCACCAGCGCGAGCACACGCAGGTGCTGGCGTTGCAGCGCCGACTGCTGCCCCGGACCGGCGGCGACACCATCGAGATCGCCAGCATCTACCAGCCCGCCACGCCCGACAGCGCGGGCGTCGGCGGCGACTGGGTGAACAGCTTTCCGCTGCCGGACGGCCGTACGGCGCTGGTGGTCGGTGACGTCGTCGGGCACGGCCTGGGAGCCGCGGCGACCATGGGCCAGCTGAGCATGGAGGCCCGCGCGCTGCTGTCCGCGGGGCTCGGGCCCGACGAGGTGCTGGAGCATCTGGACAAGACCGTGACACTGCTGGACGACGCGGAGTCCGGGCTGACGGCCGGCTACAGCGCCCTCGGATCGACCTGCTGCATCGCCCTCTACGACCCGGTCAGCCACCATGTGGCGCTCGCCAGCGCCGGCCATCTCCCCCCGGTCCTGGTCTCCCCGGACGGGCGCGCGAGCCCGCTCGCGGTCCGCCCTCACCCCGGCCTGGGCGCCGAGTTCGCGCTGAGGGAACCGTTCGACGTGCACACGTTCCGTGCGCCCCCGGGCTCCCTGCTGGCCCTCTACACCGACGGCCTGGTGGAGGATCCGGCCCTGTCGATCGACGAGGGCATCGGCAGGCTGGCGGACGCCGTGTCCACGGTGCACCCCTGGGACGCCCTGCAGCAGGCCGCACGGCACGTCGTCTCCACGCTGGCACCGGCGCGCCAGCGCGACGACGTGACCCTGCTGCTCGCGCGCATGATCGGCTACCGCAAGGAGGACACCGCGACCTGGCGGCTGCCCGCCCGCGACGACGCGCCCGCCCGTGCCCGCGCGCAGGTCTGCGCGCTGCTGCGGCAATGGCGCACCAGGGACGACACCCGGGACAAGGTGTCGCTGCTGGTCAGCGAGCTGGTCACGAACGCGGTGCGCTTCGCCACCGGTCCCATCACGGTGCGGCTGATCAGGGCCGGTCACGGCTTGCTCTGCGAGGTGGGCGACACCGGCAACGGCAGGCCCCGTCTGAGGCGGGGCGGCCTCCTCGACGACGGCGGTCGTG
>NZ_JBIAEC010000010.1:232059-325060 GCF_042868225.1 Streptomyces sp. NPDC007856 | reverse complement strand
GTGGCCTGCGCGTCGTGCACGGGCTCACCACCCGGTGGGGGGTGCGGTGGACGGACACCGGCAAGGTGGTCTGGGCGGAAGTCGCGAGGTGACGCGACTGCGGGGCGGGGGAGCGGCCGGCGCATGGGAGCGCAGCAGGCCCCGTCTGAGGCGGGGCGGCCTCCTCGACGACGGCGGTCGTGGCCTGCGCGTCGTGCACGGGCTCACCACCCGGTGGGGGGTGCGGTGGACGGACACCGGCAAGGTGGTCTGGGCGGAAGTCGCGAGGTGACGCGGGCGCAGGGCGAGGGAGCGGCCGGCGCATGGGAGCGCGGCAGGGGCGCGGCCGCAATCGAGGGGAGCGCGGCTGGCGTACGGGCGCCGTACGGGTCACCCGGCGCCACCGATGCCACGGACGGTGCCCCCAGCGGTACCGGTGGCGTGACCGGTGATGCCGAGGGCCCGTTCGCTGGTCCGGGTGGCGCGGGCTCGCACTACAGCCACTGGCCTTCCAGGGCGGTGGCGGTCAGGCCCGGTGCCGCCGCGTACAGGACGGCGCGGTCGCCGGACTTCTGCCCGGCGTCGTGTGCCCGCCGCATGATGTCGAACACGGCGGCGCCTCCGCGGTTGCCGGTGGTGTAGCTGTCCCGGCTGTAGTCCAGCAGCCCCGACGGCCACGCGTCGGGCATCGTCTGCTCCATGTACTCCAGCACCCGGGTCCCGCCGGGGTGCGCCAGCAGCACGTCGGGGTGCCAGGCGTCGGGGTCGTCCTCGTAACGGACGCGCAGCCACTCCCACATCGCGGTGACCGTCTCCTGCACGGCGCGCGGCCCGCGCCGGTCCATCACGAAGTGGGTGCCGTCCGCCCTCGTCTCCAGGCGGTGCAGGTCTTGGGTGCCGGGCAGGGTGTGGTGCCAGGCGGAGTCCAGTCGCAGCACCGACTCGGGCCTCGGGCGGCCCGTGACCACCGCGGCGACCGCGGTGTCCGCGAACAGCAACCGGACGATCAGGGACTCGAGAGTGTCGTCCGCGGGCTGGTAGGTCGTGCTCAGCGCCTCCGCGATCACGACCAGGACCACCCGGTCGGGGTCCGCGGCCACGAGATCCGCCGCCAGCGCCAGGGAGCGGGTCCCCGCGATACAGGCCCACTGCGTGGCCGGCAGCAGCATCACGTCGCTGCGGAGCGGAAGCTTGTTGGCCAGGGCGATGTCCAGACCAGGCAGCGCCGGGGTGGTGGAGTGGCTGGTGATCAGGCAGTCGACGTCCGTGGCGTCCAGCCCGGCGATCTGCAGGGCCCCGCGTGCCGCATGCTCCCCGTAGGACTGCACGGCCTCCCAGGCCGGCGCGGTGCGCTCCTGGACCGTCTGCGGCCCGGGTATCGCCTCAAGTGCGGCGATCGCGCGGTCCACGTCCTGCTGGCTGAACCCGTCGCGCGCCAGCGCCTCTTGGGCCGAACCGATGCCGACAGCCCGCAGGCCACCGCCGTTGCCGGGTGCGACGGCGGTCTCCAGCGGCAGCATCCACCCGCGGGTCTCGATGCCCGTGCTGGCCGCGATGCCGTCGATCCGCGGCGCCCACGGCGCATGCGGATGCCGGTCGCGCACCTCCGCCACGATCTCGCTGGTCTTCACGGCGTGCTCGCCATGTATCACGGCAGGAGGACAGACGTAAGCGGACATAGTGGGGCACCTTTCCGAGGGGACAGGGGAGAATGTCACGAGTGCTGTGGCATGGGTCACTTTGTAACTTCGCGCCCAAGAGGTTGCCGATACGCCCGACTTCGGGAGTCGGTGTCTGTTTCGAGCATGGATGCTAAATGGACATTTCCGCTGTGATGCAGACAACTTAGGCGGAACTTGGAATACGTGACACGGCACACACCACGGAAGCGGGGGCCCCTCGAGGGATTCTGCCGAATTTGCCTGACTTGTCGTCAGTCGCGACAGCCGGCAATCGCTCGTGCTCTCGCTCCCGGAACGGTGTCGGCGTGATGCTTCCGCTTGCCTCCTCGGTCGACCCCGGCGGCGCCGGCTCCGGGCGCGAAGCCGGTCTCCGGCGTGATGACGTCGGCTCTCCGGCGGTGCCGACTGGGAATCCGGCGAAGATCGTTCTACCGTGGGGTCCGCCTGTCCCGGTGCCGCTGGACGACGTAAGGGGGCTTGGTGGAAGCCGAGTTGGGAACGCTCGCCGCCCAGGGGGCCACGGCTCTGGTCGGGCTCATGGTCACGGACGCCTGGCTGAAGATGAAGCACGGCGGCCGGCGGTTCACCCGCTGGCTCTCCAGGCGCGGAGAGGACGGTGAACTGGACTTCGCCCGCGAGGAGTTGGCGGCGGCCAGGCAGGGCGGCGACGAGGAGGACGCGGCGAACCGGCTCGCCGCCGACTGGGAGCGGCGCCTGCTCCGCATCCTCCAGGACGACCCCGAGGCGGCGGAGGAACTGCGCCGGCTGCTGGCCGAGGTACTGCCGGGAACCTCGTACGACATCGCCTTCGACGTCCGCCCGGCCGCACCGGCGCCCGGCGTCCAGCCCGACCATCTCCCCGCGCTGACCGGCATGTTCAGCAACCGGATCGCCGAACTCGACCGGATGAACAGCCTGTGCGGCGAGCCCGGCAGGGTGAGGCTCGCGGTCCTCGCCGGGCTGCCCGGGGTGGGCAAGACGGCGCTCGCCTGCCGCTGGGCGGACACCCGGCGCGAGGACTTCCCCGACGGCCTCTTCTACGTCGACTACGCCGCCCTGCGCGACGAGTCCGCCGTGGGCGCGGCCATGGGTCCCGCCGCGACCTCACAGGCCCTCGCCTCGATCCTGCGGGCGCTGCTGGGCAGCGACGCCCATGTCTCGGAGCGGTTCGAGGAGCTGAGGCGGCAGTACGAAACCCACTCCCGCGACCGGCGCATGCTCGTCCTCATCGACAACGTCACCATGGCCGCCCAGGTGCGAGCGCTGATCCCCACCGGTCCCGGCAGCACCGTCATGGTCACCAGCCACAGCAAACTCGGCGAACTCGTCGCGCAGGACGGCGCCGAACTCATCGAACTGAAACCCCTCGACGCACCCGGCGGCCTGAAGCTGCTGAGCGACCAGTGCGGAGGGGACGTGGTCGCGGCCGAACCCGGTGCGGCCGGACGTCTCGTGGAGCTGTGCGGCGGACTGCCGGTGGCGCTGCGCATCGTGGCGACCCGGCTGACCACCGGCGACGCCCCCAGCCTGACGTACCTCGCCCAGGAGCTGGCGGACGAGGCCGAACGGCTGGAGGGCATCTCCCTGCCCGGCGGCGACTACTCGCTGTCGGCCGTCCTCGGCCCCTCCTACCGGCTGCTGCCGCCGGGCCCGGCCCGCATGTTCCGGCTGCTGGGCTGGCTGCCCACGGGACTCTTCGACGAGTCGGTCGCGGCCGCCGCCGCGGGCGTCGACCGCCGCACGGCCAGACGGCTGCTGCGCGAACTGGCCGCCGCGAGCCTGCTGGAGATCGACCGCGACGGCCGCTACCGCGTCCACGACCTCGTCCGCCTCTACGCCCGCGAGCGTGCCGTGGCGGAGGAGCGGCCCGCCGAGGAGAGGGCCCTCATCGAGCGGGTGACCAGGCACTACCTCGTCCTCGCGGCCCTCGCCGACCGGGCACTGCGCGCCGACCGGCTGCGCGTCGCCGAGCTGACCGAGCTGCTGACACGGGCCACGGACCCCTTCTCCGCACCCGGCGGCCCCGCCCCGCTGACCTGGCTCGACGCCGAGTGCCCCGCGATCCTCGCCGTCCTGCGCGCGGCCGTACGCCACCGCCTGAACGCCCTGGCCTGGCCGCTGGCCGAGGCGTTCACCGTGCTGTTCCTGCACCACCGCCACCTCGGCGCGTGGAAGGAGTCCCTGATTCTGGGCAGCGAGGCCGCTGCCGCGCTCGCCGCCGACCCGGCCACCCCCGCCGACGTCGCGGCCGAGGCTCTCGCCGGCGAGGCCCGGCTGCGCAGCCTGCTCTCGCGCCCGCTCACGGACCTCGGCGAACACGACCGCGCCCGCACCGAACTGGAGCGCGCCGTCGCCCTCGCCGAGCCCACCGACCGACTGCTGCTGCGCGCCTCCGTCCAGGAGTTCCACGGCCGCCACCTCGAACTCTCCGACCCCGCCCGGGCCGTGGCGACGTACCGCTACTGCCTCGACCTCAACCGCCGCGCCCAGGACCGGCGCGGCGAGGCCCTGGCCCTGCTCTTCCTGGGCTCGGCCCTGGACGCCCAGGGAGAGCACGAGCAGGCCCTCACCCTGCTCGGCCAGGCACGCACGGACCTGCTGAACCTCCCCGAACCAGACGAGCGGATGGCGGCCCGCGCCCTCCTCGCCCTCGGCCGGGCCCAGGCCCACCGCGCCGAGTTCGACGCAGCCTTCCACGCCCTGGAAACGGCGGCCGACACCCTGAAGGCGCGGCACGCGTACAGCTACGAGGCCGACGCACGGGAGGAACTCGCCGACCTCGCGCAGCGGACGGGCCGCCACCCGGACCGGGTGCGCGCGTGGCTGAACCGCGCCCTCGAGATCCACGAGACGAACGGCAACCGGCGCGCGGACGACGTCCGCCGCCGGCTGAGGGACCTCAGCTGAGACGCGCAGACGCGGGGCGCGGGCGGAGTACGACGTCCTCGTCCCGCACCCCGGCGATCCGCAGGGTCAGCAGCGCCTCGCCCGGCGGTAGCCCTTGCCGCAGCTGGGAGTAGACGATCGCCGCCACGAGTCCGGGCGCCGCCGTCGGCCCGGTCACCGCCGCCTCGACCACCCGGCCGTCGCGCAGCCCCACCAGATGGCCACCGCCCCGCACCGCGCAGGCGGCCAGCAGACTGCCGGGCAGCCGCGCCAGGGTGTCACGGATCCAGCGCAGCGCCTCGGCGACCGATCCGGCGCGGTCGGCCCGCTCGATCACCGAGGCGCTCTCCAGCAGCCGACGGTCGCGTTCCGTGTCCGAGCAGGCAAGATGCGCGCAGCGGTACGCGGCTGCGCCGGGGCCGTCCTCCTCGGCCTCGGGTCCGCCGTGTGCGTACGCCCGCGCCTCGGCCGGATACCGGCGCACCGACACGACCGGACCGGCCGGCTCCTCGCCCACCTCGGTGACGACCAGCCAGGAGGTGACGGGTTCGGCGGCCCGCTCCGGCACGGGCAGCAACAGGTCCGGCGGGGGTGCCGAGGTGGGCTCCGGAAGATCCAGCAGTTCGTAGACGGCCGCGCGGAGCCGCGCCGCGGCCCGGCCCGAGCCGGCGAAGGCCCGCCGTGTCACAGAGGCGTACCGCACGCTCGTGTGGTCGCGTACGACGTCCTCGATCCGAGCCGCCAGATCGCCACCGGGATCCAGCCGCGGGGCCGCGGCGGCCAGATCGTGCGCCGCCGTCTCCGGCACCGCGTCGGCGCCGAACGCGGCGAGCAGCAGCGGGTGGCCGAGGGCGGCACCGTACAGGGTCACCGAACCGTGGTCGCCGATCACTACGTCCGCCGCGACGAGCGCCGCCCGCCAGGCGTGCACGGGTGGCATCAGCAGCAGGCCCGCGTCGAGCGCCGAGGCCTGGAGCGCGCGGATCTGCCAGGTCCCGTGTGCCGACCAGACATTGGGGTGGACGACGGCCGCGACCCGGTAGGCGTCGTACGGCAGCGCCCCCAGCAGACGGACCGGCAGATCGGGATGCCGACCGAGCAGCGAGGTCGGCCCCCAGGTGGAGCTGATCACGACGAGCCGCCGGCCCTCATCGACACCGAGGGCCTGCCGGTACGCGTCCCTGCGGGCCCGGGCGGCGAGCAACTCGTCGTAGCAGGGGTCGCCGAGCAGCAGGGTGCGGCCGGCGGTCTTCGGGTGGGCGGCGAGGAGCTGTCGTTCCTGGTCCGGGTGCGATACGGCGAGCCAGGCCCGGCCGGACTCCAGGAGCGCGTCGGGGACGAGGCCGGAGAGCCGGTCGTGCGCCCCACGTGCGTCCGGGACCCGCTTCTGGAAGCCCACGCCGTGCGGCAGCACCAGGACCGGGCAGTCGCCCTCCGGTATGTCCACGTTCTCGCTGGCCGTGAGGATGAGATCGGGGCTGATGTGCGCCAGCTGGTCCCAGGGCATGACCCGGCATCCGGAGTCCCGGAGGAGCTCTCGCACCCCGTCGGCGAAGGCGGAGGTGGGGTCGTGGGCGAAGACGACGCTCACCCGCGGGTCGTCACGCAGCAGCCCGGGCAGCACCTCCAGCACACGAACGGTGGAGGTGACGGTACGCGCGGCGACCACGAGCGTCCGCTCGTCGGGGAAGGTGCGCCAGCGGTGGGCATCGGGGCCTACCGGTACGCGCAGAAAGCCCTCAGCCGGCTCCCGGCTCCCGGCTCCCGGTTCCCGGTTCCCGGTTCCCGGTTCCCGGTTCCCGGTTCCCGGTTCCCGGTTCCCGGTTCCCGGTTCCCGGTTCCCGGTTCCCGGTTCCCGGCTCCCGGCTCCCGGCTCCCGGCTCCCGGCTCCCGGCTCCCGGCTCCCGGCTCCCGGCTCCCGGCTCCCGGCTCCCGGCTCCCGGCTCCCGGTACGGTCGCCCTATCACGTGACAAATTGGCTGACAACCCTTCAGGAAAGCTCGGCTCCGGCGGACCGCTCCACGGTAACGAATCACGCAGGCCGAGCCCAGGCTCAGGGTGGGCCGGGTGCCGGTACCAGGCCGAGTCGCTGAGCGCGCAGCACGGTGCCCAGACGGTCGCGGGTGCCCAGCTTGCGGTAGATGTTCTCGATGTGCTTGTGCACCGTGCGGACGGAGATGCCGAGGCGACGGCCGATGGCGTCGGCGGTGAGCGCATCGGTGAGCAGCAGCAGGACGGTCGTCTCGCGCGGGGTCAGCGCGCAGTCCGCCGCCCGTTCGTCCGGCGCTCCGCCCGGTCCGAGCCCGCGCCGCCACTCCTCCAGCAGCTGCCGCTGCCGCTCCACGGCCGCCAGCAGCGGCTGTGCGCGCTCCGCCATGACGAGATGGTCGTCGGTGAAGTCCGCACCGGCGCGGTAGACCAGGCAGCCGGTGACCGGGGTGGTGCTCCCGGGCAGTGGCACGCCGAGCACATGGTCGACGTCGAGCGCCTCGCCGAGCAGATGCGCCATGGGACTGTCCGGCCAGCGCCGCCCCGCCGTCCGGCGGGCGGTGACGGGCATCCGGTCGGTCCTGTTCGCGTAGTGGCGGGCGAAGGGATAGCCCGCGCGGAGCAGCGCCAGGTCCGCTTCCCCGAGCAGCTCCAGCTCGGCGGCGGCAGCGCCGGGTGCCGCCCCGATCGTGCCCCCGTGCTCGCTCCAGTCGTCGAGCTTGCGGATGACCGCCTCGCCGCCGCACAGGTCCGCCAGGGCAGCGGCGAGCAACGGCCACAGGCGCGCGGGCTCCCGTTCGTGCAGCGCCCCCACGGCCACCGCCGTCATGCGTTCATAGGCCTTGTCCAGCCCCACCTGTTCCTCTCCGGTCGCCTCGGCGGCGCGTCCTGCCCGTCGCGTACGTACTTCTACGCATACCCCTACGGCCCCCGGCTGTCGCACACTGCAACCCGGCGGCACCGGCCTGAGCGGACGGACGTCCGGCGGGCCGCCGGCACGGGGGAACGGCGGCCCGTCCGGTGTCGTATCACTTCGCCCCCTCACTCCGGGACCTCCGACCGGGGCCTTCTCGCGCTATCCCGACCAGGGCGCCACACAGAGCGCGCGGTCCACCTCCTCGGTGTAGCGGGCCGCCGCCGGCCAGGCGCGGGCGAAGCGGTCCGGGTCCGCGGGGAGCAGGCGGCCGAACACATCGCGGGAGCGCTCCGCTGCCGCCGCGTGCAGCTCCTCCAGCAGACCACCCGCCGTGGCCAGCCCGGACCGGTTGAGCCGCCGGACGTCGGCGGCCGTGTCGCCGGGGAAGGCCAGCACCCGCCGCCCGCCCGAGACCGCCTGCTGGACGCGGCGGCGCAGCACATGGACCGGAGCCTCCTCGGAGCTGGGCGCCGCCTGCAGGGCCCAACTCCTCGCCACCGAGCATCCGGCGCAGGCCGGTACTCGGATCGACGCGGGTCTGGACCGGCTGCAGCGCGCGGACCTGCCCACCGCGCCCGCGTCCCCGGGGGGTGCGGGGCCGGGGTGAGCCGGGCGACGACCCGGAGCCGGGCGCCCCGGGCGGCCGCCAGCAGACCCAGGTTGTCCCGATGCGCGAGCGCGGGGTGGTCGTGGGCGGCGGTCCGCCGCAGTACGACGCCCTCGCAACCGGCGAGCAGACAGTCGCCCGCCGCCTACACCGCCGTACCGAGCAGAGTGACCTCCAGGAAGAGCAGGTCATGGCGGCCGTTCAGGGCATGGGTGAGCTGCTCGGCCACGGGGACCGCCCAGAGCCTCGTCCCGCAGGAGGCCGGCGACCTGCCCGTCCGCACCGGTGACCACGAGGTCGCGCAGCGCTGCCTGCCAGGCCGGGTCGGGCCACACGCGCGTGAGGACGGCGAGCGGCACCGGCAGCGAGCGGACCATCCACCGCTCGGCGGTGGCCAGGCACTGGCGTTCGTGCCGCTCCAGCCACTCGACGAGCTGCCTGAGGCCCACGACCGCGGGATCGTCGGCGATCTTCGGCGGCACCGACTTCAGCCGCCGCCCGGACGCGTTGCGGCACACCACCCTGCCGCCGTCGAGGGCGACTTCGTAGTCACCTGCCGACACCCACCCCATACGTGCCTCCCGCACCCCTGTTGATCAAGTGTCGGGAACTGTGGGGCAGGCCACCGACAACGCCCTCCGAGGCCGGAGGGCGTTGTGGAAAAACGGTTCTGGGGAGCACGAGGGAAGCTCAGTCGCGCCCGGCGGCGCGCTCCTGCTTCTCCTTCTTCTGCTGCTTGATCCGCGCCGCCTCCTTGCGGACCTCGGCCTGGGTGGCGCGCTCCTTCTCCAGCCACTCGGGCCGCTCCTGCTTGAGCGTCTCGACCTGCTCGGTGGTCAGTGGCTCGGTGACCCCGCCGCGCGCGAGGCCGGCGATGGACACGCCGAGCTTCGCGGCGACCACCGGACGCGGGTGGGGACCGTTGCGCCGCAGCTCGCTCAGCCACTCCGGCGGGTTCGCCTGCAGCTCGTTCAGCTCGGCGCGCGTGACGACGCCCTCCTGGAACGAGGCGGGGGTGGCGGGGAGGTACACACCCAGCTTCTTCGCCGCGGTCGCGGGCTTCATCGTCTGGGTGCTCTGCTGCGAACTCATGGGCCAAGGGTATCGGCCGTGTGCCGGGCCGCCGACCACGGCCGGTAACCTGGCCTGGTGACAGGCTCGGAGGAATCACCGTCGTTCCGGCTCGCGTACGTACCCGGAGTGACGCCCGCCAAATGGGTGAGGATCTGGAACGAGCGCCGGCCGGACATCCCGCTCACCCTGGTCCAGGTCCCCGCAGCCGAGGCGCCCGATCTCCTGCGCGCGGGCGAGGCCGACGCGGGCCTCGTACGGCTCCCGGTGGACCGTACGTTCTTCAGCGCGATCCCCCTGTACACCGAGACCACGGTGGTCGTCGTACCGAAGGACCATCTGATCACGGCCGCGGACGAGGTGACCGTGGCCGACCTCGCCGACGAGGTGCTCTTCCACCCTCTGGACGACGTCTTCGACTGGGAAAGACCGCCCGGCGAACCCGCCTTCGAGCGCCCCGCGACGACAGAGGACGCGATCGAGCTGGTGGCCGCGAACGTCGGCCTGCTGGTCGTCCCGCAGTCCCTGGCCCGCCTCCACCACCGCAAGGACCTCACCTACTGCCCGGTCACCGACGCCCCCCAGTCGAGCGTCGCCCTGTCCTGGCCGGAGGAGGCAACCACCGATTTGGTGGAGGACTTCATCGGCATCGTCCGCGGCCGCACCGTCAACAGCACGCGTGGCCGTACCAAGCCGCCTGCCGAGCAGCAACGGAAGCGCTCCGAGGCGAGCGGCACCCGGCAGAAGCCGGCGCCGAAGCCGACGGGCCGCAACCCGCGCGCCCGCACGGCGGGGGGCAAGCAGACCCCCAAGCGGGGCAAGCCGCGCCGGAGGTCGTGAGGGCCGGCGCGGCGGCTTCGGCCGCGCCGGTTCCGGGCGCCGACAGCGCGGGGTGGGCGGGTGGCGGAGCGGACGTGCCCCGGGGAGCGGTTCCGGGCCCAGCCGAGCCCGTCGGCACCGGCTGCGCGACACCGAATGCGGCTGCCCGGCAGTCACGGCGCGGATCCATTCCACTCGTGCCGGTAGCCGCGCCGGTACGCCGCCCACAGGTCGCCGGGACCCGCCACCGCGCCCCGTGCCCCGCCCGGCCACCGCTCCCTACACCGTCTCCCGCGTCGCCTCCCTCTCCTGCGCCGGCTGCTGATGGAGCCGGCGTTCCCGCAGGTCGGCGAAGGCCAGGCAGAGGGCCAGCAGGATGATGCCGACCGAGGTGAGCAGGCCGTACTGGAGTGCGGTGGCGGGGTCGGCGTGGTCGGCCAGGTGGGCGAAATACACCGCGCCCACGACGGCGACACCGGCCGCCGCGCCGATGCGCTGCGCGGTCTGGAGCACCCCGCCCGCGGCCCCGCCCCGCCGGACCGGCACGAGGGACAGGGTGAGCGTGGTGTTGGGGGAGATGGTCAGGCCCGAGCCGATGCCGGCCACGAGCAGCGGGAACGCGGCCGCCCAGGCCACGCCCCGCCCCGGTACCCAGTGCACGGCCGCGATGGCGCCGCACATGCCCGCCGCCACCGTGCACAGCCCGGCGATGACCAGCTTGCGCCCGAAACGCACCACCAGGCGGCCGCCCGCGGCGGCACCGGCCGCCGAGCCCGCAGCGAACGGCATGGACGACAGGCCCGCCGCCAGCGCGCCGTAACCCATGCCGTTCTGCAGGAACAGCGTGTAGACGAAGAACAGGGTCGTGAAGCCGCCGAAGTACACCAGACTCAGCAGCGCCCCCAGCGAGAAGGAGCGCAGGGAGAAGAGCCGCAGGTCGACCAGGGGCGCCAGGCCGCGCTGCCCCTGGCGCCGTTCCCACGACCAGAACGCGGCCAGCAGCCCGGCGCCCAACGGGAGCAGGGCCCACTTCAGCCGTCCGTGCCACTGCTGTTCCTGCACCAGGGGCAGCATCAGGGCGAGCACACCGGAGCCGAGGAGCAGGACCCCCGGCACGTCGAAGCACTCGTGCTTGCCCGGTGAGCCGGGGGAGCGGGGCAGCAGCCGCAGCGCCGCGCAGAAGGCGGCCACCCCGATCGGCAGGTTGACGTAGAACACCCAGCGCCAGCCGTCGGGGCCACCGGCCGCCTGGATCAGCAGGCCGCCCGCGAGCGGGCCGACCGCCGTGGAGATGCCGATGGTGCTGCCCATCATGCCGAACGCGCGCGCCCGCTCCGCGCCTTGGAACATCTGCTGGATCAGCGCCGAGGTCTGCGGCGCGATCAGACCCGCCGAAGCCCCCTGGACCAGCCGGAACAGCACCAGCCAGGCGGCGCCGGTGGACAGCCCGCAGGCCGCCGAGGCGAGAGTGAACAGCGCGAGCCCGGTCAGGAAGGTCTGGCGCCGTCCGCGCATGTCACCGAGCCGCCCCGCCGGGACCAGGGCCAGACCGAGGGTGAGGGCATAGCCGGACATCACCCACGACAGCTCGGCCGTGCTGGCGTCCAGTCCGCGCTCCACCGAGGGCAGCGCCACGTTCACGATCGAGGTGTCCAGCAAGGTCATGAAGGCCGCGGTCAGGCAGACGGCGAGCGCCTTCCACCGTCGGTCGTGCGGGGCCGGCCCGCCCCGGTCTGTGGTCATGGGATCACGCTAGGCAGCCACGGCCGCCCGCGCACGGCAGGAACGCCCAAAGCAGGACGGGGCCGGCCCGGCGTGCTGTTCAGCGGGACCGCGCCATGGCCCGGAGCCACGCGTACGCCGACTGCGCCGTGAACTCCGTCTGACCCCCGCGCAGCAGAAGGGCCGCCGTGGCGAACTCGGGCAGGCCGGCCTGGGCGGCCATGTACGGGACGGCGATGCAGCGCATGCCGGCCGCGTGGGCGGCGGCCGCGCCCGGTGCCGCGTCCTCCAGGACCACGCAGTCGCCGGGGTCCGCGCCGAGTCGCCGGGCCGCCTCCAGCAGCACATCGGGGGCGGGCTTGCCGCGCGGCACCTCCTCGGCGGACACCACCGTGCGCAGGTAGGTGCCCAGTCCCGTGCCCGAGAGGATCGCCTCGATCGCCTCCGGGGAGGAGCCGGACGCGACCGCCGTCGGTACTCCGTCGGCGGCCAGGAGCTCCACGAACTTGCGCATCTCCGGGTACACCGGCGTACGGGTGCGGGCGATCTCCAGGTAGCGCCGGTTCAGCTCGGCGAGCAGGTCCTCGGCCGGCGCGCTCAGGCCGTAGCGCTCCTTCCAGAGCCGCGTGGCGTCCCGGTTGCCGATGCCGACGTAGGCCTCGTTGTCCGCCCAGGTGAAGTCCGGGACGCCCTGCCCGGCCAGGGTCTGCCGGCTCGCCTCGTAGTAGTTCGGCTCGCTGTCCACCAGCGTTCCGTCGAGATCGAAGATGACCGAGAGGCCGCCGAGATCGCTCATGCGCCCCAGCATGCCAAGCGTCAGGCGCGCGCCGCCCGGCCGATCGACTCCACCAGGGGCAGCAGCCGGTGCGGGACGCGCTCGCGCAGCGCCACCTCGGTACGCGTGCGCACCACGCCCGGCAGGCTGATGAGCTTCTGGATGACGTCCTCCAGATGGGCGTTGTCCCGGCCCACCACCCGGGCGAGCAGGTCGCCACCGCCCGTGATGGAGAACGCCTCCACGATCTCCGGTACGGCGGCCAGCGCGTCCCCGACGTCGTCCAGATGGCCCTGGGTGACCTCGATGTGCACGAACGCCAGCACCGGATGGCCCAGGGCGGCGGGGGAGAGGGAAGGGCCGGTGCCGGTGATCACGCCGTCCCGCTCCAGTCGGTCGAGCCGGGCCTGGAGCGTGCCGCGGGCGACGCCGAGGATGCGGGCGTACTCGCGCACGCTGGTGCGCGGCTGTTCCAGGAGCAGTCGCAGGATGCGGGTGTCGAGTTCGTCCACGGACATGATGGATGACTGTACCAATGGCTCAGCGGACCCATCTGCGCCTGTGCCGTCCGACCTGGTCCGTTGGCCCTCGGCGCCATACGGATACCCAGGTGTCACTGGTCCAATGGCACAGCGATTCGGGTCACACTTGAGCCAGTGACCTCGGTGATGCTCTCATGGACAGGTCGATGGCGCTGCGGACCCCCGCGGCGCCTTTTCTGTGCCGGTGTTCCATCCGGTTTCCATGGGGAGGGCAGCAGTGCTGAAGAGGATGTTCGTGGCTCCGGACCCGGGACGGGCGCGGTTGCGCTTCGCCGCGCGGGCCGTCCTCGGCATCGGCCTCGCGGTCGTCGTCTGCCTCCTCGCCGGTCAGTCCGTCATCGGGGCGGTCACCGGCGGGCTCGCGGCCCTCCTCGCTCTGTTCACCGTCGCCGACCCCACCGTGCGCGGGCAGGCCGTCACCACCGCGTTGCTGCCCACCGTGGGCGTGCCGGTGCTCGCCGCCGCGGCCGAGCTGCACGCCGTGCCCGTGGCGCGCGACCTCGTCTTCCTGGCCGTCGTCGGCGCCGGGGTGTACGCGCGCCGCTGGGGACCGCGCGGGCACAGCCTCGGTGTGTTCGCGTTCATGACCTTCTTCGTCGCCCAGTTCCTGCACGCCACCCCCGCGCAGCTGCCCGAGCTGTACGTCGCCGTCCTGCTGTCCGTGCTCAGCGCGGCCGTGGTGCGCTTCGGCGCCTGGTGCTACGAGCGCCGGCTGCCCCCGGCCGCCGTACCGGCCCCGCCCGCCGGGCGCGGCCTCGCCCGGGTCACCACGCGGCAGGCCGTCCAGGCGACCGCCGGCGCGGGCTTCGCGCTGGTCGTCGGGCAACTGGTGTCCGGACAGCGCTGGTACTGGGCCGTCGGCGCCACCTGGTGGATCTTCGTCAACACCGCCTCGCGCGGTGAGACCCTGGTACGCGGCTTCCGCCGGGTACTCGGCACGGTGATCGGCATCTGCCTGGGCTTCCTCGTCGTCGTCCCCGTGGGTGGTGCGCCGGTCCCGACGGCGGTCCTGGTCGCCGTCGCCGTCTTCGGCATCTTCTACACGGCCGCCGTCTCGTACACCTGGATGATGCTCTGCGTGACCCTGCTCGCCGAACTGCTCTACGGCCTCCTCGGCGTCCTGAGCCCCGGCCTGCTCGCGCTGCGTCTCGCCGAGACCGGCGTGGGTGCGCTCGGAGCTGCGCTCGCCGTGCTGTTCGTCCTGCCGGTCACCACCCACGCCATCACGGACGCCTGGATCCAGCGGGCTCTGCGCTGTGTCCACACCTGTACGGCCGAGGCGGCGGCCCGGCTCGCGGGCTCCGCCACGGCGGACCCGGCGCCGTGCGTCGCCGAACTGGAGCAGCTGCTCGGCCGGGTGCGGCTGGCCGTCGCCCCGCTGGTGCATCCGCTGAACCCGATGCCGGCCCGCAAGCGGCGCGCCCGCCGGGTCCTCGCGCTCCTCGACGACTGCGCCCGTGAGGTGCGTGGCCTGGTGGCGGTTGCCGCCGACCCCGAGGCCTCGCACGACGCCCGCCTGGCCGCGGCCTGCTGGCGCGTGGAGTCCGCAGTCGAGGCGCTCACCGCGGGCCGGCTGGAGCATGTCGGCAGCCCCGCCGAGCCTCCCGCCGAACCAGCCCTGGCCCACCTGCACGGCCTGGAACGCGCCCTCGCCGACCTGGCCGAGCCCCTGCGGGCCCCCACCGGGTCGCGCCTGGTGGGGGCCTGAGCTGGGTCATCCCGGAGCCGTGGCGGGTCGCTGCGTGGGGGTGGTGGCTGTGGGGGGCCTGAACTGCGCCGCTTTGTGGCGGCGGTAGGGAGCCTGCCGACCCGGCCTCGCCGCTGGACCAGCCGCGCGAGGCGGCTCGGATCGCTCCGGTGCGGCCTGTGATGGCAGAGGCCAGTGGGGCACGGACGCGCGCCTGCGAGGCAACAGCACCGTCTCGCCGAGGAAAAGAACCGCCGACAACGCCCGCCTCTTGGTCTAGACCGCCCGTGATCGGCTGCTACCGTCGGCCGCGGACGGGCACGACCGAGAGGGGACAGCGGTGGCACAGGACGACAGGTCCGGCAGGCGCCGGGCGTTCATCGGCTCGTTCACGGCGGCCGGCGGCCCCGGCCTCGTGACCGCCGAGGTCGCGCCGAAGGGTGGCGCCCTCCTCCTCGGCACCGCGGTGAACGACGTACCCGACCCGTCCTACCTCGCCCTGTCCCCGGACGGGCAGACGCTCTACACGGTCAGCGAGACGGCCGAGGGCGCCGTCGCCGCCTACCGTGTCGAAGACGGCCGGCCGGAGCTCGCCGGGCCGCCCGTGCGGGTCGACGGCAGCGGACCGACCCACCTCGACCTGTACGCCGGCCATGTGCTGACCGCCAACTACGGCTGCGGCAGCATCACCGCCGTACCCGTGCGTCCGGACGGCTCGCTCGCCGCCAAGCCCTCCGGGCGGCTCCAGCACACCGGCTCCGGCCCGCACGACCGGCGCCAGCGCGGTCCGCACGCCCACCAGGTGCAGCCCGACCCGAGCGGCCGGTGGGCCGTCAGCGTCGACCTCGGCACTGACTCGGTGCGGATCTGCACCCTCGACGGCGGCGTCCCCGCCCTGCACCGCGAGTTCGCCCTGCGCCCCGGCTGCGGCCCGCGCCATCTGGCCTTCCACCCGGACGGCGCGCACGTCTACGTGATCAACGAACTCACCCCCACGGTCACGGTGTGCCGCTGGGACGCCGAGGCCGGCTCGCTCAGGCCGCTGGCCGAGGTCCCCGTGCTGCCCGGCGCCCCGGCCGGCGACGCCTATCCGTCCGGGATCGTGGTGTCGCCCGACGGCCGCTTCGTGTGGACCGCGACCCGCGGCGAGGACGTGCTGTCGATCCTCGCCGTCGAGGGCGAGGCGCTCCGGCTCATCGGCACGGTGCCCTGCGGCGGGCACTGGCCGCGCGCGCTCGCCCAGTACGACGGCTTCCTCTACGCGGCCAACGAGCGGTCCGGCGACGTGACGTGGTTCGCCGTGGACGAGGCGACGGGGCTGCCCCGTTACGAGGGCGCGGTACCGGTCCCCGCGGCCTCCTGCGTCGTCTTCGGCTGAGCTCGCGAGGAACGGGCGTACCGGCAAGGCGAAGGGCCCGCTCCGGGGTGCGGAGCAGGCCCTGTGTCGTACGGCGTGGGTCAGCGGACCGGCATGCCCTGCGGCTGCTGCGGGGCGATGCCCAGCGTCGTCGTGTACTTGGCGAGGGCGAGCTTGCCGATCGCCGGGTACGCGCCGAGCGCCTCGGCCGTGGCGCAGCCCGCCTCCTCGGCGGCCGCCGCCAGCAACGCCGGGTCGATCTCCGGGCCGATCAGGTACGGCGCCAGGGCCAGCTGCTGCGAGCCCGAGGAACGCAGCTGCTCGGCGACGGAGGAGATCGAGCCCTCCTGGTCCAGGGCCGCCGCCATCACCGGCACGGCCAGGCGCGCGGCGAGCAGCATGCCGGTGATCCCGGCCGCCTGCACGGCCTCCTCGCCGCCCACGGACGCCAGGATGATGCCGTCCGCGGCGGTGGCCACGGTGAACAGCCGTGCGCGGTCGGCACGGGCCAGCCCCGCCTCGGACAGCCGCACGTGCAGGGCCTCGGCGAGCAGCGGATGCGGACCGAGCACATCGGTCAGATCGGCGGCGACCCGGCTGTCCATCACGGACTGGCGGATCTGCCGCAGCAGGGAGCTGTCCGGACCGGCCAGCAGCGGAACGACGACCGCGACCGGGCCGTCGGGCTCCTTTACGCCCTCGACCCCGGCGGCGACGGCCTGCTCATAACGGGCCGTGCGTTCCTCGGCCGCGCGCTCGAGCACGGACCGCAGCGTGGGGAACTCGGTGTCGTCCCCGTCCAGGTATCCGATCCGGGCGTCCAGGCCGGGCAGCTCGGAGCGGGCGATGCTCACGACCTCCTCGGCGAGGGCGCGGGTGGCGGCGCTGGGCGCACCGGGCACCGCGAGGGCGAGCGCGGGCGCACCCTCGGGAGCCACCAGCGGTTCCGGTCGGCGGTGCCGTCCGGGCTGGCGGGGTCGCGGCATTCGTACTGGCAGGCCGGACTCGGGCCCAGTGGGGGTGCTCATGGCGCCGCATGTTACTGGCTTCTCGGGTTACTCCGTTCGGGGAGGGTGCAGGTGAGAGGTATCCGTCCGGTTTTGTCTGATGAGTTACGCGGTGGCGACACATGTTGCGGGCACGTGCCGGGAACATGGGCCGACAAAGCGGTGACTAGGAGGAACAATCCGCTTTTGCGGGGACCCTGATCGGGAACCTCAATCTCCTTGTGCGGGGACCTCGTAGAGCATGGTGGGTTCACCCGGCAGGGTGAGCCGGCCGGCCGCCAGGTCGCTCGCGATCCGTACCGAGCCGTGCAGGGGGTCGCCCTCCGCCGGCACCTGCCGGGCGTGCGGCAGTCTGCTCGCCAACTCCTGCCGCAGGGGCGCGAGCAGGGGCTCGCCCAGCCTGAACAGGCCGCCGGTGAGCGCCACTCGAGGCTCCCCGTTCGCCGGGCACACGGCCGCGACGGACTCGGCCATGTGCCGGGCCGCGGCGCGCAGAATGCCCGCGGCGACCGGGTCGTGTGCGGCGCACGCGGCTACCCGGGGGGCGAAGGAGGCCAGTACGGCGGGCCGGTCGGAGCGCGGGTAGAGCCGGCCCGGCAGTGCGCGCGCCTGGCCGAACTGCTCCTCCGCGCAGGCCAGCAGCGGTGCGGAGCCGCCGTCCCGGCCGTCGTGGGCGCGCAGCGCGGCCTCCAGGCCGGCCCGCCCGATCCAGGCGCCGCTGCCGCAGTCGCCGAGCAGATGGCCCCATCCGTCGGCCCGGCGCCAGGCCGTGAGGTCGGTGCCGACCGCGATCAGTCCGGTGCCCGCGGCGAGCACCGCGCCCCGACGCGGGCCGAGGGCGCCGACGTAGGCGGTGACGGCGTCGGCGGCGAGCGCCACCCGCCGTACGCCCAGCGCGCGGGCCAGGGCGCCCGGCAGTTCGGCGCGCAGGGCGTCGCCCAGGGTGGCGAATCCGGCGGCGCCGACGACGGCCGTCTCCAGCGCGTCCACTCCGGCCTCCGCGGCGGACGCGCGGGCCAGCGGGACGAGCCCGGCCATCAGATGACCGGGATCGATGCCCCGTTCGCCCGTGCGGACCGGTTCCCGCGACTCGCGCCGTGCGGCGGGCGGCCGGCCCGGCACGCCGACGGCGACCCGGAGACCGGAGCCCCCGGAGTCCACCGCCAGATAGCCGGGGACGGTCACGGCAGTCGCCAGTCCACCGGCTGTCCGCCCTGCCGGATCAGCAGGTCGTTGGCCTGGCTGAACGGGCGTGAGCCGAAGAACCCGCGGTCGGCCGACATCGGCGACGGATGCGCGGACTCCACCGCCGGCAGGCTGCCCAGCAGCGGACGCAGATTACGGGCGTCCCGGCCCCACAGGATGGACACCAGCGGCTTGCCGCGCGCCGCCAGGGCCAAGATCGCCTGCTCGGTGACCTCCTCCCAGCCCTTGCCGCGGTGGGCGCCAGGGCTGCGCGGAGCCGTGGTCAGCGCCCTGTTGAGCAGCAGGACTCCCTGCTGGGTCCACGGTGTGAGGTCGCCGTTGGCCGGCTGGGGCAGGCCCGTGTATCGGGCATGAGGGGCTGACCAGGCGTGATGACTGTGACGGAGTGGCTTGATCACTGGATGCAACAGGCTCCCCTCCTTCCCGGTGACCGGCTGCGTGATCTGCTCGACCGGTTCGAAGATCTCGACGAGGAGGAAGAGTAGCGCCAGGAGCGGCGGCCGTGCGTGAGGGCTTATGTGTTGTGCCGGGGCACGGCACCCGCCAGTAGAGTGAGGCGCCGTGGCACCACGACCCTTGCATGAACTCGTTGAAGCAGGCTGGGCGAAGGCTCTTGAACCTGTGGCTGAACGCATCGCGGCCATGGGGGACTTCCTCCGGGCCGAGATAGCGGCAGGCCGGACTTACCTGCCATCCGGGGCGAATGTCCTGCGGGCCTTCCAGCGGCCCTTCGATGACGTCCGTGTCCTGATCGTGGGGCAGGATCCCTACCCCACACCCGGGATGGCCATCGGACTGAGTTTCGCGGTCTCGCCCGAAGTGCGTTCGTTGCCGGGGAGTCTGGAGAACATCTTCCGGGAGATGCACACCGACCTGGGGCTGCCCAGGCCGTCGAACGGTGACCTGACGCCGTGGACGGAGCAGGGCGTGCTGCTGCTCAACAGGGCGCTGACCACGGCTCCGCGCAGCCCCGGCGCCCACCGCGGCAAGGGCTGGGAGGAGGTCACCGAGCAGGCGATCCGGGCCCTCGCCGGGCGCGGCAAGCCGCTGGTATCCATCTTGTGGGGGCGTGACGCGCGCAATCTGCGGCCGTTGCTGGGGGATCTTCCGGCGATTGAGTCCGCGCACCCGTCGCCGATGTCGGCGGACCGGGGCTTTTTCGGCTCGCGTCCGTTCAGCCGCGCCAACGATCTGCTGCTGCGGCAGGGTGCCCAGCCGGTGGACTGGCGACTGCCGTAAGCCCTGGTGCGTGCGACGGCTCGGAGGATGGCGGCCCCTTCCCTGAGATGCCGAGGGGCGCAGGGGTTTCGTTGGGCGTGGGGCATGGCTCAGGTTGAGTGCGAGCCATCGCCCGCCGTACCTCAGAAGAGTCGCCGACGTGTTCTCGATGACCTTGCATGTGTAGTGCGTGGCGACCCTCGAACCCATCACCAAGGGCTTCTGACGCGTAAATAGCTCCAGCTCAGGGCCTTTTATGTATGGTTGAGCGCCCGGCGGTCACAGATTGCCGGGCGCTCGCCCGTGGCAGGTCAGGCTGCTCCCTCCATCGGGTTGAGGTGACGGTGTAGCGGAGCTGGTTGAGCTGGGCGATGGCTCGGCGGATGGCGTGTTCGGGGTCGCGATGGGCGAAGTAGGTGCCGCCGAGCTCGTGGTAGGGGACCTACGCCAAAGTCCGACCCGCGGAAAGATCCACACCCAAGCCCCCTTCCGCCTGGCGCGCCACCGCATCACCGTCCTGTTCGCGATGCTCCGCGACGGCACCTTCTACGAACCACGAAGCCCCGAAACTGCCCCCGCGTGATATTCACGCTTGACGAGGGACATCGAGGCACTCCCCAGGAACCGTGGAAGTCCGGCGCGGCCGCAGCCGCAGCGACACGCCACGGCCCCACCCGGCAACGGCGGGGACAAACGGCATGAACCGATGACCTCAACCGGCACCGATCAAACATGAAGGATCGAGGTCAACACCCACACCAAAAGGATCATGCGCCAGATGTACGAACGCGCCGGATTCGCCCTCCTCCGCCATCGCATCTTCTCCCATGACGAGAACGCAGCGTCACCACCGACTGCGGAAAAGAGCCCGTAAGTCGAGATGCCCCGGGGCCGCAGGGAAATGATCACCGCCGGCAAGGCGGCGTCACCTGATTCGGGAATGCGACGGAGAATCCGCCGGTGTGAATGTTTGGACAGGCGGCGGCTGTTCCGAGGCCCATTGGAAGTGCGAGAGCGGTTATGCTCTGGGCCGGAGCGCGGGACACCCGAGCGAGGGGTGGGGGATGCAGGTCAAGCCACGCCAGCACCTGCTTGATATATGGCAGGCGGTGTCACGCCATTCGTTCGAGAGCGGTGAATGGGACTGGGGTGAAGAGGGAGGCCTAAGCAGTGTCGCCGATGCCGAGCGGCTGCTGTGCCTGATGTATCCGGCCATGGAGATCGCCGCATTCCGGCTGGATGACCCGGACACCATAGAACGCGACGTGCAGACCGCACTCGAGGACGTGGGCGGCCAGACGGAGATCCCGGTGAAGCTGGTGCGCATCCTTGCCGAGTTCATGGACACCTATACCGCCGAGGACGAGGGGCCCAGCTTCGCGGGCGGTCATTACTTCGACGCGTGCGACCCCGGCGAGGAACTCACCGAGGAACAGCGCCGGCTGGGCGTCGTCGACTCGTTCTCGATGTCGATCACTCTGTGCCTGGCCACCCTCGGCTTTCTCAAGGTCTACACGGGCAGGACCCCCGTGGAGGTGCGCACCCTCATCGAGAAGCTCAAAGCCGCCACCGAGACCCGGCTGAGCTCCGCGATAGTGAGCCTGTTGCGCTCTTTCACCGTCAACGTCTTCGACCCCGACGATGCGCAGGGCCGCGCCCTGTGTGATGTCCTGGGTCAGGGGCAGGTCTCCCGACGCGTGGTGGTGCAGCGGTTCCAGCGACGCTTCCGAGCACTGCGCGCCGCCATCGACGAGAGCCTCGTGCTCGGCGTCGACATCGCCGACCGTCTCACCGACGAGAACCAGCTCTTCGAGTGCGGGTGGGCATGGAGTCTGGTGAAGGACTCCCCACTGGTCGAGACCACGGAGTCCATCGGCCGGCAGCCCGCTGGCGTCGCCTGGCCAGTCCCGTACCTCTACTTCACCGTCGTCGCCCTCGACGGCATCCAGGACCTGTTCTCCGAACGCACCCTCATCCTCGGCCTGCTGACTCCCGAGCAGCAGCGACTCGCCGAGGCGTTACGCCTGCGGTGGGAGATCACTCAGCAGTACTGGTCCGGCATTGCCCGGTTCGGCGACGTCTGGCCGCTGGAGGACATCCCCTGGCGCACGACCGGGCAGCGTCTGGAGTCCGAGTACTTCACCCTGTCCGTCGCCTCCATCCTGGTCCACGACCTAGTGCGCCGCCGCGCCACCGACGAGGACCTCACCCGTACGGTCGCGGTGATGGAGCGGCTCGCCGAGCGTGGCCGGATCAGCACCCGGATGACCGAAGAGGACACAGCGATCACCCTGCATGTCCCGGGCGTGCGGCTGCCGCTCCAGGGCAGCGGCGACACCGGCCCTCCTATGCAGTGGACAATGGCCGATTTCTCCGCCCAGTTGCTCAAGAGGAGCATCCAACTCTGCGCGCTGTCACGGTACGTGTCCTCGCACGACCGGCTGCTGAGACTCGTCGAGCGAATCTTCGGCCACGTGTGGGAGCGGCGGATCCGCGACGGCAAGGGAGCCGGCCTGTGGGACGACATCCGGGCCGTCTACCAGAGTGCGCCGACCGCCCAGCGGCCGCCGTCCTGGAGTTTCACCGAACGAGTCGTCGAGTGCATGGTGGCCGGCCACCGGCTCTACGGCGAGCCGCCAATCCATGGCTCCGGAGTGATCAGCGCTGCCTCCTCGCTGCTCAGCGAGGCGACCCACCTGCTCGGCAAGGAACTACTCGAACCCACCTCGGGCCAGGACACCTCCCGCAGCCTCGCGTTGAGGTCCGTCGAGGCCGGACTTGCACAGGCACGCCAAGTCCTCGACCAGCAGCCCGGCACCTCGATCGCACTCACCCTCGGAGTCTTGGTCGAGCTCGACAGCCTGGCGCGGGGTAGGCGCGCCGCCTCCTGGGGAGAGTGAACGGTGCTCGTCTTCGCCGCTTCGGACAAGGGCGGCACCGGCCGCTCGGTCACCAGCGCCAACATCGCCTTCCGCCGTGCACTGACCGGCGACGACGTCTGCTACCTGGACTTCGACTTCGGCTCGCCCACTGCCGCAGCGGTCTTCGACGTACCTAGCGCCATGGGCGGCATCGACCAGGGCGGCCTCCACTCCTACCTTCAGGGGCAGGCGCACGAGCCGGTCCGGCTCGACGTCTGGGCGCACACCGAGCACCGGGCACTCCGCCACCGGCCCGTCGGCTCCGGCCGCCTCGTCCTGTTCCCCGGCGACCGCAGCGGCGGCGAGTTCGCCGTCGGCAACGACTCCGTGATCCGCTGCGTCGACCTCTTCCTGCGGCTCCACAGCGAGTTCGACGTGGTGGTGGTCGACCTCAGCGCCGGTCGCAGCTATGCCGTCGACCTGGCGCTCGAAGTCACCGCGCGGCCCGAACTGCAAGGCGTCGGCGCCCGGTGGCTCATCCATCACCGGTGGACCCGGCAGCATGTCATTGCCGCCTCTGGGTTCGCTTTCGGCCCGCGCGGCATCCTCACGGGCGGCGTCGCTCGCGGTCACGACGTCGAGCAACTGCGGGGCAGCATGCGCTTCGTGCGCGCCGCCGTGCCCGACCCCGAGACGCCGCCGTGGTGCTTGGCGCCGGTCGCCCAGTACGCGTGGATGAACACGTGCGATCAGGACCTCCGCCGGCTCGCTGCCGAGCGCGACGTCGGCTACACCGCGATCCTCGGCTCCGTACCGCTCGACCCCGTGCTGCAGTGGCGAGAACAGTTGATCACCGACGAGGACGTGCTCTCGAGCCGGGTCGCCGGCCCGGAGACGCTGAAGGCATTCCAGGACCTGGCCGAGAAGCTCACCGACGATGACGTCTGGGGGATGCCGTGATCGAAGCCGGTACCGGCGCCGTCTTCCGCGAGACCACCGGCGAGCCGCGCACCCAGGCGGTGCCTCTCGCCCATGTGTCGCTCGAACTCGGCCACCTCTACACGGAGGACTTCGAGGCGGGTCCGGAACGGCTGCGCGCGCACTTCGCCCAGGTCCGGCCGTGGGCCGACACGGCGCGTACGGTCGCCGCCGCCGGCGGACGCAGGCCCCGGGTCAGCACCTGCTTTCTGGTGGACGAATACTGCACCCGCTTCTCCACTCCCGCCGCGCTCCTTCCCGTCGTGCTCGCCGAGGCCGAACGCGCAGGGCTCGTCATCGACTACCTGGCCCGCGAGTCCGGCTGCGCCGTCGCGGACGGCGTCCCCGTCGCCGAGGGGGTCGAGGCCTGTCTCGTCGAGTCGCCGCCGCCTGGCAGCGACGGTTCCCGGCCGCCAGTCGGCCAGACCGGCTGGCTCGCCAACGGCCGAAGAACGCCCGGCGTGCGGACCGTGGAGGCGATGGCCGACGCCACCGTCTGGCAGTCGCCCGCCGAGAACACCGCCCGGCGGCACTCGATCTTCCTCGACGCCGAGCTCTGGGACGAGGCCGGCGGCCGACGCGTCTGGTCGTGCGCGTTCCTGGCTGCCGTCTGGCAGCTGGCCCGGCTCGGACTGCTACGGCACTCCGGCGAACCCGTTCTCCAGCCCGTGCCGTGGACGGCGGGCGAGGACTTCCCGGGCGACTGGGACGCGCTGCCGCCACTGATCCGGCTCAGTGCCTCCGCTGCGCCCTTCTCCGCCTACCGCACCTGTTCCGTCCTGCCGTCCCGCCTCCTGCCGGTCGAGCATGCGGTGCGGGTCGTCCTCGATCAGGTGAACGTCGAGCCGCAGGCTCTCCGCCAAGTTGCCGAGCGCGCCTTCGGCGAGGGCCTTTCGGTACCCGAGGAGATTTCCGACCGCATCTCCTACGTCTTCAACGAGGGGCCCTGAGATGGCCGGGGGCGCGGACACCGGTGAATTGACCGAGCAGAGTCCGGAGCCAGTCCTGGTCTTCGGCGAGGTGCATACCTGCATGCTGCCGCACTCCCAGGTACTGACCGGCCACGGTGCCGCCAACCTGTTGCGATTGCGCGCAGGTGAGCAGGTCCGGCTCTCCGAGCGGCCCAACCTGTACGTCCGGTCGCCCGACGTGATGACCGGCGTGGACTGCCACCTGCCCACCGACTCCGGCGCCAAGGTCCGCGCCGTAGGCACCGTCACCACCCGCGTCACCCTCACCGAGGGCCGGCTGCTCCAGGCGGGCGCCTTCTGCGCAGTCACGGCCGACGGCCCCCACCGACGCCGCCGCTGGGGCCACTACCTGGCCTGCCCCGGCGTCGTCGAGCCGTTCGGCACTCTGCCCGGGCGGGATGTGGCCGACGGCTGCCTCAACGACACCCACCGCCCCGGCGACCTCGACCTGGGAGCGATCGCCGGACGTACGCTCAGCCGGGTACTGCGTGACCGGGCACTCGACAAGCAGCCGCCCTTCAAGTCCCAGGTCACCCGGTTGCGTTGGGTGGGGCTACAAGTCCCGGACGGCGAGGCTCCGTCCCTGGAAAGCTTCACCCTGGCCGGGAACGGACTGCGAACGGCGGAGCTTCGGCTGCCGGCGGGTATCGCCGCAGACGCCGCCGCGGCGGTCTGCCATGACCTCACCCTGCACGACTGGCTGCTCACGACGCTCGTCAGGATGGTCGAGCGCAGCCGGCTCGGCTCGATCGACGGGCGGGACGCGCTGGCGGCGCTGCGCCCCGCCGTCGACCATCTGATACATCTGTGGATGCCGGCAGCGCGTGTGGACCAGGTCCTTCGCCCGCTGTGGGAGGCGCTGGAGCGGGAACCCGGATTCACCAGGCAGTGGCTGATCCTGGTCCAACGGATCAGGGATCAGTTGGCCTTGCAGACCGCCGCGCATGCCCGGTGTGGATGCTGTGCGGCCCTCCTTGGCCATGAATGACGGGAACCCGGTGCCACACTCAGTGCACACTTGGTGACATGCAGCGACAGGTGCGTCATGCGGTCGAGGGCGACCTGGCGGCTATCGCGGCCCTGGAGGCGCGCGCGTTTCCCGGCCTCAGCTATCCGTACTTCGCACTGCGCCAGCTGTTCGACGTTCATGGCCACCACATGCTCGTCACCGCCGGCGCCAGAGGGCTGTACGGCTACGCGCTCCTGGCCGGCGACGGCAACGGCCGGTCGTGGCTCCTGTCGCTCGCGGTCGATCGCACGTACCGGCAGCAGGGGCACGGGCGCCGCCTGCTCGACGCCGTGCTGAGCCTCGCGGACGACAGGGGACTCGGCGCGGTTTGGCTGAGCGTGGCCCCGGACAACCACCCAGCTTTGCGGTTGTACCAGGCGTCGGGCTTCTGCCTGGCCGAGCGGCGCCGCGACTACCTTGGGCCGGGCCAGGACCGCCTGGTGATGGTCCGTGCGGCGTCGCTCCGGTCCCCTTAGCCCACCAGCGGTCACCCAGCAGGCAGCCGGGCCGTCACAGCCGAGCACAATGCCCTCGCCCGGGCATCGGTGTAGCCCTGCAGGATGCCGACGGCCTCCCGCCGGTGCGATGCCGCAGCGGACGGATCGCCGGTCCGGTCCGTGGCGGCGGCCAGGTTCTCCAGTGCACCGGCAACCCGCCAGTCGTCACCGAGCTCCCGGAATTCGGCGACGGCGAGGCGGTGGAACCGCACGGCTTCCTGCGGACGGTCCAGCGCCTGGTAGGCCAGCCCGGTCATGTCGAGCGCCGTCCCCTCCATCGCCTGGTCACCCAAGAGCCGGCCGATCGACGCGGCTCGCTGGAGCGCGGCCAGTCCGTCTTCGGCTCGGCCTGCCGCGAGGCAGATCCGCCCGAATTCGATTTCGCACTGGCCTTGGTAGATGACGTTGCGGGTCTCGTACGCCATGTGCAGGGCCTGGCCGATGTGCCGGTCCGCGTCGGCCAGGAGGCCGGTCTCCCGGTCGATCGTCGCCTCCACCCACAGGCATTCCGAACGGGCTCCGGGGCTCTCGCCATCGTGCAGTTCCCGCAGCGTCGCCGCCACGCACTCGCGGGCCTCGCTGTGGGAACCGGAGTCGAGCAGCGCCTCGGCGCGCCCGATGAGCCCCCACACGATCCACAGACGCAGCCGTAGCCCTCGGGCGATATCCAGTGCCTCCTGGTAAGACTCCAGGGCTTCGTCGAGCCGGCGCCCCAGGCGCAGCGCGTGCCCCAGCATGACCAGGGCGGCGATCGTCTGCCACGCGTCGTCGACCTGACGGGCGGCGGCCAGCGCGGCACGGCTGTGCTCGACGGCCTCCGCGACACGGTGCGCCTGCCGGTGCGCGATGCTCATGCCGAGGAGCGTCACGGCCTGGCCGACCAGATCCTCGGACCGCCGAGCCGCCAGCAGCGCATGGTCGGCCATCGGTAGCCAGCCCTGCACGGGATGCCGGTCCAGGAAAGGCGTACGCAACAGGGCCGGCAGCTTCCACGCCACCTCGTCGAGGCCGGCCTCGGCCGCCGTCCTGCTGATCGCCACAAGGTTGTCGGTCTCGACGGTGAACCAGGCCATGGCCCGCTCGTAGTCCGACACGTCCGGAAGCCCCGGGAGGTCGGCCCGCGCATGATGCACATGCCAATCGTCGGCGTACTGCGCGTCGTGCACCGCGGCAGCCGCCGCCATCGCCTCCAGGTACCACTCGCACAGCCGCCGTACCGCGGATTCGCGGCCTTCCGGTGTCTCGTCGTTCACCGCCTGCTCGAAGGCGAAGGCTTTGAGCAGGTCGTGGAACTGAAAGCGGTCGTAGGCGGACGAGGAGATCAGATGTGTGGCAGCCAGGGAGTCGAGCAGCCGCCGTGCGGTGACGGTGGAGACGCCTGCCAGGGCCGCCGCGGCGTGGACCGAGAAGTCCGGCCCGGGGTGCAGGCCCAGCAGCCGGAACATGCGGGCGGCCTCGCTGCTCAAGGCGCGGTAGGACCAGGCGAACACGGTGTGCACCGCGTCGCTGTCGTCCTCCTCGTCCGCCGACAGAGCTATCCAGAGGGAGGACTCGTCCTGCAAATCACTGATCAGCTCGCTGAGCGGCATGTGCGGCCTGGCTGCTGCCCGCTCGGCCGCGATGCGCAGCGCCAGGGGAAGGCGGGCGCACAGACGGGCGAGCTGGATCAGTTCGGGCTCGGGGTCCGGGCCGCGGTAATCACGGGTGCTGTCCCTCAACAACCGCACGGCCTCGTCCTCGGCGAGGACATCCAGGTCCAGCCGGTGCGCGCCGTCTCGGGCCACCAGTCCGGACAACCGGTCACGACTGGTGACCAGCACCATGCAGGAGGCGGTCCCGGGCAGCAGGAGGCGTACTTGGCGTACGGACGCGGCATTGTCCAGCACGATGAGCATGCGCTGCCCGGCCAGCAGGGAGCGGTAGAGCGCGGCCTTGTCCTCGGGCTCGTCGGGGATCGCTCCCGGAGCGACCCCCAGCGCGCGCAGGAACCGCTCGAGCGCCTGATCGGCGGTGACGGGCGGTCCCGCATCGTAGCCTCGGAGATTGACGTGCAACTGGCCGTCGGGGAAGCGGTCCTTGACCCGGTGCGCCCAGTGCGTCGCGAGGGAGGTCTTGCCGACGCCGGCGGTGCCGGCGATCGTCGAGATCACAACGGTCTGCGAGCCCTCGGCGCCGCGGGCCAGGATGTCGTCGAGGCTGTCGAGAGCCGCCTCTCTTCCGACGAACCCCCTCACGTCTGCGGGAAGTTGCCGTGGACTCGGCCCAAGGGCGGCACGGTCCGCGTGGTGGAAGTGGATCCCACCAGTGACGTCGCGTGCCTGGACCACGTCCCAGGCGTTCCCGGACAACTCGGAGCGAGTAGTCCCGGACCGGTCGGGACTGTGATCGTCCCGCCCTTCGGTGCCCCCCATCGGCACGACCTCTCGCTCGCAAGCAGCTGACCACCGCCCATACGGTGTCCTCCTCCCAGTCAACCAGCCGTTCCGGCCATCAACGGTCGGATTTATGACATTTGACGGACCGTCGATCTGGATGCGATCCGGGCGAATCCCTAATCTGGAGCGGTGACTGTCTCATCGGATCCTGAGGTCGTCGTTGTCGGGTGCGGGGTGGCGGGGCTGACGACCGCACTGGTGCTGTCGGAGGCGGGGCGAGCGGTCACCGTCGTCTCCGACCGCGAACCCCAGCGTACGACCTCTGCGGTCGCCGGGGCCCTGTGGGGGCCGTACGTCTTCGATGATCCCAGGGTGTTGGACTGGAGCCTGCACAGCCTGCCGGACCTGACGGCGATCGCTGCCGATCCGCGGTCCGGCGTCCGCATCACCCAGGGGGTCGAGGCCTCGCGCGAGCCGGCGGAGTCGCCCGCCTGGCTGCATTCGGTGAGTGGATTCGCCACGTGCGGCCTGTCCGAACTACCGCCTGGCTTCGGATGGGGGTGGACCTACCGGGCCCCGATCCTCGACATGCCTGTCTACCTTGACTACCTGATGGGCCGTCTGGTCGCGTCCGGGGTCACCATTCGATTACTGGACAGCCCATTGCGCGACCTGGATCAGGTGTTGGGCATCGCTCCGGTGGTCGTCAACTGCGCCGGACTGGGGGCCAGGGACCTGGTGGGCGACCAGGAAGTGGCGCCGAGCTGGGGCCAGTTGGTGATCACGGAGAATCCGGGGATCGAGGGGTTCTTCTCGGACTTCCCCGAGAGCGAGGACCCCACCTACTGGATCGCCCACCCCGACCACGTCGTCCTGGGCGGGATGGTCAGACACGGCAGAAGCGACCTGCGGCCGGACCGGGAGGCCGCCGAGCGGATCGTGACGCGCTGCGCCGCCGTCCTGCCCGCACTCGGCCACGCCGAGGTCAGGGAACTCCGGGTCGGCCTACGGCCGGTGCGGCGACGCGTACGACTCGAACGCGGCAGCCACCATGGCGCTCTGGTGGTGCACAACTACGGTCACGGAGGCTCGGGCGTCACACTGTCGTGGGGTTGCGCGCGGCAGGTTCAGTCCCTGATCGGTTGAGGAGAGGAATGGCGTGTCCCTGTCCCTGCCGCTGGACGCCGAACGCTACCACCCAGACCCGCGAGAACCCGTGGACCGCTGGTTCCAGACGGCGAGCGCCTCCAACGTCCGCACGACGATGGCGGTCGTCGCCGACCTCGTGGGCCCGTCGTGCAGCGCCGTCGTCGATCCCTTCGCCGGCGGGGGCAGTTCAGCGACGGCGGCCCGGCTGATGAACCTGCCGTTCTTCGGGATCGAGATCGACCCTGTCCTCGCCTGTGTCAGCCTGGCGAAGAGTCGGGCCACCGTCCGCCATGCCCGGATGCTCCGGCGACTGCCGCCGATCCGCGACCTCGAGGGTCTGCTGTCGGTGCTGGCGATGCTCCCCGTGTGCGGCAGTGCCGACGAGGTGGCCGTCGCGTCCTGCCTGGCCGTCGTCCTTGCGCTACGGGCCTCGCGCGGTACTCCGCTCCGGTACGAGGAGGTCACCGCCGATCTCGCGCGCCACCGGCCCCCCGCTGCCACCGGCCGGATGGTGTGCGCGGACGCGACAGCCTCGGGGGGTTGGTGCGAGCTGCCGGTCCCGGAGGAGGGCGCCGTGCTGTACACCTCGCCGCAGTTCGGACAGCGGTCGCCGCTGCTGGACGCCCCGCCGCGGCTGACCGCATCGGCTCGCGATGTTCTCGCCGCCGCCGGGGCCGACCGCGGGCGGGAGGCGGCCCCGGAGGGTTCGGGCTTCGCCGGAACCACCGTGGCCATGCTGTGTCAGGCGGCCGCGATGATGCGGCGTGCGACGGTGGTCATCGAGCACGAGCCTGACGACGACGGACACGACGCGACTGAGGAAACCCTGGAACAGGCCGCTGCGGCTCTGCCGGGACGGGTGCACGACGCACGGGTCATCGTCTGCGGACAGTTCACCTGGCGCGGGCCGCTGTCCCTCATTGTCTTCGATCTGCGGTGAGGATGCGGTGACGTCCTCGACGGTCAGCGGTTCGCCTCGCTCCCTGCCGAGGCGATGACGGCGGCCCTGGGCCGCCTGCCTCAGGAGGGCATATGAATGAGCAGCTCATCGTCCTGGTGACCGGAACGGCCGCGGTGCCGCCAGAGGCTCGTCGCCTGATCGCCGACCGTGGGTTCGCACTGCGGGAGGTCACCGACGACCACGTGGGCGCGGAGGACCTGCATGCGGCGCTCGATGGCGTCTCCGGGTACCTGATCGGCGGATACGAGGAGCCGGAGCCCGGCCATTTCGAACGAGCCGTGGCCCTGGAAGCCGTCGCGTTCATCGGCACCGACTTCCGGAGCTACGTGCCCGGCTGGCGCACGGCGTACGACTTGGGGATAGCTTTCGCGAACACACCGGGCGAGAACGCGGCCTCGGTCGCGGAGTTCACCGTCCTGCTCGCGCTCACCCTGGCCCGCCCGTTCACCGACGCCATTGTGAGAGCCCCGCATTCCCCGGCCCGACCGATCGCCGCGGTGTCGCCTCCCGAGGGCCGCGAGCTGGGCGGTCGTACGCTGGGAGTGGTCGGCGCAGGCAGGATCGGGGCACGCGTCGCCACGATCGCCCAGGGACTGGGCATGCGCGTGCTGTACACGTCCCCGCGGCGCAACCAGGCGCTCGAGGCCGCCACGGGCATCGCGTACACCGACCTTGACGGCCTCCTCTCCCGGTCCGACGTGATCAGCCTGCACCGCCCGGGGCCCACTGCGGACGAACCGCCGATGCTCGGCAGACGGGAGCTGGCGATCTGCAAGGACGGCGCCCTGCTGGTGAACACGGGCCATCACGATCTCGTCGATCCTGTGGCGCTCGCCTGGGCCGTCGAGCACAGGAACCTCCGTGCCGCAGTGGACGGCCTCGGACCCGGCGACGCCTGGGCCGCGCTCACGGCGCTCGGCCCGGAACGCTTCCTGTCTGTCCCTCAGATGGGCTTCCTCACCCGGGAGGCCGGGCTGCGCGCCGGCGTGCGCGCCGCCTGCGCCGTGTGCGACGTACTGTCAGGGACCTGCTCTCCCGACGTCACCAACCCCGACTTCCGCGAACGGCGGGCAGCACTGCAGCGCGGCGGCGAGTAATGCCAGGGGGCCGAGGCGGGCGGAGCTGCCGAACTCAGCAGGGCGCGAACGGCTTGGTCTGGTAGGGGAGGGCGGCCTCCGCGCCGGTGGGGCCCCGCGGCAGGGACCTGGCGTACGTCCTGTGCAGCCACCGGTCGTGGCCGTCCCAGCGCGGCGTGAACGCCGTACGACCGTGGACGACGCGCGCGTTGTCCAGGATCAGCAGGTCACCGGGGCGCATTCGTACCGTGTCGGTGACCTCGTCCAGCGCCTCGGACAGCGCCTGCAGGGCTCGACGGGCCGATGGGTCGCCGGGCTCCAGCAGATCGCGGTCGAAGGCGAGCCGAGGATCAGCGGGAACACCGTCGACGACCAGCACATGCGCCTGCGGGCTCGATCCGTCCGTGTGGCGGAAGGCCAGGTCCGTGCCGCATGCCATACGGTGCTCGCGCAGGATCTCCAGCTCGGCGGCGCCGAGCAGCGACAGCGCGGCCCGGGCGGACGCCACGGTTGTCCCCGCAGCGCCGTCGTGGTCCGCGCGGGAGCACGCGAGCAGCAGGAAGTCCGGCCGCCACCGGTGGTAAAGCATTTCCGAGTGCAGGGCCAGCGGAGTGGTCGAGCTCTGTGCCGACAGAGGATGGGCATTCGGCGACGGATAGATGTCCTGAAGCAGGCTGCCCGAGTGCAGCTCACGGTAAGCGGTGGGCACGCCCATTGCCGTGCATACCGCCAAGAGCCAGCCTTCCATGGCAAGCAGCGGGCGCTCGACCGGGGCGGGCCTGCTGTCAGGCGTACGCGGCAGCGCGCCGGGTGCGCAGGGAAGATCCGTCACGTGAAGATAGCCATGGCCGTCCTGCCCGGTTCTCAGCGCCTCCAGATGCTCCACAACCGGGCCTGGCAGCTGGGCGGCCACCCTGGCCGCGGCGCGGACGAACGCCGCGACATTGTGACGCGGCACCGCGGGCAACTGCACGGGAAGGTCGTCGAGTTCGTCGTGCCATTCCCCGCACGATATGTGTACGGAACGCCCGGTACCCATGGCCCCTCACTCGGCTCCCTGCCGCACCAGGGAGTCGTAGAACCGGCAGCGCGCGTCGAGCGCCGCGCTGACGCCATACTCGATGTCCGCCCTGTTCGAGGGGACTTCCGCCGCGGCATCGATCAGCGATTCGAGGAGTGCGGTGTGCCGTGTGTCGGCTTTCATGTTCTCGGTGAAGTACGAGAGGTCTGCCGCCGGGAAACGGGAGCGGACGGCGGCTTCCAGCGGGCGGAATTCGGCGAGCGACAGGTACTCGTTCGCGTAACAGAAGGCTCCCACGCCTTGCCAGGCGCTCGCCGTCGTGAGTTCGCGCTGCGTCTTGAGGAACGCAAGCGTCCCGTCGGTCGGAGGGCAGTCGAGTCGGTCCCTGTCGACTCCCATCGACTCGAGCAGGTTGTCGAGCAGCACGGCGTGGGCCTGGTCGGGATTTCCCTCACCGAACTCCTCCCACAGGTTCTCGGCGAGCACCGTCCTCATGCGGAAGTCATCGGCGCTCGAGATCAACAAACCGATAGACCGGGGAAAGGCGTACGACACGTGACGTTCCTGAAGCCCCCAGGTGATGAGATGCTCGGGATCGGCCCTGCCGGACGCCACCAACGCGAGGAACGGGTGGCGAAGCACCCTGTGCTGATCCACGAAGCTCCGCAGATGTTGCGACGTTGCGTACGTGGCGTCCACCTCCGCAGTATCCAATCGGCTCAGCCTTGCGTCGACGGAGTCTCCGCTCCGGGGGCGGGTGGTGGCGGAGGCGGAGCGGGGGTGTTGAAGGTCAATCCGGAGAAGTCCCGCCCTTGCACCACGTGCCCGTACTGGGTGCCGCCGCTGACCGTGTTGTTGACGTCGCCGTCGCTGGTTCGCACAAATTTCGCCTGTTCAAGCCACTGCCGCAGGTCGGCGGAGAACTCCGGATCCACCGCGGCGCGCGTCGCCAATGCGGTGCACAACGCCCCTGCGCGCGCCGTATCCCCGGGTTCTTCCTGAAGCCGGATCAGCTCCGCCTCTCCGGAGCTGACAGCCGGCGCCTGCGCGGATGCGTCGTGGCCGTGCCCGAACGGGCGGCGAACCAGCGAGGTGAGCGCCACCCACGCCTGGTGGCCGAGCGCACCGCCAGCGCCTGCTGCCAGTTCCGCGAGCAACGCCGCCGACACCGGATCCATGCCCCCACCGCCCTCAGCGCGTCCTGCCCGACCAGGGACTGGACACGCTACCCGCGCGGCGATGCCCCACGGGAGGTAAGTGCGGAATTGGTGCATGCTGTGGCCGCTCACCAGCCGCACCGCGTAGCGGACCTGCTCGTCCGGGCCGAGCACTGCATCCCCGGAGGGCGGCGCAGGTATCCCATCGGCAGGGCGACGCCCAGCTCGCCGCGGCGGGCCCACGACCATTGCATGAACTTGTTGAAGCAGGCTGGGCGAAGGCTCTTGAACCCGCTCACCCGCCTCTGGCGAGGCGGTGGAGGATGTCCCAGCCCTTGTGTGTGATGCGGGGATTGTGTCGGCCCAGCAGGTGATCTTGATTGAGTCGAGTGACCGCCTGGCAGGTCTTGGAGCCGTAGTAGCTCTCGCGAACCAGCTGATCGAGGTATCCGGCCCGTTTCAGGAGACTCTGCAGTCGCTCGACGTCGGCGTGGACACGGCCAGGCACGAGGCGCCGCGGGAACGGTGGGACCATGCCCTGAGTCCGCGCGGCGCGCAGGAGGTCGGCGAAACCCTCTGTACGGGAGGCCCGTTGCTCCAGATACCGTGCGCAACCGATCTGCGAACGCTCCTCCAGCCCGATGACGAGATGTGCCTGTGCGGCCGTACTCCATTCGGCGACGACCGCCCCGGAGGACCTTGTTGGACAGAGTGTTGGCCTCTGCCTTTTCCAGGCTGTCCACCATCGTGACCACCTGGTGGGCGGGACGGTCGGTAATGCTGAGCAGCAGTTCCGACTTGTGTGGAAGAGAGCGCTCCAGCGCCACGGCGAGTCGGGCAAGGTCGCTGGGCGGCCGCGTCTGCCAAAGTTCGGGCAGCTCGGCGTCGCTGAGGAACCGCGACCCGGCGTGGTCCAAGTGGCGGAGCATGCCGGCGGCGTGGCCCACGGGACGATGGAGGCTTAGTCAGAAGATACGGTCCGCCGGTCCGTCGTGTCAGGCCGTTGCGGTCCAGGTCCAGCGGCGTGGGCCGACTCCGTGCCTTCAGCCGCCCCCGTACATGGCGAAAGATGACATTCAGGTCGAGCAGTTCGCCCGCGCCCGGCACGCCCCCGCTCAAGGTCTCGATGAGTTCGGCAGTGAAGGCCGTGAAGGTTTCCCCTGGTGGCGCGAGAGCCACGGCCGTTTCTCCCGCCGCGGCCATGACATAGGTACCGTCCACCTCCGCGAGGTCGATGACTGACTCGGACTGGACGCCGAACGCCCGCGCGCCGTAGCAACAGTCCAGGATGACGATACGGCGGGCCGCTCCAGTTGACTCGATGGGGCGTCTGATCCAGTCGTAGGGGACGGCCGTGTCGTAGACGGAGGCCCTGTCGCTCTGCGGGATGGCCAGGTGCAGGTCTCCCTTGTCGTCGAGGAGACCGTGCCCGGCGTAGTAGATGAGCAGTGTGTCGGTCGCCTCTCTCGCGGCCTTCTGCACGGCCCTCGACACCTCGACGGTGGTGGCTGGGTCGACCAGAGCGATGCAGTTCTCCGTGCGAAACGGCGCGACGGGCCCGCACAGCAGAGCCCTCAGCGCGGGCACGTTTGCCTGTACGGCGGGCAGATCATCGAGGTGGGAGTAGCTGCCAGTACCGACGAGCACTGCACGTGAACGTTCCGGGCAGGGAAGGTAGTCCACGGTTGGCGCGCCTAATCGAGCTCAAGCCGTTCGAGGAGCACCCGCGCCTCTTCCACGGAGCTGGTGTTGATCTCTACGGTTACTCCGTCGGGCCGGCGAACCGTCAGGATGGGGTGCTGCGGTCGTGTGGCGCGCCAGCTCAGGAGGCTGACCGCCAACGAAGCGGCGCTGAAGGTCGAACCGAGCACAAGCGAGAGAACGTCGATCACCGAGCCCTGTGCACCCGGTACCGGCGGGTCCACCGCTCCCAAGTGCGGGGCCGCGGGGCGCCTCGTCTGCCTGTCTGTTTGAAGCCAACCGTGCAGCGATCTCAACTCGGCCTCAGTTTGAAGGTTGTTCAGCCCTACAACACCAACTTGGACTTGCATAATCGCCCCTCTCTCGGCACAGCCTTCATTGTCCAAAAACGTCGCTCCTGACACGACGGTTCCCCGCGGGTCAAGATCGGCGGCGGGCGGAGCACAGCGTGTTCATGGGTGCGGCCCCTTGCGGCGGGGTTCTCTGCGGGATGGCAAGACCTCGCCGCAGACACCTCCACTGGCATGAGTCGCCATCAGGCGCTGTCCACGGGGCGCTGGCGCGTTCCCGCGCCAAAAAACCGCATCGACGATTGGCGGGGTCCACCCGGTCTCTGCCTGCTCCCCGGCCCGTCGCCTCCCGTCCGATCGCGGACACCGGCTCGGCGGAACTCTGCGCGAGTACCACCATGCCGCGTGACCACGTATCGGAGCCGCGGAGGAAGCGCAGCATCTGGTCGGGCCCGACGGGGCCTTCGAAGCTCTCGGGCAGCGCAGGCGAGATGGCACGGCGAACCCGGCCAGGTCACGGCGACGACGGCGGCGGTGCAGTCCTGGTCAGGTGCATGTCACCTATGGTCTGCCATAACCGCTGCGCCCGCTCGCGGTGCCGGCGCGCCAGGTCGTGGAAGCCGGCGGCGGCGTCCAGGTCGCCGATCAGCTGCCAGCACGCGGCCTCGTCGTGGCGGTCGCCGTGCCGGTGGAACACGTCCGCCGCGCGCTCCAATGCCGGGCTCGCCCGATCCCGGTCGTGCCGGCCGGCGTAGACGCGGCCGACTTCCAGCAGCGTGTACGCGGCGCACCGCTCGTCGGCCAGTTCCTCGAAGGTGGCCAACGCCTGCCACAGGCAGCGCAGCGCCTCGTCCGGATCACCGCGCCGATCGTGCAGCCGGCTGAACCGTCGCAGCACGACCGCCACCCGATGCCCGTCGTCGAGCGCCCTGGCCTGGCGCAAGGCTTCGCTGAACCAGGACTCCGCCTCGTCGAGTTCGCCCTGCATGAGCCGCATCACGGCCATCGAGCAGAACAGGTGCGCTTCGAGGTGCCGGTCGCCCTCACCGACCGCGAGGGCCAGCGCCTGCTCGATACGATCGGCGGCTTCGTCGTAACGGCCCTGCACCCGGCTGACTGTACTCAGCATCGCCATGGACAGCGCCGCGCCGCGCTTGTCCTGGCCGTCCTGGCACAGTCCGAGGGAGGACTGCAGGGTACGGGTCGCCGCGTCGAACTCGTCCCGGTAGATGTGCAGCTGGCCAAGACCGCGCAGCAGCACCGATGCGCCGCGCATGTTGCCGGCGGCCTCGGCAGCCTCCAACGCGAGCCGGTGCCCGTGCTCCCAGTCCTGATACAGGCACCGGTGGTCGTAGTAGGTCGCCGGGCCGGCCGCCAGCTCCCAGGCCAACTCGTCCAGTCCCCAGTCCACGGCCAGTTTCACCGCGCCGAGCAGGGTGTCGCGTTCCGCGTCGAACCAGCCGACCGGGTCGGCCATCAGCCGGTCCACGACCGTGTCGGGCAGCGACAGGCGCGGCGCCGAACCGGGCGCGGCGGCCAGAAGCCCGGCCGGCAGCCGATCGGTGCCGCGCCCGGCCAGATCGAGCCAGGCGGACAGTACCCGGACGATCGCGTCCCGCTTGTCCGCCACCGGAAGCTGGGCGGCGATCTCCACGGCGCAGGTCCTGATCAGGTCGTGCAGCCGGTAGCGCGGCTGGCCGATGGTGTCGGTGGCGGTGAGCCGTACCAGGCTGGCGTCGACGAGGGTGTCGAGCACCTCCTCGGCGTCGAAGCGGTCCAGCAGCGGGCCGACCACCCAGCCGGGCAGTGTGTAGGGGCCGAGCAGGCCCAGCAGACTCAGCGCGCGCACCGCGTCGGCCGGCAGCAGCCGCAAGCTCAGTTCGACGCTGGCTCGTACGCTCAGATCCCCGATCCTCAGCTCGGCCAGCCGCCGGGACTCGTCCTCGATCCGTTCCCGCAGCACCGCCAGCGACCACGCCGGGCGGCCGGTGAGCTTGGCGCCTGCGATCCGGATCGCCAGCGGCAGGTTGCCGCAGCAGTCGAGGATCGCGTCGGCCTCCGCCGGTTCCTGCTCGACCCGCCGCCGCCCGACGATGCCGGTGAACAACTCCCGCGCCTCTGCCGGGGTCAGCACGTCCAGGTCGATGTGCCGGGCGCCGGGAAGTTGCGTCAGCAGTGCGCGGCTGGTGATCAGCACGGCACAGCCGTCGGCGCCGGGCAGCAACGGCAGTACCTGGTCGGCGTGACCGGCATCGTCCAGCACCACCAGCATCCGGCGGTCCGCCAGCAACGACCGGTACAGCGCGGCCCGCTCGGACAGGCCGTTCGGGATCGCGCTGCCGGCGATAGAGAGTGCGCGCAGCGCCTCGGCCAGCATCTGCGCCGGGTCCCGCGGCTCGTCCGACGTCCCGGCGAGGTCGAGGTAGAGCTGGCCGTCGGGGAACGTGGCGCTCGCCAGCCGAGCGGCGTGCGTCACCAGAGAGGACTTGCCGACACCGGGACCGCCCACGATGACGGCCACCGGGGCCCGGTTCGGCGCCGTCCCGTCGAGTAATCGGGCGACCTCGGCCAGCACGTCGGCCCGGCCCACGAAGTCGGGTACATCGAGCGGCAGTTGACGCACCGGCATCGCCATGACCGGTTCGGTGGCCGCCGTGCCCGGACTTGCCGGTCGTGTGTCCGAGGGACCGCTCGCCGGGACCGGAGCCGCCAGGGCGGGATCGGCGGCCAGGATGCGCAGATGCAGCGCCTGGATCGGCGGGGTGGGGTCGACGCCGAGTTCGCCTGCCAGCGTCCGGCGCAGCCGCTCGTACACCTGCAGCGCCTCGCCTTGTCGCCCGCACCGGTAGAGGGCGACCATCAAGTGTTCGGCGACCTGTTCGTCGTAGGGGTGCTCGCGGAGCAGGGCGGTCAGTTCTTCGATGACCTCACGATGATGCCCCAGGTCGAGTTCGATGCTCAGACACAGTTTGTGCGTGGCCGCGCGCTTCTCGTTCAGCCGTGCCGCATCGACCTCCAGGACCCGGCTGGAGATGTCGACCAGGGCGTTGCCGCGCCAGCAGGTCAGCGCGCGCCGCAGCGCGACAGCCGTCTCGAACGGGGCCGTGTGCCGTTCGGCGAGGTGCCGCTCGTGATCGAACTCCAGTAGGTCGAGCTGATCCGGCGCCAAGTGGATCTGGTAGCCGCCGCGCCGCGTGCTGATCAAGGAGCCGGGTGCTCCGCACGCGGCGAGGTTGCGGCGCAGCCCGGAGAGAGCGTCCTGGACCTGACGGACCGCGGTGGCGGGTGCTTTCCCGTCCCACATGACGGCGACGAGCCGCTCCATGGCGACGAGGTTGTTGGCGTCGACCAGAAGCGCGGCCAGCATCTTGGCCTGCCGCGGTCCGGCTAATCGGACCTCGCGTCCCGTGATCTGGGCGTGTAACGGCCCCAGCACGCCGAATCTCATGCTCCCCCCAGCACGTCACGATCAGCGCCGATCCCTTGGCTGACCTGGCACTAGGACGAATCTAGGACGGCCGACGGATCCGTGTCCATAGCGTCACGGTGGGTCACTCAGCCATTCCTGCGCAACGAAAGGAACAGCAAGGAAACGTTCGGTCAAGGCAGCAGTGGTGGCCGCGACGATGGCCGTCGCCACCGCTCATTGGTCTCGCGAACTACGCGAAAGCGTCGACACTGGAAGGTACCCCCCATGAGTCTCAAGAAGGCACTCACCGTCTCGGCAGCCGTTGCGGCCTCCCTGGCCGGTAGTCTCCTCACGGCGTCAGGCGCCCATGCCGCCACCCTGTCGTCCAGCACCCACGTCGTCGCCCCGGCATACAGCGCATATGCGTGCCGGTCGTGGACCACCGGCAACTACGCGTACGTCACCAACAACATCTCGATCGACTCCTGTTACTGGGTCGAGAACAACGGATACACCATGTCCGCCACGATCCCGTTCCAGAACTACTCCGGCACCGGCGTGTGGTACTGCGCGCACGCGATCAACGTCAACACCGGCGGCTGGGCTCACGACTTCGGCTGTGGTTCCGGGGTCTCCACCGGCCAGGGCTCCACCACGGCGGGGACCGGTGGAGGGGGGGCCGGGTACAGCGAATACTGGAATGCGCCGGCGGGCACCTACGTGGTCTCCACCGGGTTCTGGCTGAACGGCAAGTACTACGGCGACGTACAGAGCCCGAGGACCACCATCGGAGCGCACTAGTCCATCGGGGCCGAGCGGCTGCCGGTGCGAGGCGCAAGACCGGTGGCCGCCCGCTCCCTCCGGGTTCGGCTGCGGGCGTGGCCTGCCGGGCATGGTCGTGGCGTTCCATTGTGCCGCCGGCGGCGGGGTGCCACGCACAAGGCCGGCCTCGCTGAGGAGCGTCCGCCGGCGTGGGTGGTGTCGGCGGCTGGAGCGTCACCCTACTGCCGTACCCGGCCCGTTGATCGACCGATGGCCGAAGCCCGACGGAGGCGCCCCGCGGCCCGCGGACGTGGCTCAGCCGATCACCGCCGCCCGCACGCACAGCACGTCCGGCAGATGCGCCGCCAGTTGCTGCCAGCTGTCGCCGTCGTCGGCCGAGGCGAACACCTCGCCGTTGCGGTTGCCGAAGTAGACACCCGCCGGGTCGGCGTCGTCGGTGCACAGGGCGTCCCGCAGCACCGTGCCGTAGTGATCCTCCTCGGGCAGACCCTTGGCCAGCGGCTCCCAGGTACGGCCCGCGTCCGTGGTGCGGAAGACCCGGCAGCGGTGTCCGGCGGGCACCCGGTCCGCGTCGGCGTTGATCGGGAAGACGTAGGCCGTGTCGGCCCGGCGCGGATGCGTGGCCACCGCGAAGCCGAACGTGGACGGCAGATCCGCGCCGATGTCCGTCCAGTGCGCGCCCGCGTCGTCGCTTCTGTACACCCCCCAGTGGTTCTGCAGATACAGCCGGTCCGGGTCGCCCGCATCCTTGGCGATCTTGTGCACGCACTGGCCGAACTCCGGGTTGGGGTCCGGCAGGAACACCGCGGACACACCGGAGTTGGACGGTGCCCAGCTCGCCCCGCCGTCGCTGGAGCGGAATACCCCGGCCGTCGAGACGGCCACGGTGACCGCCTTCGGGTCGCGGGCGTCGGTGACCACGGTGTGCAGACCCTCACCGCCGCCGCCCGGCACCCACTGCGAGCGCGTCGGATGCTCCCACAGCGGTCGGACCAGCTCGAAGCTCTCGCCGCGGTCCTCCGAGCGGTACAGCGCCGCCGGTTCCGTGCCCGCGTACACCACGCCGGGCTCGGCGGCGGCCGGGTGCAGTTGCCAGACGCGCTCCAGGGAAGCGCCGGTGTCCTTGGGGAACTTGACGGCCGGCTGCGGCGGTTCGGTCCAGGTGCGGCCGAGGTCGTCGGAGTGGAAGACCGACGGGCCCCAGTGCGCGCTGTCGCCGCCCACCAGCAGCCGCGGCCGCCTCTCCCGGGTGTCGATCGCGACCGAGTACACCGCCTGTGCGTTGAAATACGGACTGTCGTCGAACTCCCAGGTGCCGCCACCCCTGCGCCGCCCGATGAACAGGCCTTTGCGGGTGCCCACCGCCAGCAGTACCTCGGTCATGCCGATCACCTCCGGGACGCTCGTCCAGGTAGTCGTGAGACAGGTAGTCGTCGGTTATCGGCCAGTGTGCACCCCACCACTGACAGTCTCCCCGTGTGTGCTCCTTTCGCAGGTCACGGCGGTGTCGTCGGCCGGTCACGGAGGCCGGCCCGGGCCCGTTGCGGCATGCGCCTGCGCTGGGCGCGTGTCTCGTGCGACCGTCGGGGAGACGGCTCGTCGTGAGCAGCGGAGCGATCTCCCGCGTATGGGAGGGCGGTCCGGCCGGTCGGTGCGCTCGTGAGGAGGATGCCTTTGAAGGCGTTCCGTGGTCCGAAGGTGTGGCTGTGGCGCTGGCGGCGCAATCCGCTCAAACGCCGGGCCGATGTCGTGGAGGCCTGGGTGCTGCTCGGCGCCTGGCTGCTGACCGTCATGGCGGGGATCTCGTCCGGCCTCGTGGCGGCCGAGTCGGTGGAGCACGGACTCGCGAGGGAACGGGCGGCCTGGCGTCCGGTCGTCGCCCACGTGGTGGGGCGGGCCCCTGGAAGGTCCCCCGTGCACCGCCACGCCTCCGCCGGTGAACGCGTCTGGGCCAAGGTGGGCTGGACCGTGGCCGACGGCTCCACCCACACCGGACAGGTCCGGGTCGAGCCCGGCAGCAAGGCCGGCACGCCGGTCACGGTCTGGACCGACCCGCAGGGCCGACTCGTCGACCGCCCCGCCTCCGCCTCCGAGGCCGCCTTCCGGGGCACCCTGATCGGCTGCCTGGTGGGCGTGAGCGCGGCGGCCGTCCCCTTCGCCGTAGGCCTCGCCCTGCGCGGCCGGCTGGAACGCCGCCGCATGCACGCCTGGGACACGGAGTGGGCACGGCTCGGACCGCAGTGGGGACGGATGGTCTGACCACGCCGGCGACCTCCGGTCCCCCCCTGCCGGGGACCGGCGCCGACTGTGATCCATCCCGCGCAGGCCGAGGACCCGGAGCTCCGGGCCCGGTTCCGGCGCGTGGTGCTGCTGTCCGTCCGGGTGCGGGGAGCCGTCTGCCCGAAGCCGATGGCCGAGGACCGGCGCAACCCTGCCTGGAACCACACACGCTGGAGCGTCACCCTCCACGAGACGAGCAGCCCCGTCCCCGCATGCATCGGCTCGGACGAGTGCCCGCCGTGACACCCCTGCACCGTCTACACCGTCGCCAGCACCTCCCGGCACGCGCCCAGCAGAGCCTCGTCCTCCGGTATGCCCTGCCCGCCGCCTGCGTCCACATGAGCCAAGTGGCGGCGCGGGGCAGCCAGTTCCGCTGTCGCGAGGTGCCGTAACGGCTCGGCGGCCGGGCCCATCGCGGTCAGGCACCGGGCGATCGGACGGCGGGTGCGCGGGTCCTGCGCCCAGGCCTGCTGGAACACCGGCAGAACCGGCTCCGGATCCGCGTCGATGCGCCACAGCGCGCACGCGGCCGCCACCCGCTCCCGTGCGAGCCGCGATCGGGTCATGCGGCGCAGCGCGGGCCGCGCGGCGCGCCCGGCCGGGCCCAGACGGCCGAGCTGTACGGCGGCCGCGCGCCGGCTCACAGGATCACTCCGGCCCAACTCCCATAGCAGCGCGGGGAGTATGGCGGATGGGTCCCGCTGCGCCGACCAGAGCGCGCCGGCCGCTGCGGCGGCATGCCGAGTGCGCAGGAGCGCGCGGAGGGCCGGTACCGCCCGCGCGGTGGCGCCCAGCAACTCCAGCGTTTCGATGGCCCGGCCCGTGACCGTGTCGTCCCGTGCCCCCGGTCCGCCGCCGGCACCCGACAGCAGTCGCAGCACCTGCGGAACGGCCTCCTCGTCCCCCATGGCGCCGACCGCCGCCAGCAGCGGGGCGGCGACGGGGGAATCCGGCGGAATCCGGCCGAGTCGATGCCGCACCGCGGGGGCGAGCGGGGCCGCGGCGGCACCCAGGTGGGCCAGCCCGAACCCCAGGTCCACCGGTGCGGCCGGGCCGGCCAGCAGATGGGCCAGGGGTGGGATCGCGCGCGGATCGCCGGCCCTGGCCAGCGCCCTGAGCGGACCGCCCAGCGTGCAGGTGCCGCGCTCCACGCGGTGCGTCCACAGGTCGGGGCGGGCGCACACGAGGGCGTGCAGGTCGTCCGCGGCGGGCGCGGCCAGCGCCCGCAGCTCCGCCAGCACGGCGACCGCCGCGTCCCGCAACCAGTCATGTTCCGTGCCCAGTTGAGCCCCGAGCAGCCGGACCGTGCCGCGGTGGTCGGCGCGCCAGCCGCGCAGCAGCGCCGCCGCCATCCAGACGCCATGGCACCGGTCCACCGGGTCCGGGCCGGTCAACTGCCCGTCGAGGAGCGCGATCCGGTCGTCAACGCGGTCGCCGAGCGCGGTGTGCAGGGTGCGCAGCAGCCGGGAGCCCTCCTCGTCGGACGGGCGCAGCCGCCGTATGCGCCCGACGAGGGAGTCGGCGGCGCGGGGCTCGGTGATCCGGGCGCGGTGCGCGGAGCGCTCCCGCTGCAGCCGGACGGCCGTCGGCACCAGGTCGGCGGGCAGCCGGGCGGGCGCGACGAGCGCGAGCTGACCGAGTGCGGCGAGCCGCAGCCCCGGTGCGTAGGGCGGTGCGCTCTGTTCGGCCAGGAGGTCCACCGCGGCGTCGGCGTGCGCGGGGTGCCGGCGGACGAACAGGGCGAGCGCCTCCGGAAGGGCGAGCAGGACGCGGTCGTCCCGCTCGGCCCGCAGCCGCTGCCGTAACAGGTCCAGGACCCGGGCCGGCGCGGGCAGGAAGTGCACGAGGGCCGACGCGGTCGCCCGGCGCACCGCGGGGTCCGGGTCCCCGACGAGCCGGACGAACACCTCGGCGCCCGCGCACACCGCCTCCCGTGCGCGTGGGTCCCCGTCCGCGGTGTCCGCGCCGATGCCGACCAGCAGTTCCACGATGCCGCCCCGGTCCGGCACCTCCTCGCGGGCCGCGAGGGAGAGCAGGAAAGGGACGCAGGCCAGCGTCGAGTCGTACACACACCCCTGGTCGTGCAGCGCGCCGTACATCCCGTCGAGCGCGGTCGCCCGTTCGGCGGTGTCGGCGGACGCCAGCGCCCGTAACCATCCGGGCACGTCCTCCGCGCTGCCGTGCGCGTGCCGCAGCGAGGCCCAGTCGACCTCGTCGATCCCCGTGAACACGTTGTCCTCCCGAGACGAGTGCCACCTGATCGCGAGTGTGCACCACGACACTGACAACGGTCCGGAGCTGCGCGCTGACTGTGTGCGATCCGTCGGCTGTCACCGGCCAGGGCGCGAGCCGCCCGCGCCTGCCGCCGAGAGGAGCACCGGCGCCCGGTGGGAGGGGTCAGTTCCGGCCGGGTAGGGCCCGCTCCAGGATCGTGTCGAGGTCGGTCCCGGCGGACAGCGTGCCGAACGCGTGCCCCCAGTCGCCGCCCAGCCGACTCGCGCAGAAGGCGTCCGCCACCGGGTGCGGGGCGTGCCGTACCAGCAGGGAGGCCTGGAGGGCGAGCGCCATCCGCTCGACCAGACGGCGGGCGCCCACCTGGTCCGTTTCGGCCAACTGGTCCTTGAGTGCGGCGACCGCCGTGTCCAGGCGGGCGTCCGCCCCGCGCGCGAGGGCGAGTTCGGCGAACAGGGCCTCGGCGGTGTCCGGTTCGCGGCCGAGGGCGCGCAGCACGTCGAGCGCGTTGACGTTGCCCGAGCCCTCCCAGATCGACAGCAGCGGAGCCTCCCGGTAGTGCCGCGGCATGCCGGAGTCCTCGACATAGCCGTTGCCGCCCAGGCACTCCAGGGCCTCGGCGGTGAACGCCGGGCCCCGCTTGGTGACCCAGTACTTGCCGACGGCGGTGGCGATCCGCCGGAACGCCCGCTCCCCGGCGTCCCCGCGCACCGCGCGGTCGGCCGCGCCGGCCAGCCGCAGCGTGAGGGTCGTCGCCGCCTCCGACTCCAGCGCCAGGTCGGCCAGGACGTTGCGCATCAGCGGCTGCTCGATCAGCCGGGCACCGAACGCGCTGCGGTGCCGGGCGTGATGACCCGCCTCGACCAGCGTCTTGCGCATCAGCGTCGCCGAGGACATCACACAGTCCAGCCGGGTGCAGTTGACCATCTCGATGATGGTCTTGACCCCGCGCCCCTCCGGCCCGACCAGCCAGGCCACCGTCCGGTCGAACTCCGGCTCCGAGGACGCGTTGGAGCGGTTGCCCAGCTTGTCCTTCAGCCGCTGGATGCGGAAGGTGTTGCGGCTGCCGTCCGGCAGAACGCGCGGCACCAGGAAGCACGACAGCCCACCCGGGGCCTGTGCGAGGACCAGGAAGACGTCGCACATCGGCGCCGATGTGAACCACTTGTGCCCGCGCAGCGTGTACACACCGGGCTCCCCCGTGGGCGTGGCCACGGTGGTGTTCGTCCGGACGTCCGACCCGCCCTGCTTCTCGGTCATGCCCATGCCCGCGAGAAGGCCCGGCTTCTCGGCCGGCACGCGCAGCTCCGGGTCGTACTCCCGGCTCGTGAGCAGCGGTTCGTAGACCTTGGCCAGATCCGGCTGTGCGCGCAGCGCGGGCACGGCGGCGTACGTCATCGACGTCGGGCAGCCGTGCCCTGCCTCCGTGTGCCCCCATACCAGCCCGCCCGCGGTACGGACCACATGGGCGCCGGGCCGCTCGTCCGCCCACGGGGCGCCCGCCAGGCCCTCGGCGACCGCCGTGCGCATCAGGCGGTGCCAGCTGGGATGGAAGTCGACCTCGTCGATCCGGTGGCCGTAGCGGTCGTGGGTACGCAGGACCGGCTCGTGCCGGTTCGCCAGCTCACCCCACTCCTGCGCCTCCGCGCTGCCGGCGCGCGCCCCCAGCCGCCGGATGTCCTCCTCGGCCCAACCGGCGCCCTCCCGGCGCAGTCCCTCCAGCAGGGCCCTGTCGTCGGAGGCGTCGTACGGGGCCAAGGGCGGGGCCTGGTTGGTGACGTCGTGCGTGGGGTACTGCGGCTGGGGCTGCGGCGGCGCGGGCGACTGCGCGGGAATCGAGACCATGGAAGCATGCTGCACTCTTCCTGCGGTCGTAGCAATACTGCAACAAGGAGTGCCCGTACAGTACCTGCCCATGCGCATGAACGTCTCGCCCGAGCCCGAGGAGGCAGGCCTGCGGCCGCTGTCCGCGCGGTCGGTCGTGCTGAGCCTGCTCCTCGGCGCGCACCCGGCGGAGCTGCCGGTGAAGGACCTGGTCCTCCTGGTGGAGCCCTTCGGTGTCGGCGGCTCCACGTTGCGGGCCGCGCTCAGCCGGATGGTGACCGCGGGGGACCTGCGCCGCACCGCCGGCGTCTACCGGCTCAGCGACCGGCTGCTGGCCCGCCAGCGGCGCCAGGACGAGGCGCTCCGGCCGGGCACGCGCGCGTGGGACGGCGACTGGGAGATGGTGGTGATCACGGCGACCGGTCGGGGTCCCGCCGAACGCGCCGATCTGCGCGCCCGGTTGGCCGCGCTGCGCCTGGCGGAACTCCGCGAGGGCGTGTGGCTGCGCCCGGCCAACCTCGACCGTGCCCTGCCGGACATGCTCGGATCCGTCGCCCGGACGTACACCGCGCGACCCGATGAGCCCACACATGACCTGGTCGCCCGGCTCTGGCCGCTGGACACCTGGGCGGCGACCGCGCGGACACTGCTCGCCCGCGCGGCCGCCGCCCGCACTCCGGCGGACCGCCTCACCGCCTACGCCGCGGCCGTACGCCACCTGCTCACCGACCCGGTCCTGCCACCCGGACTCCTCCCCGCCGACTGGCCCGGGGAGGCCCTGCGCGCGGCCTATGCCGGCTATCAGCGGGAGCTGGCCGCGTCGGTGGGGCGAAGGGAGCGCGCCGCATGACCGCCCCGGCTCTCGAACCGTTCCTGCTCGCCCGGTTCCAGGAGGAGCAACGGGTGGCCGGGACGCGATCAGCGGCGCGCCCGGCGCGGTCTGGGGCGTGACGGCCGACGAGATCGAGCAGGTGCTCACCTCCTGGGGCGGGAGGCCGCGCACACGCCGATGGGGCGGTTCGGCGCCGAGGACCCGGGTGAAGCTGCTCACTCATGTGGCCCTTCACGATCCGGCGCCCTGCACCGCGCTGCGCCTGCGCGCCCTGCCGTACGCCGGCCATCCCGGATACGACGACTCCTGGCGCCCCTGGACGCCGTCAAGAAGCGCTGTCGGCCGCCTCGCCGGTACCCGGAACCGCGTCCGCCGGTTCGCCGGCCGCGCTGCCCACAGGGCCGGATACGCTGCCCACAGGGCCGGTCGCGCCGCCGACACTGCCGGTTCCGAAGCCCAGGCGGGTCCGTTCCTCGGCCACGATCCGGCGCGCCATCTCCGTGTCCGACACGTCGACGGCGTCCGGAGTCGCCTCCGCCACCGCGCTGCGGCGGGCGTAGGCGTCGAACAGGCGGACCTTCCTGCGCAGCATCTCCACCATCCGCTCGTCCACGCCGCCCGGAGCCAGAAGGCGGTGCACCCGGACCGGCCGTACCTGGCCCATGCGGTGGGCCCGCGCCACCGCCTGCTGTTCGACGGTTGGCTTGATCTGGGGCTCACAGATGATCACGACGGCGGCGGCCTGGAGGTTGAGCCCGACCCCCGCCGCCTGGATCTGCGCCAGCAGCACCGCCGGACCGGACACAGCAGTGAACTCGTCGACGAGCAGCTGGCGCCGCTCGGGCGGCACGCTCCCGGTGAGCGGGCCGACCACGGGACCGCCGGCCCCTGACCCGGCGCAGAGCGCATCCTCCACCACGCCCAGGACATCCCGGAAGTTGGAGAAGACCACCACCTTCAGCCCGTTCTCCGCCGCCTCCCGCACGATCTCGCGGAGCCGGACGAGCTTGGCGGACTTCTCCGGGCGGGCGTACGCGGCCCTGCGCATCGCCATGAAGTTGCCGGAGCGCACCGCCTCGCGGTACGCCTCCTCGTCCGAGGCGCTCGGTTGCTCCCACTCGTCCGTCTGCTGCAGGGCGGGCAGTTCGACGAGGACATCCGCCTGGTTGCGGCGCAGGTAGACCGGTGCGACCGCTTTCCGGAAGGCCACCGAGCCCGGCAGTCCGGCATCGGCGCCGACACGGTCGGCCACGGTCTCGTCGAGCATCCGGACCAGGTTGCGGAACTCGGCGACCCGGTTCTCCATCGGCGTGCCCGTCATGAAGAGGACCCGTTCGCAGTGCCCCGCCCACTGCGCCACGGCCTGGGAGCGCAGGGCCCTGGGGTTCTTCACCCAGTGGGCCTCGTCCACGACCAGCATCCCGATCTCACCGCCGCCGGGGGCCGGGAAGCCGCGCAGGGCGTCGAAGGTCGTCACGGCGACGCCGCCCCGCCCCTTCCAGTAGGCGAACGCGTCGTGCCGGTCCGGCCCGTGCAGGGGCGTGACATGGAGCCAGGTGCGTCCCTCGATCTCGCGCGTCCAGTTCACCAGCACGCTCGCCGGGCACACGACCATGAAGTGGCTCTGCCCCTCTGCGGCCAGATGCGTCAGCGCGGCCATGGCCTGGACGGTCTTGCCGAGCCCCATCTCGTCGCCCAGGATCACCTTGCGCTGCGCCAGGGCGAACCGGGCGCCGAACGCCTGGTAGCCGCGCAGCGACACGCGCAGCCGGGAGTCGTCGAGCTGCTGTCCCCGCACCCGCTCGGCGATCCCGTCGGGCAGGAACCCCTCTGCGGCGGCCGTGTCCGGGGCACGCCCGGAGATCTCGGTGAGCAGGCCGTAGTACTCGGCGGAGCGCAGTTCGAAGTCCACCCAGGCCGCGAGGTCGTTCGACGTGCCCCGCAACAGGTCCACCGACGCCTGCGCGAGCGCCTCAGGGGTACCGGCCTCGACCGCCTCCGCCACCAGCGTGCGCAACTCCTCGACCGCCGCCAGCGCGCGCGCCTTCCTGGCCCGCCCGGCCGTCAGCATGCTCAGCCGCCCGGCCGCCGGCCGGGCCTCGGCCAGCGGGGGGCCGAGCCGCTGCGCCAGCTCGGCGGCGGTGCCGACCGCGCGCCGCGCTTCGGGCCCCGCCTCCACCAGGACGTGCAGGGCCATGACGAGCGCCGTGGTCCGCGGCTCCGGCCGGTCGACGTCGATGTGTACGGCGACGGTGTCGTGCACGGCGTCGGACAGCTGCCGTGCGGCCGCGACGATCTGGTCCGCGGTGCGCTGACCGACTCCGGGGATCTGTCGCAACCGGTACGGACCGGCTTCGAGCACCTGCCGGACCGTGCGCAGTCCGCTCTTGTCGACACTGGCGAGCCGCAGCCGTCCGTCCGTGGCGTCCTGCAGCCGTGCCACGGGTATGGCGTCGAGCGCCTGCGCCACCGCCGCGTCCTGAATCGGCTTCAGCGCCGCGCGGACCGCCTCTACCGCCCTGCCGTGGTCGTCGGCCAGTGCCTGTGCGGCCTCGTACAGACGGGCCGCCTGCGCGACCGCCTCCCTCTCCCTGCGCCCCATCCGCCCTCCCTCACGCCCATCCTTCCATCCGGCCATCCGGATTTGACCGGTAGGACGGGAGTGCGGCGACCGGGACCGGCCTCCTGGCAGCGGGTGAGGACCTGGATCCGGACCCCGGCCACTTCGATGCGCCGACCGACTTCGGCTGTGTTCGAGGCGCTGTTCCGAGGCCTCCGGGCGGGGCGGTTGCTGAGGCGTCCGGGCAGGGTGGTTGCCGAGGCGTCCGGGCAGGGTGGTCGCGCGGTGCGGGTGGCGCGGGAGCGGCGCGAGGCGTTCCCTTGGAAGTGGGCACCCTCTGCGGAGAAACGGGGATGACCAGCACGGTTGAGGGCACTCGGTGGGGCATGCAAGGCGATCTCACCCGAGGAGAGTCATGGCTGAGCAGAAGTCGTCGTCGGTTCTCACGGCGCCGCTGCGCGGCGCGGCCTCCGCACTGCGCAGGGTGCCCGGCGCCGGGATGGTGACCAGGGCCGCGGAGGAAACCCTGGACAAGATGGGCGCGGTCTCGCCCCGCGGGCGGCGCATCGCGGTGTACGCGGGGGCCGGAGTGCTCGGCGCGGCGGGCGTGGTCGAGTGGCCCGTGGCCCTCACCGGCGCGGCCGTGGCCTGGCTCACCCAGCCCCGGCCCGAACTTCCGGCGGACGGCGGGCAGAGTCCCGAGGCCGCTCAGGACCTCGGCACCGCGGCCCTCGGGTCCGGCCACGGCGGCACGTCCCCGGGCGCCCACCGCACGGGTGGGGCCAAGGCCGCCGAGGACGCCGAGACTTCCGGCGAGGCCTGGGACGCCGGCGCCGCCGAGGCCGGGGTCGAGGCCGCCGGAGCCGCCGAGGCGTCCGCGGGGAGCCGGACAGCCGGCGACGCCGGGACCCGTGCAAGCAGCCGGACGACCGGCAGCGCCGGGATCCCCACTGGCGCCACCGCATCCCGGACCCCCCGGACAACCGGCGGCACCAAGACGTCCGGCGGCGCCCGGACCACCCGCGGCGCCGAGGGCGCTCCGGGCAAGCACGCCACCGGGCCGCTCGGTCCCACGACCCGGCCCGACCGCACCACGCTCTGAGGAGGACCATGGCACTGCGACTGCTGGCGATGCCCTCGGCGGCCGTACGGCTGCTGCCCTCGGCACCGCGGTTGCTGGCGCCGGCGGTCGGAGCGGCCGCCGGTGCCGCCGCGGGAACGGTGCGTGCAGGAGTGCGCGGCGCGGACGCCGCCGTACGCGTGGCGCGGGTCGCGCGCAACGCGCTGCCCGGCTCCGGCGGCCACTGGCGGGCCGGGGCCCGTGCCCATCTGGCCCTGCGGCCGGTGGCGCACGAGCATGTGCAGCGCGCGGGCGGCACGGCGCATCTGGCGCGCCGGGTGGCCGAGACGCTGGCCGAGCGGCCCGACGTGCTGTTCGCGTACTGGGACGAGGGACTCGCGCGTCTGGTGGTGACCGCGACCAAGGACGAGGCCACCGACCGGATCGTGGACCACGCCGCCGAACTGGCCGAGGGACACGGACTGCTCCTGGCCGCGGATGTGGACGAGACCACGCATCCGGCCGACCCGGCCGGGGTGCGCGCGGCCGTGGCCACGCTCGCCGCCGACACGGTGGGCATCGGCGTCGCGGTCACCGCGTACGCGCTCCGGCTGCCGCCCACGCCGCGCCTGGCGACCGCGGTGGTGACCCTGCTGCGGGAGAACCCCCGTTTTCGCGCCTGGCTGCGCGGCCGGCTCGGAAACACCGGCATGGATCTCCTGCTGGCCTGCGCGAACGCCACCGTCCACGGAGCCGGACAGACCCCTACGTCCCTCGTCCTCGACAGCGTCCTGCGGGCCTGCCAGGTGGCCGAGACGGTGGCTCGCTCCGCCGCCTTCGACACGGTGCACGACCAGTTGTGCGCGCCCGGGCGCGTCAGCATCGCGGTGGACGGCGCTCCCCGCCCGCCGCTGCGGGAGTCCCCGGCCCAGGAGTACGCCGAGCACGCCTCCGCGGGCAGTGTGCTGGGCGCCGCGGCCACCCTGCTGGTCAAGCACGACGTCGCCGAGGCTGCGGAGGCGGTCCTCGCCGGCTCGCCGAAGGCCGCCCGCTACGGTCCCGCCGCCTTCCACGCGCTGCTGAGCGCAGCGCTCGCCCGCACGGGTGTCCTTGTCCGCGACCCGGACCGGCTGCGCCGGCTGGAGATGGCCGGCACGGTCGTCCTGCACTCCAGCGCGCTGTGCACGGACGAGGGCGAGGCCGACCCGTGGGCCGAACCGGTGCTGGACGCGGCCCGCCGGGCCCGCCTGCGCGTGGTGCTCGTGGACGACCCGGCCCTGGAGGACTTCACTGGCCTCGCCGACCAGGTCGTCGACCCACGCCGGCCGCTGGACGACGTCGTGTACCAGGCGCGCGGCGACGCCGGGGCGGTGCTCGCCGTCGCGCGGGTGCGCACGGCCGACGAGCACGACGTGCTGGCCGGGCTGCGCAACGCCGACATCGCCCTCGCCCTGACCGACCACGACGCCGCCGTGGTCTGGGGCGCGGACCTCCTCGCGCTGCACGGGCTGCCGGACATATGGCGGGTGCTGACCGCGATCCCGGCCGCCCGCACGGTCGGCGGGCATGCCCAGACCCTGGCCCGTTCCGGCGCCGCGCTCTCCGGGCTGCTGGTGGCCGTCGGCGAGTCGGGCGGCGGCCGTGGCCGCCTCGCCGCACTGCCGGGGCTGCGGCACGCCCCCGTGGACGCCGCCGCCGTGTCGGCCCTGTTCTCCGGGGGCCGGGCCGCGCTCGGCGTGGCGGCGGCCCGGCCGCCGCACCCGCACGCGCGCGTGCACTGGCACGAGCTGGACCCCGAGCAGGTCCAGGAGCGGCTGGAGCACGAACCGGCCGCCGAGGGCGGCGCTTTCGAGACGCTGGCCGCCCGCGTGCGCAGGGCCGCCGCCGCTGTGTCCGGGCATCCGGCCGCCGCGCCGCTGCGCTGGTCCTACCGGCTCGGCCAGGCCGTACGCGGCGAACTCCACGACCCGCTCACCCCGGTCCTCGCCGTCGGCTCGGCGGCGTCGGCGATCCTCGGCTCCGTCGTGGACGCCCTGCTCGTCGTCGGCGCGCTGGATCTGAACGCCCTGGTCGGCGGCATCCAGCGGCTGCGCGCCGAACGGGCGCTGTCCGGATTGGTCGCGGAGCAGCAGCAGAAGGCGCGCCTCGTACCGCCGGAGACAGAGGCCCCGGCCGGCGGCACGCGGACCGTGGAGGCGGGCAAGCTGCATCCGGGCGATGTGATCCAGCTGAAGGCGGACGACGTGGTGCCCGCCGACGCCCGGCTGCTGTGGCAGGACGGTCTGGAGGTCGACGAGTCCGCCCTGACCGGTGAGTCCCTGCCGGTGGAGAAACAGACGGATCCGACCCCGCACGCCGCGGTCGCCGACCGGCGGTGCATGGTCTTCGAGGGTACGACCGTGGTGGCGGGCCAGGCCCGTGGCGTGGTCGTCGACATCGGTGAGCACACGGAGGCCGCCCGCGCCGTCCACTTGGCCGCGCGTACGCCTCCGGCCGGCGGTGTACAGGCCCGGCTGCAGGAACTCACCCGCAAGGCACTGCCGCTGACCCTGGCGGGCGGTGCCGCGGTCACGGGCCTGGCGCTGGTGCGCGGCACCGCCATCCGGGAGGCGGTCAGCGGTGGGGTGGCGGTGGGCGTGGCGGCCGTACCGGAGGGGCTGCCGCTGGTGGCCACGGTCGCGCAGCTCGCGGCCGCCCGGCGGCTGAGCCGTGACGGTGTCCTCGTCCGCACCCCGCGCACCCTGGAGGCGCTGGGCCGGATGGACACCTTCTGCTTCGACAAGACCGGCACGCTCACCGAGAACCGGTTGCGCCTGGTGCGCACCTCCGACGCCGACGGCACGGTGCGCCCGGTGGACGACCCGGGGTCCGCCGGCACCGTCCGGGCCGCCGTCCGCGCCTGTCCGCGCGTCGACGGCGACGCCGAGCGGCCGGTGCACGCCACCGACGAGGCCGTGCTGGCGGCGGCCGGTCCCGATCCGGACTGGACACAGTCCGCGGACCTGCCCTTCGAGGCGGCACGCGGATACGCCGCCGCCGTCGGCCGGAGCGGGGACGGCCCGCTACGGCTGGTGGTCAAGGGCGCCCCGGAGACGGTGCTGCCCGCGTGCGCAGGGCTGCCCGAGCACGCCTCGGAGGCGGCCCATGCGCTGGCGCGGGACGGCCTCAGGGTGCTGGCGGTGGCCGAACGGCGGCTGGGCGCCGACGAGCAGGAGGACGACATCCTCGAACAGCCGCTGCGCGAGCTGAAGTTCATCGGGCTGCTCGCCCTGTCCGACGTACCGCGCGAGACCTCCACGGCGCTTGTGGCGGGCCTGATCGAGGCAGGCGTACGACCAGTCATGCTCACCGGGGACCATCCGCAGACCGCGCGGGCCATCGCGGCCGAGCTGGGCTGGCCCGAGGACACCGTCGTGGTCACCGGCGACGAGCTGGCGGCGGCGGACCGGGCGGCCAGGGCCCGGATGCTGCGCGACGCGGGTGTGGTGGCGCGGGTGGCGCCCGAGCAGAAGCTCCAGGTCGTGGAGGCGCTGCGGGACGCGGGCCGGGTCGTCGGCATGGTCGGCGACGGCGCCAACGACGCCGCGGCGATCCGCGCCGCCGACATCGGCGTCGGGATCAGCGCGCGCGGTTCGGCCGCGGCGCGCAACGCCGCCGACATCGTCCTCACCGACGGCGATCTGACGGTCCTGATCGACGCGGTCGGCGAGGGCCGGGCGCTGTGGCACAGCGTGGCCGACGCCATCGCCATCCTGATCGGCGGCAACGCGGGCGAGGTCGGCTTCGGCATCCTCGGCACGCTGCTGTCCGGCCGGGCGCCGCTGTCCACCCGGCAGATGCTCATGGTGAACCTCTTCACCGACCTGTTCCCGTCGATGGCGGTGGCGGTGACCGAGAAGGAGGACGCGCCGGCACTGGCCCGTGGCAGAGCGCCGGAGGACGACGAGCCCGGTGCCGTACGGGTCCGCGGCGGATCGCCGGAGGACGCCTCCGCCGTCCTGGGCGCGCCCCTGCTGCAGCAGATCCGGCACCGGGCGCTCACCACCTGCCTGGGCGCCCTGACGGCCTGGCTGATCGGCCGCTTCACACCCGGCACCGCGCGCCGCTCCAGCACGATGGCGCTGTGCGGGGTGGTCGGCACACAGCTCGTGCAGACATGGCTGGACCGGCGCGCGAGCCGCCTGGTGCAGATCACCTGCCTGGGTTCCGCAGCGGCGCTGTTCGCGGCAGTGCAGATCCCGGTCGCCAGCCACGCCGTCGGGTGCACCCCGCTCGGCCCCGCCGCCTGGGCCGGAGTCCTGGCGGCGATCGCCCTGGCCCTCGCGGGACAGCGGGTACTCCCTCGCCTGGAGGAGACGATCGGCCGCCTGCTCCCGGACTGACCACCGCACGCCCGCGCTCACTTCGGCCGGTTGTGGTGGTCGCGGTATCGGCGGGTGGCGGGTGGCTGTGGTCGGTTCTGCCGGTGGTCGCGGACGGCCGTGCTCGGACCGGCTGGTGGTGGTGGGTGGCCGTGGTCGGTTCGGCTGGTCGTGGTGGGTGGCCGTTCTCGGACTGCCTGGTGTCGCGGACGACCGTGCTCGCACCGCCCGGTGGCCGCGGAGGGCCACGCTGGATCGACCGGTGGTGGTGGGTGGCCGTGGTCGGATCGGCCGGTGGTGGGTGCTGCGGTCAGTCCGGCCGGTGGTGCTGGGCGGCGCCTACGCTCAGACCGGCCGGTGGTGGCGGTCGCCGCGCTGGATCGGCCGGTGGTGTTCGGTGGCCGCGCTGGACCGGCTGGTGGTGGGTGGCCGTGGTCGGTTCGGCTGGTGGTGATGGGCGGCCGCGGTCAGACCGGCCGGTGGTCGCGGAGGGCCGCGCTGGACCGGCCGGTGGTCGCGGGCGGCGGTGGTCAGGCCGACCGGTGGTACGGGTTCGGCACCCTGACCTCGCCGCCCAGTTCGCGGGCCGCGTGTCGGGCCCAGGACGGGTTGCGCAGCAGCTCGCGGCCCAGCAGGACGGCGTCGGCCTCGCCGTTGGTCACGATCTTCTCGGCCTGTCCGGCCTCGGTGATCAGGCCGACGGCGGCGACGCGCAGCGGGGTCTCGGCCTTCACCCGGGCGGCGAACGGCACCTGGTAGCCGGGCCCGGTCGGAATGGTCACGCCGGAGGCGTTGCCGCCGGTGGAGACGTCGAGCAGGTCGACGCCGTGCGCGTGCAGGTCGCGGGCGAAGCGGACCGTGTCCTCGGTGGTCCAGCCGCCGTCCTGGAGCCAGTCGGTGGCCGAGATGCGGAAGAACACCGGCTTGTCCTCGGGCCACACCCCCCGTACGGCGTCCACGACTTCGAGGGCGAACCGGGTGCGGTTCTCGTACGAGCCGCCGTAGACGTCCGTGCGGTGGTTGGAGTGCGGGGAGAGGAACTCGTTGATCAGGTAGCCGTGGGCGCCATGGATCTCGGCGATCTCGAAGCCGGCGGCGAGCGCCCGGCGGGCCGCCGCGGCGAACTGGCCGACGACCTCATGGATCTCGTCCACCGTCAACTCGGTGGGCACGGGGTGGTGCTCGTCGAACGGCACCGCGCTCGGGGCGACCGGCTGCCAGCCACGCGCCTCCGGTCCCAGCGGCGCGCCGCCCTTCCACGGCTGGTCGGTGGACGCCTTGCGGCCACCGTGCGCGAGCTGGACCCCCGGCACCGTGCCCTGGGCGGTGAGGAAGCGGGTGATCCGGCGGAAGGCCTCCACCTGGGCGTCGTTCCACAGACCGAGGTCGTAGGGGGAGATCCGGCCCTCCGGCGAGACCGCGGTGGCCTCCACGATGATCAGACCGGTGCCGCCCGTGGCGCGCGCCGCGTAGTGCGCGAAGTGCCAGTCGTGCGGGGCGCCCGCGAGCGGACCCTCCGGCTCGGCCGAGTACTGGCACATCGGCGGCATCCACACCCGGTTCGGGATGGTCACTTCGCGCAGGGTGATGCTCTCGAAGAGCGAGCTCACGACAGACTCCGTTCGTCACGGGACCGCTGGTCGCCTCGTACGATAACCCTCGTACTACGAGACATGTCAAACTACGACGTCTCTCGTACAATGGTCTCAGCCGAGGAGTTCCGTGACGAAGGGCAGCCGCCGTGACCGAGACCGCCACCGCCGGCCGCGCGCTGCCGCATCCGGAGCGGGAGGAGATCCGCCTGGAGGGCGTGCTGCACGCGCTCTCCGACCCGATGCGGCTGCAGATCGTGCGTGAACTCGCCGCTCGGGAAGCCGAGTTGACCTGCTCGCAGTTCGAACTGCCGGTGACCAAGTCCACCACCACGCACCACTTCAGGGTGCTGCGGGAGAGCGGGGTCATCCGGCAGGTCTACCGGGGCACGGCCAAGATGAACGGCCTGCGCCGGGACGATCTAGACGGACTCTTCCCGGGGCTGCTCGACAGCCTCCTCGCGGCCGCCGACCGGCAGGCCGGCCGACTCGGCGGCGGTGCCTGAACCCTCCTTCCCCGGAAGGTGGTTGAAGAGCAGGTTGAGCACGATCGCGGACAGGCAGCCCGCGCTGATCCCGCTGTTCATCACCGTCTGGAACCAGTCCGGGAACTTCTCGTAGACCGTCGGCACACCCACCGGCAGCATGCCGATCGCCACCGACACGGCCACCACGGTCAGATTGTGGTTGCCCTTGAAGTCCACCCCGGCCAGCGTCCGCAACCCGCTCGCCGCGACCGTGCCGAACATGACCAGCCCCGCGCCGCCCAGCACCGGCGCCGGGATCGCCGCGACCACCGCGCCCAGCTTGGGCAGCAGACCGAGCAGCACCAGGATCCCGCCGGCCGCCGCCACCACCCAGCGGCTGCGCACCCGCGTCATCCCGACCAGGCCCACGTTCTGCGCGTACGCCGTGTACGGGAAGGTGTTGAACACCCCGCCCAGCACCGTCGACAGGCCGTCCGCGCGCAGCCCGTCGGCGAGCGGGCGCGGCTCGACCTTCCGCCCGGTCAGCTCGCCCACCGCGATCAGGTCACCGGTCGTCTCGGTCATCGTCACCAGGGCGACCACCAGCATGGACACGATCGCGGACGCCCTGAACTGCGGCGCCCCGAAGTGGAACGGCGTGCTGATGCCGACCCAGTCGGCGCCGGAGACCCCGCTGAAGTCGGTGAACCCGAACGGCACCGCGACCGCCAGGCCCACCGCGATACCGACCAGGACGGCGATCCGGCCGAGGGCGGGCGGCGCGAACCGCTGTACGGCCAGCACCACCGCCAGTACGAAGGCCGCCAGCGCCAGGTTCTTCGGCTCCCCGAAGTCCTTCGCACCGGCGCCGCCCGCCGCCCAGTTGCCCGCGACCGGCAGCAGCGAGACCCCGATGATCAGGATCACCGTGCCGGTCACCAGCGGCGGGAAGAAGCGCAACAGCCTGCCGAAGATCGGCGCGAGCAGCATGATCGCCAGACCCGCGACGATCACCGAGCCGTAGATCGCGGGCAGTCCGCCGCCCGTCGTCCCGATGAGCACCATCGGTGACACGGCCGCGAACGTACAGCCCTGCATGATCGGCAGCCGGACGCCGAACCGCCAGAAACCGACGCACTGGATCAGCGTGGCGATCCCGCACACCAGCAGGTCGGCGGTGATCAGATACGCCAGGTCGGCGGGCGACAGCTTCATCGCGCCGCCCACGATCAGCGGCACGGCGACGGCACCCGCGTACATCGCGAGCACGTGCTGCAGCCCGAAGGCCGCCAACTGCCGTGCCGGTGGTATCTCGTCGACGGGGTGGACATCTGCGGTGGTGGCCATGGGTACTCCAGCAGTGCGCGGGCGGGGAGTGACTTCCGAACAGGACGAGACCGTAAGCGCCTTGAACAGTTTGTTGATTTCCGGTCTGTTGCCGCTGTGTGTCATGCCCGCCCGGCCGCCGCGGAATCCCTGGCCACCGGGGGCTATGCCGACCGGGCCGCCGTGAGCAGCGCGTCCCAGTCGGCCAGCTTGACCACGCTCCGGCCGAGCCGCGCGCCCAGCTCGGCCTCGGCCCGCTCGATCGCCAGCCACCCCGTCCACGGCACCGGCTCGATGCCGGCCGCCCGCAGCGCGGACACCGGATCCTCGGGCACCTGCCGGCGCAGCAGCGCCGGAGCGTCCGCGAGCAGGGAGGTCACCGTCTCCTTGGCGCAGGGCCGGTTGGTGCCGATGACACCCGTCGGACCGCGCTTGATCCACCCGGCGACGTACTCGCCGGGGGAGGGGGCACCCTCGCGTACCACCCGCCCTGCCGCGTTCGGCACCGTGCCGCTGGGCGCGTCGAACGGCAGCCCGTCCGGCGGCACTCCGCGATAGCCCACCGAGCGCAGCACCAGCTGGGCGGGCAGGTCCATGAACCGGCCGGTCCCCGTCACCCCGCCCCGCCCGTCGGGCGCCGTCCGCTCGAGGCGCACGGCGCCCACCCGGCCGGCGTCCGCGAGCAGTTCCACGGGCCGCAGGAAGAACCGCAGGTCGATGCGCCGGGCGGCCCCGGCCGGGGGTCGGGCTGCCCAGCCGCGGAGCACCTCCAGATTGCGGCGCGGTACCGCGGGCAGGGCGGCGGGGTCCGCCGGATCCAGCGCCAGGTCGGCCGGATCGACGCCGACCGCGGTGTCGGGCAGCGCGCCCAGCTCGCGCAGCTCCTTGGTGGTGAAGCGGGCCTGCGTCGGGCCGCGCCGGCCCACCATGTGCACCTCGGTGATCCCGCTCGCCGTCAGCGTGTCCAGCGCCGCCTGAGGCATGTCCGTCGGGCGCAGCTCCGCGGCACCCCGGACCAGCATCCGCGTGACGTCCACCGCCACATTGCCCACGCCGATGACGACGGCCGACCGCACTCCGCGCAGAAAGCCCGAGTCGGCCGCGTCCGGATGGGCGCTGTACCAGGCCACGAAGTCGGTCGCTGACCAGCTGCCCGGCAGCTCCTCGCCCGGAATCCCGAGCCGGCGGTCGGCGGCGGCGCCCACGCAGTACACCACGGCGTGGTACAGCTCCCGCAGCCGCTCCACCGTCAGCCCCCCGGGGCCGCCCACCCGGACCCCGCCGAGGAACCGCACCCGCTCGTGCTCCAGCACCGTCCTCAGGCTGCCCTGCAGGGACTTGATCTTCTCGTGGTCCGGGGCGACGCCGTACCGGACCAGGCCGTACGGGCACGGCAGCCGGTCCAGTACGTCCACGTACACGCCTGGGTCCTGCTGAACCAGGGTCTGGGCGGTGTAACACCCGCTCGGCCCCGAACCGACGACGGCGACACGCAGCACAGCGGTACTCCTCGGACGACGGGGGTGGCGAAGGAGGTGGTGTGCGGACGGCTCCAGCATGGCACCCGCAGGTCCGGGACGGCAGGGGCCGGCGGGGTGACTACGAAGCGTGTCCATTCGTATGGATGGTGATCACGAGGTTACGTTGCGTGTGTGCGGGAGGCATCCTTTCTTGATCTTTCCGAGCGGGACGCGAAGGACGGTGTGGTGTCCGTGTGGCCCGCGTGGAAGGTGCGGGAGAACGGCGAGGCCACGTCCTGGTTCCATGTGCGGCTGGCCTTTCCGGACGGTGCTCAGGTCGACGCGCTCGCCGTCGTGCGCGAGGGCTGCGTGTCCATCGAGGACGTCAGGGCCCAGCCGGCCCTGTCCCTCGCCGATCTGACGGTGCTCGCGGACTGGATCGAGGGTCCGCTGTTCGAGTCGTGCGGGGTGGAGCGGTCGTACGAGGGCGACGGCGACGAGCACCCGGAGGAGCGGTACGAACCGGAAGCCGACGCCGAGGCGGCGGCCGGTGCGCAGGAGGTCGCCGAGGAGGAGGCCGGTGTGGCGGCGGCCGGTGTGGAGGAGGCCGCCGACGAGCAGGTCGGTGAAGGGGAGGTCGCCGAGGAGAAGGTCGCCGAGGAGGAGGGCGCGCTCTGTGTGGGGCCGCGGCGCGCCCGGCCGGTCTGGCCGCGCGGCATCGAGGGCCGTCGGCTGGTCGCACAGGAGTACCGGGCCGCACAGGAGGAGGGTGGTGACCCGGTGCTCGCCGTGATGAGCGCGACCGGACTCAGCCGCCGCCGCTCCCTCCGGCTGATCGCCCAGGCACGGGACGCGGGATTCCTGACGCCCCGCCATGTGCGCCGCGACTGAGGCGAGTTGCCGTCGCCGCAGCTCACGCGTCCGTCATGGACTGCTCGGCCGCTCCTCCGTCGCGAAGAACCGGGACAGGTCCTGCTCCCGCGCCTCCCTGCCCTGCTCGCTCTCCGGAGGCACCCCGGACTCCCAGTCGAGCCCGTACCGCTGGAACAGTTCGGCCCGCAGCGCGGGGACGGGCATCGGCACCCCCGGCACCAGCGCCGAGTACACCGCGCCCATCAGCAGGGCGCGCAGCATCGGATAGTCGACGGCGACGTCCTGGGAGCCGTACCGGGCGACGGTGTCGCTGAGCAGTTCCGACAGCCGGCGCTGCTCCGGGCACTGCACGAAGCCCTCCGCCTGCAGCAGCCCAGCCATGTGCTGCCGCATCAGCACCGGCCGGTCGTGGGCCAGGCCCAGGATCGCGTCGATGGCGCGGGCGAGACGCTCGCGGCCGTCCTCGGTGTGCGGTTCCCGCTCCAGCGCCTCCTCCAGTGTGCGGTGCATCAGCCGGTGTACGGCGGACTGCACCAGTTGGCGCTTGCCGGGGAAGTAGTACGACACCAGTCCGCGCGCCGAACCGGCGCGGTCCGCGATGTCGCCCAGCGTGGTGGCCTCGAAGCCGTGCTCGTCGACCAGTTCCACGGCGGCCTGCAACAGCCGCTCCCGGGAACGCCGCCGCAACTCTTCGTTGACCGAGGCGCTGCGCGGGGACATCCTGTAACTCCTGCGTTGACTGGCTGCCAGCCAACTATACTCACCGCAGTGGGCATGCCATGTGCGTGCCCTGTCCAGGGCTGCCGTCCGCCTGGGGCGACGCGGGGGATCGTCTCAGGCGGACGGCTTGGCAGCGAGGCCTTTCCGTGGCGTGCTCGTGGTGCCCCCGGCTCGCTGCCCGGCCCACGCCTCCCCTCGATCTCGCGCACCGCCCGCTGCCTCCCTAGAGTGGGCAGCGGTGCCGAGGCGAGGAGGCGGGTCGTCATGGATCAGGACCAGCGGATCCTGAACAGGATCACGGAGATGGTCGAGGACGAGCGCAGACTCCGCGCGGCGCTGGCCTCGGGTCGGATCGACAGCTCCGTCGAGCAGCAGCGGCTGGGACAGCTGGAGCGTGAACTCGACCAGTGCTGGGACCTGTTGCGGCAGCGCCGCGCCAAGGCCGAGTTCGGCGAGAACCCGGACGAGGCGCGCGTGCGCCCCGCCACCCAGGTCGAGGACTACCAGGGCTGACCACCCAGGGCCCGGCGGGCGCCGGGCCTCAGCCCGGCAGACCGCGGGGGAGCGGCGCGTCGGACCTCAGCCCATCAGGTCCAGCACCGGCAGCAGCGCGTCGGGCCGGTCGGTCACCGGCAGGTGGTCGACGAAGTGCACCCGGCAGCCGAGCGCGGCCGCGCCGCCGTCGGCCTCCTTGCTGTCGCCCACCATGACCACCTGCCGGGGATCGGCGTCCAGTGCCGCACAGGCGACCGAGAACAGCCGCGGGTCGGGCTTCTGCACCCCGTGCTCGTACGACAGGACATACGCGTCCACATACCGGTCGAGGCCGTGCTCGCGGAACACCGGGCGCAGATCCCAGCCGATGTTGCTGACCACGCCCACGCCGATCCCACGCTCGTGCAGCGCGCGCAGCACCTCGAGGGCGTCCGGGTACGGGGACCAGGCGGCCGGCGTCTTGTGCCGCTCATACAGCGCGTCGTGCAGCCCGGGGTCGGGCAGCGGCACCCGCCGGGAAAGGCCCGTGTAGGCGGCCCGGTGCAGCTCCGCGCTCTCGTCCCGCACCGCCCAGACTTCAGCCAGGTCGGCCGGCAGCTCCAGCGGATTCGCTCCGCCCGGCAGCGCACCCGCAGCCTCCAAGGCCCGTGCGGCCGCCTTCAGTTCGGGTTCGGGCAGGGTGTGCCCGGTCTCGGTCAGCACCGCACGCAGCCAGGACTCGGTGGACTCGACGCGGAACAGCGTCCCGGAGAAGTCGAACAACACGGCAGTCATGCACCTGACCCTATCCGCGGTGCCCAGCGGTTCGGGCGTGACCAGGCCATGGCCACTCGTACCCGATCACGGCCGGGTCCACCACCAACGCCCCGAACAGCCGGCCGCCCAGCACCTCCGAGGGCCAGTGCACGCCCAGCCACACCCGGGTCACGCCCACGCCCACCACCGAGACCACGGTCGTCGCCACGGCCGTACGCCACCGGACGCGGCCCACGCCGAAGCGGTGCAGCGGCCACAGCGGCAGGCCGTCGACGGCACCCTTCACCGACTGCTGCACCACCGCCGGCAGGGCCGGTGCGGCGGTGGGTGCCGCCCACGGGACGGCCGTGCCGAGGGCGTTGGCGTCCACGACTCCGCGCGGAGCCGGGGCACCCGCGAGACCGTTCACCGTACGGTCCGTGCCACCGAAGTGACGCAGACAGCGCACCGGCACGGACCCGGCTCACATGGTCAGCAGCATCGCCACCATGCCTATCCCCATCGACAGCCGGCAGGCCCGTGCCAGCTCCGGCCGGTCGCCCCAGCCGACCGCGCCGCCGCCGGCCCCGGCCGCCGCGACGGTGGCCGGCACCAGACGGGCGCCGGCCAGCAGCACGTAACCCGCGAAGTACAGCAGCAGCAGGCTGGTCAGCAGCGGAACGCCCGAGCCGCCGTGCGCGTGATGGGCGCCGGGCGGAGCCGCGGCCATGACCACCGACATGTAGACCATCGCGGACGTGCCCACCAGGTGGTGCAGATGATGCGGGGCGGCGCGCGCGGCCCACAGCGCGCGCAGTGCCGCCGCACCGAACACGGCCGCGTACACCGGCCACACCCAGCTCGGTGGCGAGAGCACCGCCGCCGGTACGGCCATCACGGCCATGCCGAAGCCCATCACCGCCTCGCCGCCCGCGGCCCTGCGCTGCTCCTCCACACGGCTGCGCATCCGCAGCAGGCAGTAGGCCCCGGTCGCCGCGCACAGGGCGACCAGCAGCCACGCTGCCGGTACCGGTCCGTGCACGCGCACCTCCCCGTTCGACGCTCGGTCGAGGGATGCGATGCCCACGCCGTGCGGAGCGCACGCAAGCGCAAGGGTGTACACGGGGAGCGTTCGACGGAGCACGGCAGGTGAGCGCGCCCGCCCCTGGGAATCGCCCGAGGGCCGCCGCCAAGGAATTTTACAAGTAAAACACATGCTAAATTGATGGTATGAGCAGTGCGACCCTCCACCGACTTCCCCTCGCCGGAGTGCTCCGCCTCGGGCGGCCCTCCGACATCTGGTTCAAGCCCGCGCTGAGCGTGGTCGCCGCGGTCGCACCGCCCAATCTGATCCTGCTGGCGCTCGGCCGCCTCGACCTCGCGATGTACACGATGGCCGGGTCGCTGTGCGCGCTCTACGGCCACAACCGGCCCTACGCCGCCCGCGCCCGCGTCCTGGCCTGGGTGGTGCTCGGCATGGTCGGCGGCCTCGCGGTCTCCCTGCTCGCCGCGTCGGTCACGAGCGACGCCGTCGTCCTCGTCACCGTCGGCGCGGTGATGGCGGCCGCCCAGAAGGCCGTGAGCGACGCGACCCGGCTCGGACCGCCCGGGAACGTGGTCCTGACCTTCATCAGCTCCGCCTCGCTGTTCGCGCCGCAGGCCCTCGGTCAGGTGCCCGGACATGTGGGGTTGGCCCTCGCGGCCGGCGCCTGGGCCTGGCTGGTCGGCATGGCACCCGGGCTGCTCCGCCCGCACGGCCCCGAGCGCCGCGCCACCGCCCAGGCCCTGAACGCGGCCGCCGCCTACGCCGACACCCGTGGCACGGCCGACGGCCACGCCCGGGCCAGGGCCGCGAGTGCCGCCGCGATCCACGCCGCCTGGCAGTCCCTGCTCGCCGCCGGCACCCGCCCCGACCGCACCCGGCGCGCTCTTGAACGGCTCCTCGTCCGCGCCGAGGTCGCCCTCGCCGCCCCCGCCCCCGCCGACGCCGACCCCGCTCGGCTGCGCGCCTGGGCCCGTGAACTGCGCGGCACCGGGCGGCTACCGCGCGTCGACTCCCCTCAGGAGTCCGCCGCCGAACTCCTCGGCATCGACGCCGAACTCGCCCAGCCGCGACGGCCGTTGCGGCAACGCCTGGCGCACCTGGCCCCGATCGCCGCGCGCACCGCGATCGGCTGCGCCCTCGCCGGTTACGCCTCCCTCGCACTCGGGGTGGGGCGTCCCTACTGGGCGCTGGTCACCGCCGCCTCCCTCTACCAGGCCAACGTCACACTCACCTGGAGCCGGGGCGTCCAGCGGGTCGTCGGCAATGTGCTCGGGGTCCTCGTGTTCGCCGTCGTCGCCCCGCTCGCCCATCTCCACCCGGTCGCGCTGGTGTTGTGCTGCCTCGCCTTCAATTTCGGCGCCGAGGCGCTGATCGCGCGCAACTACTGGCTCGGCACCGTCTGCGTGACCCCGATGGCCCTGCTCATCACCGAGTTCGCGCGCGCCCAGAACCCGGCCGAACTGATCACCGAGCGGGTCACGGACACCCTGGTCGGCGCGCTGGTCGGCTTTGTCGCGGCCGTCGCCGTCACCAACCGGCGCGCCGGCGACCGCCTCGAACACGCCCTGACCACGGCGGAGCGCGCCCGCGAGAACGCCGCCCGGCTGCTGGCCGAGCCGCACCCGGCACCCCGCGCCCTGGAGTCGGCCCGCCGCAGCCTCGCCGCCGCCCTCGCCGACCTGCGCGCCACGGCCGACGCCGCGTCCGGCGAGTGGTGGCAGCGCGCCCTGCCCGAGGAGCGGATCGTGCTGGCCGAGCAGTCCGGACACCGTACGCTCGCGGCGACGGTACGACGGCAGGGGTTCGTGCCGCGGCACCGGAACCAGGATCCGGTCCAGGACCCCGGCAGGACGACGGAGGACATACGGCCATGACGGCGACGAACGGCGGACACGCGCCGGCGGACGACACGGCCGACGCGGACCGCGCGGGCGACCACCGGCCGCCCGCCGAATCGCAGCTGACGGCCGGCCATGGTTCCGGCGGCACGGCCGAAGCGGGCCCGGGGGGCGGACACAGGCGGTCCGCCGACACGCGAGCGGCGGACGGCCGTGGTTCCGTGGGGGCGCGCTCGGGGAGTGGTGAGGCCATGGCCGAGGCAGGTTGGTCGGGCGGTCACGGGCGGTCCGTCGGCGCCGAATCGGCGGACGGCCGTGGTTCCGTTGGGGCGCGCTCGGGGAGTGGTGAGGCCATGGCCGAGGCAGGTTGGTCGGGCGGTCACAGGCGGTCCGTCGGCGCCGAATCGGCGGACGGCCGTGGTTCCGTTGGGGCGCGCCCAGGGAGCGGTGACGCCATGGCCGAAGCGGATCCGGCAGGCGGACACAGGCGGTCCGCCGACACGCAATCGGCGGACGGCCGTGGTTCCGTCGGGGCGCGCAGGGGGAACGGTGACGCCACGGCCGACGCGGGCCGGCCGGGTGGCCACCAGCCCGTCGGAACGGACGCCAGCGGAGCCGTCGGGCCGGGCGGACCGGCAAGCGGCGCCGCCCCCGCCAGGGTCACTGCCCCCGCCCCCGCCACAAGCACCGCCCCCGCCGCTCACCACGACACAGTCGCTGCCGTCGTGCGGCAGTGGCGGGTCGTTCACCCGGAGCTGGACACCGGGCCCATGGAGGTCATCGGCCGGATCAACCGGTGTGCCGCGCTGCTCCAGCAGGCCGAGGACGCGCCGCTGCGCCGGGCGGGCCTCAGCCGTGCCGAGTTCGACCTGCTGGGCGCGCTGCGCCGTACCGGACACGAGCTGACCCCGGGCGAGCTCGCCCGGGAGACCTTCTCCTCCGGGGCCGCCGTCACCAAGCGGCTCAAGCAGCTGACCGAACGCGGACTGGTCGAGCGGCGCGGCGACACCCGGGACCGCCGCGTAGCCCATGTCCGCCTCACCGACGCGGGCCGCGATCTGGTCGACGACATCCTCCCTGATCAACTCGCCTATGAAACAGCTGTGTTGAGTGTGCTGGCTCCGCAGGGGCAGGGCGAACTCGCCGACTTGCTCGCCGAGTTGCTCGCTCGCCTGGAAGGCCGGATGGGGTCGCTCCGGACGTGAGCGAAGCTCCAGCGGAGGCATGGGAGGGCAAGCGCAGCGCCTCAGCCCTCCTCGCCGGCCTGGTGCACTCCGAACGCCGCGCCCTGCGGATCCCGCAGCACCGCGATGCGCGGGCCGTCGGGCACCGACACGGGCGCCAGGACGACGGCGCCGCCCGCCCGCTGCGCGACCTCGGCCGTCGCGTCCACGTCGTCCACCGCGAAGTACGGCAGCCAGTGCGGCGGCACCTCGGGCGGGAACCGGTCGCCCATGTCGGCCATGCCGCCGAAGTCGTCCCCGCCGATGCCCCACTGCGTGTACCACTCCGAGGCGTTGACGCTCCAGCCGAACACCGTGGTGTAGAAGTCCCGGGCCCGCTCGGTGTCCCGGGTCGCCAGCTCCACCCAGCCGAGGGTGCCCGGCGCGTTGAACAGTCCGGCGCCGGGGAAGGACCGCGCCTGCCACAGCTGGAACGCCGCGCCGGTCGGATCGAGGGCCACCGCGAACCGGCCCACGTCGAACACGTCCATCGGGCCCAGGACCACCGTCCCACCGGCCTCCTCCACCCGCCGTGCCGCCGTGTCGGCGTCGGTCACCGCGAAGGAGACGTTCCACGCCACCGGCTGGGACTCCTGGTACAGCGGGGTGAGTGCGGCGACCGCCGCGTCCCCCAGGTGCGCCACCGTGTACCCGCCCGCCTCCTGCCGTGGGTCGGTCTCCGGCCGCCAGCCGAACAACTCGGTGTAGAACCGCTTGGCCCCCTCCAGATCGCTGGTCCCGAGCTCGGTCCAGCACGGTCCGCCGGTCACCGGCTTGTCGAACTTCATGGGGGTTCCTTCCGGCCGGGGCGGGCCTGCCGTGCCGCACAGAGCGCTCTCCCGGCACGCTAACCCGGGCTCCCCGCCCCGGCCATCCGGGACGGTCCCCGCGGGCGCGGAAATGGCTTGCCGGGCGGAGCGGGGTGCGCGAGGGTTCCGGCCATGGAGACCGAGGACACCACGGCGCCCTCGCTGACCGAGGAGATCGCCGAGTACTACGGACGCGACCGGGAGGACGCCAGGCTGCGCACCGGCGCCGGACGGCTGGAGTTCTGGCGCACCCAGGACGTCCTGCGCAGGCTCCTGCCGCCGGCTCCGGCGCGGATCCTCGACGTGGGCGGCGGCAGCGGCATCCACGCGGAGTGGCTCGCCGCCGACGGCCACGACGTGGAACTCCTCGACCCGGTACCCCTGCACGTCGAGCGGGCGGCCCGGCTGCCCGGCGTCCGGGCACGCCACGGCGACGCCCGGGCCCTCGACGCGCCGGACGCCTCCGGGGACGTCGCGCTGCTCCTCGGCCCCCTGTACCACCTGCCCGAGCGCTCGGACCGGGTACGGGCGCTCGCCGAGGCGCGGCGGGTGGTGCGTCCCGGAGGGCTCGTGGTCGCCGCCACGATCAACCGGTTCGCACCGCTGCACGACAACCTGAGCACCGGGCTCTACTTCGACGCCGAGCACCGGCCGCAGATCGAGGCCGCCGTCGGCGACGGCCTGATGAGTCCGACCGGTCGGCCGAAGTCCCTGTTCACCACGGCCTACTTCCACGACCCCGGCGACGTCCCCGCCGAGTTCGCGGACGCCGGCCTGACACCGCAGGCTCAGTACGGCCTCGAAGGCGCCGCCTGGCTCATGGCCGACGTCGCCTCCTGGCTCGACGATCCGGAGCGCCGGGCGCTGGTCCTGGCGGCGACGCGGCGGACCGAGTCCGTGCCCTCACTGCTGGGCATCAGCGGTCATGTGCTCACCGCGGGCATCCGCCCCGAGCGCACGCCCGGACCCTAGACGCCCGGCCGGTAGCGCATCGGATGGTCCTCCGGGACCTCCACCAGGGCGATGCGGATGCCGTCCGGGTCGGCGATCCACATCTCGACCAGCCCCCACGGCTCCTTCACCGGCGGCCGGACGATGTCCACGCCGTTGGCCTTCAGCTCCTCGTGCGCGGCCGTCACGTCGTCGACCTGGAACCACAGCCGGACCGCGGGCGACGGCGGCGCCTCGGACCTCCCGGAGACCTCCAGGAAGCCGCCGCCGAGGAAGTAGACCGTCCCCCGCTCGGGCCCCGTACCGAACTCGCGGTAGACGGAAAGCCCCAGCTGCTCGCCGTAGAAGGTCCGGGAGCGCTCGGGGTCGGAGGGGGTGAGCAGGGTCCGGCTGCTGAGAACGTGCACCATGCAGGCGCAGCCTAGTGGCAGGGTTACCCTCGACCCTGGCTCAGCCACGCCCGAGATCGGAGAAGCGCTCCATGGACACCCCGGCCGCCGGCCCCACCTTCCGCGACGCCACCGACGCCGACGTCCACGCGCTGGTCGCGCTGATCGAGTCGGCCTACCGCGGGGACTCCAGCCGGGCCGGGTGGACCACGGAGGCGGACATCCTGCAGGGGCGGCGGACGGATCCCGAGGGCGTGCTGGAGGTCATCAAGTCGCCCGAGAGCAGGATGCTGACCGTGGAGCAGGACGGCCGGATCATCGCCTGCTGCCAGCTGGAACACCGTGGCGATCACGCCTACTTCGGCATGTTCGCGGTCAGCCCCACCCTGCAGGGCGCGGGTCTCGGCAAGACGGTCATGGCGGAGGCCGAACGCCAGGCCCGGGAGGCCTGGGGCGTCACCGAGATGCATATGACCGTGATCTCGGTACGGGACGACCTGATCGCCTGGTACGAGCGCAGGGGCTACCGCCGTACGGGAGAGATGTCGCCCTTCCCGTACGGCGACGAGCGCTTCGGCATCCCGCAGCGCGACGACCTGCGGTTCGAGCTGCTGGTCAAGAAGCTCGGGTGACCGTCAGGCCGTGAACCGCCCCGTGCGCTTGATCTGCGGGAAGTCGGTCGTCGCGCCGTCCAGCTCCAGGGCGCGCACCAGCCGCAGATGATCCTGGGTGTTGACGACCCAGCCGACGATCCGCAGCCCGGACTTGCGCGCGTGCTCGACGATCTCCAGAGTGAGCCGGCGGATGTTGAGGCAGACGGTCGACGCGCCCACGGCGACCGCGCGGTCCACGATGTCCGTGCCGTAGCGGCTCCCGATCAGCGCCGTGCGCACGCCCGGCACCAGCCGGGCGATCTCGGCGATCGCGTCGTCGTGGAACGAGGACACCTCCACGCGCCCGATCAGGTCGCGCTCGTGCATCACCGCTGCCAGGGCCCGGGCCGCGGCCACATCCTTGATCTCGGCCTGGATCGGTGTGCGCACCGCGTCCAGGACCTCCTCGAACACCGGTACCCGCTCCCCGCGGCCGGCGTCCAGGGAGCGGAGCTCGGCCAGGGTCTTGTCGGCGATCGCCCCGGTGCCGTCGGTCGTACGGTCCACCTCTGCGTCGTGCATGACGACCAGGGCGCCGTCCTTGCTCAGGTGCAGATCGAGTTCGATCAGATCGAGGCCGGCGTGCTGCGCGGCGACGAAGGAACGAAGGGTGTTCTCGGGCTCGACACCCATGACCCCGCGGTGACCGATGGTAAGGAAGTTCAAGGTTCGACTCCGTTCCGTCGACGGCGGCTCGGCGCGCGCGGAACGGGCGGACTCCGTCGTCCGCGCGGGCAGAGTCGCAGCCTAACGGCCGGGCCCCGCGATGAACCCGCACGTGCATGAGGCATACGGGTGCGTGGCGGCCGTCAGCCGGCCGGTGCACGCCCCTGCCGTCACCCTGTGGCGGGCGAGTCTCCGCCCTTTGACCTCCCGGATGGCTACCGCGCGGGGGGCGGGTGCTCGACGGAAGTGAGCGCCGTCACGGTTTGGTGCAGGAAAAATGTCGGTGACCAAGGGAAAGGACAGAAAGATTTCCCGAGCTGCCTCTTGCTGGCTGAAACCGGGTATGCATACGGTGTCCCTACTTGAGCTTCTCCCGTGGAGGATGGGACATGACGGAAATTCTTGTGCAGACGGGTGCGGAGGGACACATTCCTTCGTCGACCAGGGTGGTTGAGCACCCGGCCTGGCCCGTGCTCAAGGATGCCGTGGAGCAGATCCGGCCATGGCAGTCGAAGGACGGATCGATCGACTTCGAGGCCGAGGGCGCCCCGGCCAGGGCGGACGTCGAGGCCGTCGTACGGCGTGTCGTCGACGCGGTCGAGCAGCTGTCCCCGCTGCTCCCGCACGACGCGGCCTACCACCAGGCGCTGGTGAAGGATCTGCACCGCTGGGCCGAGAGCGGCTTCCAGGTGCCGGACTTCCTGGACTCCCTGCTCGCCTTCCAGCCCGCCGCGAACCGTGCGGACGGCCTGCAGCACCTGGTCGTCTTCCCGATGTACACGCAGAACGGCAACCTGGACCGCAACCTGGAGGCGGTCGTGCTGCGCATGGTCTGGCCCGACTGGCTGGCCGAGCTGGAGCGCACCCGCTACGACAACCCGCTGTTCTGCGGCATCACCTTCGAGGACTTCACGTCCGGCTACGACACCAACTCGGCCGTCCTCTTCCCGGAGACCATCGCCGTACGCGAGGCGCCGGAACGTTTCTCCTGGGGTGGCATCTTCTGTGACCGCGAGGCCGCCCGCTTCCGCCGGGTGACCGACGCCGCCGTCGGCATCCTCGGCCTTCAGCTGCCCGAGGACATCGCCGCGATGGTCCACGACCAGAAGCGCTGCGAAGAGGCCTTCGTGCTCTGGGACATGGTCCACGACCGCACCCACAGCCACGGCGACCTGCCGTTCGACCCGTTCATGATCAAGCAGCGCCAGCCGTTCTGGATGTACGGCCTGGAGGAGCTGCGCTGCGACCTCACCGCCTTCAAGGAGGCCGTGAAGCTGCAGGCGGACGGCGTCCCGCAGGCCCGTGACGTGCAGTACGCGGTGCTCTTCGACCGGATGTTCCGCTTCCCGGTCACCGGCGACCGCGTCCGCAACTACGACGGCCTCGGCGGCCAGCTGCTCTTCGCCTACCTGCACAAGCACGACGTCGTCCGGTGGACCGACAACAAGCTCTCCATCGACTGGGAGCGCGCCCCGCAGGTCACCAACCAGCTGTGCGCCGAGATCGAGCAGCTCTACAAGGACGGCATCGACCGCCCGAAGCTGGTGCACTGGTTCGCCGGCTACGAACTGGTCGCCACCTACCTCGCCCCGCACCCCGGCTCCAAGTGGGCCAAGGGCCCGGACGCCCTGGACCTGACCCAGCCGCCGCGCAAGCTCGTGGACGACGTGCTTCCGGACGAGTTTCCGCTGAGCATGTTCTACGAGGCCCTGTCGAAGAAGCTGAAGAATGTGATCGCTTCCACCAAGGGCATCACGGCGGACAGCGCCGAGCGGATCGCCGCGTGAGCGACCGCCTCAACGAGAACACTGCTTCAGAGGGGAAGAACGTGGCGAACAACGGGTCTCTCAGCGGTGCGGTGATCGCGGTGGCCGGCGCGGGCGGTCCCGCCGGACACGCGGCCCTGGTCCGGCTCGCCGAGGCCGGCGCGGTCGTGGTCGGCGCCGACAACAACCCCGAGCGCCTGGCGGAGGCCGTGGACGCGGCCCGCTACGCGCGCGGCGGTGCCACGGTCACCGGCGAGACGGTCGACCTGCTCGACCTGGACTCGACCCGTGCCTGGGCCGATCGCATCGAGAAGGAGCACGGCCGGATCGACGGTCTGGTCCACCTGGTCGGCGGCTGGCGCGGCAGCGCGACCTTCGCGGAGACGAGCGTCGCCGACTGGGACCTGCTGGAGAAGCTGCTGATCCGCACGGTGCAGCACACCTCCCTGGCCTTCTACGACGGCCTGCAGCGCAGCGACCGCGGCCGCTACCTGCTGATCAGCGCCGCCGGCGCGTCGAAGCCCACCGCGGGCAACGCGGCGTACTCCGCGGCCAAGGCCGCCGCCGAGGCGTGGACGCTGGCCATGGCCGACGGCTTCCGCAAGGCGGGGGGCGAGGCCGGTCCGCGGGCGGCTGCTGCCATCCTGGTGGTGAAGGCGCTGGTGCACGACGCGATGCGCGCCGAACGCCCCAACGCGAAGTTCGCGGGCTTCACGGACGTCAAGGACCTCGCCGAGGCCATCGAGGGCGTCTGGAGCAAGCCCGCCGCGGAAGTGAACGGAAACCGTCTGTGGCTGACCGAGAAGCCGTGAACCCTCCCAAGACCGACGCGCGTCGCCATCACGACCCCGAGGTCCGCGGTTTCGCCAGTGACAACTACGCCGGGGCCCACCCCGAGGTGCTGGCCGCCCTGGCCCTCGCCAACGGCGGCCACCAGGTGGCCTACGGCGAGGACGAGTACACCGAGAACCTCCAGCGGATCATCCGCAGCCACTTCGGGGCCACCGCGGAGGCCTTCCCGGTGTTCAACGGCACCGGCGCGAACGTGGTCGCGCTCCAGGCGGTCACCGACCGCTGGGGCGCGGTGATCTGCGCCGAGAGCGCCCACATCAACGTGGACGAGGGCGGCGCGCCCGAGCGCATGGGCGGCCTGAAGCTGCTCACCGTGCCCACGCCGGACGGCAAGCTCACGCCCGAGCTGATCGACCGGCAGGCCTGGGGCTGGGAGGACGAGCACCGTGCCATGCCGCAGGTCGTCTCGATCACCCAGAGCACGGAGCTGGGCACCCTCTACACGCCGGCCGAGATCCGCGCGATCTGCGAGCACGCCCATGGGCACGGCATGAAGGTGCACCTGGACGGCTCCCGGATCGCCAACGCGGCCGCCTCGCTGAACGTGCCCATGCGGACCTTCACGAGCGCGGTCGGGGTCGACATCCTCTCGCTGGGCGGGACCAAGAACGGCGCCGTCTTCGGCGAGGCCGTCGTGGTCCTCAACCAGGATGCGGTGCGGCGGATGAAGCACCTGCGGAAGCTGTCGATGCAGCTCGCCTCCAAGATGCGCTTCGTCTCGGTGCAGCTGGAGGCGCTGCTGGCGAAGGACCTGTGGCTGCGCAACGCCCGGCACGCCAACGAGATGGCCCAGCGGCTCGCCGAGGGCGTGCGCGCGGTGCACGGCGTGGAGATTCTCTACCCGGTGCAGGCCAACGGCGTCTTCGCCAAGCTCCCGCACGACGTCTCCGAGCGCCTGCAGAAGCGCTTCCGGTTCTACTTCTGGGACGAGGCCGCCGGAGTGGTGCGCTGGATGTGCTCGTTCGACACCACCGAGGAGGACGTCGACACGTTCGTGGCCGCGCTCAAGGAGGAGATGGCGCGCTAGTCGCCTCGCGTGCATAGGTATGCGGTCGCTCGAAAAGTCATTGACTGTCGGGCGATCGCGTTCCTATGCTCTGCGGGCATGGAGCTGATCCAGAACACCGCCGATCTGTCTGCGTACTTGGCCGCTGACGAGGTCATCGACCATCACCATCCCGTGGTCCGCGAGACGGCCGATCGGCTGGCCGCCAGCGCGGCCCACTCGTATGCCTATGCGCAGGCCGCCTACGAATTCGTCCGGGACACCATCCCGCACTCCCAGGACTCCGGGGACCTGCGCGTCACCTGGCGCGCCTCCGACGTGCTCGCCCTGGGCACCGGCATCTGCTACGCCAAAGCCCATGCGCTGGCCGCTCTGCTGCGTGCCGAGGACATCCCCACGGCCCTCTGCTATCAGAGGCTGACGGACGACGAGGGCGGCCATGCCGTGCACGGTCTGGTCGCCGTCCGGTTCCACGGCGCCTGGCACCGCCAGGACCCGCGCGGCAACAAGCCTGGCGTGGACGCCCGGTTCTCCCTGGACGGCGAACGGCTGGCCTGGATCCCCGACCCCGCGGCCGGTGAGCTGGACTATCCGGTCCTGTACGCCGAACCGCACCCGGTCGTCCTCGATGCCCTGAAGGCGGCCCCGGACCGGCCGTACCTGTGGAAGACGCTCCCTGACGCACTCTGACGCCAAGCAACGGCCGTCGCCCGGGTGTCGCTCACCGGAAACCGACGGCTCTGAAGCCCCCTAGGGGCGCGGGGAACTGCGCGACCAGCCCCCACCGGCCGGCAGCCGAAGAAGCCCGCCAAGCCCCCCGGCCAAGGCGCCGCAGGTCACAGCGCGTCGGCCGCCCGCAACTGCTCCATAGTCGGTGCCGTGCCCCCCAGATGGGCCGGTAGCCACCAGGAGTCCGTGGAGTCCTTGGGGCGGCCCGGGTAGGCGCGCTGCGCGGCCTCCAGTAGTTCCTGGACGCCCTCGCGCAGCCGGCGGGTGATGGCGCCCGCGTACTGGTCGCGGGGTGCCTCGACCGGCTCGCCGACGCGGATGGTGACGGGCAGGTGGTTGCGCCTGAAGTTGCGCGGGTGGCCCTTCGTCCACAGCCGCTGGGTGCCCCACACCGCCATCGGGATCAGCGGGACACCGGCGTCCTGGGCGAGCCGGGCCGCACCGGACTTGAAGCTCTTCAGGGTGAACGACTGCGAGATGGTGGCCTCCGGGAAGACACCGACCACCTCACCGGAGCGCAGCGAGTCCAGCGCGTGCGCGTAGGCCGCCTCACCCTGCTTGCGGTCCACCGGGATGTGCTTCATGCCGCGCATCAGCGGACCGGAGATGCGGTGGCGGAAGACGGACTCCTTCGCCATGAAGCGCACCAGGCGCTTCTGCGGCAGGGCCGCCAGGCCGTTGAAGATGAAGTCCAGATAGCTGATGTGATTGCTCACCAGCACGGCGCCGCCCGAGCGCGGGATGTTCTCCGACCCCTGGCAGTCGATCTTCAGGTCCCAGACCTTGAACATCGTCTTGGCGAATCCGATGACGGGACGGTAGACCAGTTCTGCCATGGGCGGGACGGACCCTTTCTGCTCTGCTCGGGAAAGGGAGGCTCCCGGCGGGAAAGTTACGCAGCCGTAGGTTTACGGCGTCTCGCAGATCGTGCCCGAAGAACGGACGGGTAGCCAGCCCTGGTGCCCGGCGGCGGCGAGATTCTCGTCACGTCGGCCTACATCCCACCTTGGATCTTCAAGGGTCTTTTACTCCGCCCGTACGGTGGCCCTCTTCAGAAGCAGGAACATCTCGCACCCCAGGCAGTAGCCGAACGCCGCGTTCAGGAAAGCGGCGGCGAGCGCCGCGCCGGTCGCGGCCAGTCCCAGCCACTGCGGTCCCAGCGTGAACCCGACGAGACCGAGCCCCGCGAACACCAGACCCACGGCCTGCGCGAACCGCGGCGGCTCCGGCGCCTCGAACTCCTTCGGCGGGCCGAGCCGCGGCCGTACCGCCGTACGGAACGCCCAGCCGTACGGCGAACGCTGCACGCCCGCGGCCGCGCCCACCGCGAACACCACTGTCTGCCAGCCCAGTACCCAGGAGTTCTGCAGGATCAGTGCCACGGCCAGAACGGCCGTCGTCACGGCCGCTCCGAAGCGCGGCCCTCTCACGTCGATGTCCATGAAGCCAGCATTCCGCAACGGAAACCGCGACGGGAGGCGGGAATCTTTGCAGTCTGATGAATGCTTGGGCAGATGATGAACGGAGCGGTGGTGTGCGTGGCGGTGCTCGTCGTGGCGAGCGCCTTCGGAGTGCTGCACAAGCGGCGGAGCGGGAGGGTACGGGTGCGCGGGCGGGACGAGGACAAGCGGCTGGGCGCCGTCGAGTTGGGTGGCGACCTCGGTGAGCGGGCCACGCTGGTCCAGTTCTCCAGCGCCTTCTGCGCGCCCTGCCGGGCCACCCGGCGTGTCCTCGGCGAGGTCGCCGGAATGGTCCCCGGGGTGACTCACATCGAGATCGACGCCGAGGCCCGGCTGGACCTCGTACGCGACCTGGAAATCCTGAAGACGCCCACCGTGCTGGTCCTCGACGCCGACGGACGGGTCGTACGGCGTGCCACGGGACAGCCCCGCAAGGCCGACGTCATCGCGGCACTGGGCGAGGCTGTGTGAGGGGCCCTCAGGGCACGGTGAAGGGCCCTCAGGGCACGGTGAAGGGCCCTCAGGGCACGGTACGAGGTCTTCCGCATCCCGGACCGTGCTTGACTGGGCGCACCAACTATCGTCAGCCTGACCGTATGCCGACCGAACTCCTTCTCCATGGGCGGGTCCATGTCGACCTCGCCCGCACCGCGAGCGCCATCTGTCCGGGCTGTTGAGACCCGACGGCCCACCTCGCGAACTCCACCAGAAGGACAACTCCATGACGGCCTCGCCCGACCTCGGCACTGTTCAGCTCGCCTCGCCCGACCTGTTGCGCTCCACCTTCCGCCGGCACGCCGCCGGTGTGGCGGTGATCACCGCGCGTGGTGCCTCCGGCCCGGTCGGCTTCACCGCCACCTCCCTCACCTCGGTCTCCGCCGAGCCCCCGCTCGTCTCCTTCGGCATCGGCACGGGCGCCTCCAGCTGGCCCGCGATAGCCGAGACGGACCACATCGGCGTCCATATACTCGGCGAGCACCAGAGCGAGCTCGCCGCCACCTTCGCCCGCAGCGGCGCCGACCGCTTCGGCGCGCCCACCGCCTGGCGCGAGGGCCCGGAAGGCGTACCGGTGCTCGACGAGGTGCTCGCCTGGCTGGTCTGCCGGATCACCGGCCGGGTCCCGGCCGGTGATCACCGGATCGTGCTCGCCGAGGTCGTCCTGGGCGATCCCACGGGCGCCGGCCGCCCGCTCCTCTACCACCAGGGCCGCTTCAACGGTCTGCGGGATTGATCACGTCCGCCTCGCCTGCGAAGCCGTCGAGTTCCGGTTACGCTGCGTTGCGAAGGTCACAGTTCAAAGCGCTTGCTTAGCGGGCATGAACTGGATGTACTGACGAGTAATATTTCGGTCGGAGCGCGCGGACGCCCCGACCGGGATCGGCCGCTTGAGGCGCCTATGCTGCGTGCAAGAGGCAGCCCGGAAATGACGATGCAGTAGGAGAGCCGGCGTGAGCTTGAGGATCGTTGTCACTGTGAAGTACGTGCCCGACGCCACTGGCGACCGGCACTTCGCCGATGACCTGACCGTCGACCGCGACGACGTGGACGGTCTGCTCTCCGAGCTGGACGAGTACGCGGTCGAGCAGGCCCTCCAGATCGCGGAGAACGCGGACGACGCCGAGGTCACCGTCCTGACCATCGGCCCCGAGGACGCCAAGGACGCGCTCCGCAAGGCCCTGTCCATGGGTGCCGACAAGGCCATCCACGTCGCCGACGACGACCTGCACGGCACCGACGCCATCGGCACCTCCCTGGTCCTGGCCAAGGCGATCGAGAAGGCCGGCTTCGACCTGGCCGTCTCCGGCATGGCCTCCACCGACGGCACCATGGGTGTCGTACCGGCGCTGGTCGCCGAGCGTCTCGGCGTCCCGCAGGTCACCCTGCTGTCCGAGGTCTCCGTCGAGGACGGCGTCGTGAAGGGCCGCCGTGACGGCGACGCCGCCTCCGAGCAGCTCCAGGCCTCGCTTCCGGCGGTCGTCTCCGTGACCGACCAGTCGGGCGAGGCGCGTTACCCGTCCTTCAAGGGCATCATGGCCGCCAAGAAGAAGCCGGTGGAGTCCTGGGACCTGTCCGACCTGGACATCGAGGCCGAAGAGGTCGGCCTGGACGGCGCGTTCACCACGGTCGAGGCCGCGAACGAGCGCCCGGCGCGCACGGCCGGCACCATCGTCAAGGACGAGGGCGAGGGCGGCAAGCAGCTCGCTGAGTTCCTCGCGAGCCAGAAGTTCATCTAAGGGCTCGCCCCCGCTGACCGCCCCTCACCTTCCGTTTCGCAGGAGAGCATTCCCATGGCTGAAGTCCTCGTCTACGTCGACCACGTGGACGGTGCCGTCCGCAAGCCCACCCTCGAGCTGCTGACCCTGGCCCGCCGCATCGGCGAGCCCGTCGCCGTCGCGCTGGGCAACGGCGCCGCCGACACCGCCGCCACGCTCGCCGAGCATGGTGCGACCCGCGTTCTCACCCACGACGCCTCCGAGTACGCCGACTACCTGGTCGTGCCGAAGGTGGACGCCCTGCAGGCCGCCCACGAGGCCGTCTCCCCGGCCGCCGTGCTGGTCCCGTCCTCCGCCGAGGGCAAGGAGATCGCCGCCCGTCTGGCGCTGCGCATCGGTTCCGGCATCATCACCGACGCCATCGACCTGGAGGCCGGCGACGAGGGCCCGGTGGCCACCCAGTCGGTCTTCGCCGCGTCCTTCACCACCAAGTCCCGTGTCATCAAGGGCACCCCGGTCATCACGGTCAAGCCGAACTCGGCCGCCGTCGAGGCCGCCCCGGCCGCCGGTGCGGTCGAGGCCCTCGCCGTGACCTTCTCGAACCAGGCGACCGGCACCAAGGTCACCGCCCGCACCCCGCGCGAGTCCACGGGCCGCCCGGAGCTGACCGAGGCCGCGATCGTGGTCTCCGGCGGCCGTGGTGTCAACGGCGCGGAGAACTTCTCGATCATCGAGGCGCTCGCCGACTCCCTCGGCGCGGCCGTCGGTGCCTCGCGTGCCGCCGTCGACGCCGGCTGGTACCCGCACACCAACCAGGTCGGCCAGACCGGTAAGTCGGTCTCGCCGCAGCTGTACATCGCCAACGGCATCTCCGGCGCCATCCAGCACCGTGCCGGTATGCAGACCTCCAAGACGATCGTGGCCGTCAACAAGGACGCCGAGGCCCCGATCTTCGAGCTGGTCGACTACGGCGTCGTCGGCGACCTCTTCGACGTCGTCCCGCAGCTGACCGAGGAGATCAAGGCCCGCAAGGGCTGAGCCTCACTCAGGCACGTCCGAGGCCCCGGTGACCGACGCGGTCACCGGGGCCTCGGTGCATCCTGGTGACGATCCGCCGGACCCCGACCACGGTCCGGACGGGGTGTTGACCAGCGAGAACCACCCGGATAACTTCATTCTACGGATTGTTGATTCCGTACTGCGGAAAATTGGAGGGTGTGGGATGGGGCAGCAGGAGAAGGTGGCGACGAGCCTCGCGGGTGCCGTGAGCGAGGAGGTCAGCGCCTCCCTCGCGCCGGTGGACGCGGAGCTGGAGCGCCGCTACCCCGGGGACCCCGGCACCCGGCAGCCCGTCCACACCGTCTACGTCCCCGGTGACGCCTTCGCCGCCGACACCATCCGCTCCTGGGGCGACCAGGCCCTCGCCGCCCTCGACGAACACGCCCCCGACGCCGCCTCCTTCGCGGCCGTCCTGGGCCTCTCGGACGAGCTGGCCGAGCCGGTCCACTCCCGCGTCCGCGCCAAGCTGGAACGCGAGCCGATCGAAGACCTGCGCGTCGACTTCGAGGACGGCTACGGCCCCCGCCCCGACGCCGAGGAGGACCAGGCGGCGGCCCGCGCGGCCCGGCTGATCGCGGAGGCGTACGCGAACGGCACGGCGGCGCCGTACATGGGCATCCGCATGAAGTGCATGGAGGCGGCGGTACGCGACCGGGGCATCCGCACCCTCGACGTCTTCCTCACCGGCCTGATCGATGCGGGCGGGCTGCCCGAGGGCCTGGTCCTCACCCTGCCCAAGGTCACGTACCCGGAGCAGGTCAGCGCGTTCGTGCGGCTGTTGGAGGCCTTCGAGAAGGTGCACGGCCTGGACGCCGGGCGGCTGGGCTTCGAGATCCAGGTCGAGACCAGCCAGTCCATCCTCGCCACCGACGGCACCGCCACCGTCGCCCGGATGATCCAGGCCGCCGAGGGCCGCGCCACCGGGCTGCACTACGGGACCTTCGACTACAGCGCCTGCCTCGGGGTCTCCGCCGCATACCAGGCCAGCGACCACCCCGCCGCCGACCACGCCAAGGCGATCATGCAGGTCGCGGCGGCGGGCACCGGGGTGCGCGTCTCCGACGGCTCGACCAACGTCCTGCCCGTCGGCCCGACCGAGAAGGTCCACGACGCCTGGCGGCTGCACTACGGCCTCACCCGCCGCGCCCTCGCCCGCGCCTACTACCAGGGCTGGGACATGCACCCCGGCCACATCCCGACCCGCTACGCCGCCGTCTTCGCCTTCTACCGCGAGGGCTTCGAACAGGCCGCCGGCCGCCTCGCCCGTTACGCCAACCGGGCCGGCGGCGACGTCATGGACGAGCCTGCCACCGCCAAGGCCCTCAGCGGCTATCTGCTGCGCGGCCTGGACTGCGGCGCCCTCGACATCGCCGAAGTCGCCCGCCTCACCGGCCTGACCCGCGCCGACCTGGAAGGCTTCGCCGCTCCCCGCCGGGGCGACCTGACGGCCTCCGCCAAGTAGCGGCAGCGAACCGGTCCCAGCCCGAGGGCGGGCACGGCTGCCCCGTACCCTGCGCGCCACACATCGACCAGGCGGACAGGGCAGCGGACGACAGAGGAACGGGGCGCACGGGCGGCTCAGTCGGCCGGCGGTAGCTCGCCCGAGCCGCGCGTGATCAGCCGGGTGGGCAGTTCGATGCGCTCCGGTGCGACGAGGCCGCTGTCCAGCTGACGGAACAGGCGCTCGGCGGCGGTACGGCCCAGGGCGGCCGCGTCCTGGGCGACGACCGTGACGCCCGGCTGGAGCAGATCGGCCAGCTCGATGTCGTCGAAGCCGACCAGGGCGACCCGGCGGGACTGCTCGGCCAGCACCCGGATCACGGTGACCGTCACCCGGTTGTTGCCCGCGAAGATCGCGGTGACGGGGGCGGGACCGGAGAGCATCTCCTCCGCCGCCCGGCGCACCCGCTCCGGATTCGTCTGCCCGAGGGACATCCAGGCCTCCTCGACCGGTATCCCCGCGTCCTCCATGGCCGCACGGTAGCCGCGCAGCCGCTCGGCGGCGGTGTGGATGCGCGGCATGTCGCCGATGAAGCCGATCCGGCGGTGGCCGTGGGCGATGAGATGGGCGACGCCGTCCCGGGCACCGCCGTAGTTGTCGGAGAGGACCACGTCGGCGTCGATGCGCCCGGCCGGACGGTCCACGAACACGGTCGCCACGCCCGCCCTGATCTCCGGTTCGAGATAGCGGTGGTCGTCCCCGGCCGGGATCACCACGAGACCGTCCACCCGCCGTGCGCACAGGGCCAGCGCCAGCTCCTGCTCGCGCTCCGGGTCCTCGGCGCTGGAGCCGTTGATCAGCAGCGCGCCGTGGGCCCGGGCCACCTCCTCGACGGCGCGGCTGAGCGGGCCGTAGAAGGGGTCGGCGAGGTCCTCCAGGACCAGCCCGATGCTCGCGGTACGGCCCTTGCGCAGGACCCGGGCGCTGTCGTTGCGGCGGAAGCCCAGCGCGTCGATCGCCTCCTGCACCCGGCGCTCGGTGTCCGGGGTGACACCGGGCTCGCCGTTGACCACCCGGGAGACCGTCTTCAGGCCGACCCCGGCCCGCGCCGCCACGTCCTTCATGGTCGGGCGGTTGCCGTAACGGGTGCCGGAAAGGCTGTCTGTGCGGCGGGTGGTCTCGGGCACGATGCGGCGTCCTGTCCTGTCGTCCGTCTTGTCGTCCGGTCACGGAACCGGTGCGTCCGGGGTGGTGCGCCGGTGCGCACGGGGTCGTACGCCCCGGGTGATGCGCCGATCCGTGGTTTGTATGAGGATGTGGCGTCGAGCATAGAGCCTGGACAACGTTGTCAGATGCGCGAGAGACTGTCCACTGCTGTCTGTCGGCCTGCGCCCCACGTGTGACTGGCCTGCGTGTCCTTGGTTCTCAAGCTTCGACGGGGAGATCTGACTCTGATGCACACCGACCTCGTGGCGGCCCTGGACATCGGCGGCACCAAGATCGCCGGCGCGCTGGTGGACGGCGACGGACGGATACTGGCGCGGGCCCAGCGCGGCACGCCCGCCCAGCAGGACGGCGAAACAGTCATGCGGGCCGTCGAGGAGGTCCTCGGCGACCTCGCCGGGTCGCCGCTGTGGGAACGCGCCGACACCGTCGGCATCGGCAGCGCCGGCCCGGTGGACGCCTCGGCGGGCACGGTCAGTCCGGTGAACGTGCCGGGCTGGCGGGACTTCCCGCTGGTCGAGCGGGTGCGCGCGACCACCGGTGGACTGCCGGTCGAGCTGATCGGCGACGGCGTCGCGATCACGGCGGCCGAGCACTGGCAGGGCGCCGCCCGCGGCCACGACAACGCGCTGTGCATGGTCGTGTCGACCGGCGTCGGGGGCGGCCTGGTCCTGAACGGCCGGCTGCACCCCGGGCCGACCGGCAACGCCGGGCACATCGGCCACATCAGCGTCGACCTCGACGGCGACCCGTGCCCGTGCGGCTCGCGCGGCTGCGTGGAGCGGATCGCGAGCGGCCCGAACATCGCCCGCCGCGCCCTGGACCAGGGCTGGCGTCCCGGCCCCGGTGGCGACACCTCGGCCGCCGCCGTGGCCGCCGCCGCCCGCGAGGGCGACCCGGTCGCGGTGGCCTCCTTCGAGCGTGCGGCACAGGCGCTGGCCGCCGGCATCGCGGCCACCGCGACCCTGGTCGAGATCGACATCGCCGTGATCGGCGGCGGCGTCGGCAAGGCGGGCGACATCCTCTTCACCCCCCTGCGCAAGGCACTCGGCGACTACGCCACGCTGTCCTTCGTCCAGCGCCTGCGGGTCGTTCCCGCGCAGATGGGTACGGACGCGGGGCTGGTCGGCGCGGCGGCCGCGGCGCTGGCTCGGCGGCCGGACGCGACGGCGGGGGTTTGAGCGGTAGCGCTGCTCGCCGGAGGTGCCGCCGGGCGGCGCCGTGGTGCTGCGGGCCGTCTGCCAGGCGCGGATGTGGAGTGGGGTGGGCTGGTCGCGCCCGCGCGGCGGAGCCGCATAGCAGACACGGCCCTGCGCCCCCGGGGGAGTCGCAGCCGCCCCACCTGGATCCGCGCCCTGGCCGGGCGTGACGGCCCGCAGCCGCACGGTCAGCAACTCACGCGTGCGTCTGCCCAGTCCGCGTGGTCCGAGTCGATGCCGTCGCCCGCGTCGGTGACGACCAGGCGGACCACCTGGGCGCCGGTGACGTCGGCGGTGAGGGGCTGGGCGGGCATCGCATTGGTCAGCACGCCGGTCGAGGCGACCTTCGTGCCGTCGGCCCAGATCTCGAAGGTGACGGTGCCCTGAGTGCCCTTCTCGTCGTCGACGCCGACGTCCGCGCTGACCTTGCTGCAGGCCTTGCCGGTGTAGAAGGAGACGTCGCTCAGGGCGTGGACGCCGAGGCCCTTCGCGTACACGGTGCCGCCGAGGGTGATCGGGTGGCCGTCGCCTGCGGCGCTCTCCCCGTTGCTGGTGTCGCGCTCCACCGACCCCCAGCCGCTGGTCGCCGACAGCCAGGGCAGGTCGCTGAGGTACGACGTCCCGGCGGGCGGCCGCACGACGACGGACGCGGTCAGTGAAAGGGTGCTGGTGACGCGTTGTCCGGCCGGTGAGAGGTAACGCGCTTGGAGGGTGAGGCCGTAGGAGCCGGTCGGTGTGCCGGCCGGCGCGGTGACGGTCCAGCCGGTGCGCAGGGTGCTGCCGGTGGCGAGGGCGGCGGCCGTGGCCGGCGACGAGGGCCGTACGGTCCACCCGTCGGGGCCGGTCAGGGACACGGACACCTGGCGCGCCGGAGTGCGGCCGAGGTCGGTGACGGTGCTGGTCAGCGTCGCCGGTGTACCCGCCTCCAGCAACGAGCTGCCGTCCAGGCCCAGTTCGGCGGCGGGCGGGTGCGTGGCCCAGCGCGGGTCGGCCGAGACGCGCAGCAGGACCGTGCCGTGGGCGGGGACGGTGGCCGCGATGGTGCCGGCGGTGTTGTAGCTCTTGTGCTGCCACAGGTCCCGCAGGGTGTACGCGGTGGCGTCGGGCAGGCCGACGGCGGACGCGGTGGTGGCGATCCGCTGCGCGGTGCCGGACTCGTTGAACAGGGCGACCGCGCGGCTGCCGTCCCTCATCTCCTTGGCGATGATCCAGCGTCCGCCCGCCGAGGAGACGTCCGTGCCCTGCTTGCCCAGCGGGTCCTGGTCGACGGCGATGACCTCCTTGTTGTCCAGGATGTCGAGGGTTCCCTGGGAGGCCTTGCGCAGATCGGTGCCGATCAGCAGCGGCGCGGCCATGACCGACCAGAGGGAGAAGTGCGAGCGGTACTCGGTGTCCGTCATGCCGCCGTTGCCGACCTCCAGCATGTCGGGGTCGTTCCAGTGGCCGGGTCCGGCGTACGGCGCGAGCGGCAGGTTCTGCTTCAGGATCGACAGCATCGAGGACCAGCTGTCGCTGATGTCACCGGTGGTCCGCCACAGGTGACCTACGTCCGACGCCCACTTCCAGGGCTTGTTCTGGCCCCATTCACAGATGCTGTAGACGATGGGCCGACCGGTCGCCTTGAGCGCGTCCCGCATGGTGGTGTACCGCTGCTCGGCGTCCACGCCCTGGTTGTTGCAGTTGTCGTACTTCAGGTAGTCCACGCCCCAGTCGGCGAACTGCTGGGCGTCGCTGTACTCGTGGCCGAGCGCGCCGGGGAAGCCCGCGCTGTTGCAGGTCTTGGTCCCGGCGCTGGTGTAGATGCCGAGTTTGAGCCCCTTGGAGTGGACGTAGTCGGCGACGGCCTTGATGCCGTTCGGGAAGCGGGCCGGATCGGGCACCAGCTTGCCGTCGGCGTCGCGCTGCGGCAGGGCCCAGCAGTCGTCCAGGTTGACGTACTGGTAGCCGGCGTCCTTCAGGCCCTTCGCCACGAAGAGGTCGGCGATGCCCTTGACCATGCTCTCGTTGAAGTCCGCGCGGCAGTGCGTGGAGTTCCAGTTGTTGAAGCCCATGGGCGGAGTAAGGGCGAGACCGTCGGCCAGGGCGGGAGCGGCCGGGCTTTGGACGGGGGCCGCCAGCGCGGGGCCGGCGAGGCCCGCCGCGCACAGCAGGCCTGCGGTGAGTGCTCCCGCGACTCTCCGGCGGGTTGTGCGGGTGTGGCGGGTCGTGCGGGTGTGAGGGTGACGCATCGTTGACGTTCCTCCGACTCGCGAATGGTGGCTGACGACAGGGCGGCGCCTGGGCGTCATGCATGTGTCAGCTGTGCGCGATTACGGTAGGACGTGTCGGACTGTGTTGGAAGAGGTGCGTCCCGACTGTTCGATATGCTGTCAGAAGCGGGGATGGCAGGGCCGTTTGGCGCAGTCGCTCCTGTCGTGCGTTCGGAAGTGTGCGCTTCCGGGGCTCACCCCTCGTCGTCGACGCGGCCCCAGCCGGGCAGCGGAGGCTGGGGCCAGGCGGGCGGGGCGGGGAGGAGAGGGGCCGGGCTGTCCGTCGTCAGCACGCCGGCCGGAGTCCGGCCGCTGAGCCAGCCGAGCACCTGGTGCCCGGCCCCGGCGACCGAGGGCCCCTCCGCCGCCATGGACCAGCGCCGGCCGAGATCCACGGCCGTCACCGAGGCGAGCGGAAACCCCTGGGTGCGCAGCGTGGAGAGGGTGTCGTCCAGCGCCCAGGAGACATAGCTGTCGGGCCACTGCTCGGTGCCATGGCCGAGGCCCAGGTCGAGGTGGTGGGTCTCCAACTCCCGCAGGCAGCGCAGCAGGATGTACCAGGCCGGGTGCCGCCAGCCGGCCAGTGCCGCGACCGGACGGTCCCAGGCGGGGGCCGGCATCTCGCGCGTCTGCGCCGTGAACCGGTCCAGGCTCTCCCGCAGCCGGGCCAGAAGCCGGTCGGCGGACAGGGCCGCGTCCCGCTCGATCGCCGCGGACAGCGTCGCCGTGTTCGCGCGCGGACCCGGTTCGCGGCCGGTGTGCGCGAGCCGCATGAGCCACACATAGGCGTCGACGCTGTGGGCGACATGGGCGAGCACATGGGCGCGTGTCCAGCCGGGCAGCTCGGACGGTGCGCGGAGTCCCGCGTCGGACAGGCCGGCCGCGGTGCGCAGGAGCCGGTCGCCGGAGCGCCGGACGTCCTCGATGCGGTCGCCTCCGGCGTGGCAGGCGGCGAGCTCGCTCACCGGAACTCCCGCACGACTTCGATACGGCCGACGATATGGGCGTTGAACTCGTCGAGCTCCTCCGCCGGGACCCACAGTTCGAGGATCGTCTCACCGCCGGCCTGGCGGACCGGATAGCGGCCGAGGAACTCCGTGTCGACCTCGAAGCGGGTCACGAAGCCGGCGCCGTCGTGCCTGACGTTCCAGTCCCGGGCGATGCGGATCGCGTAGTCCTCGTTGAGGACCGGGTAGAAGATCGGCTGCTCCGGAAGCCGGGGCGGCCAGGCCCGCCAGTCGAGCGCGCGGACCAGCTCCAGCTCCTTGGGGCCTGTCGGTCGCCAGAGGGTCGTCGTCGGGGGCCGGCTGGTCATGATGTCGCAATTCTGGTCGGGGCCTGCCACAGGAGCGGGAGGGCCGGGACCTCGGACGATACCGGCCCCATGCGGGAGCGGACCAGCGGGTTTCGACGGGGCCGCATCCTCTCGCCGCCGAGAACCGCCGTGCCGGATCGCGGCGTTGGGCGGCTGCTCGCCGCACCCGGGCCCGGTCGGCGATGGCTCCCGGCCGCCCGGCCACCCGCTCCAGCCGGTCGGCGAGCCGCGGGTGCCAGTCCGGCACGTGCTCGCGGCACGGCGGGCACGTGACACGCTCGGGGTGCCCTGAGCCGAGAGCGCGCGGCCCCCGCAGCCCGCACCCGTTCTGGCCTCGACGGACGGCGTGCCGACCAGACCGAACGTGGCGGCGCTGACGTTGCGCACCGCCGCCGCGTCGCCCTGTGCCTCGAGGTGGAGGTGAGCGCCGGACTTCTCGATGCACCCTCCTGCTGGCGTACCTGGTCCTGCCGGGCGTTGCTCTGGTCTTCCGTCGGTCGTTCCTCTGGCTTTCGCGCCGGGCGTTGCTCTGGTCTTCCGTCGGTCGTTCCTCTGGCTTTCGCGCCGGGCGTTGCTCTGGTCTTCCGCTGGGCGTTGCTCCCGTCTTCCGCCCGGCGTTCCCTGGCCTTCGCACGGGCGATGCTCCGGGCTTCCGCCGGGCCCTCGGCTTCCGCGCCGGGCGTCCTCCGGGCTTCCGCCGGGCGTTCTCCGGCTTTCACGCAGGGCGTCCCCCCGTCTTCCGCCGGGCGTCCCCCGGTTCTCCCCGGACGTAACCCCGGCCTTCCCGCCCGGACGTGACGCCGGTCGTCCGCTCGCGGGTATCCGCGTGACCCCTGGCCGGATCCGCAGTTGGTCAGTGCATGAAGAAGCGCAGCATGCTCGCCATCGCCACCCTGGCCACCGGATTCGTCGTGGCTGCCGTCACCCCCTCCCACGCGGCGGACCAGAGACCCCTCAAGGACCTCAAGGTCTCGGACACCCTCGACTCGGCCGGTCACCTGGCCGGCCAGGACAGCTTCGCCGTAGACGACAACGCGCTCGGCGGCCAGGAGTAGGCCCACGGCCCACGGCCCACGGCCCACGGCACGCGTGCCGGTGTCCCCACCTCAGCGGGCACCGGCACTGCCGTTCCGGCGCCCTCACCGGGGCGGGGTTTCCGTGGCAGGGTGGAGCGGGCAAGCCTCAGGGGGCCGACACAAGAGGGGGAGTCCGTGACCGTCGTCTGGATCAACGGCGCGTTCGGTGCGGGGAAGACCACCACCGCACGGGAACTGATCGAGCTGATCCCGAACAGCACGCTCTTCGACCCCGAGGTCATCGGCGCGGGGCTGAGGCACCTGCTGCCGGCCAAGCGCCTCGCCGAGGTCGGCGACTTCCAGGACCTGCCGATCTGGCGCCGGCTCGTGATCGACACGGCGGCCGCGATGCTCGCCGAACTGGGCGGGACGCTCGTGGTACCGATGACCCTGCTCCGCCAGGAGTACCGCGACGAGATCTTCGGCGGCCTCGCCGCCCGCAGGATCCCCGTGCACCATCTGCTGCTCGCCCCGGCTGAAACGATCCTGCGTGAGCGGATGGCCGGGCGGGAGATCCCGCCGGACCTGCCCGACGGCGAGATACGGGTGCGGCAGTGGTCCTCCGACCACATCGAGCCCTACCGCGCCGCCCTCGCCTCCTGGCTGACCGCCGACGCCCACCTCGTGGACACCAGCGCCCTCACCCCGTACGCCACCGCCGTCCGCATCGCCGACGCCGTCGGCAGCGGTGCCGTACCGCCCTGCGACATCGTGCAGACCCCCGAGCCGACTGCCGAGACCCTGGCCGCCGGGGTGCTGCTCTTCGACGAGCGCGACCGGGTGCTCCTCGTGGACCCCACCTACAAGCCCGGCTGGGAGTTCCCCGGCGGCGTCGTCGAGCGCGGCGAGGCACCGGCCCGCGCCGGAATGCGCGAGGTCGCCGAGGAGACCGGGATACGGCTGCGGGAGGTGCCCCGGCTGCTCGTCGTGGACTGGGAACGGCCGGTGCCGCCCGGCTTCGGCGGGCTGCGGCTGCTGTTCGACGGCGGCCGGCTGGAGACCGGCGAGGCGTCCCGGGTGCTGCTGCCGGGCCCGGAGCTGCGCGGCTGGCGTTTCGCCAGCGAGCAGGAGGCCGCCGAGCTGCTGCCGCCGGTCCGCTACGAGCGGCTGCGCTGGGCGCTGCGGGCCCGAGAGCGGGGGACCGCGCTGTATCTGGAGGCGGGCGTACCCGTCGGCTGACCTGCGTCTGCGGGCTGGTGGTTGTCCGGCCGACCTGGGAAGTGGTGCGGTGTGCCGGGGTTACGGCCGCCCCCCACTGGTCAGTGGGTGTTCGCGACCTTGCGCAGTGCGGCGGCGGCCCCTCCCACCACGGCGTCCCCGTGTCCAAAGCACGCCACCTCCGCGTCCAGCTCGGCCAACCGGACGACAGAGGCGAGGAGTTGGGGCCGGTCGAGGTTGAAGACGCCCGGGATCACCGTGCCGTCGACCGGTGAGGCCGCCACCGTGTCCCCGGTGAACAGCACCCGCTCGTCCGGCAGGAACAGGGCGATGCTGCCGTCCGTGTGCCCCGGTACGGGGATCACCCGGGCGCCGCCGCCGAAGCCCAGCACATCGCCGTCGGCCACACCGGTGACCGCGGCCGGGGGCACCGGTGTGCCCTTGGGCAGATGCCGGGCGACCTCCGCGTGGATGGGCAGCTCCCACTCCTCGAAACGGGGTGGCGGGCCCTGGAGTTCACCTCGCACGAACGGCGCGTCGAGATCATGGGCCAGTACCTCCGCGCCGCTCAGCGCCGCGAACTCGCCCGCCCCGCCCACGTGGTCCTCGTGGAAGTGGGTCAGCACGATCCGCCGTACGTCCCCGGGTGCGTGCCCCAGCGCCCCGAGCGCCTCGGCGATGGCGCGGCCGGCACCGATCGGGCCCGCGTCGATCAGCGTCCACCCGTCGTCATCACGCCAGAGATAGGCCTGGCCGACGGGGAAGCGCAGGAGGTGGAGCCGAGGGAGCAGTTCGATGACGTCCATGCGCCGACCGTAGGCGGCGCCCCCGCCCGAGGCGAGGGCGCTCTGCCACGGGCAGAAGGGATCAGCCCGCGTAGTTGCGCAGGAAGAGCGCCTCGGCGATCGACAGCTGCTCCAGCTCCCTGGGAGACACGCTCTCGTTGACCGCGTGGATCCGCGCCTCCGGCTCGCTCAGGCCGATGAGCAGGATCTCCGCCTGCGGGTACAGGCCGGCGAGGGTGTTGCACAGCGGGATGGAGCCGCCCTCACCGGCGTACTGCATGGTCTCGCCCGGGTAGGCGACCGCCATCGCGTCGGCCATCGCCTGGTAGGCCGGGCTGGAGGCGTCGGCGCGGAAGGCCTGGCCCTGGCCGATCTGCTCGGTGGTGACCCGGGCGCCCCACGGGGTGTGCGCCGTGAGGTGGGCCTCCAGCAGCTTGCTCGCCTGCCCCGCGTCCACGCCCGGCGGCACCCGCAGGCTGACCAGCGCGCGGGCGCTGGAGTGCACGGACGGGGTGGCGCCGACGACCGGCGGGCAGTCGATGCCGAGGACGGTGACGGCCGGGCGGGCCCAGACGCGGTCGGCGACCGTGCCGTTGCCGATCAGCCCGACGCCGTCGAGCACCTTGGCGTCCGCGCGGAACTGCTCCTCGGGGTACTCCAGGCCGTCCCACGTCCCCGTGGAGTCCAGCCCCTCGACCGTCGTCGTGCCGTCCTCGGCCCGCAGCGAGTCCAGCACGCGGATCAGTGCGGCGAGCGCGTCCGGGGCGGCGCCGCCGAAGGAGCCGGAGTGCAGATTGCCCGCGAGGGTGTCGATCCGCACCCGGACCAGGGTCATGCCGCGCAGCGTGGTGGTCACCGTCGGCAGGCCGACGCGGAAGTTGCCCGCGTCGCCGATGACTATGGTGTCGGCCGCCAGCAGCTCCGGGTGCTCCTCGGCGTACCGCTCCAGGCCGCCGGTGCCCTGCTCCTCGGAGCCCTCGACGATCACCTTGACGTTCACCGGGACGCCGCCGTTCGCCTTCAGGGCGCGCAGCGCGAGCAGGTGCATGATCACGCCGCCCTTGCAGTCGGCGGCCCCGCGGCCGTACCAGCGGCCGTCGCGCTCGGTCAGCTCGAACGGCGGGGTGGTCCAGCCGGCCTCGTCCAGCGGCGGCTGCACGTCGTAGTGCGCGTAGAGGAGAACCGTTTTGGCGCCCTCCGGGCCCGGCAGGTAGCCGTAGACGGACTGCGTTCCGTCCGGGGTGTCGAGCAGGGCCACGTCGACGAATCCCTCGGCGCGCAGCGCGTCGGCGATCCAGTTCGCGGCGCCCTCGCTCTCGCTCTTCGGGAACTGCGTGAAGTCCGCCACCGACTTGAAGGCGACCAGTTCGGTCAGCTCCGCCTTCGCTCTGGGCAGCAGCGAGGCGACGGTCTCGGCGACCGGATTCGACGACATGGGCACGCTCCTCGTGGGTGCGACGTTGCACAGCTTGAACAGGGTATGTGCCTCCGATACTCCCACAGCGGCCTGCGGCGATGGCCGCCGTAGGATGCGGGGGACACTACGGCAGCGGCTTGATCGGAGCGGTAGACCATCGTGAGCGGCGAGAACTCTTCGGCGGACGACGTGGAGCGGGTGTGGGACGTCGTCGTGGTGGGCGCGGGACCCGCAGGGGCCTCGGCGGCCTACGCGGCGGCGGTCGCGGGCCGGCGCGTGCTGTTGCTGGAGAAGGCCGAGTTGCCGCGCTACAAGACCTGCGGCGGCGGCATCATCGGCCCCTCGCGCGACGCGCTGCCACCCGGCTTCGAGCTGCCCTTCCGCGACCGGGTGCACGCGGTCACCTTCTCGAACAACGGCCGCTTCACCCGCACCCGCCGCTCCAAGCAGATGCTGTTCGGTCTGATCAACCGGCCCGAGTTCGACCAGCAGCTGGTCGAGCACGCCCAGAAGGCGGGCGCCGAGCTGCGTACGGGCGTCACGGTGCAGCGGGTCGAGCAGCACGGCTCGGCGGTGCCCGACCGGCGTACGGTCGCCGTGGTCCTGCAGGGCGGTGAGACGGTGCTGGCCCGCGCGGTCGTCGGCGCCGACGGCAGCGCCAGCCGCATAGGGGCGCACGTCGGGGTGAAGCTGGACCAGGTGGACCTCGGCCTGGAGGCGGAGATCCCGGTCCCGGAGCCGGTCGCCGAGGACTGGAAGGGACGGGTGCTCATCGACTGGGGCCCGATGCCGGGCAGTTACGGCTGGGTGTTCCCCAAGGGCGACACCCTGACGGTCGGCGTGATCTCCGCGCGCGGTGAAGGCGCCGCCACCAAGCGGTACTTGGAGGACTTCATCGCCCGCCTCGGCCTGTCCGGCTTCGAGCCGGCCGTCTCCTCCGGACATCTGACCCGCTGCCGTGCCGACGACTCGCCGCTGTCCCGGGGCCGGGTGCTGGTCTGCGGTGACGCGGCCGGACTGCTGGAGCCGTGGACCCGCGAGGGCATCTCCTTCGCGCTGCGCTCGGGCCGGCTGGCGGGGGAGTGGGCGGTGCGCATCGCCGAGGCGCACGACGCGGTGGACACCCGCCGCCAGGCCCTGAACTACGCGTTCGCGATCAAGGCCGGGCTCGGCGTCGAGATGAGCGTCGGCAAGCGGATGCTTTCCGTGTTCGAGAAGCGTCCCGGCCTCTTCCACGCGGCCCTCACCGGCTTCCGCCCCGCGTGGAAGGCCTTCCGGGACATCACCCAGGGCTCGACCTCTCTGGGCGACCTCGTCCGCACTCACCCCATCGCCCAGCGCGCCCTGACCGCGCTGGACCGGGGGGCGGCGGCTCCGGTCGAGGACCCAGCGGGTTCCTGACCGCACCGGACGAGGCCGACGAAGGGTCTCGCGGGCAGGAGGCCTTGTGCGGACCGGTCCCATGGAAGCCCGCGCCGACCGGCCCAGTGGGGCGCGAGGGCTGGTCCGGTGTGGGAGAAGCACGAGAACCGGGTCGGTGGGGGCGCGAGGGCTGGTCCGGTGTGGGGTGCGAGAGCCGGTCCGGTGGGAGAGGCACGAGCACTGGGCTGGGCGGGGCGCGAGGGCTGGTCCGGTGTGGGAGAAGCACGAGAACCGGGTCGGTGGGGGCGCGAGGGCTGGTCCGGTGTGGGGTGCGAGAGCCGGTCCGGTGGGAGAGGCACGAGCACTGGGCTGGGCGGGGCGCGAGGGCTGGTCCGGTGTGGGGCGCGCAAACCGGTCCGTTGCGGGAGAGGTACGAGAACCGGGCTGTGCGGGGCCCGCGTGGGACCGGGCCGGTGGGGGTGCGAGAACCGGTCCGGTGCGGGAGAGGTATGAGCACCGGGCCGGTGGGGTCCGCGGAGCTGGTCGGGTATGGGGTGCGAGAGCCGGTTCGGTGCGGGAGAGGCACGAGAACTGGGCT
>NZ_JBIAEC010000010.1:222259-231962 GCF_042868225.1 Streptomyces sp. NPDC007856 | reverse complement strand
GCTGGGCGAGGCCTGTGTGAACCGGGCCGGTGGGCGCGCGAGAGCCGGTCCGGTGTCGGGTGTGAGAACGGGTCGAGTGCGGGAGAGGCCCGAGAACTGGGCTGGGCGAGGCCTGTGTGAACCGGGCCGGTGGGCGCGCGAGAGCCGGTCCGGTGTCGGGTGTGAGAACGGGTCGAGTGCGGGAGAGGCCCGAGAACCGGCTGGGCGGAGCCCGTGTGAACTGGGCCGGTGGGGGTGCGAGAGCCGGTTCGGTGTCGGGTGCGAGAACGGGCCGGGTGCGGACATGCCGCTGGACGGGGCCCGCGTGGGACCGGGTCGGTGGGGGCGCGGGAGCTGGTCCGATGGGGGCGAAGCACGAGAACCGGGCCGGTGGGGGCGGCGTCGGTCCGTGGTGTGCCGGGAGCGGGTTCCGGTCAGTTCGTGACCGTGATGTGGAAGACCGGGTGGTCGGGGGCGATGCGCCGCAGGTCCTCGTCCGGGGAGTCGGGGCCGACGCCGTTGAAGAAGACCCCGACCTCCGCCTTCCAGCGCTTGAGGTAGGCCCGCAGCAGCGGGACCTTGTCGTCGTCGGCGACCTCGGTGGCGGTGAAGACGTCCACGTTCTTGCCGAGCCGCAGCTCGCCGCCGCCGGCCACCCGCATGTTGTGGGTCCACTGGACATGACCGCGCGGGGCGAGCAGGTACTGCTGTCCGTCCACCGTCAGCAGGTTCACCGGAGTGGTGCGCCACTCTCCGCTCTTGCGTCCGCGCACCGCCAGGACCCTGGAGCCCCAGACACTGAGGCCGCGCCGGGTGAGCCAGGCCACCGCCCGGTTGAAGACGTTGACGGTGAACCAACCCGGCTTCTTGACGTGTGTCGACATAGTGACCCCCACGGTTGAGGAGAGCGGTGCTCTCGCCTGTCTCGATTGTGGCGCAGACGGGTGCTCCGAAGCAAGAGCGGCGCTCTCTTTTTCGTTCGGCGCTCTCTTTTGTGTGCACCGCTCTCCTGCGTGGCAGACTGCAAGTATGAGCACCACACAGGGCGCCCGGGCACGGGCCAGGATCGAAGTCACCGCCGCCATCAAGGAAGCGGCCCGCAGACAGCTGGCGGAAGAAGGCGCGGCCAAGCTCTCGCTGCGGGCCGTCGCCCGCGAACTGGGCATGGTCTCCTCGGCGCTCTACCGCTACTTCCCCAGCCGTGACGAGCTGCTCACCGCCCTGATCATCGATGCCTACGACTCCCTCGGCGAGGCGGCCGAGCAGGCGCGGGACGCCGCGGCCGGCGCCGCTCCGGTGGCCCGCTGGACGGCGGTGTGCGAGGCGGTGCGCGCCTGGGCGCTCGCCCACCCGCACGAGTACGCGCTGATCTACGGCTCCCCCGTGCCGGGCTATGCCGCCCCGCAGACAACCGTTCCGCCCGCCGCCCGGGTCGGCCTGGCCTTCATCGGCATCGTCCAGGACACCCTCGACGACTCCGGCCTGGCCGACCTCTCCATGCCCGCCGGGCTGCGCCCCGAGGCCGAGCGCATGGCCGCCGACTTCGCTCCCGATCTTCCTCCAGAGGCGATCACGGCGCTCGTGGCGGCCTGGGCCCAGTTGTTCGGGCTGGTCAGCTTCGAACTGTTCGGCCAGTTCAACAAGGTGGTCGAGGACCGCGAGGCCTTCTTCCGGCACGCGGTCACGGGGCTGGCCCACGGAGTCGGGCTGCGGTAGGCGCAGGGCGGCCGGACACCGAGCCCGGGGGTAGGCGTCGTACTTCCCCGGGAGTAGCCGTGATCACCTCGTCCGGCTGACGCCCGTGCCGCCCGGCGGCGTCTACCGTGGCCTGCATGGAAGAGCAGCGCGCCGCAGGTCACCGGTGGCGGCACGGGCCGCCGTGGCGGAGCGCCCCCGACGAGACGGAGCCGGACCGGGCGCACTGGCCCTGGCGCACCACCGTGCTGCTCACCGCGCTCGTCCTCATCGGCACCCACTTCGCGGCCCACAGCCAGCCTCACCGCGTGCCGCTGGACGGCTACGCGCGCGTGCTGCTGCTCGTCGGCTCGGTCCTGCTGCTGTGGCGGCACCGGCACCCGGTGGCCGTGGCCTACGGCACCGCGGTGGCGACCCTCGTCTACCTGGCCGCGGGCTACCCCTACGGACCGGTCTTCCTGACCGTCGCCGTCGGCTGTTTCAGCGCGGTCGTCGCCGGGCACCGGCGCGCGGCCTGGGGGGCCGCGGGGCTGCTGTGGGCCGGGCACGCCCTGGTCGCCCTGTGGCTCTATCGCCGGCTCCCGCCCTCGGGCGACAAGGGCGGCAGCGTCTACCAGGAGATCGGCATCGGCGCCTGGGTGCTGGCCGTCATAGCCCTGGCCGAACTGGTCCGGGTGCGGCGCGAGCAGTGGGCACGGGAGCGCGCCGACCGGGCGGAGGCGGCGCGGCGCCGCGCGGACGAGGAACGGCTGCGGATCGCCCGCGAGTTGCACGACGTCCTCGCGCACAGCATCTCGGTCATCAACGTCCAGGCCGGCATGGGGCTCGCCCTGCTCGACAGCGACCCCGAGCAGGCCCGCGCCGCGCTCACCACCATCAAGGCCGCCAGCAAGGAGGCGCTCGGCGAGGTGCGCCAGGTGCTCGACACCCTGCGCGCCCCTGGCGCCGCGCCGCGCGCCCCCGCCCCCGGCCTGAGCCGGCTGCCGGAACTGGTGGAGCAGGCGGCCACGGCCGGACTCACCGTGGAGATCGAGGGCGAGCCGCCGCAGCTGCCGCCCGGCGCCGACCTGGCCGCCTTCCGCATCGTGCAGGAGGCCCTGACCAACGTCGTACGGCACTCCGGGTCGCGGCACGCGCGCGTGCGGTTCGCCCATGACGGCGAGGCGCTGCGGCTGCGCATCGACGACGACGGGCCGGCCACCGGCGCCGACGCCGGGGGCAGCGGCAACGGACTGGCCGGAATGCGGGAGCGGGCCGCCGCGCTGGGTGGCACGATCGAGGCGGGCCCGCGCGCCGACGGCGGCTTCCGGGTGCTCGCCGTACTGCCGTCGCACCTTAGGGAGGACGAGTGATCCGGGTACTGCTCGCCGACGACCAGTCGCTCGTGCGGGCCGGTTTCAGGGCCTTGCTCGATGCTCAGCCGGACATCGAGGTGGCGGGGGAGGCGGCCGACGGCGAGGAGGCGTTGCGCCTGGTGCGCGAACTGCGCCCGGACGTGGTCCTGATGGACATCCGCATGCCCCTGCTGGACGGTCTCGCCGCGACCCGGCGCATCACGGGAGACGCGGAGCTGAGGGACGTGAAGGTGGTCATGCTCACCACCTTCGAGCTGGACGAGTACGTCTTCGAGGCGATCCGCTCCGGCGCCTCGGGCTTTCTGGTGAAGGACACCGAACCGGACGAACTGCTCCGCGCGGTACGGGCGGTGGTCCAGGGCGACGCGCTGCTGTCGCCGGGTGTCACGCGCCGGCTGATCGCGGAGTTCGCGACCCGCTCCAAGGAGCCCGCGGCGGCGGACGCGCTCGGCCGGCTCACCGAGCGGGAACGGGAGGTGATGGCGCTGGTCGGCATCGGCCTGTCCAACGAGGAGATCGCCCGCCGGCTGGTGGTCAGCCCGCTCACCGCCAAGACCCATGTGAGCCGCACGATGGTGAAACTGGGCGCCCGGGATCGGGCCCAACTGGTCGTGCTTGCCTACGAGTCGGGATTGGTGCGACCCGGCTGGCTGGGCTGAACCGCCTGCCGGAAGCGCACCAGCACGCTGAGGAGCGCACCGGCTTCACGGACACGCGCGCCCGGCGGGGCAACAGCCCGCCGGGGCATGGCAGCGCCCCGCAGGGGCGCGGGGAACTGCGCGATCGGCCACGACGGGCCCGCAGACGAGCCACGGCCCATCACGGCCTTTCCCGCGGAGCGCTCAGTCACGGACCGCCACGCGCTCCGCTTCCGCCTCCTCCACGGTGGACCTGGCGACCACGAGGGGCTGCTGCGTACGACGGCTGCGCAGACCGGTGAGGGTGATCAGCAGACCCGCCGCCGCGATGCCCGTGACGACCAGGAAGCCCGGCCGGTAGCTGTCGAGGACGGCCTGCGGGGTGGCGTGCGCGGGGGCGCCCGCGGTCACCACGGCGGTGACCACCGCCAGGAAGATCGCGCCGCCCACCTGCACCGAGGTGTTGAGCAGGCCGGAGACCATGCCCTGCTCGTGGTCCTCGACCCCGTTGGTGGCCTGGATGTTGAGCGACGGGAAGACCAGCGCGCAGGCCGCGCCGATCAGCAGCATGGACGGCAGGATCACGGCCGCGTACACCGGGTCGAGGTCGACCCGCAGGAACAGCGCGTAGCCGAGGACCATGAAGGCGAAGCCGGTCGCGATCAGGCGCGGGGTGCCGAACCGGTCGACGATCCCGCCGACCTTCGTCGAGGACACCGCCACCAGCGCGCCCGCCGGCAGGAACGCGAGTGCCGTGTGCAGCGCCGACCAGCCGAGCAGGGACTGCATGTACAGCGTCGTCAGGAACTGGAAGCCGACGTAACTGCCGAAGAAGGCGATCGCACCGAGCTGGGCGCGGACCTGGCTGCCCGAGCGCAGCACGCCCAGCCGGATCAGGGGGCTCGGCGAGCGCCGTTCGACCAGGACGAAGGTGGTCAGCAGCACCGCGACCGCGAGGAAGGACAAGAGCGTGCCGACCGAGGCCCAGCCGGCCCCGGGCGCCTGGACGACGGTGAAGACCAGCAGCAGCATCGCCGCGGTGCCGAGGACGGCGCCGGGGATGTCGTAGCCGTCGTGATTCTCCTCGCGGGCGCTGCGCGGCAGCAGCCGCAGGCCGGCGAGCAGTGCGAGGAGGGCGATCGGTGCGGGCAGCAGCATGGTGAAGCGCCAGCTGGCCTCGGTGAGCAGGCCCGAGAGCACCAGGCCCATGGAGAAGCCGGTCGCGGCGCAGGTCGTGTAGATGGAGAGGGCGCGGTTGCGCAGCGGGCCCTCCGGGAATGCCGTGGTGATGATCGACAGGCCGGCCGGAGCCGTGAAGGCCGCGCTCAGGCCCTTGACGAACCGGCTGGCGATCAGCAGCGGACCCGAGTCCACGAGCCCGCCGAGCAGCGAGGCGAGTGCGAAGACGCCGAGGGCGACGAGGAACACCTGGCGCCGGCCGAGCAGGTCGGCGGTGCGGCCGCCGAGGAGGAGCAGGCCGCCGTACCCCAGGATGTAGCCGCTGACGATCCATTGCAGCGTCGACGTGGACAGGTGCAGGTCGGAGCCGATGGACGGCAGCGCGACGCCGACCATCGACACGTCCAGCGCGTCCAGGAACATCGCCGCGCAGAGCACCAGCAGGGTGCCCCACAGCCGGGGGGGCCAGCGGACCGTCGAGGACAGGGCCGCGGGGTGGGTGAGCGGAGAGGTCATGCCGGAGAGACTACATGCACATGCATGAGATGCAAACGCATTTAATTCCGATGCAATAATCTCGCTTCTCTGCTACGGTGCGCCCATGGCGTCGAACAGGGCCGAGCAGGCGCTCGTGGAGCAGTGGCGGGGCATCCTGGGGCTGCATGCCCGCACCCAGTGCGAGCTGGACCGGGTCCTGCACGGACACGGCCTGTGCGCCAGCGACTTCGAGGTCCTCGACCTGCTGGCCGAGGGCGCGGCGACGGACGGCGGCTGCGCCTACCGCGTGCAGGAGATCTCCGAGCGCGTCCACCTCAGCCAGAGCGCGCTGTCCCGGCTGATCGGCCGCCTGGAGAAGGACGGCCTGGTCGAGCGCGCCATGTGCGCCGAGGACCGGCGCGGGGTGCGCGTGGCGCTCACGGTGAAGGGGCGCGCGCTGCACCGCGAGGTACGGCCGGTGCAGCGCGCGGTGCTGAGCCGGATGCTGGCCGAAAGCAACTGACCAAGCGTCAGATCCCGCTCTTCTCCCGCCAGAAGGCGGCGAGGGAGCGGTCACCGGACACGTTCGGCACGGGCTCCCGGTTCCACAGGGCGAGGTACAACCGGTCGGCGGGGCCCGACAGTTCGGCATCGGCCTCGTCCGCCGCGTCCCGGACGGTCACCGGTGGCTCCGCCGTGAGCCGTACGGTCCACACCGCGTCCGGCCCCGCGTTCACCGCCCGCACCCGCAGCAGGCGCGGCTCGTCCGTGCGGACGCGGCTCCTGGGGCGGGCGTGGAAGCCGCGCAGCAGCTCGTCGATGCCGTCCACCGCGAAGTCCGGCTCGATCGGCGACGCCGTCCCGCCGCTCGCGGCCTCCGCGTCGTACCGGTGGACGGTCGTCTCGTGCGCCTGCCTGCGGGTCCAGAAGGCCAGCGCCGAGGGGTTGGGCGCCGGGTGGAAGGTCCAGCACTCCAGGTCGGCCGGCGCGGCGGCCAGGGTGTCGACCAGGAGGCGGTGACTGTCCCGGTACCAGTCCACCAGTTCGTCACCGTCCAGGTCCGGCGGGTCGCCGATGGGGCGAGGTCCCGTGTGCCCGTCGGCGACGACGGCCGCGGCCCACCGGTGCACCGTGCCGGTGTGCCGCAGCAGGTCGCGCACCTGCCACTCCGGGCAGGTGGGCACCTTGGCATCGGTCCCTGCCGCGGCGGCGGCCGCCGCGAGCGACCTGCCCTCCCGGTCCAGGGTCTGAAGGTAGTCGGCAATGTCCATGGCCGTGAGTGTGCCGGATGGGCGCGCTCCGCCGGGCGGCAATGTGCGACGCGAGGGCCGACCGGTCTTCCGGCGCGGCGCTGACCGGGCCTTTTGAGGTGCGGTGGGTGACCGTGGGTTTCGGCGCGGCGCTGATCGGGCGCGTCGGCCGGGGCCGGCCGGCGGTGACTTCTCGGGGCGGTGAAGCTTCCGGTCAGTGCGGTGAAGGGTCCGGTCGCCGTGGTTGAGGGTCCGGGCCGGTCCCGGCGCCCTTGCCTCAGGCGCCCATCGTCCGCCGCGTGCACACCCCGATGGCCGCGGCGACGGCGGCCAGTGCCGCGATGCTGGTGAGAGCGGCCGGCAGGGAGAACCAGTCGGCCATGAAGCCGATGGCGGGCGGCCCGAGCAGCATGCCGCCGTAGCCGAAGGTCGAGGCGACGGCCACACCGGACGGGCCGGTCAGCGCACCCGCCCGCTCCACGGCGACCGGGAAGAGGTTGGCGAGCCCCAGCCCGGTAACGGCGAAGCCGAGCAGCGCGGCCCACACGGACGGCGCGAGTGAGCCGAGCAGCATGCCCACCGCCGCGACGGTGCCGCCGGCGATCACCGTGCGGGCGCGGCCGAGGCGCTCCAGGAGGGTCGTGCCGGTCGCCCGGCCCACGGTCATGGCCAGCGCGAAACACGCGTACCCGGCCGCCGCCACGCCGGACGACGCCGCGAGGTCCTGCTGGAGGTGGAGCGCGCCCCAGTCGGCCATGGCGCCTTCGCCGTACGCGGTGCACAGCGCGATCAGCCCGAAGACGGCGACCAGCCCGCGGCCGCCGGTCCGCCGCGCCGCGGTACGGTGCGGCTGCGGAGGCGAGGAGGGGGTGCGGTCCGCCGGGACGGGCGGTTCCTGCCGCAACAGGGTGCGCCCGGCGACTGCCGTGACGAGCAGCCCGATCAGCGTGAGCCCGAACAGGTGCTGAGTGGGGGAGAGCGCGCCCGAGACCAGTCCGCCGAGTCCGGCGCCGATCATGCCACCGAGGCTGAACGCCGCATGGAACGACGGCATGATCGGCCGCCGCAACGCGGCCACCAGGTCGACGGCGGCACTGTTGAAGGCGACGTTGATGCCGCCGTAGGCGGCGCCGAAGACGAGGAGTACGGCGCCGAGGGCGGGCGCGGAGTGGGTCAGCGGGGGCAGGCTGACGCTGAGGGAGAGCAGGACGGCGCAGACCACGGTGACCGGATGGCTGCCGTAGCGGCGGCACAGCCGTCCGGTCAGGGTCATGGTGACGACGGCACCGGCCGAGACGCCGAGCAGGGCCAGGCCCAGGGCGCTGGCGGAGGAGTCGGTCTGCTGCTTGATGGCGGGGATCCGGACTACCCAGCCCGCGAAGACGAAGCCGTCGAGGGCGAAGAAGGCGGTCAGCGCGATGCGCAGCCGGGAGAGATCGCGGCTGCCACCCGGCACGACGTTGTGCGTTCGGGGTTTGTTTATTTGCGGCACAAAGTCAGGCTAGGTGGCGGCGCAGGTTGGGGCAAGGGATATGCGGGGCGGTCGGGCAGCCACGGTGGCGTGCAGGGCGTGGGGTAGGCGCGAGCAGGGCGTGTGCCGGGCGCATTCGCGCCGGGTGGGACGGGGTGTGTTTCCCCTTCCCATGTCTACGTCCTCGGCTTCCGCGCCGGCGAACTGGCCGAACTCCTCGACAGCAGCGGTGTGTCGGTGGACAGCGCCCCGCAGCGCGCGCGTGCGGCGCTGGGCGGCCGGCTTCCGGAGGAGGACCGGGACCGAGCGCCGCTGCCGCGCTCGGTACGGGAACGCGCGCTCGTCGGGCTGTTCGTGGATGCGCTGGAGAACTCCGACGTCGACGGGCTCCTGACGCCGCTGACCGAGGACGCCTGGCTGACGACGCCGCCCGAGCCGCTGGCGCACCAGGGTCACACGGCGATCGCCCGGTTCTACCGTGCCCTGCCCTGGTGGGGCGGCCGGGGGCTCCGCCTCGTGGCCACGTGTGTGAATGGCCGGCCCGCGTTCGGCGGTTACCTGGGCGAGTCCGGCAGCGCGGTCGCCCACGCCTACGGGCTTGCCGTTCTCACACTGCGAGACGACCGGATCTCCGTCGTCACCTGCTTCGGCGAGAGCGGCCTTCGGGCATGCTTCGAACTGCCCCGGACGCTCGGTGAGCAGAGCCCGAGTGTCCAGGAATCGACCGATGTGCCCTTGACCTGCACCGACTTGTGCTCGTGCGGGTCGGCGTCGGCGTCAACACGGCGGGCCGCGCGCCTCGTTCGGTGTGCTCCGAGGGTGTCCGCACGCGTTCCGCAGTCGGATACAGGTCGGTTAATGCTTGCTCACGAGCTGGTTGCCGAGGGGTGAGCGGGCCATGATGGGCCCATGACGTTGGCCTCGCGCGCGCTCGCGCAACTGGCGACCTGGCCCGACCTGAGTCAGGCGATCCCGAGCTGCGGCCTGGGACAGGCGGTGAGTTCGGCCCACGGCGAGATCGCCCACTTCCACTCGGACCGCGATGTGGATCTGCGGCTGACCGACCGGGCGATCCGGAGGTTCGCCAAGGACCTCAGGGGCTCGGGCGCGATCAGGATCGTGCCGGGTTCGCAGTGGGTGACCCTGCGCCTCGACGCGGCGAGCGACGTCGACCTGCTGCTGACCCTGGTGAGCGTGGCGCTCCAGGCCCAGCAGACCTGGCCCGATCCCCTCGACCGGCCACCGGCGGGCTGCAACGACCAGCGCGGCGCGGGCTTTGTGAAGGCCGACCGCGGCGGCATCTGAGGCGCACGACCCGACGCGGTGGTGTCCGATCCGCGCGGCGTCGCGGGGTGGCATCTGATCCGCGCGGCGTGGCGCGGTGGCTGTGAAGGCCGACGGCACCGCTGAACTCGCGCCGACTGTACGCCTCCACGCTGCGCTCGCACCGCGGCGGGCAGCAGCAGCCGATGCCTGCGCACCATCCGCCTCCCCAGCCGCGCCCGGCGTCACACCGTGAGGTCCTGGATGCCTGCCTCCGCGTTCCCGTCAGGCCGTGAGGTCCCGGACACCCGCCTCCCCGGTCCCGTCGCAACGTGACGACCCTGGCGCCTGCCTCCGTGTTCTCGTCGCGCCGTGAGGTTCCGGATGCCTGCCTTC
>NZ_JBIAEC010000010.1:0-222163 GCF_042868225.1 Streptomyces sp. NPDC007856 | reverse complement strand
CTTCGCGCCCCTGTCGCAATGTGACGATCCTGGTGCCTGCCTCCGTTCCCGTGACGCCGTGAGGTTCCGGATGCCTGCCTTCGCGCCCCTGTCGCAATGTGACGATCCTGGTGCCTGCCTCCGTTCCCGTGACGCCGTGAGGTTCCGGATGCCTGCCTTCGCGCCCCTGTCGCAACGTGACGACCCTGGCGCCTGCCTCCGGTCCCGTCAGGCCGTGAGGTCCCGGACACCCGCCTCCCCGGTCCCGTCACAACGTGACGACCCGGACGCCCGCCTTCGCGCCCCGTCACCACGTGACGACCCAGGCGCCCGCCTACGTGTTCCCGGCACGCCGTGAGGTTCCGGATGCCCGCCTTCGCGCCCCCCGTCACACCGCGACGACCCGTACGCCCGCCTCCTCGAAGCGGCGTACCGTCTCCGGCCCCGCCGCCGTGTCCGTCACGAGCGTGTCCACCAGTTCCGCCCCGCAGATCCGGGCGAACGCCCGCTGGCCCAGCTTGCTGGAGTCCGCCGCGACCACCACCCGCTCGGCGCGCTCGCACAGCAGCCGGTTGATCGCGGCCTCCGCCTCGTCATGGGCCGCCGCGCCGTGCGTGACGTCGAAGGCGACGACCCCGAGCACCGCCACGTCGAGCGTGATCTGACCGAGCACCCCGTCCGCGAGGGGTCCGATGAGCTCGTAGGACTGCGGGCGCGCCACACCGCCCGTCACCACGATCTTGAACTGGGGTCGTACGGCGAGCTCGTTGGCGATGTTGAGCGCGTTGGTGACGACGGTCAGCGCGGGTGATCCGGTGGCCAGATCGCCGCGTACGGCGAGGGCGCGGGCCACCTCCGTGGTCGTCGTGCCGCCGGTCAGCCCCACCGCCTCGCCGGGCGCGACGAGTTCGGCCACGGCTTTGGCGATGCGCTGCTTCTCCGAGGCCCGGCGGGCCGTCTTGTAGCGCAACGGGAGCTCGTACGACACCCCGTGCACCACCGCCCCGCCCCGGGTGCGCACCAGCATCTGCTGCTCGGCGAGCTGGTCGAAGTCCCGGCGGATCGTCGCCGCCGACACCTCCAGCTCGGCCGCCGCCTCCTCCACCTCCAGCCGGCCGCGCTCGACGAGCAGCTCCAGCAGCGCCTTCCAGCGGGCGTCCCGGGACATCCGCAGCCTCCGTTCCCAAGTGTTCCCGGCGACCCTAGCGCACCTCGTTCTGCGCTCGGATGCTTGATTTTGCTCGAAAACTCGCTCTATCTTGCAGGAACAATCAGCAAGGGGAGGGTGTGGCCATGAGCCATGTCGAGAACGAGCTGAACAGCCAGCCGGAGTGCTGGATACGGGCGGCCGAGGAGGCGGGGCGGTACCGGGACGCACTGCCGGGGCCGGGGGAGCGGGTCGCGATCGTGGGGTGCGGGACCTCGTACTTCATGGCGCAGGCGGTGGCCGCCCTGCGGGAGGGCGCGGGCCGGGGCGAGACCGACGCGTTCGCGGCCTCCGAGTTCCCGTACGGGCGCTCGTACGACCGGGTGGTGGCCCTGACCCGCTCCGGCACCACCACGGAAGTACTGGAACTGCTGGGCGAGTTGAGGGGCAGGACCCGGACCACGGCCGTCATCGGCGATCCGGACACCCCGGTGGCCTCGGCCGCCGACGACCTGGTCGTCCTGGACTTCGCCGACGAACGCTCCGTCGTCCAGACCCGGTTCGCCACCACCGCCCTCACCCTCCTGCGCGCCCACCTCGGCCTGCACACCGACTCCGTCGTCGCCGACGCGCGCACGGCCCTCTCCACCCCTCTTCCCGAAGGCCTGGTCGCCTGCACCCAGTTCACCTTCCTCGGGCGCGGCTGGACGGTCGGACTCGCCAGCGAGGCCGGGCTGAAGATGCGCGAGGCCTCGCTGTCCTGGACCGAGGCGTATCCGGCGATGGAGTACCGGCACGGTCCGATCAGCGTCACCACCGAGGGCACGGCCACCTGGATGCTCGGCGAGGCGCCCGACGGGCTCGCCGAACAGGTCCGCACCACCGGCGGCCGGTGGATCGCCGGCGGGCTGGACCCGCTCGCCGAGCTCGTCCGCGTCCAGCGGCTCGCGGTCGCCGTCGCCGCCGCCCGCGGCCTCGACCCCGACCGGCCGCGCCACCTCACCCGCTCGGTGATCCTCGCCCCCTGAGCCAAGACCCGCGCCCGGAAGGACACCTCACGTGCCCCTCGCGTCCACCGGCGAGCTGGTCACCGCAGCCGCCGAAACCAGATCCGCCGTCGCCGCTTTCAACGTCATCACCCTGGAGCACGTCGAGGCCGTCATCGCCGGCGCCGAGTCGGCCGGCGCGCCCGTCGTGCTCCAGGTCAGCGAGAACGCCGTCAAGTTCCGCTACGGGCGGCTGCTGCCGCTGGCCAGGGCCGCCGTCGCCGCCGCGGAACGCGCCGCCGTTCCCGTCGCGTTGCACCTGGACCATGTGCAGAGCGACCACCTGCTGCGCCAGGCGCCCGACGCCGGGTTCAGCTCGGTGATGTACGACGCGGCCCGGCTGCCGTACGCCGACAACCTGTCCGCCACCCGGGCCGCCGCCGACTGGGCCCATTCCCAAGGGCTGTGGATCGAGGCCGAGTTGGGCCAGATCGGCGGCAAGGACGGCAGGCTCCCGCTGGACGCCCACGCGCCCGGCGCCCGCACCGATCCGGACCAGGCCCGTGACTTCGTGGCGGGTACCGGGGTGGACGCGCTCGCCGTCGCCGTCGGCAGCGTGCACGCGATGACCACCCGCACCGCCACCCTCGACCACGGCCTTCTCAAACGGCTCTCCACTGCGCTGTCCGTCCCGCTCGTCCTGCACGGCTCCTCCGGGGTCCCGGACGACGGCCTGATCGCGGCGGTTACCGGCGGCATCGCCAAGGTCAACGTCGGCACGGCGCTCAACGTGGCCATGACCGGCGCGATCCGGGACTTTCTCGCGGCTCACCCGGAGGCCGTCGACTCGCGCAAGTACCTCAGCGTGGGACGGGAAGCGATGGCCGACGAGGTGCGCCGGATCATCGGCGTCCTCTCCCGGACGCCAGGACCTGGCCCTTCTTGACGGCCCTCAGCACCACGAACTTCGGGTCGGAGGCCACCAGTTCGCTGTTCCCGAACAACCGCCTCAGCTTCACGTGATACCCGAGATGCCGGTTCCCGATCACCCACAGCTCACCCCCCGGCCGCAGCGCGCGCCGCGCCCCCGTGAACATCCGCCACGCCGTCGCATCGGTCGTGGCCTGATGGGAGTGGAAGGGCGGGTTGTTCAGGACCAGGTCCACGCTGCCGGGCGCGACCCCGGCCAGCCCGTCGCCGACACGGAACTCCGCGTGTCCCGGCACCCCGTTGGCCTTGTAGGTGGCCTCGGCCGAGGCCACCGCCTGGAAGGACTCGTCCACGAACAGCACCTCGGCCGACGGATCGGCGAGCGCCACCGCCGTACCGACCACGCCGTTGCCGCAGCCGAGGTCCACCACCCGGCCCGCGCCCGGGCCGGGCAGGTGCTGGAGGAAGAAGCGGGTGCCGATGTCGAGATGGTCGGCGCAGAAGACGCCGGCGTGGTTGACCACCGGGCGCCCGGAGACCGCCCCGACGCCGTCCGGGAGTGTGTAGCCGTACGGCCATGGGTTCGCCGGCCGCTCCAGGGCCGGGTCCGGGGTGCAGAAGATCAGCCGGGCCTTCTGCTGTGCCGGCGAGGTCCGGGTCGGGCCGAGGATCCGCTCGAACAGCTGCAGCGTGGAGGTGTGGATCTCCTTCACCATCCCGGTGCCCACGACCACCGTGCCTGCGTGCACGGCGGGCGCCAGCCGCAGCAGCTGGTCCTCCAGCAGCGCCAGGCTCTTCGGTACCCGCACCAGCAGCGCGTCCACCCGCTGCGGCGGCGGATCCTGGGTGGTCAGCAACCGGACGGCACCGGGCTCGACACCGGCCCGCGCCAGATTCGCCCGGCTCGCCTCCTGGCTCAGGAAGGAGTCGGTGATCTGCGTCGGCCGGTGCCGCGCGAGCGCCGTGGCCAGCGCGCCCCAGCGGTCCCCGACCACCACGACCGAGCCGGTGAGCGGCACCCCCTCCTCGGCCAGGTGGCGCAGCAGGTACGCGTCGGAGGCGTCCCAGGCGCGCAGCCGGTCGCGCGGGTCCTCGGGGAAGCGGGACAGCTCGACCTCGCCCCACGGTGTCGTCATTCGGTCGCTCATCGTGCCTCCCAGGCTAGCGGAGCCGCAGCTCAGAGCTGGTGGGGCGGGCCTGCGGCAAGATGGAGCGTGTGGACGTGGAGCTGTTTCCCCGGGAGCGCGCGGAGGTCGCGCCGGGCGCCGTGCACGTCCCGGACTGGCTGGACGCGGGCCGGCAGCGCGAGCTGCTCGCCGCCTGCCGGGTCTGGGCGCGGCCGCCGGCCGGACTGCGCACCGTCCGCACTCCTGGCGGCGGCACGATGACCGCACGGCAGGTCTGCCTCGGCCGGCACTGGGGTGTCGTGCGCAGGTGCCCGAACTGCGGGCGGGCCGTACGGGACAACCCGGACTGCCCCGGTTGGCACTCGTACCCGTACGCCTACGACGCTACGGCCGTCGACGGCGACGGCGCCCCCGTGAAGCCGTTCCCGGCCTGGCTCGGCGAGCTGGGCCGCCGCGCCGCCGTCGCCGCGCTGGGCCCCCAGGAGCCGTACGCGTACGACATCGCACTGATCAACTTCTACGACAGCGAGGCCCGCATGGGCATGCACCGCGACAGCGACGAGAAGGCGGACGCGCCGGTGGTGTCGCTGAGCCTGGGCGACACGTGCGTGTTCCGCTTCGGCAACACCGAGACGCGCGCGAAGCCGTACACGGACGTGGAACTGCGCAGCGGTGACCTGTTCGTCTTCGGCGGACCCTCCCGGCTCGCCCACCACGGGGTTCCGCGGGTGTACGGCGGCACCGCGCCGAGCGAGTTGGGTCTGTCCGGACGTCTGAACATCACGCTTCGGGTCAGCGGCCTGTAGGCCGCCGCACCTGCGGATCATGGGAGACTCGCCCTCATGAGCGGCAAGGCGGATCCCCGGACGGCGGGGGAGAGGACCACCTCGAGAGCGCGGCTGGACCGAGGGCGCGGAGCGCTCGGACCCGCGCTGGAGCTGGTGCACACCGGGCGGGCGCCGACCCGGGCCGTGCTCACCGCGGAACTCGGGGTCACCCGGGCGACCGCCGGTGCGGTGGCCGCCGAGCTGGAGGCGCTCGGGCTGATCCGGGTGGACGCCCGGCCGGGCGCCGCGGCCGGCTCGCAGGGCCGCCCCTCGCACCGGCTGGAGGTCGCCGAGGACGGCCCGGTGGCGCTCGCCGCGCAGGTCCACGCCGACGGCTTCCGGGCCGCGCTGGTCGGCCTCGGCGGGCGGATCGTGGCGACCGCGCCCGGCTGCGAGACCGTCGACGCCGACCCGGCGAAGGTGCTCGGCTCGGTCGTCGAGGCGGGCGCGGAACTGCTGCGCACGACCGGCCGCCGCTGCGTCGGCGCCGGACTCGCCGTGCCGTCCGCCGTGGCCGAACCCGACGGGCTCGCCCTCAACCCCCTGCACCTGGCCTGGCCGGTCGGCGCTCCTGTCCGGCGGATCTTCGCGGAGCGCGTGAGCGCGGCGGCCATCACCGGTCCCGCCTTCTGCGGCAACGACGTCAACCTCGCCGCGCTCGCCGAACACCGGCACGGCGCCGGCCGGGGCGCCCGGGACCTGCTGTGCGTGGCCACCGGACACCGCGGCGTCGGCGGCGCGCTCGTCCTCGACGGCCGTCTGCACACCGGCAGCTCGGGGCTCGCCCTGGAGGTCGGCCACCTCACCGTCAACCCGGAAGGCCGGCCCTGCCACTGCGGCAGCCGCGGCTGTCTGGACGTGGAGGCCGACCCGCTGGCCCTGCTGGCCGAGGCCGGCCGCGAGCCGGGTCCCGAGGTGTCGTTGCTCCAGCAGGCTAACGACCTGCTGCGCACCCAGTACGACGACCCGGCCGTCCGCACGGCCGCCGAGGCCCTGATCGACCGTCTGGGCCTGGGCCTGGCCGGACTGGTCAACATCCTCAACCCCGACCGCATCATCCTCGGCGGCCTGCACCGCACCCTCCTGGACGCCGACCCCGGCCGGCTCCGGGCGGTCGTCGCCGACCGCAGCCTGTGGGGCCAGAGCGGTGGAGTACCGATCCTGCCCTGCACCCTGGACCACAACAGCCTGGTCGGCGCGGCGGAACTGGCCTGGCAGCCGGTCCTGGACGACCCGCTGGGGGCACTGCGCTGACGGCGGTCCCGGTCACCTCGGTGGGACCTCGCCGTCAGCCGGTGGCGGCACTTGTCACCTCGGCCGGGCGGGACCGCTGCGCCCAGCGCAGCGCCGACGGCGCCAGGAGCCCCGCGCACCCGAGCTGGAGTACCGGCCCTGGGCGTGCGCCGGAGCGAGGGCATAGCGCAGCTCGAAGGATCCGGCGGCATGGCGGAGTTCGCCCAAGGGCGTGCTCGCCCACCCCCGAGCAGGATCAGCAGGACGGCGGACCAGGCCGGCATCCCGGAGGCCAGAGGCGATGAGGCCGGGAAGGCGAAGCCCGCCTGCCGCCACGCACGTGCCGCCCGGGCGCCGGAGTCGATATTCCGGCCGGACACGTGAGGGCGGCCGGAGAAGCCGGAACTCCCCGTCGATCAGGGCCTTGTGGGACAACCGGCCGGTCTGCGTGGTCTCGCGACCAGTTCGCCGCCGCAGTTGGGGCAGATCTGTCCCAGAGCCTCGCCGCACGCCTCGCAGAACGTGCACTCGTAGGAGCAGATGCGAGCCGGGCCGTCGGCAGGCAGGGCGGTGCTCGAACAGCGCTCGCAGCGTTCGCGCATCTCCAGGGCCATGGCCTTGTCGTCTCCTCGGGGCGGGTGGGACCGGTGGTTTTCCGCCCACCCATTCTGCGGACGGCCGACGGAGCGGGAACCGTCCGGCGGGACAGGGATCGATGCGATCGGGCCACGCCCGTTCCGCTCACGTCCAGTCGGCCGCGAACGCCCGTCCGGGGTGCTCGGTGAGGATGCGATCCACCAGGCCGGCACCCAGCGCGGCGGCCAGCCGCGGCCGCAGCCGGCGCAGCAGGTACGGCATCCCGGGCCCGCCGTCGACCGAGCGGGCTCCGGCGACCACCGTGTCGCCGCCGAGCAGCAGCCGGTCGCCGAAGCCGGCGTCCGCCAGGGCCCGTACCGCCTCCGGCATCCGCCAGTCGGTGGCGTGATGGGCGCGGGACGGCCCGTCGAAGGCCAGCCAGCAGCCGGACTCGGCGGCCTGCCGGTGCACCACCGGGTCGGGGAAGCGGTTCAGATGGCCCAGGATCACCCGTTCACCGGGCACCCCCAACTCACCGCACAGCAGGTCGAGTACGTCCGGCGCGCCGGTGCCCAGCTCCAGGTGCACGGCGATGGGCGCACCGGTGGCGTGGTGCGCCTCGGCCGCCGCCCGCACGGTCCAGCGGGCGTGCGCGTCCAGCGCGTGGAAACCGCCCGCCACCTTGATCAGCCCGGCCCGCACCCCGCTCGTGCCGATGCCGTCGGTCAGCTCGGACACGAACAACTCGGTGAGGCCGTCGCCGCGCAGCCTGTCGAGCACCTCGGAGTCGTAGTGCGCGGCTTGGTGCAGGCCCGTGGCGCAGAGCAGCCGCACACCCGTGGCCCGGGACAGCTCCGGCAGGTCCGCCGCCCGCCGCCCCATGCCGTACGGCGTCCACTGCACGACGGCCGCTCCGCCCGCCGCCCGGAACGCGGCCAGCTCGGCCCGCGCGGCCGACAGGTCGGTCAGCTCCTGGCCCGGCAACCGCGGGCTGCGCAGGAAGAGATGGTCGTGCGCGTCGCACACGCCCAGCTCCGCGGGCCGTACGTTACCGAGGACCGTACGGACATGGCTCACCACTGCCGCCCGCGCGGGAGCCGGTCACGGCCGGGCGCGGACAGGTGCAGCACCTGGTAGAGGTCTCCGTCGGCCTTCGGCGTGTCGTGCTCCCAGAGCGAGAAGTGGACCAGCTCCCACGCGCGCGTGTCCACGGCCGCTGCGGCGAGAACCGCGCCGTCCTGCGCCGCCAGCCGCCCGGTCTCGGCCACCGCGTCCGTCATGAACGCGGCCAACTCGACGCCCTCCGACACCGGTTGCCGCCGCCGCAGGGCGAACGCGGTCGCGGCCCCGGTCGCGGTGCCCTCCTCGAACGCCAGCCCCGTCCACTGCCGGATCGCCGGCCGCCCGAAGTCGTCGACCGGCCCCTGGAAGGCTCCTCCCCACAGGAAGCTGTTCATGCCCTCCATGGTGTTCCAGAGGTAGAACGGCCCGTACTGGTTCACCGGCGAGCCGTGCACCCCGAGCTCGCGCAGCACGTACGTCTTGATGCCGAGGCCGTGCCAGCCGTCCAGCAGATGCGCGACACGGGCGACGCGGGAGCGGATGACGCCCATGTCGTAGTCGGCGGGAAGGGTGAACTCGTACTGCATGGCGTGCATCTCGCGCATCCCCTTTCTCAGGCGGGGTAGTCGGCCACGTGCGTGTGCCACTCGGTCGTCGTGCCGTCCTCGGCGGCCTCCACGACCGCGAGATGGGTCATGAAGGTGCGGGGCGCGGCGCCGTGCCAGTGCCGTTCCCCCGGCTCGATCCACACCGTGTCGCCCGCGCGGATCGCCTCCACCGCACCGCCTTCGCGCTGCACCAGGCCCTCGCCCTCCAGCACGTGCAGCAACTGCCCGTTCGGGTGCCGGTGCCAGGCCGTGTGGGCGCCCGGAGCGAAGTGGACGTTGAACATGCGCAGCCGCGAGGGAGCGGCCGGGGCGGCCATCTCGTCCAGCCAGACCGTGCCGGTGAAGTTCTCCGCCGGGCCCTGCAGGGTGTCGGAACGCCGTCTGGTGATGTGCATGCGACTCAGTTCTCCTGTCCGGGGGTTCGCGGTGCGAGCAGGGAGAGCAGCCCGCGCACCCCCGCGTCGAAGGCGGCGGGGGAGCCGGAGGCGCGGGCTAGTACGTAGCCGCCCTGTACGGTCGCGAGGACGGCCGCGCCGATCTCCTCGCCGTCCAGCCAGGGCGCGAACTGCCCCTGCCGCTTGCCCTCTTCGACGATCCCGGCGATCCGCTCCCGGACCCACGCGATCGTCTCGTCCACCGGTGCGCGCAGCTCGTCGCTGGCGACGATGTCCGGGTCCATGGTCAGCCGCCCGACCGGGCAACCGCGCAGCACGTCGCGCTCGCGCAGCAGATACGCCTCGATGCGCTCGTACGGCGTGCCCGGGCCGCCCAGGACCCGCTCGGCTGCGGTGCGCAGTTCCTCCGCGGTCCGCCGGATCGCCGCCAGGGCGAGGTCCGGCTTGCCCTTGAAGTGGTGGTACATGCTGCCCTGGCCGGCCCCCGCGCGCTCCAGGATCGCCTTGGGGCTCGTGCCCACGTACCCGCGCTCCCACAGCAGCTCACGGGTGGACTCGATCAGTCGTTCCGAGGTGCTCATGCGCTCACTGTACATACTAGTAGTTACAGCCCGCCAGCCCCCCCGTGATCCGCCAGTCCCCAGCAAGCCGCCACGGACTCCCTGGGCGAGTCCCGGGGGGAGCAGTCCGCCACCCCCGCCGTACTCCCCCGGAGGTACCCGCACTGCCGCCGGGCGCACGACGACCCGGACCCCCTCCGGGAGGGAGTCTCGTGGCATCCCCGAGGACCGGGGATCACGCGACCGACAAGGGAGATGACCCGAGATGCAGACCCTGGCCGACTGGGGCGGCGGCGGACCCGGCCCCTGGATCCTGTTCTTCCCGCTGATCTGGGCGGCCGTCGTGATCGGCGCCGTCACCTTCCTGCGCCGCACCGGTTGGCGCGGACGCGGCGGCCCCTGGCGGGCCATGGACGGCGGACGCCCCGCGGGTGACTCACCCCTCGCGGTCCTCGGCCGCCGCTTCGCCTCCGGCGAGATCGACGAGGACGAGTACTGGCGCCGCCTGTCCGTCCTGGAGGAGCAGTTCGGCCGTGCCGGCAAGGGCGGCGCGGCATGACCACGACCGCACTGCGGGCCGCGGCCCGTGTGGTCGGCGCGGTGAAGGTGTACGGCGGTGGCGACACCGCCGTACGCGCCCTCGACGGCGTCGACGTCTCCTTCCCCGCCGGACGCTTCACCGCGATCATGGGCCCCTCGGGCTCCGGCAAGTCCACCCTCATGCACTGCGCGGCCGGCCTCGACACGCTCAGCTCCGGGGCCGCCTACATCGGGGACACCGAACTCGGCACGCTGGACGACCGTCGCCTGACCCTGCTGCGCCGCGACCGGGTCGGCTTCGTGTTCCAGGCCTTCAACCTGGTGTCCACGCTGACCGTCGCGGAGAACATCACCCTGCCCCTGGACCTGGCAGGGCGGCGCGGCGACCCGGATTGGATCGACGCGCTCGTCGACGTCGTCGGGCTGCGCGACCGGTTGCACCACCGGCCCTCGGAGCTTTCCGGCGGCCAGCAGCAACGTGTCGCGGTGGCACGGGCGTTCGCCGGGCGGCCCGATGTGGTCTTCGCCGACGAGCCGACCGGAAACCTCGACTCCCGCTCCGGCGCGGAGGTCCTCGGCCTCCTCGGCTCCGCCGTGCGGGAGATGGACCGTACGGTCGTCATGGTCACGCACGACCCGGTGGCCGCCGCGCACGCCGACGAGGTGCTCTTCCTCGCCGACGGGCGTCTGGTCGACCGGATGGAGTCGCCGACTCCCGACAAGGTGCTGGACCGCATGAAGGCTTTCGAGGTGCGGTCATGAACCCGTCGTTCCGGCTCAGCCTCACGTCCCTGCGGGCGCACCGGCGCCGGTTCGCCGGCACCTTCCTCGCCGTGTTCCTCGGCGTCGCCTTCCTGACCGGCACCCTCGTCATGGGCGACACGCTGCGCGCCAGCTTCGACAGCATGTTCGGCGAGGCGACCAGCGGTACGGACGCCGTCGTACGCGGCGCCGACGCCATCACCACACCCGGCGAGGCCCAGGGCGTACGGCGGCCCGTGGACACCTCGCTGGTGAAGACCGTCGAGCGGGTCCCCGGCGTGGCCGCCGCGGCCCCGGACATCCAGGGCGCCGGGCAGCTCGTCGGCTCCGACGGGAAGCCGGTCGGCGGTCAGGGGCCGCCCACGATCGCCGGCAACTGGATCACCGACCCGCGGCTCAACCCCTACCGGCTCGCCGAGGGCCGTGTTCCCGCCAGGCCGGGCGAGGTCGTGGTGAACCGGGGTGCCGCGAAGAAGGGCGGTCTGAAGATCGGTGACACCACCACCCTGCGCACCCCGGACCCGGTGAAGGTCACCGTCGTCGGGCTCGCCACCTTCGGCGGCCAGGACGGCATGGCCCAGGTGACGTTCACCGGCATGACCCGGGCCGACGCCGAGAAGTACCTCACCGCGCGGCCCGGCCAGGCGGCGTCCATCGCGGTGCGGGCCGCACCCGGGGTGAGCCAGCGGGAACTGGTCCGGCGGCTGACTCCCGTGCTGCCCAAGGGAGTCGAGGCCATCACCGGTCAGCAGTCGGCGCAGGAGAACACCGACATGATCTCCAGCCAGTTCCTGACCATCTTCACCACCTTTCTGCTGGTCTTCTCCGGCGTCGCCCTGCTCGTGGCCACCTTCTCCATCCACAACACGTTCGCGATCGTGGTCGCCCAACGCACCCGTGAGAACGCCCTGTTGCGTGCCCTCGGCGCGGCCCGCCGCCAGGTGACCGCCGCCGCCCTCGCCGAGGCCTGCCTGGTCGCGCTCACCGCGTCCCTCACCGGACTCGCGGGCGGCATCGGCATCGCCGCGGGCCTCCAGGCGCTGTTCCCGGCGATCGGATTCCCGTTCCCCGACGGCGACCTGGTGATCAAGACCCTGTCGATGGTGCTGCCGCTCGCGGTGGGGATCGTGGTCTGCCTGGGCTCCGCGCTCCTGCCGGCCCGGCGCGCCGGACGGACGGCGCCGCTCGCCGCCCTGCGCGAGACGGCCGTCGACAGCTCCGGTGCCTCCCGCGTCCGGGCGGTCACCGGGGTCGTCCTCGGCGCGCTGGCCCTCGCCACGCCCCTGACCGGCGTCCTGGTCTCCCCGTCCGTGTGGCTGGCGGGAGTCGGCGCACTGTTCGCCCTGGCGGCCTTCGTCGTCCTCGGCCCGGTCGCCGCCACCACGGCCGTACGGCTGCTCGGCGGCCCCCTGGACCGGCTGCGCGGGGTCACCGGCTCCCTGGCCCGGCGCAACGCCCTGCGCAACCCGAAGCGGACGGCGGCCACCGCGAGCGCGCTGATGATCGGGGTGGCCGTCGTGTCTCTGTTCACCGTCTTCGGGGCCTCGCTGAAGGCCACGATGGACCAGACGGTGTCCCGGTCCTTCGCCGGTGACATCGCCGTCAGCAGCCCGTCCTTCGGCGCGGGCGGCAGCGGACTCAGCCCGCGGCTCGCCCCCGCGCTCCAGCGGCTGCCCCAGGTGGACACGGCCGTGGGCCTCGGCCGCGGGGTCGCCGAAGTCAACGGCAAGGGAAGGGCGTTGACCGTCACCGATCCGGCCGCGCTCGCCCGCACCTTCGACCTCGGCACGGTCACCGGCTCCCTGCGGGGCCTCGGCAGCGACGGCATCGCAATCACCCGGAAGGCGGCCGACCGGCAGCATCTGCGCACCGGCGACACGACCAGGCTGACCTTCACGGACGGCAGGAGCGAGAACTTCACCGTCCGGGCCGTGTACGGCCAGTCCGAACTGGCCGGCGACTACGTCATCACCCGCGCCGCCTGGGCCCCGCACCGCACCCAGGACTCCGACACCCTGATCTCCGTGACCTTCAAGCACGGGGTCGGCGCCGACGCGGGCAAGGCGGCGGTGCAGAAGGTCGCCGCACAGTACGGCAACCCGTCCGTGCAGACCCGGGACGAGTACGCACAGTCGTCGGCGGGCGGCATCGACATGATGCTCACCCTCGTCTACGCGCTGCTCGCCCTCGCTGTGGTCATCGCCTTGCTCGGCATCGCCAACACGCTGACCCTCGCGCTGCACGAACGCACCCGGGAACTCGGTCTGCTGCGGGCCGTCGGCCAGACCCGCGCCCAGTTGCGGGCCATGGTCCGCTGGGAGTCGGTCCTGGTCGCCGCGTTCGGCACGGTGGGCGGTCTCGGACTCGGCGGCTTCCTGGGCTGGGTGCTGGTGAAGGCCTCCGACGGCGCGAGCGACACCGCGTTCGCCTTCGCCCTGCCGCTCGCGCGGCTCGCGGTGGTGGCCCTGGTCGGCCTGCTGGCCGGCGCGCTGGCAGGGCTCCGCCCGGCGCGGAGGGCGGCCCGGCTGGACGTGCTGCGGGCCATCGCGACGGAGTGACTGCGTCGCTTCGGCCGGGGCGCCCACCCGGTGGGTCGGTTCGGACCGTGCGCGGGCGCGGGTAGGTTGTGGCCGGTCGCGCAGTTCCCCGCGCCCCGGGGAGTTGCCGCCCAGGGCCCTGAAGCACCGGGGAAGCGACGACTGCCCTCAGCTGAGGCGCGCCTCAAGCGCGCGGCAACCGCAGCTCCCCCAGGGGCGCGGGGAACTGCGCGACCAGCCCCCACGCCCCCGCAGCCCGCGGTCCGAACCGCACCCAACGGGTGGGCGTCCTGCTGCGACGCCGCAGGCCCCGTCACCGCCCGGTCAACCGGGAACGGTTGACCGGGCGGGAGCCTGGAAGCCGGTGCGGGCGGGAGCAGGGGACGCGGTCGTCACATGGTCGCGTTTGCCACCGGTGCCGTCGTCACGGGCGCCGCGGCGCTGAGGGCGACCCCGGCGCCCACCGGACTCCCCGCGGGAGCCTTGGCCGCCGCCGTGCCGACCCGGACCGGCGCCTGCCGTACCTCGGCGGCACGGCGCGGGGCATGGGCCGGATAGGGCCGTACCACCGTCGGGGCGGACAGCGTGAACCAGACGACCTTGCCGTTCTCGCCGTCCGGCCGAGCGCCCCAGCTCTCGCTCACCGCCGCCACCATCGCCAGCCCCCGCCCGCAGGTGGCCAGCGGACCGCCGTCCGACAGTTCCGCGACGTCGGCCGGCACCGGGAGCCGTGGGTCGTTGTCGCGCACCGAGACCGTGAGCCGGTCCGGCGCCAGCTCCAGCTCCACCGTGCACGACTTGTCGGGCCTGGCATGCCGGTGGACGTTGCTGAGCAGCTCCGTCACACCGAGCGCGGCCCGGTCTATCAACGCGTCCATGTGCCAGTAGCGCAACTGCGCAGATACGATTCTGCGGACCTGGCCGATCCGCGACGGCAGGGCTTGGAGCTCCACCGTGCAGTGCCTGCTCGGATGACTGATCACGGCTGCGACTCCCCGATGTAGAGGTTCGAAAGAACCGGAAGAACACGGAGAACAACGGATCCAGCAGGGTGCTTGCGTCCAAACGTCCGCCTGCTGTCATGGCCGGCGGGCTGGTTCGCAGCGTTATCGCCGGTAAACCCAGAGTGACGTGAGACCAGCGTGACGCAGCGGATGCGGTCCCGCAACTCGCCGCGACGGACCGCTGCTCGGAGTAACGCGACCGGTCTGCTCCCGGCCGGCGGTCGTACGGCTGTCAGCCGCCGCGTCCGGCGGCCCGGCGCACCGCCTCGATGAACCGCCGTGCCGCGGGCGGACCCGGCTCGCCCGGGGCGGGGTCGTGCTCGCCCAGCGTCAGCAGGTACCGCTTGCCGTTGAGGTCGGCCAACGCCTTGTCGTCCGGCCGGAACCACGGCCTGGACGCGCGCACCGCCTGCACCGGGGCACTGTCGATCTCGCTGCCGTAGCTGGTGAGCAACTCCAGCCTGCCGTCGTTGATCCGGACCTGGCCGGCCCGGGTGAGCGAACGCAGCCGCTTGCCGATCCGCACGCCCGTGGCTGTGAACTCCGGCTCCGCCATCCTTCGCCGCCCCCTTGCCGTGTGCTTCCGCGATCCAGTGTGCGCTCGCGTCCGATCCAGTGTGCGTCCGCGTCCCGTCCGGCGTGCGCCCGCGCCCGACGGCGGCGTGCGCCTGCGTTCGGGACGATCGTCCCGTCGCGTGCAGTCTGCCCCGATGCGGCCGGGAGCACCAGTACGCGCGAGGCGCTCGCGAAAGCCGCCCGGAGCACTCCCGCCAATGCGCCCCCGGATGCCTCGTACGCCTGTGCCCCAGGGCGGCTTTGGGTGGCTCAAAGATGCGTTTATGCAGGTGGGAAGCGGTGCGAAAGATGCCTATGCTCGAAATGCCGGCCGCGCGAGGTGTCGTCGGCGCCCAGCCTAAGGAGCACCGCCGTGAGCACCACCCACCAGACCCGGACCGGCGCCACCCTCGACGTCGACCGCAGCGACGCCGCCTACCGCGACTGGCTGAAAGAGGCCGTGCGCAAGGTCCAGGCCGACGCCAACCGGTCGGCGGACACGCACCTGCTGCGCTTTCCCCTCCCCGAGCAGTGGGGCATCGACCTCTACCTCAAGGACGAGTCGACGCACCCCACCGGAAGCCTCAAGCACCGCCTCGCGCGCTCCCTCTTCCTCTATGGCCTCTGCAATGGCTGGATCCGCCCCGGTCGCCCGGTCATCGAGGCCTCCAGCGGCTCCACGGCCGTCTCCGAGGCCTACTTCGCCAAGCTGATCGGCGTGCCCTTCATCGCGGTCATGCCGCGCACGACCAGCGCCGAGAAGTGCCGCCTCATCGAGTTCCACGGCGGGCAGTGCCACTTCGTGGACGACTCCCGGAAGATGTACGAGGAGTCCGCCCGCCTCGCGGTGGAGACCGGCGGCCACTACATGGACCAGTTCACCTACGCCGAGCGGGCCACCGACTGGCGCGGCAACAACAACATCGCCGAATCGATCTTCCGCCAGCTGGAGTTGGAGCGCTTCCCGGAGCCCGCCTGGATCGTCGCCACGGCCGGCACCGGCGGCACCTCAGCGACCCTCGCCCGCTACGTCCACTACATGCAGTACGACACCCGTGTCTGCGTCGCCGACCCGGACAACTCCTGCTTCTTCGAGGGCTGGACCACCGGCGATCCGGACGTCACCTGCGACTGCGGCTCCCGGATCGAGGGCATCGGCCGGCCGCGCATGGAGCCGAGCTTCGTGCCCGGGGCGATCGACCGGATGATGAAGGTCCCGGACGCGGCCAGCATCGCCGCCGTACGGGCCCTGGAGCGGGCCATCGGCCGCAAGGCGGGCGGCTCCACGGGGACCGGGCTGTGGAGCGCGCTGAAGATCGTCTCCGAGATGGTGGCCGACGGCCGCCAGGGCAGCGTCGTCACCCTGCTGTGCGATCCGGGCGACCGCTACCTCGACAAGTACTACTCGGACGCCTGGCTCGCCGGGCAGGGCCTGGACATCGCGCCGTACACCGCGGCGATCGAGACCCTGCTGGCCACGGGGGTGTGGCCGGACTGAGCCAATCCCCGTCCCTTCGGCGGCCGGTGTCCAACGGGCGGGTGACGGGGTGGTGAGAGTTCGGTGACGTCTCAATTGTGCTTCTGGGCAAGTCGGTTGTGCCTGTGTGACTGATAAGATCATCCCACTTTTCGGTGGGCTGACGGCGTGTCATGAACGCGTACGGGGGGACAGTCTCAAAGGCACCATCGCGCTCGCACCATTCCAGCGCGATGCGACTTGAAGAGAGTCTCATGACGTCATTGACCACGGATCCACTGCTGTGGATCTTGCTGGTGGTGCTCGTCGCTGCGGTCGTCGCAGTGATGCGGGCCCGGAGAACCAACATGGCGCTCCGAAGAACGAGAAAGGACCTCGAGGCAGGACTGGGACAGGCCCGCGGCGACGTCGGGCAGCTCCACACGCACATCGCCGCGCTGACCGCACAGCATCAGCGTGACCTCGCGGACGTACGAGCGGATGCGGAGGCGTCGACCAAGGCGGTGCTGAAGTCCGCCATGGGCACGCTCCAGTCGCTCGCCGAGGAACAGCAGGTCCTCCTGGACAGCCTGCTGAAGAAGTACGGCGACACCACGGAGGTGCTGGCCGACCTGATGACGGTCGACCACACCGGCAGCCAGTTCGGCCGCCGGGCCAAGGGCATCTCCGTGCTCTGCGGCGGATGGCTGGGCCGGCGTGACGGCGCGGCGACCGTCTACGACGTCGCCCGCAGCGCCCAGGGCAGGATCAAGGACTTCGACCGGGTCAGCGTCCACTCGCAGGTCAGCGTCTCCCTCGTCGGCAAGGCCGTCGAGCCGGTGGCCGTCGTACTGGCCGAACTGCTGGACAACGCGACGAACTACAGCGCGCCCGGAACGCCCGTCGAGGTCAACATCCAGACCGTGCCGACCGGCGTCTGCTTCATCGTGGACGACGCCGGACTCGGCATGGACCAGGAGACCAAGGACCGGGCGGCGGCCCTGCTCTCCGTCGACGGTCCCGTCGACATCACCGGTCTCGGCGATCCGCCGCGGTTCGGCTTCGCCGTGTGCGGCATGCTCGCCGCTCGCTACGGCTTCGCCGTCTCCGTCGGCTCCGTGTCCCCCTACGGCGGAGTGCGTGCAGTGATTCGTGTGCCCGAAAGTCTCCTCTCGGCCGACACCCCTTCCCCGGCGGCCGACGCCCAGGACACCGCGGTCCCCGAGGCCGCCCCGCAGCGCCTGGCCCCGGTCCCGGTCGTGGGTCCCTCGCACGTGGTGGGAACGACCTCGGGAGGTCTGCCCAAACGCCGGCGGCGCAGCAGCCCCGTCACGGTCGTCCCCTCCCTCGACAGCGCCGGTCAGGAGGAGACTCCCGAGCCGGTCAGCGAGGTGACGGCCTCACGGCTCGGGGCGTTCGCGCGCGGAACCCAGCTCGGGCGGACCACGAACACCACGGAAGGACCTGACAACCAGTGAAGATCGACCTGTCCTGGGTGCTGAACGACGTGCTCGAAGTACGCGGAGCCCGGCACGCGATCCTCGTCTCGGGAGACGGCCTGCTGCTGCAGCGCTCGGACGACATCGCACGCGACGACGCCGAGACGAACGCCGCCGCGATGAGCTCGATGCAGTCGCTGAGCCGAGCCGTCGCGGGGTTCGTGGGAGCGGGACACGGAATCTGGAAGCAGACGCTGCTGGAGTACGACGGCGGCTGGATCTTCCTGATCGCCGCCGGCCAGGGCTCGTACCTCGCCGTCTCGGCCGCGCTGGACGTCGACATGGAGGCCATGTCCTTCCGCATGCAGAAGACGGTGGCCGCCCTCAGCAAGGCGATGAGTGTGGCACCGCGGTCGGAGAACGGTGCCGGGGTATGACCACGCCCGGCGAAGAGGCCTCCGTCACCAGTGAGTTCGTCCGCTCCTACGTCATCACCGGCGGCCGGACCCTGCCGGCCGCGGACGACCTGGCGCTGCACACCCTGGTCACCCTGGCTCCCGAGCGGACCCCTCCGCTGGGAGCCGGCCCCGAGGTGATGGCGATCTGGCAGCTGTGCGCGGGCGGCTACCTCTCGGTCGCCGAGGTCGCGGGCCATGTGGGACTGCCAGTGGGGGTGGCCCGGCTGCTGCTGACCGATTTATTCGAGCAGGGCCACCTCCTGCGCCGCGCCGAGCCGCCCCGGGCTCAGAACGTTGACAGAGCGACCCTCGAGAAGGTTCTGAATGGACTCCAATCCCTCATCGGCTGAGACGGCCCCTGGATCCATCTACGTCTCCAGCGCGGTGACCAACGCTGCCAAGATCCTGGTCGTCGGGCATTTCGCCGTGGGCAAGACGACCTTCATCGGCTCGCTGTCGGAGATCACCCCGCTGCGCACCGAGGAGAAGATGACGCAGGCGTCCCTCCACGTGGACGACCTCAGGGGCGTGGCGGGCAAGACCACCACGACCGTCGCCCTGGACTTCGGGCGTCTGACGCTCAGCGACGACCTGGTGCTGTACCTCTTCGGCACCCCGGGACAGCAGCGGTTCATGCAGCTGTGGGAGGACATGGCCCGCGGCGCGCTGGGCGCACTGCTCCTGGTCGACCCGGCCCGGCTGGAGGAGACCTTCCCCGTCATCGACCTCGTCGAGCGGTACGGCCTCGAGTACGCCATCGCGGTCAACGGCTTCGATCCGGGCGCGGTGTACGAGGAGGCGGAGGTGCGCGAGGCCCTCGACCTGCTCCCGGACACCCCCGTCGTCTACTGCGACGCCCGTGATCGGCAGTCCTCCGCCCATGCGCTGATCGCGCTCGTCCGTCACCTGCTCACCCGAGCCGCCTGACCTGCCCATCCCCCCGGACCATCGGCCCGGAGCCAGCAGAAGGAACCCCATGGACCGCCAGTCAGTCCCCGCCCCCGCCGGCGCCAGATGCCCCATGCACGACGCCACGTTCGCCGCCGCCCCCCACCAGGTCTACGACCGGTTGCGTGCCCACGGTCCGGCCGGACCGGTCGAACTCGCGCCCGGTATCGACGCCACCCTGGTCGTCGGGCACGAAACGGCCCTGCGCGTGCTGCAGAACACCACACTCTTCGCCCGGGACTCCCGCCGCTGGAAGGCGCTGACCGAAGGGCACATACCGCTGGACCACCCGGTGCTGCCGATGATGGCGTACCGGCCCAACTGCCTGTTCACCGACGGCGCCGTGCACCTGCGGCTGCGCAAGGCCGTCACGGACAGCCTCGCCCGGCTCAACATCACCCGGATCCGCCGCGACGTCGAGCCGATCGCCGACTACCTGATCGACCAGTTCTGCGAGCGCGGCCGGGCCGACCTCCTCAACGACTACGCCAAGCTGCTGCCGCTGCTGCTGTTCAACAAGCTGTTCGGCTGCCCCGCGGACATCGGTGACACCCTCACCAGCGCCATGTCGGCGATCTTCGACGGCAAGGACGCGCTGCGCGCCAATGAGGAGCTCACCGCCTGCCTGATGGAGCTGATCGCCCTCAAGCGCCGCCGGCCCGGCGACGACGTCACCTCCTGGCTGATCCAGCACCCCGCCGGGCTGACCGACGAGGAGCTCAAGGACCAGCTGGTCATGCTGATGGGCGCCGGCGTGGAACCCGAGCGCAACCTGATCGGCAACGCCCTGCTCCTGCTGCTGTCACCCGACACCAGCGGACGCGACTCCGGGCTGCTGGTCGAGGAGGCGATCGATCACGTGCTGTGGAACCAGGCGCCCATCGCCAACTACGCCACCCACTACCCGGTCCAGGACGTGGATCTCGGGGGAGTGGTGGCCGAGGCGGGCACGCCGGTCGTCATCAGCTTCGCCGCGGCCAACACCGATCCCGCGCTGGCCGAGGCCCGCCGGAGGAACAGCAGGGGCGCGCACCTGGCCTGGGGAGCCGGTCCGCACGCCTGCCCGGCCAAGGACCCGGCGCAGGTCATCGCCGTCACCGCGATCGAGAAGATCCTCAACGCCCTGCCCGACCTGACGCTGGCCGTCCACGAGAAGGAACTGGAGTGGCGGCCGGGCCCGTTCCACCGGGCGCTGGTCGCGCTGCCCGTGGCCTTCAGCCCGAGCCCGGCCACCCATATCGCCGCCGCGCTGCAGGGCCGGACCGTCCCCGCCGCGGGCGAGCAGCCGCTCCCCACGGCTCCGGTCGCCGCCGCCCGTCAGGAGCCGGCCAGGAAGAAGGGCTTCTGGAGCACCTTCCTGGACATCTTCCGAGTCTGATGTGCGGCATGCGGAGGTTTGGCGGGAGGCATGTGACAGGAGCAACACTGTCAGGAGCATGATGGGGGAGAGGGGAAGGGTAGGTTCCGGCGGTAACGGTAGCGCCCAGCCACAAAGGAGCTTCGCGTGACCGCCGTTGGCGTCATACGCGGTACCACCACCGACCGCCGAGCCGTCATCCCTCTCCTTCGCCGGCTCCGTTCCGACGAAGGACAGGCCAACCCCCTCCCCATCTGGGATGAACTGCGCGCACTGGGTGAAGTGGTGCCCGCTCCCTGGGGCGGGTACTTCGTGACCGGATTCGACGCCTGCAACCAGATCCTGCGCGGCAGGAACTGGCTGGTCCCGGACTTCGCCTGGCAGCAACGCCGGCCCGACATGGCACGCTGGCAGGAACCGGCGACCCAGGAGATGACGCGGACGCTGTCCCGCCTCAACCCGCCCGAGCACACCCTGCGGCGCCGCGCCCTGGGCAACCTCTTCGACCGCGGCACCCTCGACGCCATGCGGCCCCGGATCGCCGCCCATGTCACCGAGCTCCTGGACCGCCTCGATTTACAGCTGCGCGCCCACGGCGAGGCCGACTTCGTCACCACGGTCGGCGACCGGCTGCCCGTCCGCACCGTCGGCGACTGGCTCGCCATCCCGGCCGGGCACTACCCGCACATCCTGGACTTCACCCATCGGCAGGTCCACGCCCAGGAACTGATCCCCACCAAGAGCGAACTGGCCGTCTCGGGCCAGGCCACCCTGGAGATGCGGGCCTATTTCACCGGTCTCATCGCAGACCGGAGGGCCCACCTCGGCGACGACGTCCTCAGCGACTGGATCCGCTACTGGGACGGGCAGTACCCCGGCGACCGGGCGGCCGCCGACCAGATGCTGTACGACCTGACGATGTTCATCACCATCGCCTCCCTGGAAACCACCGCGACCCTGCTGACCAACGCGGTGTGGTTCCTGACCCAGGACCCCGCCCGGGCCGACTGGCTGCGCGGACACCCGGAGGACCTCGACGACGCGATCGAGGAGGTGCTGCGCTACGACCCGCCGATCCACCTCAACTCGCGCTTCGCCGCCGACGACACGATTCTCGCCGGTGTCCCCATCGCCAAGGACACCACCGTCCACGTCCTGTACGGCGCCGCCAACCACGACCCGCGCCGCAACCCGGACCCCCACCTCTTCGACATCCGTCGCAGGGGCGCGCATCTCACCTTCGGCGGCGGCGTCCACTACTGCCTCGGCTCGGGCCTGGCCCGCCTGGAGGCCCGTCTCCTGCTCGCCCAGCTGCTGGAACGATTCCCCACCCTGCGGCCGACCGCAGGACCGACGTATGCGAACCGGATGGTCTTCCGGCGCATCACCTCCCTGAAAGTGACCACATGACCGCCCTCCCCCTCACGACCCTCCCGGCCGCCGCCGTACGGCGGACCCTGCGGACCCACCGGGAGGGTCCCGTCCTCACCGTCGAGCTGAACAACCCCGAGCAGGGCAACACAGTCACCGACGCCCTGCTGGACGACCTGATGGCGGTCCTCCAGGACCAGGACCCGGCGGTCCGGGTGCTCGTGCTCACCGCGAGCGGCGACGACTTCTGCCTCGGCGGGGACCGCGGCGAGTCCGCCCGGCATGTCGCCCACGACCCCACGGGCAGCGGCATCCGTATGTCGGGGACCAAGGCGCGGCGCGTCTGCGAGGCGCTGACCGCGAACCCGGCCGTCACCATCGCGCGCGTCCACGGCAAGGCCATCGGGGCGGGCTTCGCCCTCGCGCTCGCCTGCGATCTGCGGGTCGGATCCGAGGACGCGTCCTTCCGGCTGCCCGAACTCGCGCTCGGGCTGCCCACCGCGTGGGGCGGCCTGCTGCCCCGCCTCATCAACGAGGTCGGCGCCGCCCGCGTGCGCGAGATCGTCCTCACCGGCCGGGCCATCTCCGCGGCGGAGGCCCAGTCCCTGTCCATCCTGCAGAAGGTCGTCCCCGCTCACGAGCTGGACACGGCCGTCGCCGACTGGGCCAGGCCCATCGTCCGCCGCCCCCAGGCGGCCCTGCGCGTCACGAAGACCCTGCTCAACTCGCTGTCAGCGGCCTCGCGGCTGGCCGATGTCTCCGCGCTGGACGCGGAACTGATGGCAGCGGTCGTGACCGAGTCACAGCTCGCCCGCGGCGCCGGCTGATCAGCGGCGCGCCAGGCGGCGGTCCAGGGACGTCACCGCGTCGCGGAAGGCGCGCCCGAGACCGGGCCGGGCCAGCCCGAGGACGAGCCGCAACGGCGCCGTCCCGTCGGCGGCGAAGGTCCACCGCATCCGGGTGCCCGTGCCCAGAGGAGTCAGGCGCCACTCCTCGACCAGGGCACGGACGCCCGGCGCGTTGGTGGCGTCGACACGGTAGGCGTACACCTCGGGCGCCTTGGCCGCGAGCACCGTCTCCTCGAACCGGATCCCGCCCCCGAGCCGGATCTCACGCCCGGCGCCGCCGTCGGTGGCCCGGGCGAGCGTCACCGCCGAGAACCACTGCGTCCAGCCGGGCACGTCCTCCGCGAGCGCGCGGAAGACCTGCTCGGGGGACGCGGAGACCTCCCGCGCGAAGACCAGACGCACGGGCGCGGTCCCGACGAAATCGAGGTCCACCGGGCGCAGACGACGAGCCATGGACATAACCCCCTTGTGCCACTCCCGCAGGGCGGTCGACCGGGCGGCCAACCATAGCTGACAGACCCTCAGATGTCTGCGTCGTCTTCCCCGGGCTCGCCCGCCACCACCACCCGCAGGTGCTCGGAGATCTCCGCACGCGCCTCGGCGGGCAGGCCCGCATCGGTCACCAGCGTGTCCACCTGCTCCAGCGCGGCGAACGAACTCAGGCCCACCGTGCCCCACTTGGTGTGGTCGGCGACCACCACGACCCGGCGCGCGGAGTGCACCAGCCGCCGGTTCGTCTCCGCCTCGGCGAGGTTCGGCGTGGACAGTCCGGCCTCGAGCGATATGCCGTGCACACCGAGGAACAGCAGATCGAAATGGAGGGCGGCGATCGCCTGGTCGGCCACCGGTCCCACCAGCGAGTCCGACGGGGTGCGCACGCCGCCGGTCAGCACCACCGTGGCCGCGCCCTGCCGCTGGCCCGAGGTCCGCTGCGCCGCGTGGAAGACATCGGCGACCCGCACCGAGTTCGTCACGACGGTCAGATCGGGCACCTCCAGCAGTTGCTGGGCGAGCGCGTACGTCGTCGTACCACCGGACAGGGCGATCGCCGTGCCCGGGGTGACCAGCTTGGCGGCGGCGCGTGCGATGTCCTCCTTGGCCGTCAGCTCCAGACCCGACTTCGCCTCGAACCCGGGCTCGTGCGTGCTGGCCTCGACCACCGGAACCGCACCGCCGTGCACCTTCTCCAGCACGCCCTGGCGGGCGAGGGCGTCCAGATCACGGCGTACGGTCATGTCCGACACGCCGAGCTTGCGGGTCAGTTCGTTGACCCGCACACCGCCCCGGCGCCGGACCTCGTCCAGGATCAGGGCGCGGCGCTGCTCCGCGAGGAGGTTCTGATTCTCACTCACGTACGCTCCGGTCCTTTCGCCGCCATCCGTCCGACACGCCCGGCGCACCGCCCCCGACCAGGAGATTCCGGCCGGCCGGAGATGCGCGGGCGTCCCATCTTTTCACGGGTCGGCACCGGTTGCGCCACCACCTGTCACGACGCGCACATGCCAGCTCCGCCCCGACGCCCCGGACCACCGTCACACGGATCGGGGAGATTCCGTGACGAGCGGTGTACGACACCCCCGGACCGGAGATCCTGAAACGCGCATCGGCACAGTGCTTCGGGCGCGTCACGGGGGTGCGACAACAGTGGACGGCGCACAGGAAGGCCACGGCGAGCGGCGGACGGAGGCCGAGCTGGAGCTGCTCGTGCACGGAGTGGGCGGAACCACCCCGGAGAAGATGCTCGGTGACCCGCACACGGTCCGGGTCACCGGCGACGACACAGCCGCGATCTTCCGGCGCGCCGAGGACACCGGGACCAGGAGAGAACCACGCGACGGGCCCGTCCAGGAGGCGTACGTCTGGTGCAACCTCACCTCCGGCGACAGCAGCCGCGCCCTGTGGCTGTTGCTGCTGCCGTTCATGGTGGTCAACCTCACCCACTGGATGCGCCCCGCCGCGGCCGGCCGGCACCGCACGGTCCGCCTGTACGGCCTCCTGGTACGGCTGGCCGCCCTCACCCTGACCGTGCTGCTGGTGGCCGCCGCCTGCGAGGTGGCCCTGGACCTGGCTGCCTGGCAGTGCGCCGGCGTCCGGTCCTGCGCCCACCGCAACTCCTGGCTGGCCTTCCTCGCACCCCCGGCGTCCACGGGCCCCGGCGGGCACGACCCCTGGTGGAGCCTGCCCGGCCGCCGGCTGGCGCTCGCCGCGCTGGTGCCGACCGCGCTGACGGTCCTGCTCTGGTACCTCTCCCGCCGGACCTGGCGCGCGTACGAGTCCCACCGGCCGATGACCCACGACCCCGAGCCGGACACCGACGGCAGCGCGCTGACCAGGCCCGGCTTCTGGTACGGGCGCCGTCTCGTGGCCCGGCTGCGCGCAGCGCACACCGCGGCGGCCCTGCTGACCGTCGCCGCCGCCGTCGCGGCCCCCGCGGTCCGCTTCGACCACCGGCCCGGCGGTCCCGCCACCCTGGACATCCTCGGCCGGCTGCTCACCGGGGCCCTGCTGGCCTGGGCGGCGACGGCCGTGGGTGTCGTCTGCCGCCGGGGCCGCAGCGAGAACCGCCTCGACCAGCGGCTCGACCGGCACCTCGTACGGCTCCTGCCGCTCGGCGCGCTCGCCCTGCTGCTGCTCACCGTGGTCTACGCCGGCTGGGCCCGGCCCGGCTGGCGGTCCACCGGGCGGCTGCCCGGCGACACGGCCTTCGGCGCCCTCATGCTGGCCCAGGGCCTGCTGGTCGTCGCCCTCGCCGTCGTGGCCGGGAACCTCCACCGCCGCGGCCCCGATCCGCGCTCCGGCATGCGGGGCCTCGGCGGACCGGCCGTCGCGCTGCTCGCCTGCGCGCTGGGCGGTGTGATGTCCGGCGGGGTCGCACAGCGCGTCGCGGACTGGCTCGACGGCACGCACGCCGCGCTCCCCGGGCCGCCGGTCCTGCTCACCTGGCAGGCGTCCACCATCCCGCCGGCCCTCGTGGTCCTGCTGCTCCTGGCCGTCCGGCTCGGGCTCGGCACCACCCGGCTGGCCCGCGCCGAACGCGACCGGGTCCGCCACGAGCATTCCGGCGAACCCGAGGATCCGGGCCGTACCCGGACCATCGCCCACGTCCGCGCCATGGCCACCCTCACCGACCGGGCGCCCCTCGTCGTCGCCGTGCTCACCGCCACCACCCTGCTGCTCGGCGCCGTGGCGCTGGCCGGCGCGCTGGCCACCCGGAAGACCCCCGACGGAGCCGCCCGCCGCACCTACGACGCCCTGCAGTCCGTCGCCGAGACCTCGCAGGCGCTGGGCTCCTGGCTGGTCGGCCTCGGCTTCGTCCTCTTCGTGACCTGGGGCAGGCGCGCCTACCGGGGCGCCTCGGCGCGGCGCACGATCGGCATCCTCTGGGACGTCGGCACCTTCTGGCCGCGCGCCGCGCATCCCTTCGCGCCACCGTGCTACGCGGAGCGCGCGGTGCCGGACCTGACCTGGCGCATGGCCACCTGGACCCAGCACACCGGGGGCTGCCTGGTCCTCTCCGGCCACTCCCAGGGCAGCGTCCTGGCCGCGGCCGCCGCCTGGCAACTGCCCCCGTCGGTCCGCGGCCGGATCGCGCTGCTGACCTACGGCTCCCCGCTGGAACGCCTCTACGGCCGCTGGTTCCCGGCCCACTTCGGACCGCCGGCGCTCGCCGCCCTGCACCGCGACGTCGCCTGCTGGGGCAACCTCTTCCGCGGTACCGACCCCATCGGCGGGCCCGTCCGCGTCCCCGACGACGACACGCCCGAGGTCGACCACGGCCCCCTGCAGGACCCGCTCGCCTACGGCCGCACGCCCGCGCACCCTCTGCCCGCGCCCATCCTCGGCCACTCCGACTACCAGGCGGACCCCGTCTTTTCCCGGGAACGCGCACATCTGCTGGACCGGCTGCGCCCCGAGCTGCCGGGGCCACGGCCGGAACCCACGCAACACCGGGCCGACGCCGGCTAGGTCCTGTCGTCGAACTCCCGCCGTCCGCCCGGGGTGCTCAGGGCAGTTCCGGAAGGTCCTCCGCGTACAGCAGGGTCAGATCGTCGGTGCTGGGGTCCGCCAGCTGTGCGACGCGGCTCGCGTGCCGTTCCACCATTGCCTCGAAGGTCTGCCGGGCCGTGCGGCCGTTGCCGAACGCCGGGCCCTTCGGGATGGCCGTGAAGTACTTCAGCAGCGCCTCGGACGCGCCCGGCGTCAGCCGGTACTCGTGCTCGTCGGCCTGCTGTTCCACGATCCGCAGCAATTCCTCGGGGCCGTAGTCGCCGAAGGTGATGGTGCGCGAGAAGCGGGAGGCGACACCGGGGTTGACGGAGAGGAAGCGCTCCATCTCCGCGGTGTAGCCGGCGACGATCACCACCACCGCGTCCCGGTGGTCCTCCATCAGCTTCACCAGCGTGTCGATGGCCTCCTTGCCGAAGTCGCGCCCGGCGTCCTCCGGCGACAGCGCGTACGCCTCGTCGATGAACAGCACACCCCCGCGCGCCCTCTCGAACGCCTCCTGGGTGCGGATCGCCGTGGAACCGATGTGCTCGCCGACCAGGTCCACCCGGGACACCTCCACCAGGTGTCCCTTCTCCAGCACACCGAGCGAGGCGAGGATCTCGCCGTAGAGGCGGGCGACCGTCGTCTTGCCGGTGCCGGGCGAGCCGGTGAAGACCAGATGCCGCTTGACCGAGGCTGCCTTCAGGCCCGCCTGCCGGCGGCGCCGCCCGACCTCGATCATGTCGGTCAGCGCCCGCACCTCGCGCTTGACGCTCTCCAGGCCCACCAGCCCGTCGAGTTCCCCGAGCACGTCCTTCGACGTCCGCACCGGCTGGGCCGGCTCGGCGGCGGCGACCAGCGGCTCCTGCTCCGTACTGCGCTGCCCCGGGATCGAACCGAGCAGCCCGGGGGAGTGCGACACGGTCTCCACGGCGGTCTCCCGGGCCGTGGGCGGCCGCAGTCCGCCGCTCTCGTCGCTGGTGCAGTCCTCCACGACCGGGCCCGTCCCGGACGTGGCGTCCGGGCCCGCGTCGGCGAACTCGTAACCGCCGCGCGCGCAGCGTTCCGTACGGCACTTGCGCAGCGTCGCCCGGCAGCCGTCGATCACATGGAAGCCGTAACCGCCGCTGCCGCTGACCCGGCAGTTCAGGAAGCTGCCGCGGCCGCCCGCGGAGACGTAGAAGCCCGCCTCGGCGGGGGAGGCGACCGTGCAGCGCTCGATGGTCGGGTCGGCACCCTTGGTGACGATGACGCCGGTCTGGGTGCCGTCCAGGGTGCAGTTGTTGAGCGTGCCGCCGCTGCCGTGGTCGCGGAACCACGCGCCGGTCGCCGCCTCCCTGATGCGGCAGTCGTCGAGCTGAGCGGTCGCCCCGTCGCTCACCGACACCGCCGTGTTGCGCACCTGCGACAGATCGCTGTCCACGACGTCCGCGCGCGAACCGCGGTCCAGCACGAACAGGGCGTCCGGCACGTCGTGCACCCGGCAGGAGTCGAGGACGGCCGTGGCGCCGTCGCTGACCCACACCGCCGGATAGTCGCCGGTGCTGTCGAAGATCTCGCACTGGTGGGCGTCCACGCGGGTCCCCGGGTCCCACACCGACAGGCCGTTGCGCCCGAACTGACGGACCGTCGTGCGGGTCAGTGTGAGCACCGAACGGGAACGCAGGTCGACCGCGTTCTCCGGGATGTCGTGGATGTGGCAGTCGGCGAGCGTGAGCACCGCGTCCGTGTCCAGGGTGACGCCGTCGGCCGTCGTGCGGTGCACATCGCAGTCGGTCAGATGCGCCGTCGCCCGCTGGGTGACCTGTACGCCCGAGCCGCGGACCTCGTAGATCTCACAACCCACCGCCTCCAGCGCGGAGTTCTCGCCCGTGGCGGTCATCCCGGTGCCGGAGGCGTGGTGCACACGGCAGCGCTCCAGACGTGGATGCGCACCGCCGCGGACGGCCACGCCCGCCTGCCCGGCCGCGACGACCTCGCACTCCTCGAACACCCCGCTCCCACCGTCGAGTACGGCGATGCCGATGCCGGCCGGGTTGTCGACGGTGCAGCGGCGCACGGTCGGGCGGGCGCCGCCGCGCACCTCGATGCCCGCGGCGGACCGGGTCACGATCCGCATGTCCATCAGCTCGGGCGTGCCCTCCTCGACCAACAGCGCGGGCGCCGCCGCGTCCTGGCCCTCCACATGCAGGTCCTGCACCACGGCGGAGGCACGCACGGTGAGCGGCACCCCGTCCACGGGCGCGATCCGCACCGAACCGGGGGAGCCCTCCGGGCCACGGAGCGTCACCGCCCGCTGGAGCACGAGGTTTTCCCGGTAGGTGCCCGGGGCGATGGTGAGGACGTCGCCGTCGGCGGCGGCCTCCAGGGCGGCGGCCAGTGATGCGTACTCGCCTGTGCGGCGCCGCCACCGCGACGTACCGGTGTGCGTCACCTGGACCGTGCCCTGTGCCATGGCGTTGCTGTGCCCCCACCTAGTCGTACTGATGGCCTGCTCCCGTAGGGGCCTTGCCGCCGGTGCCGGGACCGCGACCGTGCTCAGCCCCTGGGGCCGATGCGCGTTCGCGCTACCGAAAACCTGCGCATGCCCCTGCGGTTCGCTCACCCGCGGGTTGTCGCCGAAAGCGCTTCGGCCGGTCCACCGTAGCGCGTGCGTCCATGGTGGGTTGACCAGAGCCGGAAGGCCGTCAGCAGCCGGTGCCCGCCTTGCCCCAGTCCGGGCCCGCCCGGTCCCAGGCCTGGTCCCAGCGTGCGTACCGTCCGCGGACCATGCGCCACACCGTCAGCCGTCTGCCGCCTTCGACCAGGCCCGCGACCAGCAGAGCCGCGCCGATCCCGGCGAGCACCGCGTGTGTCGTGGCGGTGGGGGAGTCCAGCGGGCGGGTCGTTATTCGGCCGTGCGGATCCGTCCAGAGTCCGAAGTGGTCGCCCGCCTGCGGGGACTTGAGCCCGGCCAGGGCGGGGCCGTGCCGGCGGGTGCCGTCCGGCGCGGTCCAGTTCGCGAGGACACGGCTGCGGGACTCGCGCGCCGCCGTGGTGTCGGGGTCGGTCTCCAGCGGGGCCTCGTGCAGGTCGCGCACCACCGTGGCCATGACGAGGTGGCGCGTGTGCCGCTGCTCGCGCACGGACCGCTGCAGCGAGTCCTGGGCGGCGGCGCCGACCAGACAACCGACCACGGGCGCGGCCGCGGCGACCAGCACCAGCGCCACGAGGGCCACCCATGCCTCGGCCAGGTCGGTCACACGGCGCAGCGGATTGTGCCGCCAGCGCCACAGGCCACTGATCGCCCGCATCTCCCCACCCCCTTACGCCCCGTCATAACCCCCGGCGCGGGAGCGCATCCGCGGCCCGGAGCAAGAGAGAGCGACATCACGTCCACCGCGGACGGTCACGCACGCGGCTTCTCACGAAGGTCTCATGTCTCCCAACGACCGGGACCCGCCCTCGGTTCCCCGGCCGTGGCGCCGCCGTCGCGCGCTATCCCAGCACCCGCACCGGGTCCCCGACCCTGATCGTGCCGCGCGAGAGGGGCACGAGGTTCTGGCCGAAGAGCAGCCTCGATCCGACCTTGCGGTGACGTGCCAGGGTGCGCAGGGGCTCCCGGCCGCGTACGGCGGTGTCCTGGTCGACGGTGGTGACGACGCAGCGTCCGCTCGCCTTCGCGACGCGGAAGACGACCTCGCCCATGGAGATCCGGGACCAGCGGTCCTCGGCCCAGGCCTCGGTGCCGGCGACGACGACGTTCGGCCGGAAGCGGTTCATCGGCAGCGGGCCCTCGGCGGCGTGCGCACACTCGGCGATCAGGGAGTTCAGCGCGTCGAGGGAGGCCGCCGTGGCGACCAGCAAAGGATAGCCGTCCGCGAAGCTCACCGTCTCGCCGGGCAGGGCGTACTCGGGATCGACGGGGCGGCGGGTGGCCGGGTCGTCCATGTGGACCAGGCGGACGTCCGCCCGTAGAAAGGCGCTGCACCAGGCGTGCGCGGCCGCGGCCGCCGGGACCGCCTCGACCTTGGTCCCGAAGATGTTCACCGGCACGGTCCCGGCCGGCTCGGGCACGGACACCGTCAAGGGTGCCTGGCCGGGTGCGGACAGACGAACGCCGCCGCCGGCCTCGGGCTCGGCGGCGGCCAGCGCGAGGCGCGGCTGCTCGCGCTGTGTGACGACCTTTCCCCCGTCGTCGATCAGCGTCCAGCGCCGGTCACCGGCCAGGCCCCAGGGCTCCACGACAGCCTCCCGGGGTGCGTGCCCCCGGAACGCCTTGACCGGATGAACGTGGATCGACTGCACTACGGCGTTTTCCATGCCGCCATCGTGCCAGCAGGCACCGACAGCGGCCGGCGCGCCGGTCAGTAGCCGCGGTACTGCTGGTTGTTGTACGGGTCCTGGTAGGGAGCCGGCGCGGGCCGCGGCGCGGCCGGGCGCATCGCCTCGTAACCCGTGCCCATCCCCATCGGGCGCTGCTGCTGGGGGGCCTGCGGGCCGGGGTAACCCCGCGGCGCGGCGGCCTGCTGCGGGATGTACGCAGTGGGCGCCTGCTGCAGGGGCGCGGGCTGCGGCGTGTGCGGGTAGCCGTAGGCCGGAGCCTGCGGGGAGGGTGCCGCCGGGAGGGCGGGCAGGGCCGGCGGCAGAGCGGGCAGGCTGCTGCCCGAGTCGTAGGCGGCGGGGACCCGGATCGGGGCGATCTGCGGGGTACCGCGCTCGGCGACGAGCGAGTCGTAGATCGGGGTGTCCGGGAAGGAGGCGGAGTAGTAGCCGCCACCATAAGTGGAGCGGGGGGAGGTCATGGCACATAAGTTAAGCCCACGATGTGCTCGTTGGGGAGACCGATAAGAGGGTTGTTTTCCGAGTCGGCAGTGACCTGGGATCCCCAATCCGAGCGAACTTGGCAAAAAGGGACGTCAATCCGCGCTTTAATCGTGTAAAGGGCGAGTTCATGCGGGGTTACCGGGAGTTGACCGGCGATCTTTCGGTGCCGGTCGTGGGTGTTCGCCGCACCGGCGAATAGGTTGTGCTGGTAGGGATGACTGGACGGCCGAGGGTGTACGGAAGCCGACACGGAATGGGGGCGGGCATGTCCATGCTGAAAGGGGCGAACGCGCCGGTGCCGACCACGGCGCTGCGCGTCGAACTGGGCTGGCGCTCCGGACCCGGCGTACCCGACGCGGACGCCTCCGCGCTGCTGCTCGCCACCGGGAGGGTCCGCTCCGACGACGACTTCGTCTTCTACAACCAGCCTGCCCATCCCTCCGGGGCGGTGCGCCACGAGGGCAAGCGGACGGCCGCCGCGGGCGTCACCGACACCCTGTCCGTGGACCTCGCGCGCGTGGAGGGCGCGATCGAGCGGATCGTCCTCGCCGCCTCCGCCGACGGCGGGACCTTCGGGCAGGTCCCCGGCCTCTACATCGAGGTGACCGATGCCGTGAGCGGCCAGGCGGTCGCCCGCTTCGACAGCCCGGGCGCGACCGTGGAGACGGCCTTCGTGCTCGGGGAGTTCTACCGCCGTCAGGGCGGCTGGAAGTTCCGCGCTGTCGGCCAGGGCTACAGCAGCGGGCTGGAGGGCCTCGCCACGGACTTCGGCATCACCGTGGACAAACCCCAGCACGCCGCACCGCCCGCCGCGGCGCGTCCGGTGGCTCCGCCCCTGCCTCCGGCCCCCCTACCGCCACTCCCCTCCACGCTGCCGCCCGCGCCCGCGTCGCCCCCGACCATGCCGGCCGCGCCCGCGCCCCCTCCGGCACCCCAGCCCGTCCGTCTGTCCAAGGTCACCCTCACCAAGGCGGCGCCCTCCGTCTCGCTCGCCAAGCAGGGCGGAACCTCCGGTGCCATGCGGGTGAACCTCAACTGGCAGATGCGTGAGCAGTTTTTCGGCCGGGGCGGCCGGGGCGGCCGGGGCGGCCGGTGGGGAGGCGGGCGAGGAGAGATCGACCTCGACCTGTGCGCCCTGTACGAGCTCGCCGACGGCCGCAAAGGGGTGGTACAGGCCCTGGGCAACGCCTTCGGTTCGCTGCACCGGCCGCCGTACATCCACCTCGACGGCGACGACCGCACCGGTGCCGTGGCGAGCGGTGAGAACCTCACCGTCAATCTCGACCACAGGCAGGACTTCCGGCGCATCCTCGTCTTCGTCACCATCTACGAAGGCGCCGACTCCTTCGCCGACCTGCACGCCACCGTCACCCTCCAGCCGCAGCACGGCGCCCCGATCGACTTCTCGCTCGACGAGTGCGCCGTGCCGTCCACGGTGTGCGCGCTCGCCCTGATCACCAACACGGGCGGCGACCTCCTGGTGCAGCGCGAGGCGCGGTATCTGGTTCCGGAGCGTGGAGTGAGCCCGCAGCGGACCATAGACCGCGCCTACGGCTGGGGGATGAACTGGACGCCCGGCCGCAAGTGACCGGGCTCAGCCCTCGTCGGCCACGGCATCCGGACGCGCGTACGTGCGGCCCTTCCAGGCGGCCCCGCGCCCCCGGTAGTGCTGCACGGCCGAGTCCACCGTCATCAGCAGATACAGCGACGCGGTGAACGGCAGCAGGGGAGCGAGCCACAGCGGCTGCCGGTAGTAGCGCAGCATCGGCGCGTACGTCCCCGCCATCACCGCCCACGCCAGAGCGCCGACGACCGCCGTTGGCGTACTACCGCTCGCCGCTCCGACGATCACCGCGGCGGGCGGCACCAGGTACACCAGCGCCAGCCCGGCGACCGTACCGAGGAGCAGCAGCGGGTTGTGCCGCAGCTGGGCGTAGGCGCTGCGCGCGACCATCCGCCACAGGTCGTGCAGCCGCGGATACGGCCGCACGCTGTCCACCCGGTCGGCCAGCCCCAGCCAGACGTGCCCACCGGCGCCCTTCACCGCGCGTGCCAGCGCCACGTCGTCGATGACGGCGTGCCGGATCGCGTCCGGGATGCGAGCCCGCTCCGCCATGTCCGCGCGCAGCAGGACACAGCCGCCCGCCGCCGCGGCCGTACGTGAGCCCTTCCGCCCGATCCGGCGGAAGGGATACAGCTGCGCGAAGAAGTAGACGAACGCGGGAACCACCAGCCGCTCCCACGCGCTCGCCACCCGCAGCCGCGCCATCTGCGACACCACGTCGAAGCCCCCGGCCCGGGCCGCCGCCACCAGCGCGCGCAGGCTGTCCGGCGCGTGCGCGATGTCCGCGTCCGTCAGCAGCAGGTACTCGGGGTCACGCGCGCGTGCCAGGCCGATGCCGTGCCGCACCGCCCACAGCTTGCCCGTCCAGCCCGCCGGCGGCTCGCCCGGAGACCCCACGGTCAGCGGCAGTCCGCCGTGCCGCCGGGACAGCTCGCGGGCCAGCTCCCCGGTGCCGTCGGTGCTCCCGTCGTCCACCAGGACCACCTCGGCCCGCCCCGGATAGTCCTGCGCCAGCAGCGACGGCAGGCTCGCGGGCAGCACGGCGGCCTCGTCACGAGCCGGTACGACCAGACAGACGGACGGCCACGCGTCCGGCTCCCGGCGCGGCGGCAGCCGGACGTCCGTGCGCCAGAAGAAGCCCTGGCCGAGCAGCAGCCAGCACCATGCGGCCAGCGATACGACGGTGATCCACAGCAGGGCGCTCACGCCCGCAGTCTGCCCCACCGGAGGGGGCCGCAAGGCCCGATCGTCTATCGTGGCCGGGTGAAGATCGCGCTCATGGACTCCGGAATCGGCCTGCTCCCCGCCGCCGCCGCGGTACGGCGGCTGCGGCCCGACGCGGATCTCGTGCTCTCCTGGGACCCCGACGGGATGCCCTGGGGGCCGCGCACTCCCGAGGACATCACCGAACGGGCCCTCGCCGTGGCCGAGGCCGCCGCCGCCCATGAGCCCGACGTTCTGATCGTCGCCTGCAACACCGCGTCCGTGCACTCCCTGCCGGTGCTGCGGGGCCGCTTCGAACCGGACCTGCCGATCATCGGCACCGTCCCCGCGATCAAGCCGGCCGCCGCGGGCGGCGGGCACGTCGCGATCTGGGCGACACCCGCCACCACCGGAAGCGCGTACCAGCGGAATCTGATCGACCAGTTCGCCGCCGGTGTGACCGTCACCGAGGTGGCCTGCCCCGGTCTCGCGGACGCGGTGCATCACGCGGACGAGAGCGGGATCGACGCCGCGATCGCCTCGGCCGCCGGCCGCACCCCCGAGGACGTGACCACCGTCGTCCTGGGCTGCACCAACTACGAGCTGGTCGGCGAGCGCATCCGGGCAGCCGTCCAGCGGCCCGGCCGACCGCCGCTCGCCCTGCACGGCTCCGCCGGGGCGGTGGCCGCGCAGGCCCTGCGCCGGATCGGCGCGGATGCGGCCCCGGCCGCCGTCGCCGACACCACCCTCACGGTGCTCCTCAGCGGTCGCGAGGCCACGCTCCCGGAGACGGCGCTGTCCTATGCGGAAGGCCGTTTCCTGGAGGCGGTCAGCCCCGTCCGCTGACCTCGCACCACAGGCGGGCCGCCCTGGCCCACCTGGGTCAGTCACCGTCTGCCACGCCCTACCCGCGCAGGGAAACCTGAGTAACCTCATGAATATGAGGGACGACCGCCACGCCGACGACGGCCCGAACCCCGAGGTCTGGACCGGGCGCGCCACGAACCGGGTCCAGTGGCTGCTGGCGCTGGTGGGCGCCGCCTGCATGGCCCTCGGTATCAAGCTGGCCGTGGACTCGGCATGGACCTCGGGCATCGCCCCGCTGGCGATGTCCGTCGTGGGCTGCATCGCCGCCGGTCTCCTGGTCCTCTTCGGCACCCTCGCCTTCGTGCACGTCGACCTCAGGCTCGACAAGGAGTGCCTCGAGATCCGCTGCGGCCACATGGGGCTGCCGCGCCGCCGCATCCCGCTCTCCCATGTGGCCGGCGCCGACTTCACCGCCCTTGTCACACCCCGGAACTGGGGCGGCTGGGGTTACCGGTGGCGCCCTGAGAAGGGCACGGCCGTGGTCGTACGCCGCGGCGAGGGCATCGTGCTGCGCCTGTGGGACGGCCACACCTTCACGATCACCGTGGACAACGCGGAGTCGGCGGTACGGGTCATCAGGGCCCGGCTGCGGACGATCACTCCGGGTTCGGCCCGCTGAGGCCACGCGCCGCGCATGCCGCGCAGGGCATGACACCGCTCAGAGGCGGGGCTCGCGCGCCCACGGCCGCGCCGACGCCCATCCGGCCAGCAGCCCGGCGCCCACGGTCACCGTGGTGAAGCTGAGCGCGTCGCTCACCGTGGCGAACACCGCGAGCGCCGTCAGGGCCGCACCGGCGGTCAGGGCGACCGGGGTGGAGCGCGGAGAGCGCCACAGCGCGTGCAGCACCCAGCAGAACGCGGCCACGAACAGCAGCGCCCCGACGACGCCCTGCTCTGCCGCCAGCTGGAGGAGGGCCGAGTGCGGCTTGCCGTCGGCGGACAGCGTCCGCGGGGCCGTGCCGCCCAGCTCGCCGAACCGTCCCGGACCGATGCCGAGCCCCCGGTTCCGGGCCGCCAGGTGCAGGGCGTCCCGCCACAGCGCGACCCGGTGCTCGGTCAGCCGGCCTTCGAGCACCCGGGCGAGTCCACCCGGCAGCACATCGGCGGCGAGAGCCCAGGCCGTTCCGGCCACCAGTGCTGCCGCCACCGCCAGGCCCAGCAGACAGCCGCCCCGGCGGGACACCGAGCCCGCTGCGAGCGAACACAGCAGTACGGCCGTACTCGCCACGCACCCGGCAGCAGAGCCCAGCACACCCCCGGTCAGCACGATCCCGACGGCCAGCAGCCGCAGCACCAGCCTCAGCTCCGCTACGGCCGTCGCCCAGGCGGCACAGCCCGCGGCACCCGTGGCCAGTGCCAGCAGGGCGGCCGTGCCACCGGCGTGGCCGAGCGGGGCGGTGTACCGGGGACCCGCGGAGAGCGCGGGCAGGGCCACGGCCAGCGCGAGTCCGGCCGCCGCGCCGGCGCATGGCGCGGCCACCGGCAGCAGTGCCCCGGACACCCGGCCGACGGCATGACCGGCGGCCACGGCGAGGACCGCGAGCAGCATGCCCTCGGGTCGTCCGTCATGCGCCGCGGCGGTGATCAGCGACCAGCCGGCGCAGGCGCCCAGCAGGATCATGCCTGCCCCGTCAGAAACGTTTCGTCTGACGTCGACCGCGCCCGCGTCCACACCGGCCGCGGATCTTGTCCCCGTCGACCCCACCGCTGCCCCTCGTCCCCGTTGCCCCAGGCCACGGCCGGGCACGCGCCGGATCCGGCCGCACTGCCGAGGCTGGGCTCACCGTAGCGGCTGATGACCGGTTTGGGCACGAGATGCGACGGAAAGTGGCGGTGGGGCGGGCGGAACGGCGTGAAGGGGGCGAAGCGGTGGGGCCTTCCGTGCCGCCGGTGCGGTCGCGCGCCAGGGGGACGGTGCCCTTCGTGCGGCCGCCGGGAGTCGGTGCCGGGACTCGGCGCCGGACCGTTTGCCGAGCACCACACAGGCGCGTCGGCCGACCGGCGAGGGCGGCGACCAGGCACAACCATGGCCGGTGGCGTCGGTCCCGGCCCGCGAACCGTGCTGTCGGCGGCGAGGGCAGCCGCCGTACACTCACCCGGGTGACCGTCACCGCAACTTCCGTGGACCAGCCGGACCAGCTCCAGCCGTCCCCCGCGCCCAGCGCGTTCCGCGGCCGCCTGCTCCGCCTGGTCCCGGCCGTCGCCTCCGCGCTCTGTGGAGTGCTGCTCTACGTCAGTTTCCCGCCGCGCACCCTGTGGTGGCTGGCGCTGCCCGCCTTCGCCGGGTTCGGCTGGGTGCTCCGCGGTCGTGGCTGGAAGTCGGCCCTCGGCCTGGGCTACCTCTTCGGGCTCGGCTTTTTGCTGCCGTTGCTGGTGTGGACCGGTGTGGAGGTCGGTCCTGGTCCCTGGCTGGCCCTCGTCGCCATCGAGGCGATCTTCATCGCCCTCGTCGGCGTCGGTGTCTCCGCCGTCTCCCGACTGCCGGCCTGGCCGGTGTGGGCGGCCGCCCTCTGGATCGCGGGCGAGGCGGTACGCGCGCGCGTGCCCTTCCGGGGCTTCCCCTGGGGCAAGCTCGCGTTCGGGCAGGCGGACGGCGTCTTCCTGCCGCTGGCCGCTGTGGGCGGCACGCCGGTGCTGGGCTTCGCGGTCGTCCTGTGCGGATTCGGTCTGTACGAGGCCGGCCGGCTGATCGCCGAGCGGCGCCGGACCCAGGTCGTACGGCGGGGCGCGGCCGCCGCCGCGCTCCTGAGCGTGGCGGTCCCGGTGGCGGGCGCGGTCGCCGCACGGCCGATGGTGAGCGACAAGGCCGACGCCGGCACCCGGACCGTCGCGGTCATCCAGGGCAATGTGCCGCGCTCCGGGCTGGAGTTCAGCGCCCAGCGGCGGGCCGTGCTCGACTACCACGTCCGCGAGACGTTGAAGCTTGCCGCCGACATCAAGGCGGGCAAGACCCCGAAACCCGACTACGTGCTGTGGCCGGAGAACTCCTCCGACATCGACCCCTTCGCCAACCCCGATGCGGCCGCCGTCATCGAGGGCGCCGCCAAGGCCGTCGGTGCGCCCATATCGGTCGGCGGTGTCGTGGAGCGCGACGGCGAACTGCTCAACGAGCAGATACTCTGGGACCCGGCCAAGGGACCCACGCAGACCTACGACAAGCGGCAGATCCAGCCGTTCGGCGAGTACCTTCCGCTGCGCGGGCTCGTCGGCGCGATCAACAAGAACTGGACCGGCATGGTCCGCCAGGACTTCAGCCGCGGCAGCAGTCCGGGCGTGTTCGACATCGACGGCGCCAAGGTGGGCCTGGCCACCTGCTACGAGGCCGCCTTCGACTGGGACGTGCGGGACACGGTCACCCATGGCGCGGAGATGATCTCCGTACCGAGCAACAACGCGACCTTCGACCGCAGCGAGATGACCTATCAGCAGCTCGCCATGTCCCGGATCCGCGCCGTCGAGCACAGCCGCACCGTCACCGTGCCGGTGACCAGCGGCGTCAGTGCGGTCATCATGCCGGACGGGAAGATCACCCAGCGGACCGGCATGTTCGTGCCCGCCTACCTCGTCCAGAAGGTGCCGCTGCGCACGTCCAAGACGCCCGCCACCGAGCTGGGTATCCTCCCGGAGATCGCTCTGGTGCTGGTCGCCGCGGGCGGTGTCGGCTGGACGATCGGGTCCGGACTGCGCCATCGGCGCGCCGGTGGCGCATAGCCGTACGACCGGCATACGCCCCCTGAAATGGTGCGTGCGGCCACTGAACCGCCAGGAGGACATGGGTCCGGCCCGTTAGGGTCGGGCCCATGGCCACTCCTGACTTCATCCGCACGCTCCGGGCCTCCGCCGGCCGGCAACTGCTCTGGCTCCCCGGGGTCACCGCGATCGTCTTCGACGACGAGGGCAGAGTGCTCCTGGGCCGGCGGACCGACACCCGCAAGTGGTCGGTGATCGGGGGCATCCCGGAACCCGGTGAGCAGCCGGCGGCCTGCGCCGTGCGGGAGGTCTTCGAGGAGACGGCGGTGCACTGCGTGGCCGAGCGGGTCGTCCTCGTCCAGGCCCTGGATCCGGTCACCTATCCCAATGGTGACCAGTGCCAGTACATGGACATCACCATCCGCTGCCGGGCCGTGGGCGGCGAGGCGCGGGTCAACGACGACGAGTCCCTGGAAGTGGGCTGGTTCCCGGTGGACGCGCTGCCCGAGCTCAACGAGTTCGGCCACTTCCGGATCAAGCAGGCCATATCTGGCGCACCCACATGGTTTGCCCCTACGACTATCGGCTGAAGTATGGGTGGTCGCCATATGTGGTGACGGGTGAGTGCCACCTAGGGTCGGCACATGACCTCGTCCAGCCTCTCGCCCTGCCTTCGCCCTCAGCCCCTCGCCCTGGATCTCGGCGGCCGCACCGCCCTCGTCACCGGCGCCGCAAGCGGCATCGGCCGCGCCTGCGCGCTGCGGCTGGCGGCCGCCGGTGCGCGGGTGCGGGCCGTCGACCGGGACACGGCCGGCCTGGCCGAGCTGGCCCAGCAGGTGGAACGAGCCGGTGACCTGCCGGGAGCCGTCGAACCGCACGCCGTGGACCTCACCGACCTCGACGCCGCCGAACGCGCCGCCGCCGGCGCCGATGTGCTGGTCAACAACGCGGGCCTGCAACTGGTGCGCCCCATCGAGGAGTTCCCGCCCGAGGTCTTCCACACCGTGCTGACCGTGATGCTGGAGGCGCCGTTCCGTCTCATCCGCGGCGCCCTGCCGCACATGTACGCGCGGGGCTGGGGCCGGATCGTCAATGTGTCCTCCGTCCACGGTCTGCGCGCCTCCGCCTACAAGGTCGCCTATGTGGCCGCCAAACATGGTCTGGAGGGCCTGTCGAAAACGGCCGCTCTGGAAGGCGCGGCCCATGGGGTGACCTCGAACTGTGTGAACCCGGCCTATGTGCGCACGCCTCTGGTGGAGAAGCAGATCGCCGACCAGGCGCAGGCGCACGGCATCCCCGAAGAACGCGTGCTGTCCGAGGTCCTGCTGAAGGACAGCGCACTCCAGCGGCTCATCGAACCGGAGGAGGTCGCCGAGGCCGTGGCCTACCTGTGCAGCCCGCAGGCGTCCTTCGTCACGGGCACCTCGCTGGTGCTCGACGGCGGGTGGACGGCCCACTGAAGCGCCCGGCAGCGCCCAGCCCGGAAGTTTTCCACAGGCCTGACGGGCCGAGCGGCCGATGCGGAATCCTGTGACCATGTCTCGCGATCACGTTCAGACGGCACCCAGCGGCAGCATCGAGGCCCCGTACCTCGAGCTGCTGGCCCGCGACGCCTCCGCGGAGGCGTACGAGCAGCCGCTGCTGCTCGCCCGGGCCGAGGGCGGACCGGCCGACCGGATCGCCGCGCTGGAACAGGCCAAACTGCTCGCCCTGCGGGTCCGTGCCGAGCTGGAGGGCCGCCGGCGCCGCGAGGCGGAGCTGTCCGCGCTCTTCGAGACCGCCCACGACCTCGCGGGCCTGCGTGATCTGGACGCTGTGCTGCAGGCCATCGTGCAGCGCGCCCGCTCCCTGCTCGGCACGGACGTCGCCTACCTCACCCTGAACGACCCGGCGCGCGGCGACACCTACATGCGGGTCACGGAGGGCTCGGTCTCCGCCCGCTTCCAGCAGCTGCGCCTGGGCATGGGCGAGGGCCTCGGCGGACTGGTCGCCCAGACGACACGGCCGTACGTCACGGACGACTACTTCAAGGACGCCCGCTTCCAGCACACCCTCTCCATCGACGACGGCGTCCGCGACGAGGGCCTGGTCGCCATCCTCGGCGTCCCTCTCATGCTCGGCCCGCATGTCATCGGCGTCCTCTTCGCCGCCGACCGCAGGGCACGCGTCTTCGAACGCGCGCAGATCGCCCTGCTCGGCTCCTTCGCCGCGCTCGCCGCGGCCGCCATCGACACAGCGAACCTGCTGACCGAGACCCGTGCCGCCCTGGCCGGCCTGGAGCGCGCCAACGAGATCATCCGGGACCGCAGCGCGGTCATCGAGCGCGCCTCGGACGTACACGACCGGCTCGCCGAACTCGTCCTGCGCGGCGGCGGGGTGCACGACGTGGCCGGTGCCGTCTCGGAAGTCCTCGACGGCACCGTGGAGTTCAGCGAGGCCGACGCGGCACCGGCCGAGGCGCTGGAGGCCTCCCGCGCCGAGGGACACGCCGTACGGCACGGCAACGACTGGATCGCGGCGGTCGCCGCGGGCGGTGAACTCCTCGGCGCGCTGGTCCTGCGCGGGCATCCCGGCCTCGACCCCGTCGACCAGCGCACCCTGGAGCGCGCGGCGATGGTCACCTCGCTGCTCCTGCTCGCCCGCCGCTCGGCGGCCGAGGCCGAACAGCGGGTGCGGGGCGAGCTGCTGGACGACCTGCTGGACGCACGCGACCGCGATCCGCGCCTGCTGCGCGAACGCGCCGCCCGGCTGCACGCCGACCTGGACGCCACCCATGTAGTGCTCGCCGCACGCCTCGACGGCCCGACGGCCGACGCCGACGAGGAGGCCGCGGCCCGCCGCCGGCTGTGGTCGGCCGCCTCCCACCTCGCCGCGACCCGGCACGGCCTGGCCGCCGCACGCGACGGCGGCACCGTCCTGCTGCTGCCGCTCACCGTCGGCCACAGCGCCACAGACCTGGCCCGGCGCACCGCCCGCCAGCTGGGCACGGCCGTCCACCAGCCGGTCACGGTCGGCGCCTCCGCCCCCGTCACCGAGCTCACCACCCACCCAGAGACCGTCGTCGGCGCCTACGCCGAGGGACGCCGCTGCCTGGACGCGCTGCACCTGCTGGGCCGGGCCGGGGACGGCGCGGCGGCCGAGGACTTCGGTTTCCTCGGCCTGCTCCTCGCGGGCGAACGTGACGTCGCCGGCTTCGTCGACCGCACCATCGGCCCGGTCGTGTCCTACGACGAGCGACGCGGTACGGAACTGCTGCGCACCCTCGACGCGTACTTCGCCTGCGGGATGAGCCCGGCCCGCACCAAGGACGCGCTGCACGTCCACGTGAACACGGTCGCCCAACGGCTGGAGCGGGTGGGCCGGCTGCTGGGCGAGGACTGGCAGACCCCGGCCCGCGCCCTGGAGATCCAACTGGCCCTGCGACTACACCGGTTGGCGGCCCCGGACAGACGCTGACCCCCGTACGGGCGCGCCGTACGGGGGCTGGGCAGCGGATGCGCGGGCGGCGGGCCATGCCGGTGGGGGCCGCGCCGGCCGGGTGGAGTTGTGTGCGGTGGGGCGGAGTTGTGTCGGTCAGGCTGTGTGCGCCTGCGCGGCCTGACCGCTGGTGGCGGACTCGCCGCCCTCGGCCTCGACATGGGCGAGATCCCGGTGCCGCGTCTCCCGGGCCACGCCCACGGCGACCAGGGTCAGTACAGCGGCGGCGATCACATACAGGGCGATCGGAGTGGAGCTGCCGTAGTCGTCGAGCAGCGCGGTGGCGATGAGCGGGGCCGCCGCGCCGGCCGCCACGGAGGCGAACTGGGCGCCGATGGACGCACCCGAGTACCGCATCCTCGTTGCGAACATCTCGGCGAAGAAGGCGGCCTGGGGCGCGTACATCGCGCCGTGCAGCACGAGCCCGACGGTCACGGCCAGGACCAGGTAGCCGAACGACCCGGTGTCCACGAGCGAGAAGAACGGGAACATCCACAGGCCGACACCGGCCGCGCCGAGCAGGTACACGGGCCGCCGCCCGACCCGGTCGGACAGCGCGCCCCAGGCCGGGATGACGGCGAAGTGCACGGCGGAGCCGATGAGCACGGCGTTGAGCGCGGTCTGCTTGGACACGCCGGCCGAGGTGGTGGCGTACACGAGGATGAAGGCGGTGATGACGTAGTAGCTGATGTTCTCGGCCATGCGGGCGCCCATGGCCACCAGCACTTCCCGCCAGTGGTGCCGCAGCACGGAGACGAGCGGCAGCTTCTCGGTCTCCTCCGCACGCCGGGACTCGGCGCGCGCCAACGCCTCCTTGAACACCGGTGATTCGTCGACGGACAGCCGAATCCACAGACCGATGAGCACGAGCACCCCGGAGAGCAGGAACGGAATCCGCCAGCCCCAGGTCCCGAAGGCGTTGTCGGAGAGCACGGCGGTCAGCAGCGAGAGCACACCGGTGGCGAGCAACTGCCCCGCCGGTGCGCCGGTCTGCGGCCACGAGGCCCAGAAACCGCGCCGCCGCGCGTCCCCGTGCTCCGACACCAGCAGGACGGCACCGCCCCACTCCCCGCCGAGCGCGAATCCCTGGACGAGGCGCAGGGTGGTCAGCAGCACGGGCGCGGCGGCCCCGACGGTGGCGTGCGTGGGCAACAGCCCGATGGCGAACGTCGCTCCGCCCATCAGCACCAGGCTCAGCACCAGCAGCTTCTTCCGTCCCAGCCGGTCACCGTAGTGCCCGAACACGAGCGCCCCCAGCGGGCGGGCCGCGAAGCCGACGGCATACGTCAGGAACGACAGCAGAGTTCCGACGAGCGGGTCGGAGTCCGGGAAGAACAGCTTGTTGAACACCAGCGCGGCGGCGGAGCCGTAGAGGAAGAAGTCGTACCACTCGATGGTGGTGCCGATGAGGCTGGCGGCGACGATACGGGGGAGGCTGGCGGGGGTTGGGGGAGCGGATGATACTTCGGATGCCATGTGCGCCACTTCCTCGTGTGCGGTGGGGGCGGGTACGTGTCGGCACACGGTAGGAAGATGCAGGTCAGGCGCACATGTGGTGGACCGCCATAGTTCGAGGCTCGGCTATGCGCGTGACCACCATGCCGGCTCAGGGAAGAGCGGTTCAGCGGCTCGCAAGTGATCGAAACCAGCACCGTCCGGGATGCGTAGTTCAGGATGATTTGACGATGCGGTGCTGACTCCCGTGCTGGTTTGGTGCTGACTAAAGGCCCACGTCATTCGTAAGCTCGCGCCGGACAAGAGCCGGGACGACTTCTTCACGTTCTTCGCTGCGGACAAGGCTCTGCAGGACTGGGACCTGGACAACGACGAGATCATGGACGGCATCGTCGACGGTGCGCACGACTGCGGAATTGACGGTATCTGGACGTTCGTGGACGAGCGCTATATCACCGCTGACGCGCATCAGTTCCTTCCGTCACGTGCTGGCAAGATCGAGCTGGTCGTCCTGCAGGCGAAGAACTCGTCGGGTTACCAGGAGTCCGTGATCGAGAAGCTTCACTTCCATCTGCCGACTCTGCTGGATATGGGCCGGGAGGAGGAGGATCTGGTTCCGCACACCAACGCCAAACTGCTGGAGCGTACACGCCGCTTCCTGCACATCCTCGAGGAACTGGCGTCTTCCTTCCCGCAGGTTCACATCAAGGTGATCTACGCGAACAAGTCGGCAGAGACGCCGCACCCCAACGTAAAAGCCAAGGGTGACCGGCTCAGGCGGGAACTTTCGAAGATCACGTCCGATACGCGGGCCGACTTGGAGTACCTCAACGCTGCTGACTTGCGGGAGCGGACTGCCCGTGGAGCAAAAGCCGTCGCGCAGCTGGTGTTCACCGAAACACCGATGAGCACGTCGCTCGGCGAGGGATACGTATGTCTGGCGCGACTGGATGAGTACTACCGCTTCATCACGTCCGACAACGAGGCGTTGCGCCTGGAGTTGTTCGAGTCGAACGTGCGCGACTACGCGGGATCCACCGCCGTGAACAACGCCATCGGTGAGACCCTGAGGTCCGGTACCGGCGAGGACTTCTGGGGGTTCAACAACGGTGTCACCGTCGTCGCGGACGCCGCCCAGATCGCCGGCAAGAAGATCGTGGTCAGGGAGCCTCAGATCGTCAACGGGCTACAGACCAGCCACGAGATCTACAGTTACTTCCAGAACGGCGGCCAGCACCGCGAGCGGTCCCTACTGCTGAAGATCGTGGTCGCTCCTGAGAATGGCACGGCTCGCGACCGCATCATCCGGGCGACCAACAGCCAGACCCAGCTGCCCGCCGGCGCATTGCGCGCTACCGAGTCCATCCAGAAGGACATCGAGGAGAGCCTTGGGCACGCGGGCGGCTACTACTACGAGCGCCGGGCCAGCTACTACCGCAACCTCGGGTTCCCACTGGACCGGGTCGTCAGCATGGCCCGGCTCGCCCGCGAGTTCACCGCCTTCGTGCTGCGCGAACCGCACACCGCGCTGCGGCAGTCCGACGCGCTGCTGCTCGACGACCAGCACTACACCCAGATTTTCTCGCCGCGGCACGATCTGGACATCTACCGGCTGTGCCTCGACGTGCACACCAGGCTGCGCATGTTCCTCACTCGGTACGCCGAAGACCGTCCCTTGCTGGGGGATTCGCTCGAGAACTGGCTCTACCCGCTGGCGGCCATGTCCGCCTACACCCTCACACGGCTGCGGCAGCCGTCGCCGCGGGACCTTCTCAACATCGATCTCGACCATCTCAGCGACGACTTGATGTTCCGCATGACAGGAACGCTGGAACAGAACTTCAAGAGCGTTCTGCGCCGCAACAAGGCTGGGGGAGTGGACCGGATCGCCCGTACCGCGGACTTCACCACCAAGATCCGCCAAGCCGTCGTGTCCCAGAGCAGATATCACATCGAAGGCTGAGCGTTCCGGCAACGCCATCGGACGTGCCGACGGCGGATTCCCGCTGGGCGGCACCAGATGGCCGCTCGTCCCACTGGACGATGCCTCGACTACCGGAGGCGCCCGAACGCCGTGGTGGCACACCGCAGGAGGGTAGGCAGAAGTGTGCCGTAGGGCGAGCCCGAGTCCGGTGCTCGGCTGGCCGTAGAGCGCCGTGGCGAGGATGTCTCGCATCGTCGCGATGGCGTCACATCGGTTCTTTGAATCCCGCCGGTTGGGTGTTTTGCGGCGGGGCTCTTGGCGCGGTTCTTGGTCAGTCGCTGCGATCAAAAAGACTGGGTGCCCGGATCGACGAGTGCCGTCACTTGGGCGGCAGAGTCGCCGCGAAGGCACGGCCTTCGTCGATCCACCTGGCCAAATCGGCGTCCTCCGCGACTGCCTCGCCCGCGACCACGATCCAGCCGCGCATCGGACGGCCCGTCATGTCGAAGACGCGCGTGCCGGGCCGGGTCAAGGCCGCGTCGGTAGCGTCCGGGCCGACGCGGACCATGAGGTCGTCGCCGGTCACGCCGACGGCCATGTTGCCGTGGCACAGGAAGGCGATTCCGCCGAACATGCGTTTCTCGGTGATGTCGGGATCCGTTTCGAACCGCTCGCGGATCCGCTCTGCGAGGCCCTCGTCGTACGCCATCAAACATCCCCCTTGGATGCCGTGAGCCGATGTTCCAGGTCGCGCAGGTCCTTGGCCAGAGAGGAGCGGACCTGTCGGGACAGCAGGGGAGCGGCCAGCCGGAAGAGGCCACCCGGACCTCCTCGAACACGTATCTCCGCGAGGGTGCCGCGCGGGTGGCTGTCGAACGAGTAGGTGACGTGCATCGGCATCGGGGCGACCACGGCGACCATGTCCAGTAGTCGCGGGGGCTCATAAGCGGCCATGCGCAGGACGTAGTGGATGCGGCGGCCCAGAAAGTGCGCCGTGCGGGTGACCTCGGCACCAGTCCCGAAACCGCCGCCGTCCGCCTGCCGGGTCAGTTCCGCCGCGCGGATGCCCTGTGTCCACTCGGCGTCGTGCCGCCAGTCCATGGCGTAAGCCGCCACCCGTTCGGGCGGCAGTGGGATCACGCGCCGCACTGTCACTTCGATCGTCATCGTGCCGCCGTCTTGTCGTCATTCCGGGCCGGCTCCTCGCCCACCCATCACCTGCTGGATCCAGGATGAACGCGATCGACGCCGGACGCGCGCCCACGGCAGGACGCCTCCGAACAGGGGACTGCACGACAGCCCCCGTGCAGACATTGCGGCGATAAACGATCCATGGGACGGGTCCGGGCAAGTGGCGTCCGTCGCGGTCGGCCCGCACGCTGGATCGGGAACTTGACGCGTCGTCGCACACCGTGGAGCGGCAAGGCTTTGGGAGGACCGTGTGACCGCTTCGTCACCCGCCACCGACGCACCGCCGGCCCGGTACGACGACCTGCGGGCCCTGGTGATCAACTGCACCCTCAAACGCTCCCCGGAGACGAGCAACACCCAGGGACTGATCGACCGGAGTACCGACATCATGGATGCACAGGGTGTGCATGTCGATGTCGTACGGGCGGTGGACCATGACATCGCGACCGGTGTGTGGCCGGACATGCGGGAGCACGGCTGGGAGACGGACGCGTGGCCGGACCTGTACCGGCAGGTCATGGCCGCTGACATCCTCGTGCTGGCCGGGCCCATCTGGCTCGGTGACAACAGTTCGGTGATGAAGCAGGTGATCGAGCGTCTGTACGCCTGCTCCAGCCTGCTCAACGAGTACGGCCAGTACGCCTATTACGGCCGTGTGGGAGGCTGCCTGATCACCGGCAACGAGGACGGCGTCAAGCACTGCGCCATGAACGTCCTCTACAGCCTCCAGCACCTGGGCTACACCATCCCGCCCCAGGCGGACGCCGGATGGATCGGTGAGGCGGGCCCCGGGCCTTCCTATCTCGACCCCGGTTCGGGCGGCCCGGAGAACGACTTCACCAACCGCAACACCACTTTCATGACCTGGAACCTGCTGCACCTGGCCCGGGCCCTGAAGGACCTCGGCGGCATCCCCGCCTACGGCAACCAGCGCACCGCCTGGGACGCCGGCTGTCGGCGCGACTACGAGAACCCCGAACACCGCTAGCGTCAGCGGGGGTACTCGAGCACGAGAGTGGGTCTTGTACATGCGGGCCGCCACAAGGCCGGAAGCAGCCGTGAGGGCGGCGACGGTCCAGATGGCGGTGGTCAGGCCGCGGGCGTCGGCGAGGGCTCCGGCGAGCAGAGCGCCGACGGCGAAGCCGCCGTCGCGCCACAGCCTGTAGACGCCGACGGAGCGGGCGCGCCAGACGGGGTGGGCGACGTCGCCGATGGCGGCCAGCAGGGGGGGATGGACCAGGGCGGTTCCGGCGCCCAGGAGGATCTGGGCTGTGGCCCAGACGGGGAAGTCACGCGCTGGAGACGTCGCGGGCTGCCTACAAGATCGGCAACACCGCGACGGGGCTCGGTGTGATCCTCGCGGCGTTCGAGCGGCACTTGGGCGAGCCGGCCGAGGGCTGGTTCGACGCCGGAACGGGCAAGCCGAGGCGCAGGGGCGCCGCCCCGCTGGAGACGGTGTTCGGCGCGATCCGGTACTGCCTCGCCCACGCCACCTGTCCGGTCCTGGCGGTGCCGCCCTCGCCGCTGGAGGCCGGACTCAGGGCCGCACACCGCCGTAACGCCCTGGGGCTACGGCTGGACGTACGGCGGATGCGGAGGGAGTTCGACACGGTTCCGCCCGGCGCCTGAGGTTCCCGGAGGGCTCAGCCGTTCAGGTCCCAACCACGGATGCCCGGTCGGGTTCCTCCGGGCGGGGTTGCGGTGTTGTCGGCAGAGTGAGAACCATAGTGAGGCCGCCGCCTGGGGTGTCCTCGGCGTTCAGGGTGCCGCCCGTGGCCTCCGCGAAGCCTCGGGCCACCGCGAGACCGAGGCCGACGCCGGCCCCGCGGGGGGAGTCGCCGTATCGCTGGAACGGTTCGAAGATGCGGGACTTGGCCTCGTCCGGGACACCGGGGCCGCGGTCCACGACACGAACCTCCACGCGGTCGGCGATGGCACTGGCCGAGACCAGGACCGGTTCACCCGGTGGGCTGTACTTGACCGCGTTCTCCACGACGTTGGCGACCGAGCGTTCCAGAAGGCCCATGTCGACGTCGACCATGGGGAGGGTTTCCGGGATGTCGAGGTCGACGCTGTCCTCGGGTACGCCGCCGAGCGCCATGGGGATCACCTCGTCCAGGTCCGTCTCTCGGATGATCGGGGTGACCGTGCCGGTCTGGAGGCGGGACATGTCGAGCAGGTTGCCGACGAGGTGGTCCAAGCGGTCGGCGCCCTCCTCGATGGCCGCCAGGAACTCCGCCTGATCGGCCTCGGACCATTCCACGTCGTCCGAGCGCAGGGAGGTGACGGCGGCCTTGATGCCGGCCAGCGGAGTGCGCAGGTCGTGACTGACGGCGGCGAGCAGGGCGGTGCGGATGCGGTTGCCCTCGGCCAGGGCCTTCGCCTCGTCGGCCTTCTGCTGCAGGCGCTGGCGGTCCAGGACGACGGCCGCCTGGGCGGCGAAGGCTGCCAGGACGCGGCGGTCTTCGGCGGGCAGGACACGGCCGGAGAGGGCCAGAGTCAGGTGGTCACCAACCGGGACGTCCACGTCGGCTGCGTCGGGGGTGGTGCAAGGGCGGGGGCCGACGCTGCCGGCGCACGTCCACGGCGCGACGTCGTTCTCGCGTTCCAGCAGCGCCGCCGACTCCATCCCGAAGGTCTCACGGACCCGGTCCAGGAGTGCTTCCAGGGTGGTCTCGCCGCGCAGGACGTTGCCGGCGAGGAAGGAGAGGATCTCCGACTCGGCCCGGAGCCGGGCCGCCTGGTGGGTACGGCGGGCAGCCAGGTCCACCACTGAGGCGACGGACACGGCGACGCCGAAGAACACCGCGATGGCGACGATGTTCTCCGGATCGGCGATCGTCCAGGTGTGGACCGGCGGGGTGAAGTACCAGTTCAGCAGGCGCTGCGGGAAGCCCCGGCCGACTTGCGGGTACAGCGGCGCACGGTCGAGGGCTACGCAAGGGACGCCCTGATCGCGGTGTCCCGCGAGGCCGACCTGCTCGTCGTCGGTGCCCCACGACGCCAGGGCCACTTCGGGCTCCAACTCGGCCGAGTCGCCCACGGAGTGCTGCACCATGCGGCCTGCCCGGTGGTAGTCGTACCCGAGCCCGTCTGAGCCCCCGTACAGGCTGCTGTCGGCATCCGCAGGCACGGAACGGGCTCGGCGCGAGCAAGTCCGGCTCGCAGCAGTTGGCCTGATCGCAGCCGGGGCCGGTGACCGGGAGGTGGCCGGGCGATCATTTCAGAGCGAGGATCTGAGCCGCCTCAAACTCCGGCACCGTGCCGGAGCCCAGCCCACGTCCCTCGTCGTTCGCGCCGGAACACTGGTTCCGCAGCAGATCGTCGGCCTCCTCGGCGCGGGACGTCAGGGCCGCGCCTTCCTGGGTGCGGATGACGATGTCCCCACTGTCCAGGGCGTGGTTGACGGGGCGGACCGTGGGCAAGGCCTGCCGGGGTGAAGACGATTCTCCCCAGCGATACGCTGCCCAGCAACCGCAGCGCCTCAGCAGGGTCCAGGTCGATGCGCCGGTTCGCGGGGGGACTGGTTACGCCCTCGGAGCTCACCACGGGCAGCCGTTGACGTGCCGCAGCGCCATGATGCGGGGCGCCTCGGCGAGTGTCGCGTCCGCGTGGACCGTGACGGCCGGCGTGCTCATCAGCTCCTCCGCGCAGACCGCCCCGGCCTTGGCGAGGTCGGGCAGCCGGCGCAGCTGGGTCGACCGGTCCAGGTCGCTGTCCCGGAACTCCTCCTTGGGCAGCAGATCGGCCTCGGAGACCACCCCGATCACCCGGCCGTCGCCCTCCAGCACCGGAAGGGCGCTGACCTGCCACTGTTCCATGCGCTCGACGACGTCCTTGAACACAGCCTTGCGGCCCACCGCGACGGCGGCGCGCGTCATCACGTCGCCCACCCGGTGCGGGCTGCTGTCCATGCTCTCCTCCTCGAATTCCACGGCAGGGCCGCGCGCCCGGGCGGTCAGGTCAGGCCTCCGCTGCCGTACGGGGCGTAGAGGTCGAGCAGTCGGACACGCGAGGCGTGCAGCCGCTGAGCGACCACGCGTCCCACCCACACCGCTACGGCCCGCCCGAACTCGGCGTCGGCGGCGCACATCGAGCGCACCGTCTCCGCGTCGAACTCCCAGGCCCGTACCGGGCTCATCGCCTCGGCCCCGAGGTGCCAGATGTGCGGCGGTAGGTGCCAGGACCAGCCCACCAGTTCGCCGTGTCCGAGCGTCTCGATGACGGCGGGGCGCCGACCGGGCACGTGCAGGTCGAGGGCGACGGTGCCGGTGCGCACGATCCAGAAGCGGTCGGCCCGGTGCCCCTCCTCGAACAGGCGGGTCCCGGCCGGGAAGGAGACCTCATGGGCGAGGCCCATCAGCCGTTCGCGGTGCACCGGCTCCAGAGCCGTGGTCATGGTGGTCGCGGAGGTCATCGCATCGGTTCCCTTCATGGGCTGCTGATCCCAGCCTGCGCGCCCTTGCGTACGCGCGCCACGGGCCGCCCGGACCCGGCTCGGGTACTTCGGCCCATGCGCTGGATCAGCTGCTCCCGCGCTGGTCATGGCAAGGCTGGACGGGAAGGGCCACCGCTTCTCGCGGGTCCGGATCGCGCGGTGCACGGCTGCCGGCCGCTTCTCCGCATCCCAAAGGGTCCTTCCGCCAATTGCGGCGCTTCTGGGCCGGCTCGGCAGCCGCCCCTGGCAGGAGGAAGCGTGCTTCCGCGTCGGCCTGCCGGCGACCAGGGGAGGCGTGTCCCCGGTGCGACCGACCGGACCTGGTCGGTGCCGCAGCGCAGACATGGTCGGGATGCGGTGGCGGCGCTGGTAGCAGGTGCGGCAGAGGGTGTCGAGGGGCCGGGCCGTCTTCACGTCCTTCGCCTCCGCAGTCTTCGCATCGGCGGGAGGGCCGTGGAGTGCAGGAGGCGCAGTGGAAGGCGCTTCCCCGGGCCTCGACGTGGCGACCGCGCCGGCGCTGGCGGCAGACTTTCCGAGTGCCCCGCGGTAACAGCGGTCGCAGATGTCGGGCTGCCCGACGTCCGCTGGGTCCACGACATTCCCGGGGGCAAGGATGTCCGCGGTTCCGGCGCAGTCGCAGTCGCTGTCCGGCGGGATCAAGCCCGCTACCCACCGAGGCCGCTCGGCACGAGCATGATGTCGCAAACCATCAACAGTCTGCAGGTGATGAAGGCCCGGAGGGACGCCACCTCGGCGGTGGTTTCCCTCTCCGACGGCATGACCGAGGTCGCTCGTGCATGGGGTCCGACGGTCAACTGGTCTTGTGGCCCCACTGCGGCCCGACCAGGGTCCACTCCCTGTCCCACTCCTTGATGCGCCGACGGTCGAGGTACCCACGGCCGACGCTCCCGATCCCGAACATCACGCCGCTCAGGGCGAGGGCGGCGGAGGCTCCGAACAGCCCCGCCTCGACGGCCGCCTTGCCGGGCGTGGGCGGCTGTGTACTCAGCTTCCCATGGGCGTCGATCCAGATCCTGACCGTGGAGCCGGCCTTCTTCCCGGTGGTCACCAGCGTCATGCCGCTGTGTGCGGAGCCGTCCGAGTTCGTCCAGCGGACCCTTGCCGATGCCAGGTCTCTGCCCATCCCCGAGGTCGCGGTGCGCGGGACGTCATCGAGGAGAAGGGCGCTGACGGGGGTCCGATCGGCCCGTTGCTGGGCGAAGACCTGGTCGGCTGCATGGGCCGTCACCACACCGACCGCCGTGCCACCCACCGCGATGAGCACCCATATGGCCAGCATGAGCCATGCCTCGAGGACGTCGTCGCGACGCCGGATCGGGTTACTCCGCCATCGCCACAGCGGTATCCTCGTTCGCTTGCGCTTCCTGTTCGCGGGCCTGTCCTCGCGCATCTCTCCGCACCTCCTCGTCGTCACACACACGAAGGTGACAGCGGCGGCCTTGAGGTGGCATGGGCCGGTCAGGTGGAAGCGGAGGGCCGATCGGGCCAAACCCAGGCCGGCGGCGGGCCGTTCGGCCCAGCACCCGTACGGCTCGTTGACCCGCCGTGGTGCTGTGCCCGTGCGCAGTGGTCGGTGTGCCCTGAACGGGCCTGCCAAGGGGACCATCGGCCCCTCACCGTACGGCTGTGGTGCTCTCACCCTCGTAGGGCAGCCGTATCTGTCCGACTTCGTACGGGAGGAGGCCCCCTCATGCGAACTGCGCCCGTCGACGTCGCGTCCCTGGAAGCCTGCATCTCGGCCGCCGGGGCCGCGCCCTCGATCTACAACACCCAGCCGTGGCGCTTCCGGCTCGACCCGGACAACGTCGCGCTGGAGGTGCGCGCCGTACCAGAACGTGGCTTGCGCCACGCCGAACCTGTCGGGCGGGCTCTGCATCTGTCGGTGGGGGCCGCCGTCTTCAACCTCCGGGTCGCAATGGCGCACTTCGGCTGGGGAGCCGTCGTACGCCTGCTGCCGGATCCTGAAGACCCGAGTGTGCTGGCCACCCTTCGGCTGTCCGGGACGGGCCAGCGGCACACTGCGGGACACCGCCCCGACCTCTACCCGATGATCTGGCGCAGGCACAGCAGCAGGTTCCCCTTCTCCGGCAGGCCGCTTCCGCCGAACGTTCGTGCCGAACTCGCCGAAGCCGCCCAAACGGAAGGGGCCTCACTGACCTTTTCCGGGTCTGCCGAGACGGCACGGCTGCTGCGCGTGGCCACGGAGGCCGAACACCGCAACCACGCCGACCCGGACCGGGCAGCGGAGAGCCGCCGATGGGTGCACCGAGACCCGGACCACTCCAGCGAAGTCGGCATACCGCAGACGACGCTGGGGCCGCAGGACGCACACGAGCAGCTGCCCCTGCGTGACTTCACCGCACAACGGCACCCTGAGCGGCTCCCCGCCCAGCCCTTCGAGTCCCATCCTGTGGTAGCCCTGCTTTCCACCGAGCACGACCGGCGCAGCGACTGGCTGCGCGCCGGACAGGCGCTGCAGCACCTCCTGTTGGTGGCCACGGCGCACGGTGTGCGTGCCTCCCTGCTGCACCAGCCGATGGAGTGGCCAGACCTGCGCCGCGACCTGAGCGCCGTACCGGACCTCACCGGGCACGCGCAGATGCTGATTCGCCTCGGGTACGGCCCGGAGGGCCCGGCCACTCCGCGGCGTGCACCGGATCAGGTGTGGTGACGTTCAACGACCGGGCCGCCTGAGTAGCCGTGATCCTGGAGCCGTGGCCACTGCGAAGGCCCCCTGTGGTTGCGGGTTGCCCTCAGAAGTATCAGTCCGCTGTGGCGGTGAGGACCCCGCCGGGCACAGCAGCCAAGGCTTCGGGCAGGTGGTCGTACATTTCGAACACGCCATCCAGCCCCGCACCACGAAGAATTCGAAGGAACTGGTTGCTGCCAGTGACAAGACGCAGCCGACCGTGCCGTTCCCTGACCCTGTTCCGCGCCCGGCACAGCACCCGCAGCCCGGCACAGTTGATGAAGGACACGGCACGGAGGTCCACGACGAGGTCGGGGAGAACGACGGCCGTCAGATCGTCCAGGCGTGCTCCAAGGGGCGGTGCCGTGAGGATGTCGATCTCACCGCGCAGCTCCAGGACGGTCGTCCCGTGGACGGCACGCTCGGTGTGGCGGGGTGCGAACGTGATGAGGGTTTCGGCCATGGTCAGAGGAAATCCGGGCCGATGGGCGTGCCGGAAGGGCCGTCCGGCCCCCCTTCGCCGCCACGTTTCCTCGGGCCGCTCTCCGGCCAAGGCGGGACCCGTGGCCCTCACCCCAGCCCCTGCCGGCGGGCTCAGCATGGAGTGTGATCCCCCACCGGGCGAAGGACGGGCTGACTCATGTACCCGAACGATGGCTTCCGCGAACTCGGTCGTCACGAGTGCCTGCGCCTCCTGGCGACGGCTCCCATCGGCCGCATCGTCTACACGCGCCAGGCGCTGCCCGCGGTCGTGCCGGTCAACTTCGGCCTGGACGCCGACGGAGCGGTGCTGGTGCGCACCTCGGCGGCGTCCGAGCTGGCCCGCGCCGTCGACGGCGCGGTCGTCGCGTTCGAGGCGGACGCGGCCGATGTGGAGACGCACTCCGGCTGGAGCGTCGTCGTCACCGGCCGGGCCGAGATCGTGACGGATCCGGCCGAGGTGGCACGCCTGGAGCGGATCGGCCCGCGCTCCTGGGCTCCCTCGCCCGAGGAGGTCTTCGTGCGCATCGAGCCGGAACTGGTCACCGGCCGTGAACTCGTCGGAGGCCGCACGATGTACGGCCTGCACCTCTCCGCCTGACCACTGGGATCTGCGCCGTGACCTGGCCCGAAGGGCCCAACGGTGCGGGGCCGGACGGTGCGGCGACGGGTTCCCGCCGGCCCTGCCCCGGGCCGGGGCACGCGAGGAGCATCGTCGGCGGAGCCGCTCACGGAACCATCCGTGTGCGGTGTCGCGAACGATGCGGAGGCAGTGATGACCGTGGCAACCCGTCCGGACGTGGACGCACCCGTCGAGGCCTGGCGTGGATTCGCCGGCCGGCGCTGGCGCGTGGGGGTGCCCCCGGCCGAAGGCTGGGGGAGGATCGACGTACGCGACTTCATCCAGGCCAACTACACACCGTACGAAGGCGGTCCGGAGTTCCTGACCGGTCCGACCGAGCGCACGCTCGCCGTCTGGCGCAAGGTCAGCGCCCTGTTCCCCGAGGAGCGGCGCAAGGGCATCCTCGACGTGGACACCGCCACCCCGTCGACGATCACCTCGCACGCTCCCGGCTACATCGACCGGGAGCGTGAGCTGATCGTCGGACTCCAGACCGACGCCCCGCTGAAGCGCGCGATCATGCCGAACGGCGGCCTCCGGATGGTCGAGAACGGCCTGAGGGCGTACGGATACGAGCCCGACCGGTTCGTGACCAAGGTCTTCGGTACCTACCGGAAGACCCACAACGACGGTGTCTTCGACGCCTACACCCCCGAGATGCGGGCCGTCCGCAAGGCCGGCATCATCACCGGGCTCCCGGACGCCTACGGCCGCGGCCGGATCATCGGTGACTACCGGCGCGTCGCCCTGTACGGCACCGACCGGCTGATCGAGGCCAAGCAGGCCGAGCGCGCCCTGCTGGACAGCCGGCCGTCCGCCCCGCACGTCATCCGTGACCGCGAGGAACTCGCGGAGCAGATTCGGGCGTTGGGCGAGCTTGCGCGAATGGCAGCCTCCTACGGCTGTGACGTCACCCGCCCCGCGTCCACCGCCCACGAGGCCGTGCAGTGGCTCTACCTCGGCTTCCTGGCCGCGGTGAAGGAGCAGAACGGCGCCGCGATGTCGCTGGGCCGCACCTCGACCTTCCTGGACGTCTACGTCCAGCGCGATCTCGACGAGGGCCGTATCGACGAGACCCGGGCGCAGGAGCTGATCGACGACTTCGTCATCAAGCTGCGGATCGTACGCTTCCTGCGCACACCCGAGTACGACCAACTGTTCTCCGGCGACCCGACCTGGGTGACGGAGTCCATCGGCGGCATCGGCACCGACGGCCGCACCCTCGTCACCCGCAGCTCCTTCCGCTTCCTGCAGACGCTCTACAACCTCGGGCCCGCACCGGAGCCGAACCTGACCGTGCTGTGGTCGCCGCAGCTGCCCGAGGACTTCAAGCGGTTCTGCGCCCAGGTCTCGATCGACACCAGCTCCATCCAGTACGAGTCCGACGACCTGATGCGCCCGCGCACCGGCGACGACACGGCCATCGCCTGCTGCGTGTCGGCGATGGCGGTGGGCAGGCAGATGCAGTTCTTCGGCGCCCGCGTCAACCTCGCCAAGGCCCTGCTGTACGCGATCAACGGCGGCCGGGACGAGATGACCGGCGAGCAGATCGCACCCGAGATGCCCGCCCTGACAGGGGAGTACCTGGGCTACGAGGAACTGTCGGCGGCCTACGACCGGATGCTGGACTGGCTGGCGAAGACGTACGTCAACACGCTCAACGTCATCCACTACATGCACGACAAGTACGCCTACGAGCGCATCGAGATGGCCCTGCACAACCACCCCGTTCACCGCTACATGGCATGCGGCATCGCCGGGCTCTCCGTGGCCGCCGACAGCCTGTCAGCCGTCAAGTACGCCCGTGTGAAGGTGATCCGGGACGAAACCGGGCTGGCCGTGGACTACGAGGTCGAGGGCGAGTACCCGGCGTACGGCAACAACGACGACCGCGCCGACCGCCTCGCCGTCGACCTGGTGGAATCCTTCATGGCCAAGGTGCGCAAGCACCCCACCTACCGGGACGCCGAGCACACCCAGTCGGTCCTGACGATCACCTCGAACGTGGTCTACGGCAAGCACACCGGCAACACCCCCGACGGGCGGCGTGCCGGACAGCCCTTCGCGCCCGGCGCCAACCCGATGAACGGCCGGGACCGGCACGGTGTCGTCGCCTCGGCCCTGTCGGTGGCGAAGCTGCCGTACGAGGAGGCCCGCGACGGCATCTCCCTGACCACGACCATCACGCCCGAGGGACTGGGCCACAATCCCACTGAGCGGGCCGGAAACCTGGTCGGCATCCTCGACGGGTACATGACCTTCGGCGGGTTCCACATGAACGTCAACGTGCTGAACCGGGCGACGCTCGAGGACGCCATGGAACACCCTGAGAAGTACCCCGAGTTGACGATTCGGGTTTCCGGATACGCGGTCAATTTCGTCCGGCTCACGCGTGAGCAGCAGCTCGACGTGATCAGCCGCACCTTCCACGGGTCGCTGTGAACACCGCGGCGACCTCCGCGTCACGGCAGGCGGTCCCGGCAACGGGACCGCTCACGGGGCGGGTGCACTCCTGGGACCTGTCCACCGGCGTGGACGGTCCCGGGACCCGGTTCGTCCTGTTCGTCAGCGGCTGCCCGTTGCGCTGCCTGTACTGCGCCAATCCGGACACCTGGCACATGCGTGATGGGCGGGAGGCCTCGGTCGATGAGGTGATGGGGGAGCTCGAGAAGTACCGGGGCTTCCTGACCACGGCTGGGGGAGGGGTGACCATCACCGGCGGGGAGCCGCTGCTCCAGCCGGCATTCACCGGCTCCCTCCTGCACCGCTGCAAGGAGGCAGGACTTCACACGGCGCTGGACACCTCCGGCTTCCTCGGCACGCGTGCCTCCGACGAACTCCTCGCCGACACAGAGCTGGTGCTACTGGACATCAAGTCGTTCGACGTCACCACCTACCGCAAGCTCACCGGCGGCCGGCTGGCCCCCACGCTCAGCTTCGCCACCCGCCTGGACCGGCTGGCCGTCCCCGTGTACATCCGTTACGTCCTTGTCCCAGGGTGGACAGACGACCCGTCCGCCGTGGACGCTCTCGGCGCCTTCCTGGCTGGGCTGAGCAACGTCGACCGGGTGGACGTCCTGCCCTTCCACAAACTCGGGGCCCACAAGTACGACGCCCTGGGTATCGACTTCCCGCTGCGCGACACGCCCGTGCCCGATCCGGAGCTGACGGAACGCGTGCGTGAGCAGTTCCGGGAGCACGGGCTGCGGGCGTTGTGAATTGCGCCGATCGCCGTCGCGGTTCACCCACGAGGGGGCCACTCGGCCTCCGCACAGGGACCTGGGGCCTCTCCTGTCCCAAGTAGCCGGTCATGACACTGAATTCGTGACTCTGAAGGAGGCCGAGATGCCCCGCACCATCACCGCAGGCCTGGACGGATCCCCGGCGAGCCTGGCCGCCGCTGAATGGGCAGCCAGGGAAGCCCTGCTCCGGGACCTCCCGCTGCACTTGGTCCACGCCCTTGGGCGGCAGCTCTACGCACCCCTGGGCGGGGCACCCCAGCCGTCCCCGGGCCCGGACGAGCAGATTCGCTGGGCGGACCACATGCTTCGCGAGGCCGAAGCGACGATCGCGCGGCGCCACCCGGGCCTGCGGATCACCACCGACCGTCGCACCGAAGAACCCGTCACCGCCTTGCTTGGCGCGGCTCGGACAGCCGACCTACTGGTGCTGGGCTCTCGAGGCCTGGGCGGTATAGCCGGATTCCTGGTCGGGTCCGTCGCCCAGGCGGTCGTGGCGGGCAGCCGGCGGCCTGTCGTCCTCGTGCGGGGCGGCCTGCGCTCCGAGGACGAACACCAGCCTGGTGCTGTTGGGTCCGGGGCCATAGCGTTCCGGGACGTCGTCCTGGGCCTCAACTCTGCGGCTCCGAACGACACCGTGATCGAATTCGCCTTCGAAGCCGCCTCTCAGCGTGCCGCGAGGCTGCGCGTCGTCCATGGCCGGAGCCCGGAACTGCCCTACTACGACAATGGCGGCGACCTCAACGCCGAACTGCACGACGAACTCACCGGGGAGATGCACCGTGCCCTGTCCGAGGCGCTGGAACCCTGGCGGGACAAGTTCCCCGGCGTCGAGGTGACAGAGCAGGCCGTGATCGGCAAGGCCGGCTCGCACCTCGTGGAGGCCTCGCACGACGCGTCCCTCGTCGTGATCGGCCGCCGCCGGCGCCGGACACCGATCGGCACGGTGATCGGCCCGGTCGCCCACGCGGTGCTGCACCATGCCACCGCACCGGTCGGGGTGGTCCCCCACGATTGACAGGTTGCCTGGCGAGTCAGAGCCCGTTTCCGACTGAAGGCGGCGTGAGAACTGGAGGGTTCTCACGCCGCCTTCAGTCGGAAACGAGACCGTGATCAGGCGGGGCCGCCCTCCTCGTCCGCAGTGAGCCGGACCCCGGTGATCAGGTCGGGCCGGATGCGTACGGCAAAGTCCATGGTCTGGTTCACCCTGGGGGTGAGCAGTTCCTGGTAGCGAGCCAGCTCATGCGAGTCGGTCACCAGTTGGGCGTAGCCGGTGACCACGGGCATGTACGACGTCCGTTCGAGGCCTGCGCGGCTGCCTGTCCGCGGCGTACCAGGTCGGGCGGCCGCGGGCAGGCTCGATCAGGTCATTGGAACGGCCTCGGGGCTCTTCACGCCAGGGCCGTTCGGCCCTTGTCCGTGTCCGGCCGCCCCGGTTCGTCGCCGTAGTAGGCCATGCGCATGATCTCCTGCATGTCGTCGAGCATCGGCATGCGTGGGTTGGCGGGCGCACACTGGTCTTCGTACGCGTTCAAGGCCTGTCGGGGCAGAGCGGCGAGGAAGGCGCGCTCGTCGACGCCGAGGGCCTGGAACGACGGCTCGATGCCCACGGCGTCGCGTAGCCGCTCCACTGCGCAGGCCAGCGACTCCACGCCCTCCATCGCGGTGGAGGCGGGCAGGCCGAGGGCGCGGGCGATGTCCTGGAAGCGTTCGGGAGCGCGGTAGTTCTCGTACTTGGGCCAGCCCGTGAGCTTCGTCGGAATGGTGCCGTTGTAGCGGATGACGTGCGGCAGCAGGACCGCGTTGGTGCGGCCGTGGGCGATGTGGAAGGTGGCGCCGAGGGTGTGCGACATGGCGTGGACGATGCCGAGGAAGGCGTTGCCGAAGGCCATGCCCGCGATCGTGCCGGCGTTGTGCATCCTCTCCCGCGCGTCGGGTCGGCCCCTGCGGTCGTTCACCGCCGCTTCGATGTTGTCGAAGATCAGGCGGATCGCGTGCAGGGCCAGGCCGTCGGTGAAGTCGTTGGCGTAGACGGACACGTACGCCTCGATGGCGTGGGTGAGGGCGTCGAAGCCGCTGTCGGCCGCCAGCGCCGGGGGCAGGTCCGCGGTGAGCAGTGGGTCGACGATGGCCACGCTCGGGGTGAGTGCGTAGTCGGCGAGCGGGTACTTCTTGCCGCTCGCGGGGTCGGAGATCACCGCGAAGGGGGTGACCTCGGCGCCGGTGCCGGACGTGGTGGGTACGCACACGAGGCGGGCCCGGGTACCGAGGACCGGGAAGCGGAAGGCGCGCTTGCGGATGTCGGAGAACTTCTGCCGCATGTCGGCGAAGTCGACGTCCGGGTGCTCGTGCAGCAGCCACATCACCTTGGCCGCGTCCATCGCTGAGCCGCCGCCCAACGCGATGATCGTGTCGGGGCGGAAGTCGCGCATGAGCTGGGCGCCGCGCTGGACGGAGTCGATGCTCGGCTCGGGTTCGACGTTGTCGATGATCTGGAGGGTGACCGGTTCGTGACGGCGTTGCAGGACGCGGCTGACGCGGTCGACGAAGCCGAGGCGGGTCATGGTGGCGTCGGTGACGACCGTGACGCGGTGGACGTCCGGCATGGAGGACAGGTAGCGCAGGGACTGCGGCTCGAAGTAGATCTTCGGCGGGACCTTGAACCACTGCAGGTTGTTGCGGCGCGCGCTGACCCGCTTGATGTTCAGCAGCTGGACTGCGGAGACGTTGTTGGACACCGAGGTGTGACCCCACGAGCCGCAGCCCAGGGTGAGCGACGGCAGCAGAGCGTTGTAGATGCCGCCAATGGCGCCTTGTGAGGAGGGGGCGTTGACGATGATCCGTACGGTCTTCATGTGTCGGCCGTACGCCTCCGCCAGCGCCTCGTCCTCGGTGTGGATGACCGCGGTGTGGCCCTGGCCGTGGAAGGCGACCATGTCGGCGGCGAGGTCGAAGCCCTGCTGTTCGGAGTCGGCGCGCAGGACCGCGAGCACCGGGCAGAGCTTCTCGCGGGTCAGCGGTTCGTCCCGGCCCACCCGTTCGGCCTCGACCAGGATCAGTGAGGTGTCGCCCGGGACGGTGAAGCCTGCCTGCTCGGCGATCCATGCCGGGCTCTGACCGACGGCTCCGGCGTTGACCTTGGGCTCGCAGCCCGCGTTGGTGCGGCCGGCCGGGAACAGGAAGGCTTCCAGCTTCGCCTTCTCCTCGGCGGTCGCCAGGTGGGCGTGCAGGGTATGGAATTCGGCCAGCGCCGCGTCGTAGATCTCGTCGTCCAGGATGACGGCCTGCTCGGAGGCGCAGATCATGCCGTTGTCGAACGACTTGGAGAGCACCAGGTCGTTGACGGCCCGGCGCAGCTTCGCGCTCTTGTGCACGTATGCCGGGACGTTGCCCGCACCGACTCCCAGGGCGGGCTTGCCCGCCGAGTAGGCGGCCCTGACCATGGCGTTGCCGCCGGTGGCGAGGATCAGCGAGACGCCGGGGTGGCGCATCAGGAGGCCGGTCGCCTCCACCGACGGGGTCTCGATCCACTGCACGCAGTGCTCCGGCGCGCCTGCGGCGACGGCCGCGTCCCGTACGATCCGGGCCGCCGCCACACTGCACCGCTGGGCCGAGGGGTGGAAGGCGAACACGATCGGGTTGCGCGTCTTCAGCGCCATCAAGGCCTTGAAGACGGTGGTGGAGGTCGGGTTGGTGACGGGGGTGATCGCGCAGACCACGCCGACCGGCTCGGCCACCTCGATCATGTCCTCGATGTCGTCGCGGGCGATGACGCCGACGGTCTTCATCGGGCCCATGCTGTGCGTGACGTGCTCGCATGCGAACATGTTCTTGGCCGCCTTGTCCTCGAAGACCCCACGCCCGGTCTCCTCCACGGCGAGCCGGGCCAGCGCGGTGTGCTGGTCCAGGGCGGCGACCGACGCCTTCTTGACGATGTGGTCGACCTCCTCCTGGGTGAGGGCGTCGTAGTCGGCGAGCGCCTTGAGTCCGTTCGTGACCAGCCGGTCCACGGCGATGGTGATGTCGGACGGCGCGTCGGCAGCTGCTGTTGCCTGGGTTCCGGCCTCATGACGGGTCATTGGGGAGCGCCTCCGTTGACGAGAGCCGTCGGCGGTGGCCGACGGTGTGCGGACGGGAGCGGCACCGCGGGGGATTCGGTGCCGCTCACGCCTCCACTCTCGTCCCGCCTGATCCCGACTCCCAGGTGCCGATGGTCCCTTCCGGGGGCTGACCGGCACTGGCCCGGCCAGACCGGGCGGCCTGGCCGGGCAATTCCCTCGCCGAGGTTCGGGAATCACACGTACGCGGGAGGAGGTGACCGCCTCGCAGCGGAGGATCGTGAGGGCGCTACTCCCTGCCGCTGTCGGCACGGCCGCCGCGCCACGGAGGAGGAGTGGCCGACCTGCGGGCCTCCCCCTTGCGGTGCAGGACACGGTTCACCTGGCTGCGCAGCCGGTCCTGCAGCCGGTCCGCCAGTTCATGTGTCGTGGCCTCCTGGGCATGCACGACCACGAGGGTGTTCCCCACGACGAGTTCGGCCCCGGCGGACCAGGGCCGCTCGGCGTGGTGCGCCACCGCCCTGGCGATCCTCACCGCACCGCTCACGGCCGGAACCCCGGGCCGGCCGAGGACCGCGTCGACCTTCTCCCGGAGGTATGCGACGGCTTCCGCGTCCACATCGCCTTCCACGCGCACCTCCACGGTGGCGGTGCTGGTGACCTGGGTGCTGGTGTCCTTGGCAGTCATGTGCTCCGCTCCTTCTGATCGTTTCGCAGCGGCTCCAGACTTCTGCGAGCACCGGTCCTGGCCCAGGGCTGTCGGGCCCCAGCAGCGGGGCCATTGGACCTTCACAGTGTGGGGTGGCGTGATTCGGGTTTGGGCGGTGCGGCGCCCCGTTCGGCGTATCGGAGTGTCAGGGTCATGACTGGTGAGGGGGCGACGGGCTGATTCAATACGGGTGGCGGGGCATTCGTACCCTGGCGGCAGCGGTATCTCACGGCGGCGGGACCCTATGGGTGGACAACAGGGCCGACCGGCCCTGGCCCTTCGGCCCGGATACGGGAAAGGATCTCGGTACCGTACGGGAAAGGGTCTCGGTACGGAGGGCCGATCCGTCCACGAGCGGAATCGGTACGGAACGCGGAAGCAGGGAGCAGTTTGATGGCGGACAGCGAGCAGCCCGACGCCGGCAACCCGATCCGGGTCTTCCTGCTGGACGACCACGAGGTGGTGCGGCGCGGTGTGCGCGACCTGCTGAACGACGAGCCGGACATCGAGGTGATCGGCGAGGCCGGCACGGTGGAACAGGCGCTGGTGCGCGTCCCCGCGTTGCGCCCGCAGGTGGCGGTGCTGGACGTCCGGCTTCCCGACGGCGACGGCGTGACCGTGTGCCGGGAGCTGCGGTCACGCATGCCCGAGCTGGCCTGCCTCATGCTGACCTCCTTCGACGACGAGGAGGCGCTGCTCGACTCGATCATGGCGGGCGCGTCCGGTTACGTTCTGAAGCAGATCCAGGGCTCGGACCTGGTGTCCGCCGTGCGCACCGTGGCCGGCGGCCAGTCCCTGCTCGATGCCAGTGCCACCACCAAGCTGATGGCCCGGCTGCGCGGCGGCCGGCAGGAGGAGCAGCAGCCCGACGGACTGCAAGGCCTGACCGAGCGGGAGCGGGAGATCCTGGCTCTGATCGGTGAGGGTCTGACCAACCGTCAGATCGGCCAGCGGCTGTACCTGGCCGAGAAGACGGTCAAGAACCACATTTCCCGTCTGCTGGCCAAGCTCGGCGTCGAGCGCCGCATCCAGGCCGCCGTCATCGCCACCCAGGTCCAGGACCGACAACGGCAGGAAGGGATCTGAAACCCCGGAACCGGCGCGGACGAGGACGAATCGCGGGCAACGTGCTGAGCGCCCGGCTTGTCGCCTCCTCCACCACCGGGTGCCGCTCCGCGCCTGGCCAGTGAGACTGACCTGATGGGCGCCGGTGGTGGAGGGCTATTACGGCCCGGTCAGGATCCCGCTGTTGCTCTGCAAGGAGTTGCCGGTCAGGCCGGAGACAGGGTTTCGCCGCCCTCCGCGGGAGCGGCGGTCGACTCCGTAGGGCCTTCGGGGCGCGTCAGCTCGAACTCCACGTCGACGACGCCTTCGACGGCCCGGACCAGGCGCGCGGCCACCGGGACCAGGGATGTGTCCCTGGCGTGGCCGATGAGCTTCACGACGCCGTTCCGCACCTCCACCCGCACGGCTGACACCGGCGCAGCAAAGAGATACGCCACGACCTCTCGCCGGACCTCCTCGGCGAATCTCCTCATCCGTCCGCAGGAAGACCTTCAGCAGGTCCGCGCGGCTGACGATGCCTTGCAGCATGCCCACGTCGTCGACGACGGGCAGGCGCTTGACCTTGGCGTGCGCCATCGTCCGTGCGGCCTGGGCCAGGGTCGCGTCCGCGCGGACGGTGAGGGCGAGGGAGGTCATCAGGTCCTCGGCGATGAGGCCGCCGGCCTTGGCCAGATCGTCGAGACGGCGCAGCTGTGTGGCCCGGTCGGGGTCGCTGTCGCGGCACTCTTCCTTGAGCAGCAGGTCGGCCTCGGAGACGACGCCGACCACGCGGCCCTCTCCCTCCAGGACGGGCAGGGCGCTGACCTTCGAGTCCTGCATGAGCTGCACGATCTCCTTGAAGGCGGCACGTCGGCCGACTGCGGCGACCGTGTGGGACATGACGTCGCTGACGATGCGCGGGGTGCTGGGCACGGTGACTCCTTCGTCGGGACGGCCCGCTCACACGGTGCTTCCGGCGCCGTAGGGGGCGTAGAGGTCCAGCAGCCGGGTCCTGGTGGTGCGGAGGCGGTGGGCCAGTACGTCGCCTACCCACTGGGTGACGGCATGGCCGAGTGCCGGGTCGTCCTGGCAGAGGGAGCGGACGGCCGTGGCGTCGAACTCGTAGGCCCGTACCGGTGTCGCCGCTGTGGCGCCCATGTGCCACACGTGCGGCGCGAACAGCCAGGACACTCCGACGAGTTCGTTGTGGCCGAGGGTCTCGATGATGGCCCGGCGTCGGCCGGGTACGTGGGTGTCGAGATCGATGGAGCCGGTGCGGATGATCCAGAACCGGTCCGCACGTCCACCTTCGTTGAAGATGTGCGTCCCCTGCGGGATGGTCACCTCCCGGGCGAGACGCATGAGCCGTTGCCGGTGCTGGGTGGGCAGCGCGCGCAGCATGCTCGGGGTGTTCATGGCCGGCCTCCCGGTCAGGGTGTACGAACTGGTACCTCCAGCGTCTGGCGCCGACTCCAGTCGGGGGAGGGGCCATCGGGGCCGGAGCAGGGCCATCCGGCCCCAGAGCGGATGGCAGCGAAGACGGCCGCCGCCCCCGTGTCGGTGAGGGCGGCGGCCGCGGCGCGAGGACCGTGCCTCCCCAACACGAGACTCGCGCGGAAGCCCCCGCGGCTCATGGGGTGTGCGGGCCCCATCTCGAACGAGCCGTAAGGACATGGCACCGCCGGCCGGTTGGCATCGCGTCGCGAGCCCGGCCGCAGCTCCTGCCCTCGATTGTCGAGCTCGGCATGGTGCTGACGATGGGGCTGGGCTGGCCATGCCGTGGACCGAACGGCCCATGTCCTGTGACCAGGAGCACCGGGAAGCGGACGAGTTGGGCTGTCCAGGCCTGGGGCGGCGGGACCATCGGGGTCGCGCATGGGCCGTGTGGCCGCTGACCGTGCGCGGCTGAGGGGCAGAAAGATCAGTCGCGGATCGACTCACCCACCCTGGTCTGTAAGGAGCCTCAGCCATGCCCAGAACCACAGGAGGCGGAAAGGGGACAGCGCCCACGGCGGCGCTCGGCCTTCCCGCCGCCTCCGCGCTCGTCATCGGCAGCATCATCGGTACCGGAGTCTTCGCGCTGCCCTCCGCCCTCGCCCCGTACGGGCCCATCTCCCTGGTCGCTTTCATCGCCGTCACCCTCGGCGCGCTCGCGCTGGCCCTGACCTTCGGGGCGCTGTCCAAGCGTGTTCCGGCGAGCGGTGGGCCGTACGTCTACGCTCGCGAGGCCTTCGGGGAGTTCGCCGGGTTCCTCAACGCGTGGTCGTACTGGATCACTGCGTGGGCCGGGAATGCGGCGATCGTCGTCGCCTGGGTCGGCTATGTGGAGGTGTTCGTCAACACGGGCCATCACAAGTGGATTTCGGTGCTTCTCGCGCTGGTCGGGCTGTGGATTCCCGCCGCGATCAACCTCACCGGCATCCGGAACATGGGCGCGTTCCAGGTGATCACGACCGTGCTGAAGTTCGTTCCGCTGATCTTCATGGCCACCGTCGGGCTGCTGTTCATCGACTCCCACAACTTCGGCCCGTTCAACGCCAGCGGCCAGTCGGCGCTGGGCGCGATCTCGGCCGCCGGTGCCATCGCCCTGTTCAGCTACCTGGGCCTGGAAGCGGCCTCCGTCGTCGCCGGCCGGGTCCGCGAGCCGGAGCGCAACGTTCCCCGCGCCACCGTCTACGGGACTCTCATCTGCGCCGTCATCTACATCCTGGGCACCCTCGCCGTCTTCGGCACCGTCGCGCACGGCAAGCTCGGCGGATCCACCGCTCCCTTCACCGACGCGGCGAACAGCATCTTCGGCGGCAGCTGGGCCGGAGACATCGTGGCCGTCGCCGCGATCATCTCGGGCATCGGCGCCCTCAACGGGTGGACCATGCTGTGCGCGGAGATGCCGTACGCGGCCGCTCGCGACGGGCTGTTCCCGCAGGCCTTCGCCCGGCTGCGCGGCGAGAATGGCGTCCCGGTCTTCGGCATCGTCGCCTCGACGGTGCTGGCCTCGCTGATCACCGTGTTCAGCTACACGCGCTTCGACGACGTCTTCACCAAGATCGTGCTGCTGAGCGTGCTGACCGCCGTGATCCCGTACCTCTTCTCCGCCGCCGCGCAGCTGTACTGGCTCCTGGTCCGCGGCCGGGACAGCCTCAGCCCCCGCAGACTCGCCCGTGACATCACCGTCGCCGCGCTCGCCCTCGTCTTCTCGTACTGGTCGATCCAGGGAAGCGGCTACCAGACCGTCTACTACGGCCTGTTCGTCCTGCTGCTCGGCGTCCCCGTCTACGTCTGGCTGAAGCGGGGACAGGACACCTTCGGCGAGGCCACGGCGCCGAGGACCGCGGCGACCGTGGACCGGTCGGAACGCGCACCCGAGACGCCCCCGCCGGCCCAGCGGCTCTCCCGAGCGCTCCGTACCAGCCGCATCAGCGGAGCCCGGAAGCGCAACGACTTCCGCCACCACGACTGACCGCCCCAAGCACAGAGGAACCTCCGCGATGAACACCTTCCACGTCGACTCCGAAGCCGGCCCACTGCGCCAGGTCATCCTGCACCGCCCCGGCCTCGAACTCTCCCGCCTCACCCCGCGCAACGTCGACGCCCTGCTCTTCGACGACATCTTGTGGGCCAAGCGCGCCCGCGAGGAGCACGACGCCTTCGCCCAGGTCCTGCGCGACCACGGCGCCCGCGTCCACTACTTCGCCGACCTGCTGGCGCAGACCCTCGACGTCGCAGAGGCCCGCGACTGGCTCCTGGACCGGGTCGTCACTCCCGGCACGGTGGGCCCGGCCCTCATCGACCCGGTGCGCGAACTGTGCGGCGAACTCGACGGGGAGACGCTCGCCGGCTATCTGATCGGCGGCCTCCTCAAGAGCGACCTGCCGCTCGCCACCCCGCACAGCCTGGTGTGGAACACGCTCGGCCCCGACGACTTCGCCCTCACCCCACTGCCCAACCACCTCTTCCCGCGGGACAACTCCTGCTGGGTGTACGACCAGGTGTCGGTCAACCCGATGGCCAAGCCCGCCCGGCGACGCGAGAGCCTGCACGCGCAGGCGATCTACCGGTTCCACCCGATGTTCGCCGGCGTCGCGCCCGCACCGCTGCTCGACGGCCCCGTCGGCACCCTCGAAGGCGGGGACGTCCACGTCCTCGGCAACGGCACCGTCATGGTCGGCATGGGAGAGCGCACCACGGCCCAGGCCGTGGAGAACCTGGCCGCCCGGCTCTTCGCGACCGGCACAGCGAGCAGGCTGATCGCCGTCCAACTACCTGCGGCCCGCGCGTACATGCACCTGGACACCGTGCTGACCATGGTCGACCGCGACGCCTTCGTCATCTACCCCGGCCTCGCCGACTCCCTGCGCTCCTGGACGCTGCGGCCCAGCTCCGAGCGTGAGACCGGGTTCGACGTCACCGTGAACTCCGATCTCGCGACCGCGCTCGCCGAGGCCCTCGACCTGGACAAGGTGCGGATGCTCTCGGCTCCCCAGGACATCCGCAACGCCGAGCGCGAGCAGTGGGACGACGGCAGCAACTTCCTCGCCGTCGCACCCGGTGTGGTCGTCGGCTACGAGCGCAACGTCACCACCAACACATACCTGCGCAAGCAGGGCATCGAGATCGTCACGATCGCCGGTGCCGAACTCGGCCGCGGCCGGGGCGGCCCGCGCTGCATGAGCTGCCCCGTCGAACGCGACCCGATTGCCTGACCCCGTAAGGACACCCACCATGACCGTCGACCTGCGAGGCCGCTCCTACCTGAGCGAACTCGACTTCACCGCCCGCGAGATCCATCGTCTCCTCGATCTCGCCCATGACCTCAAGGCGGCCAAGCGCGCCGGTACCGAACAGCCACAGCTGACCGGCAGGCACATCGCCCTGATCTTCGAGAAGACCTCCACCCGCACCCGCTGCGCCTTCGAGGTGGCCGCCGCCGAGCAGGGCGCCCGCACCACCTACCTCGGTCCCGGCGACACCCACGTCGGACACAAGGAGTCCATCGCCGACACCGCCCGCGTCCTCGGCCGCATGTTCGACGGCATCGAATACCGGGGCTCCGCCCAGTCGATCGTCACCGAACTCGCCACCCACGCCGGCGTCCCCGTCTACAACGGCCTGACCGACACCGCACACCCCACCCAGAGCCTGTGCGACATGCTCACCATGCGCGAGCACAGCAGCAAGCCGCTCACGGACGTCAGCTACTGCTACCTGGGCGACGCCCGCGACAACATGGGCAACTCGCTGCTGTCGATGGGTGCGCTGCTCGGCATGGACGTGCGCATCGCCGCGCCCCAGGCACTGTGGCCGGAAGCCGCGCTGGTCGCCACATGCCGTGAAGTGGCCGGCCGAAGCGGGGCGCGCATCTCCCTCACCGAGGACGTCGAGACCGCCGTACACGGCGCCGACTTCCTGCACACGGACGTCTGGGTCTCCATGGGCGAACCGGCCGACACCTGGCGCGAGCGGATCGAGCTGCTGCTCCCGTACCAGGTCAACGACAAGACGCTCGCCCTCACCGGCAACCCGGACGTGAAGTTCATGCACTGTCTGCCGTCCCTCCACGACCTCCGCACCCGGCTCGGCCAGGAGCTCTTCGAGGCGTACGGCCTGAACGGCCTCGAAGTCACCGACGAGGTCTTCTCCTCGCCCGCCTCGATCGTCTTCGACCAGGCGGAGAACCGGCTGCACACCATCAAGGCCGTGCTCGTCGCCACCCTGGGGGACTGAACCATGCGCATCGTCGTCGCCCTCGGCGGCAACGCCCTGCTGCACCGCGGCGAACGCCCCGACGCCGCCGTCCAGCAGGCCAACATCGACCGGGTCGCCACCGCGCTGGCCGCCCTCGCCCACGAGCACGAGCTGGTCATCACCCACGGCAACGGCCCGCAGATCGGCCTCCTCGCCATGGAGAGCGAGGCCGACCCCGCGCTCAGCGCCCCCTACCCGTTGGACCTGCTCGGTGCCCAGACCGAGGGCATGATCGGTTCCCTGCTCACCCGTGCCATGCACGACGCTCTGCCCGGGCACCGGATCGCCGCCCTCGTCACCCACACCCTCGTGCGGACCGACGATCCCGCCTTCGAACGGCCCACGAAGTTCGTCGGCCAGGTGTACTCCGCGCCGCTGGCCAAGGCACTGGCCCGCAAGCGGGGCTGGCACATCGCCCGGGACACCACCGGCTGGCGGCGCGTCGTCGCGTCACCCGCGCCCGAACACATCCTGGAGACCGACACCATCCGCGAACTCCTGAACAGCGGGACCCTTGTGATCTGCGCCGGCGGAGGCGGGGTACCCGTCACCGCCGACCGCGACACCGGCGCACTGACCGGCGTGGAGGCCGTCATCGACAAGGACCTCACCGCAGCCCTGCTTGCCGAGGATCTCAAGGCGGACTTCCTGCTCATCCTCACCGACGTCCCCTACGTCTACGAGGCCTACGGGACGCCCGACCAGCGCCCGTTGCCCGACGCCACCCCGCGGGAGCTGCGGCACGGTGGTTTCCCGGCCGGCTCGATGGGCCCCAAGGCCGAGGCGGCTGCCCGGTTCGTCGAGCACACCGGCGGTCTGGCCGCGATCGGGGCCCTGGACGCGGCCTACGAGATCGTCCACGGCAGGTCGGGCACGCTGATCCGGCCGGACCTCACGGTCGGGTGACAGAGGGGGTGGCCGCTCCCGCTCCGTGTCGCGTGTCCAGGACCGGTTCCTATCGCTCGCCATTCCACTCGCGGTAGGCGGCCACCGCGGTGGGCAGCGTGGGGAAGATGAGGTCCGTGCCCACGGAGTCCGCCAGGCCGTACGCCTTCAGGTCGTCCAGCAGGTCCTGCTTGACCCGGGCCAGGGCGAACACGATGCCGCGGTGGCCGAGTTCGCGGCGCAGCTCGTCGACCGCGTCGAGCGCCGTGATGTCGACCTCGACGTTCGCCTCCGTGTTCAGCACGAACCAGCGGACGGGAACGGTCTGTCGGTCGACGGCGGCCAGGGCCCGGCGCCGGAAGTTCTCCGCGTTGGCGAAGAACAGCGGGGAGTCGTAGCGGTAGACCAGCAGGCCCGGGATCGTGCGGGCCTGCGGATAGTCATCGATGTCGTGCATGCCCGCCAGTCCGGGCACCAGCCCTTCGACCGCGTCGTGCGGTCGCGCCACCCGCGTCAGCAGTTCGGCCACCGACAGGCCGACCGCCACGATCACCCCGTACAGGATGTCAAGAACGAGTACGCCGGCCAGGCAGCCGAGCGCGAGGAGGAGTTCGCGGCGGCGGAACGACGCCAGTCGGCGGAACCCGGCCAGGTCGATCATGCGGACGGCCGCGTACACGACGAGCGCCCCCAGCACCGCCGAAGGCGTCCGGCTCAGCAGGGGGCTCAAGAACAGCAGGACGGCGAGGACCACCGCTCCGGCCACCAGCGAATAGCCCTGGCTGCGGGCGCCCGTCGAGGCGGCGAGCGCGGTACGGCTGGCGCTGCTGCTGACCGGAAAGCCGTGCAGGGCGCCCGCACCGAGGTTGGCCGCGCCCAGCGCCAGGAACTCCTGGTTGGCGTCGAGGCCGGGCTCGTCGTCGGTGCGCCCGGTGAAGGCGCGCGCGGTGAGGATGAAGTCGGAGTACGCGACGATCAGGACGCCCAGTGCGGGCAGTACGAGGTGCGACAGCTCGCCCAGGTCCGGCAGCCCGAGCGAGGGCAGCCCCGACGGCACCTCGCCGATCACCTTGATGCCGTGCCGGTGGTCGAGGTCGAAGACGGTGACGGCCACCGTGCCGAGGATCACCGCGAGCAGCGGTCCCGGCAGCGCCGGTACGTACCGCTTCACCGCGAACAGGAACACCAGCGCGACGGCGGAGAAGACGACCGTGGCCGCATCGACGTCCGGCAGGTGACGGACGAAGGACCACAGTTGGGAGAAGAACTGTGACTCGGTTGTCCGCACGCCGGTGAGCCTGGGTAGTTGGTCCACCATCATGATCAAGGCCACCCCGGCCAGATAGCCGAGCAACACCGGGCGGGAGAGCAGGTCCGCAAGGAAGCCCAGCCGCACCACCCGCGCCACCAGGCACAGCAGGCCGACCGTAACCGCGAGGGCCGCGGCCAGCGATGCGTAGCGCCCCACGTCCCCGTCGGCGAGCGGGCCCACCACGGTGGCCGTCATCAAAGCGGTCGTCGACTCGGGCCCCACCGACAACAGCCGGGAGGACCCGAACAACGCATACAACGCGAGGGCAGGCAGGATCGCCCACAGCCCGGCGACCGGTGGCAGCCCGGCCACCCCCGCGTACGCCATCACCTGCGGCACGAGGTACGCCGCCACCGTCACGCCGGCCAGCAGGTCGCCTCTCAGCCACGAGCGCCGGTAACCGAGCACGGCGTCGAGGCCGGGTACCAGCCGACGCCACCACGAAGACCGTCTGCCCGCTTCCTCAGCCATATGCCGCCCTTCTCTGCCTGGGTCCAGCATCCATGGCCCAGCGATCAACCGTGACACTTGCCCGGTGTCCAACCTGCCCGGTCCACCACCTCCAGCCCAACGGGCCTCGCACGCAGGGACGTTCAGCCCAACGGATGGAGACCTTCGGCATCCGGCGTGGCGTCAGGCATCGGACGAGAGTGAGACACGTCAAGGAGAAGACGATTCATACATCCCCGAAGGGATCACCATCATGGCCGTGCACGAGCACCCGCACCGGAGCCCGGGCTTCCACCTGTCGGCCGCCTTCCGCCGGCACCGGACCGGCTCCGAGTCCGCTGTGTCGGCACGTCTCGGCACGCACACCGCGCAGGCTTACGCACTCGCGTCCCTGCGCATCCTGACCGGCTTCGTCTTCCTCTGGGCGTTCCTGGACAAGGCCTTCGGCCTGGGTTACGCGACCGCCTCCGGCAAGGGCTGGATCGACGGCGGATCGCCGACGAAGGGCTTCCTCAACTCCGTCGCCGCCGGGCCGATGGAGTCGACGTTCCATTCCTGGGCCGGCGACACATGGGCGGAGTGGCTGTTCATGCTGGGCCTGCTCGGCATCGGCCTGGCTGTGATGGCCGGTGTGGCGCTGTGGCCGGCCGCGGTGGCGGGCACGGCGATGATGGCGCTGATGTGGATGGCCGAGTGGCCGCCGGCCAGGCACCTGTCGGATGGCTCGCCGAGCATGTCGACGAATCCGTTCGCCGACTACCACGTGATCTACGCTGTCGCGCTGATCGCCGTGGCGGCAGCGGGCGCGGGCGCCACCTGGGGCCTGGGCCGGCTGTGGGCTCGGCTGCCGATCGTCCGCGACCACACCTGGCTGCGCTGACCCGCACGCGGCGGGATGGACCTCGCCCCGGGCCCGTTCCGCCGCCCCGTTCCCGGGGCCCACGGTCCCCGCTGAAGGACCAGCGGCCCCTGTCCCGAGCAAACCCCCAACACGACGCTGGAACCGGGCCCCTTCGGGTCCCGGTTCAGGAGGTGGAGAACATGCCCTGCACCATCATGGTGGGTCTCGACGGCTCGCCCGAGAGCCGCGCCGCCGCGGAATGGGCGGCCCGCGAGGCGGAGCTGCGCGGACTGCCGGTGAAGCTCGTCCACGCCTGGGAGCCGATCCCCGAGCACCTGGCCGAATCCACGCATCGCGGCGCCGAGACTCTCCAGCACTGGACCGAGCGAAGCGAGATGGGGGTACCCCCGGCCGAAGGCTGGGGGAGGATTCCCCGCGAGGCCGCCGAGGGACTGCGGCTGCGCCACCCCGGCGTCGAGGTGACCACGGAGCAGCTCACCGGACTCCCCTCCGAGACCCTGGCCCGGGCGGCGCAGGACGCCGAACTGCTCGTCCTCGGCTCACGCCGCCTGGGCGGCATCGGCGGCTTCCTGGTCGGCTCGGTCGGCCTCGCGGTCGTGGCGCACACCGAGCGGCCCGTCGTACTCGTCCACGCCGGCGAGCAGGCCGCGGACGAGCACGAGATGGATCCCGCGGGCATCCCGTCCGCGGCCACAGCGTTCCGTCCCGTCGTCCTCGGGCTCGACGTCGCCGGCGCCGACGAGGCGCTGATCGGGTTCGCCTTCGAGGCCGCGGCGCGACGTTCGGTGCCGCTGCGGGTCGTGCACGTCTGGAACCCGCCGCCCTACTACGCCTATGGCATGGCCCTGGAGCCCGCGGTCGAGCGGGAGATGGCGAAGGGCGACGCCACCCTCCTGAGCGAGGTGCTGCGTCCCTGGCGGCACAAGTACCCCGACGTCGAGGTCGTCGAGCAGTCGCAGTACGGCAGCCCGTCGCTCCTCCTGATCGACGCCTCCCACGAGGCCTCCCTGGTCGTCGTCGGCCGCCGCGTCCGCCGCTCCTCCGTCGGCGCCCACATCGGCACCGTCACCCACGCCGTCCTGCACCACTCCACCGCCCCCGTCGCCGTCGTCGCCCACGACTGATGCGTCCCACTCCCGAGGAGAGCAGATCATGAAGGCAGCGGTCGTACGAGCCTTCGGCGAGCCTCTGGTCATCGAGGAACGCCCCGACCCCGAACCCGGACCCGGCCAGGTCCGCATCCGCGTCGAGGCCTCAGGGCTGTGCCACACCGACATCCACGCCGCCCACGGCGACTGGCCCGTCAAGCCCACCCCACCGTTCGTCCCAGGCCACGAAGGTGTCGGCATCGTCGAGAAGCTCGGCGAGGGCGTCACCCACCTGTCCGTCGGGCAGCGCGTCGCGGTGCCGTGGCTCGGCAGGGCGTGCGGGCGGTGCGAGCACTGCCTGTCCGGCTGGGAGACACTGTGCGAGCAGCAGGTCAACACCGGGTACGGCTGCGACGGCGGCTACGCCGAGAAGATGCTGGCCTGGGCCGACTTCGCCCAGCCCGTGCCCGACGGCGTCACCCCGTTCGAAGCGGCCCCGCTGACCTGCGCCGGCGTCACCACGTACAAGGCCCTCAAGGTCGCCGACGTCCGCCCCACCCAGCTCGTCGCGATCTCCGGCGTCGGCGGCCTCGGCCACCTCGCCCTGCAGTACGCCAAGATCGCCGGAGCCACCGTCGCGGCCATCGACGTCACCGACGACAAGCTCGAACTCGCCCGCGAGCTCGGCGCCGACCTCGTCATCGACGCCCGCAAGCGGGACATCGGCAAGGAGCTGAAGAAGCACGGCGGCGCCCACGCCGCGATCGCGCTCGCAGTGAACCCGGCCGCGTTCGAGGCGGTCAACTCCGGTCTGCGGCGTGGCGGCAAGCTCGTCATGGTGGCCCTGCCCGCACACGGCACGCTCCAGCTCCCGATCTTCGACACCGTTCTGAACGGCACTTCGGTGATCGGTTCGATCGTGGGCACGCGGCAGGATCTCGCCGAGGTCTTCCAGCTCCACGCCGCCGAGCGGACCAAGGTCATCTACGAGACCCGCCCGCTCGCCTCCGTGAACGAGTCCATCGACGCCGTGCTGCGCGGTGACATCAAGGCCCGGATCGTCTTCGACCTGGACGCGGGAAGGTGAGCACGATGGAACTGCCCCTGGTCGTCGGCGTCGACGGTTCCGAGCCGAGCCTTCGCGCCGTCGACTGGGCGGCCGACGAAGCCGCCCTGCGCGGGCTGCCGCTGCGGCTGGTGTACGCCTCGCTCTGGGAACGGTACGAAGGCACCTCACTCGCGGACGACCTCGGCAAGCCCTCGGACCAAGTGATGGCCGAGGACATCGTCGAGACCGCCGCACGTCGGGTCCGCACCCGCCGACCCGACGTGAAGGTCACCGTCGACGTGCTGCCCGAGGAACCCGAGTACGCGCTGGTACGCGAAAGCCGCACCGCCGCTGCCATGGTTCTGGGCTCTCGGGGCCGGAGCAGCCTGGCCGAGGCGCTCCTCGGCTCCGTCAGCGTGACGGTGGCCGGCCACGCGCACTGCCCCGTGATCGTGCTGCGCGGCGGCCACGACAACCGGGCCGTACCCGGCAGGCACGGCCGCATCGTCGTGGGCGTGGGCGAGGAGCCGGCGGACGCGGCTGCGATGCGCTTCGCCGCCGAGGAGGCACGGCGCCGAGGTGTGCCGCTGGAGGCCGTGCGGGCCTGGCGCTGCCCCGCTCACGAGACGACCGACCACCCCCTGCTGGCGGGTGAACCGGCCCGACTGCACGAGGAGCGGGCCGCGGAGATGCTGGAAGTGGCGCTGCGGGACGTCCCGGCTGATGTGGAGGTGCATCGGCGCACCGTCGAGGGGCACCCCCGCCAGGTGCTGCTCGGTGCCTCGGCCGACGCCGACCTGCTCGTGGTCGGGGCCCGGCGCCGCGAGGGCCACTACGGCCTCCAACTCGGCCGTGTCGCCCACGCGGTGCTGCACCACGCCGTCTGCCCCGTCGCCGTCGTCCCCCAGCGGGCGTGAGCGAGGTGACCGGCTGCTCAGAGGCGCGCCGCGTGATCGGGCACGTAGGTCCGATCACGCGGCGGGCGCTCGTAGCCGGTCGACGGCGGCCGATGCGGAAGCTCCAACACCGGCGGCGACACCTCGTGATACGCGACCGAGCTCAGCCGGTGGGCCATCATCTTCAGCCGCGCCCGGCGCTTGTCGTCGCTGTCCACGACATACCAGGGCGCCTCGCTGATGTCCATGTGAACCAGCATCTCGTCCTTGGCCCGCGAGTAGGCCTCCTAGCGGATGATCGACTCCAGGTCCATCGGCGACAGCTTCCAACGGCGCAGCGGATCCTCCAGACGATGCCGGAACCGCTCCTGCTGCTCGGTGTCGCTCACCGAGAACCAGTACTTGCGCAGCAGGCAGAAGCCCATCACGTGCTCGCCCCGGCCCAGGTTGTACCAGGACCGGTCGAACAGCGCGATCTCCCCGGCCGCCGGCAGATGCTCCACATACCGCTGGAAGTACCACTGCGTGCGCTCACGCTCGGTCGGCTTCGGCAGTGCCGCGATCCGGCCACCCGCGGGTTCAGGTGCTCGGCGACCCGCTTGATGGTGCCGCCCTTGCCCGCCGCGTCCCGCCCCTCGAAGATCACGACCAGCCGGACGCCCTCCGCCCGCACCCCCTCCTGCAGCTTCACCAACTGGGTCTGCAGACGCAGCAGTTCCTTCTCATACACCTCGCGCGGCAGGTTCGCCTCCTTCTTACCGGCCATGCCGCCTCCACCACCGACGACTCACTGAGCCACTTCCGCCCACGGTAGGCCCCTGACTGTAAAGGAGCTCCTCACCATGACCGTACGCGTCGGCATCAACGGCTTCGGCCGCATCGGCCGCACCTATCTCCGCGCGGCCCTCGACCGCGCGGAGGCGGGAACCCAGGACGTCCACGTCGTCGCCATCAACGACATCGCGCCACCCGCCACCCTCGCCCACCTCCTGGAGTACGACTCGACGTTCGGGCACATCGGACGCGAGGTCATTCACGACGACAGCACCCTCACCGTCGACGGTCGGCGTATCGCCGTCACCGCCGAGCGAGACCCCGCCTCCCTGCACTGGTCCGACTACGGAGCCGACATCGTCATCGAGTCCACCGGCCGCTTCCGCGACCGCGACGCCGCGGCCCTGCACCTGAAGGCAGGCGCCCACACAGTGCTCCTGTCGGCGCCCGGCAAGGGCGTGGACGCCACCCTCGTGATGGGCGTCAACGACGACACCTACGATCGACACCGTGACCGGATCATCTCGGCCGCCTCCTGCACCACCAACTGCCTCGCGCCGATGGTCAAGGTGCTCGACGAGAACTTCGGCATCGACCGCGGCCTGCTGACCACCGTCCACGGCTACACCAACGACCAGTCCCTGCTCGACGGCCCGCACAAGGACCTGCGCCGCGCCCGCTCGGCGGCACTGAGCATCATCCCGACGAGCACCGGTGCCGCCCGCGCCGTCGGCCTCGTACTGCCGGAACTGGCCGGTGCGCTGGACGGGATCGCCGTCCGGGTGCCCGTGGAGGACGGTTCGCTGACCGACCTCACGGTGGTGCTGAACCGCGAGGCCACGCCCGACGAGATCAACGCCGCCTTCGCGGCGGCGGCCGAGGGCCCGCTGAACGGCATCCTGCGTATCTCGACGGCGCCCATCGTCTCCCGCGACGTCATCGGCGACCCGGCCTCTTGCATCTTCGACGCCGCGCTCACCCAGGCCAACGGCACCCTCGCCAAGGTCTTCGGCTGGTACGACAACGAGTGGGGCTACACCAACCGGCTGCTGGACCTGACGGAACTGGTCTCCGACGGCTGACGCCAAGGGGAGCCCGCAGGGGCCGGCTCCCGCCGCCTTCTCACAACTTGAGGCTGAACCAAGTCGTCTTCCCCTCGTCCATCGGCCGTACCCCCCAGTCGTCGGCGAGGGCGCGAACCAGCAGCAGGCCGCGCCCGGACTCCTCGTCCTCCGCCGCGAGGCGCGGCTGGGGCAGGTGGGGGCTGCGGTCGCTGATCTCCACGGTGAGATCGGTGTCCGTGCGGACCACGTGCACCCCGATGGGGCCCTGGGCGTGCTGCACGGCGTTGGTGAGGACCTCGGAGAGCAGCAGGAGCGCGTCGTCCGTCGTGCCCGCGCAGTCCCACGTGCTCAGAGCTTTGGCGAGAAACTCGCGGCCCGCCGGCACGGATTCGGGCGCGGCGGGCAGGTCGGTGGTGGCCGTGGCCAGCGGAGCCGCAGGGAGCTGGGTCAGCAGCAACGTGACGTCGTCGTGGCCGTCCGCGTCGGGCAGCAGCGTCGACAGGACGTGGTCGGCGGCGCTCTCCAGGTCGGGCACCGTGGTCGGGAGCTCGTCCAGGGTGGCGACGAGCTGGGTGAGCTTGTCCTCGATGTCGGTTCCGGGGGTTTCTATCAGACCGTCGGTGTAGAGCACGAGGGTGGCGCCGGGCTCGATGGTGCCGCAGCACTGCTCGTAGATCACCCCACCGACGCCGAGGGGGGCGTTCACGGGTGCCGGAAGCGGCCGGGTGCGTGCACCGGGGACGGCTACGAGACCCGGCAGGTGGCCGGCGGAACACACGGTCACCTCCCCTGTGTCGGCGGCTATGACCAGATAGCAGCAGGTGACCAGCTGGTCGGGGACATCGAGATCGGCGACGACGGTGTCCATCGCCTGCATCAGTTGCCGCGGCTGAAGCCCGGTCTTGGCCAACGCGTGTGCCGCCGACCGAAGTTGACCCATGACGGCCGCGGCCTCGAGACCCCGCCCCATCACATCGCCGATCAGCACACCCACTCGGCCGGCGCCCAGCGGGATCAGGTCGAACCAGTCGCCGCCGACACCGGCCCCCTGGGTCGCGGGCCGGTAGCGGCTGGCGGTGGTGAGGCCCGGGATGGCGGGCGGCGTGCCCATCAGGCTGCGCTGCAGGGTCAGGGCGATGTGCCGCTGCTGCTCGTACAGCTCCGTCAGCTCCGCCTCGGCGCGCTTGCGGTCGCTGATGTCCCGGACGATCGCGCACGCCCCGACGACGGTGCCGTCCGCCGCCCGGGTCGGCCACAGGGTGACGTCGACGTCGAGCAGCTCTCCGGAGCGGGTGAGCCGCAACGTCTCGAAGTGCTCGACCTTCTCGCCCTGGCGCAGCCGCTCCAGGAGCGCGGTGATCTCGTGGTTCCTCGCGGAGGGTGCCAGCATGGAGACGTGCCGTCCCAGGACCTCGTCCGCCGTGAACCCGTACAGCCGCTGCGCGGCGGCGTTCCAGTACGTGATGTGGCCGTCCAGGGTCTTCGCGAGGATCGCGTCCTGCGATGACTCGACCAGCGCGGCGAGCTCGTTGATGCGCTCCTCGGCGGCTTTGCGTTCGCTGACGTCGCGTACGGCGGCGGAGACGAGGAGGCCGTCGGTGGTTTCCAGGGGGCTGAGGCTGATTTCGACGGGGAACTCGGTGCCGTCTTTGCGTAGTCCGTAGAGGTCGAGTCCGGCACCCATGGGACGCACCTGCTGGTTGTGGGCGTAGCCGTTGCGGTGTGCGGTGTGGTGGGTGCGGAAGCGGCCGGGGACGAGGAGTTCGACGGGGTGGCCCAGGAGTTCCTCGCGCCGGTAGCCGAAGAGGGCCTCTGTCTGGGCGTTGACGAGGCGGATGGTGCCGGTGTCGTCGACGATGACCATGGCATCCGGCGCCGCCTCGAGCAGCCCCCTGAACCTCTCCTCGGCGGCGCCCGGAACGCCCACGGGGATCCGGGCGCCGCACTGGCAGGCGCCAGGTTCCACCGTGGAGACTGGATCAGATGGTGCTGTTTCGATCAAGTGGTTCAATCTCGTCCTCGCCCCCCAGGCTCACCTTGAGACAGGTGATCCAAACGCAAACCACGCGGTTCTGCCGTGACAAGTCGTCTAGTGGCCCCCAGTGCCCGAACTTGTGCGCAGACGACGACCGCGGTGACCGTTCCTTGGCGGCGTCCGTCCGGTCACTTCACTACCAGAGCGGCGATCCATGGACGCGCACCCCGGGGAAGAAGGGCCTACCGGCCCTCGAAGGACCTCCACACAGCCCATGGGATCCCGTCGTGATCCGTCTGATGCTCGAACCATCGAGAGGCTTGGAGGAGATCCCCGATGTCGGACGCCGTGCTCAACCGCCCCCCGGTTCACGCCCTGCTCGTGGACGGCACCACTGTGTGCATCCGTCCTGTGACCCAGGCCGACCACGACCAGGTGCAGGGGCTCTACGAGGAGATGTCCCCGGAGAACCTCCGTCGCCGGTTCTTCTCATTGAGCCCGCGGTCCGCCGCCCTGGCCGCCGACCGGGCCTGCGCCCCGGCGCACCCCGGCTACCGGGCCCTGCTGGCCGAGACGCAGGGTCAGGTGATCGGGCTCGCCGAGTACGACACGGCGGGGGAGAAGGACGAGGCCGAGATCTCCATCGCTGTCTGTGACGGCCTGCACCACCGCGGAGTGGGCACCCTGCTCGTCGAGCACCTGGTATCCGCGGCCCGGGCCGACGGCATCACCACCTTCACCGCCGACGCCCTCAGCGAGAACCGCGAGATACTCCGGCTCTTCGCCGACATCGGCCTGCGCACCGCCCGCCGCTTCGAGGGCCCCGAGGTCCGCTGCACCATCCGGCTCGACGCGGACGACGCCTATCTGTCGGCCGTGGAGGCCCGGGGCCGGGCCGCCGACGTGGCCAGCCTCGAGCCGCTGCTGTGCCCGAACGTGGTCGCTGTTGTCGGTGCCGGACGCAAACCCGGCTCGGTCGGCCGGGCGATCCTGCACCACCTGAAGGCGGGCGGTTACACCGGCCGCCTGTTCGCCGTGAACCCGAGTGTCAACCACATCCTCGGCGTGCCGTCATACCCGTCCGTGAGCGCGCTGCCGAAGACCCCCGACCTGGTGGTCGTGGCCGTCCCCGCGGCGGCGGTCCCGGACACCGCGGAGGAGTGCGGCAAGGCCGGTGCCCGGGCGCTGCTCGTTGTCACCTCCGGCCTCGACGTCGAGCAGGCGCAGGCGCTGCTGGCCACCTGCCGCACCTACGGCATGCGCCTGGTGGGACCCAACTGCCTCGGCATCTCCAACACCGACCCCGACCTGCGCCTGGACGCCACCTTCGCAGCCGACCACCCCCGCCCCGGCACCGCGGGCGTCGCCGTGCAGTCCGGCGGGGTCGGTATCGCCCTGCTCGACGGGCTGTCCCGGCTCGGCATCGGCGTCTCGTCCTTCGCCTCCCTCGGCGACAAATACGACGTCAGCGGCAACGACATGCTCCAGTGGTGGGAGAGCGACGGCCGCACCGAACTGGCGCTGCTGCACCTGGAGTCCTTCGGCAGCCCGCGCGCGTTCTCCCGCACGGCCCGCCGCGTCACCCGTCGTATGCCGGTCCTGACCGTCGACGCAGGCCGTACCGAGGCGGGGCGCCGGGCCGCCGCCTCCCACACCGCGGCCGCCGCCACCCGCACCATGACCCGGCAGGCGCTGTTCACCCAGGCCGGCATCACCGCCACCCGGTCGGTCGGCGAACTCCTCGAAACCGCCGCCCTGATGCACTCCCAGTCGCTCCCCGCGGGCACCCGCGTCGCGATCGTCACCAACGCGGGCGGTGCAGGCGTCCTCGCCGCCGACGCCTGCACAGAGGCGGGACTGGCCCTGCCGCCGCTGCCCGCAGAAGTCGTCGACGACCTGCTCGCCGTGCTCCCGCGGGGTGCGGCGGTCGGCAACCCCGTCGACGCCACCGCGGCCGTCACGGAGGAACAGCTCGCGGACTGCCTGGACCGGCTGACGCACCACCCGGGCATCGACGCCGTCCTGGTGGCCCTCGTACCCACGGCGGTCGCCGCCGCGACGGGCGACGACCTCATCCGGGCACTCACCGACGCCCCCGCGCACCGGGCCAAGCCAGTTGTGGCCGTACGCCTCGAACAGGACCTGCCGGTCAAGCTTCTGCCCGCCGCCGATGCGGGCACCATCCCCTCATACGCCGAACCCCAGGCGGCGGCACGGGCCCTGGCTCACGCCGCACGCCGTGCGGCCTGGCTCGCCCGGCCCGTAGGCACGGTCCCGGAACTCGACGGCATCGACACCGCCCATGCCCAGGAGATCACTGACACCTTCCTGGCCGCGCATCCGGACGGAGGCTGGCTCGACCCGCGCACCTGCGCCGACCTGCTGACCTGCTACGGCATCCCCCAACTGCTCTGGGCGTGGGCGGAGACCGAGGATGAGGCCGTCCTCGCGGCCCAGCGACTGCGCGGCCCGGACGACCGGGTGGTGATGAAGGCCCACTGGCCCGGACTGGTCCACAAGAGCGAGCAGCATGCCGTGCATCTCGACCTCCATGGCGATGCCCAAGTCCGCGCCGCCTTCCGGGACTTCGAGACCCGGTTCGCGGGACTGCTCACCGGTGTGGTCGTACAGCCGCTTGCCGCGCGCGGCACCGAACTGTTCGCGGGCGTCGTCCAGGACGAGGTCTTCGGCCCGCTCGTGCTGTTCGGGCTCGGCGGCACCGCGACCGAGGTCCTCGGCGACCACGCCGCCCGCCTCGCCCCGCTCACCGACCACGATGTGCACGACCTGATCACCGCGCCGCGCTGCGCACCGCTGCTGTTCGGCGCCCGCGGCAACGGGCCGGTCGATCTTGAAGGCCTGGAGCAGCTGCTCCTGCGCCTGTCCCGGATGGCGGCCGACGTGCCGCAGCTCGCCGAGGTCGACTTCAACCCCGTGCTCGCGACCACGGCCGATGTCTCCGTGCTCGACGCTCGGGTGCGGCTGGTGCCGCGCAGGCCGCAGGACCCCTATCTACGCCGACTCCGTTGAGTCACCACCGAGGAGGAACCAGAGATGAAGCACGACAAGGTCGGCTCCGTGATGGCCACGGACGTCGTTCGCGCCTCGTACGGCACCCCCTTCAAGGAAGTCGCCCGGCTGCTCGCTCACCACAGGATCAGCGGACTGCCGGTCGTGGACGAGGACCAGAAGGTCATCGGCGTCATCTCCGAGACCGACCTGATGGCCCGCCAGGCCGAAACACCCGACCCGTACGCGCCGAAGCGCCGCTTCCGGGCCGTGGCGTTGACACCGGGCGAAAGGCGGAGGGCCGCGAAGGCGGCGGCCCGCACCGCCGGCCAGCTGATGACCGAACCGCCCGTCACCGTGCGCGCCGAGGACACCATCGTCGAGGCCGCGCGGACCATGGCCCAGCGGCGGGTGGAGCGGCTGCCGGTCGTGGACGAGGAGGACCGGCTCGTCGGCATCGTCACCCGTCGGGACCTGCTCCAGGTCTTCCTTCGGCCGGACACCCGGATCCGCGACGAGGTGGTCGAGGAAGTCCTTGTCCGCGCGCTGTGGCTGCCGCCGCAGAGCGTCGACGTCTCCGTGGTGGAGGGTGTGGTCACGCTCGCCGGCCATCTGGAGCGCAAGAGTGAGACGGAGATCGCCGTCTCCATGACCAAGCAGATCGACGGCGTGGTCGCGGTGGTCGACAACCTCACCTACCGCCTGGACGACAGCCACGTCCAGCCCGCCGAACAGGCCCTGCACGGCGTGGCCGAAGACTGGCTGCGCAAACTCTGAGGGGAGGCGGACCGCCATGACCGGCAGGGTCCTGGTCGCCTACGGGACGACGAACGGATCGACCGCGCAGATCGCCGAGGCCGTCGCCCAGGTCCTGGGCAAGGAGGGGATGACGGCCGAGGCACGGCCTGCACCATCGGTGGCGAGCATCGAGATGTACGACGCTGTGGTGGTCGGGGGCGCACTGTACGCCGGCCGCTGGCACAAGGACGCGCGCCGCTTCGTCCGCCGCCACCGCCGCGCCCTGGCCGAGCGCCCGCTGTGGTTCTTCAGCAGCGGGCCGCTGGACGCTTCACCCTCGGAGCGGAACATCCCGCCCGTGTCCGGCGTCAGGCGCGCCATGGACCGGCTCGGCGTCAGGGAGCACGTCACCTTCGGCGGCTGCGTGCAGGAGGGCGCGAGCGGAAGAGTCGCACGGATGATCCTCCGCAACGGCAAGGGCGGTGACTTCCGTGACTTCCCCGCGATCGAGGCGTGGGCGCAGCGGGTCGCACAGGAACTGACGACTGCTTAGGCCATCGCTTCCTCGCCTGGCTCGCCCACGTTTCACGGCACGATGGCCACCGGACACCCGACACCGGACACCGGGCTTCGCGCAGCAAGGCTCGCACGAAGCCCGCGTCCCCGCCGGAGCCGCCTCCCACGACCAGCAGTGCGGCGCCCTCAGCATGGTGGAGCAACGCATCGGCGGGGTCGAGCAGTACGACGTCCTCAAGCACCGGAACCCGCGGGTACTTCACCCGCCAAGGCCGCAGCGCGTCGGCCAGCAACTGCACTTCATGGTCTTCCCAAATGGCACGGTCCTCCTCGGAAGTGCCGAAGGGCAACCCGGCGGCGCAGGAGGGAAGTTCCCAGGCGTGTACGGCGTGCAGCCGTACACCCCGGGCCTGGGCGGCGTCGAAGGGGAAGTCGATGGCCCGCTCCGCCGGGTGACGGGCGTCGATCCCGAGGGTGACCTGCGTGACCCGGCGTGCCGGAGCCGCGACGGGGACGGTGGCGTCCGGTACGAGTACCACGGGGCACGCGGAGGCGGCCGTAACGGCGAGTGCGGCCGGGCCCGTTGCCAGGCCGGTGGTGTCGTCCCCCGCCGCGGACAGGTCGAGTACGAGCATCGCCGTGCTACTCAGATCGTTCGGCGGTGAGCCGTACCGCACCTCGAGCGGCAGGTCGTGCAGAGACGCCTCGTGCGCCGCCCAGTGCACGGCCGTATGACTACGGCCTGTCCCGTTGGCGCAGGCAATGATGACTTGGCTCACGACGATCGCCTCCCTGGCACCCGGGTGACCCGCTCTCACGCCTCCTACCGTGCCGACCGCCCCAGGGCCGGCGCAGGGGCCGAATGGACCTGCGAGAGCCCTTGCGGCCCATATCCGACCGGGTCCCCTCAGGAAGACGCTGGCAGTACCAGGCAGAACAAGCGCAGGAGGTGCGCACCATGCTGTCGCCCGTCATCGCCGCAGTAGACGGATCGACCGAGAGCCTCGCCGCCGCCGAGTGGGCCGCCCGCGAGGCCGTGCGTCGTGACCGACCGCTGCGACTGGTGCACGCCTGGAACTGGCATCCCCGCCAGACGGAAGGGGAGCCGGCGAACGCCGCGCAGCGGCATCTGGCGCGCCGCGTTCTGCGGCAGGCGGAGGAGCGCATCCGCACCGCCGTACCCGGCGTACACGTCACCGACGAGCAGGTCGAGGGCCCGGCGACCGCGGCCTTGCTGAAGGCCGCTGAACAGGCCGAACTGCTGGTCCTGGGCTCGCGCGGCCTGAGCGGCTTCACCGGACTTCTCGTCGGCTCCGTCGCCCAAGGGGTGGTCGCGAAGGCCACCCGTCCCGTGATCCTCGTACGGACAGGGGAGGAGGCCGAGGACGAGCACTTCCCGGCGGACGACGGCAGCCCGTCCACCCGGACCGGCTACCTCGATGTAGTGCTCGGCATCGACCTCGCCGACGCCTGCGACGAAGTGATCGAGTTCGCGTTCGAGGAAGCCCAGTTGCGGCAGGCCCGGCTGCGGGTCGTGTACGCCTGGCAGCCGCCTTCCGCCATCAGCCTCGGCCCCGGAGACATCGCTCTGGTCAACGATCCCGCGCGGGCCGAGGAGTGGCAGGGCTTCCTGTCCGCTGTCCTGAAGGTGTGGCGGGACAAGTACCCCGAGACCGAGGTCCTGGAGACCGTTGTGGAGGGCAAGGCCTCCACCGCGCTGGTGCGGGCCGCCTCCGCGGCGAGCCTCCTCGTCGTCGGCCGCCGCCTGTCCGAGCGGCCGACGGTTCCGCGCATCGGTCCCGTCACCCATGCCGCCGTCCACCACGTCGGCTGCCCGCTGGCCGTCGTGCCCCACGAGTGAGAGACCGGAGAGCGCGATGAGCACACCGACAACGTACGTGTACGCCTTCGCCGAGGGCAGCCGGGAGATGGCCGGACTGCTCGGCGGCAAGGGAGCCGGCCTGGCCGAGATGACCCGGCTCGGACTGCCCGTGCCACCGGGCTTCACCGTCACGACCGAAGCCTGCAAGGTCTACCTCGCCACGGGGGAGGAACCACCCGAACTCGGCATCGAGGAGGCCCGTGCCCTGGCCGGCCTGGAACGGGCCATGGGACGCACGCTCGGTGCGCCCGACGATCCGCTCCTGGTGTCCGTACGCTCCGGCGCCCGCTTCTCGATGCCCGGCATGATGGAGACCATCCTCGACATCGGCCTCAACGACGAGTCCGTCGCCGGCCTCGCCAAGGCGTCCGGACAGGAGCGGTTCGCCTGGGACTCCTATCGAAGGCTCGTGCAGATGTTCGGCCGCACGGTGCTGGGCGTCGACGGTGACCTCTTCGAGCAGGCCATCGCCGCGCACAAGGCGCAGCGCGGGACGCGCGACGACCACGACCTCGACGCCGGTGAACTCGCGCTGCTCACTGAGGAGTTCAAGGCGATCGTCCGCCGGGAGACGGGCGAGGACTTCCCCCAGGATCCCGTCGAGCAGCTCCAGCGCGCCATCCGTGCGGTCTTCGATTCCTGGAACGGCGAACGCGCCCGTGTATACCGCCGCCGCGAGCACATCCCCGACGACCTCGGCACCGCCGTCAACGTCCAGGCGATGGTGTTCGGCAACCTCGGTCCCGACTCCGGTACCGGCGTCGCCTTCACCCGGGACCCCGCCACCGGCGCCCGCGGCATGTACGGCGACTACCTGCCCGACGCCCAGGGCGAGGACGTCGTCTCGGGAGTCCGCGACGCCGTGCCCCTGAGCGAGCTGAAGACCCTCGATCCCCGCTCGTACGCCGAGCTCGGAGACCACCTGCGCACGCTGGAGAACCGCTACCGGGATCTGTGCGACGTGGAGTTCACCGTCGAGCGCGGCCGGCTGTGGATCCTCCAGACGCGGGTCGGCAAGCGCACCGCCGAGGCCGCCTTCCGTATCGCCCACGACCTGCGCGAGGAGAAGACGATCACGGCCGACGAGGCGCTGGCCCGCGTGGACGGAGCCGAGCTGACCCGGCTGATGTTCCCCCGCTTCGACATCACCCCCGCCGACGTGCCTCTCGCGCACGGCGTACCGGCCTCACCGGGCGCAGCGGTCGGGGTCGTCGTCTTCGACTCCGCCGAGGCGCAGCGCCGAGCCGCTGCCGGAGAGAAGACGATCCTCGTGCGCCGTGAGACGACCCCCGACGACCTGCCCGGAATGATCGCCGCTCAGGCCGTCCTCACCAGCCGGGGCGGCAAGACCAGCCACGCCGCCGTCGTCGCGCGCGGCATGGGCAAGGTGTGCGTGTGCGGGGCCGAGTCGCTGACCGTCGACCCGGTCGCCCGCCGGCTCACCACGGACACAGGAGTCGTCGTACGCGAGGGCGACATCCTGTCCGTCGACGGAACCGCCGGCACCGTGCACCTCGGTGCGCTGCCGCTCACCGCCTCCGACGTCGGGCGCGCGCTGGAGACCGGTGAGAGGACGGGCCCGCTGACAGAGGCGGTCCTGACGGCACTCGCGCACGCGGACTCCGTCCGCCGCCTTCAGGTACGGGCGAACGCCGACACGCCTGAGGACGCCGCACGCGCCCGCCGGCTCGGCGCCCGGGGCATCGGCCTGTGCCGCACCGAGCACATGTTCCTCGGTGACCGCAGGACGCTGGTCGAGGCGATGATCCTGGCCCGCGACGACACGGCCCGCGAGGAGGCTCTCGCGACGCTGCTGCCGCTGCAGCGCGAGGACTTCATCGGCATCCTCACAGCCATGGACGGGCTGCCGGTGACCATTCGGCTCATCGACCCGCCGCTGCACGAGTTCCTGCCCGACCGCACCGCGCTGGCCGTCCGCCTGGCGAGCGCCACCCATCCAGACGTCCACGACCGCGAACTGCTCGATGCCGTCGAGCGTCTGCATGAGCAGAACCCGATGCTGGGATTGCGCGGCGTACGGCTCGGACTGGCCGTTCCCGGCCTCATGGCCATGCAGGTCCGCGCCATCGCCGAGGCCCTCGTCCACCGACTGCGCGCGGGCGGCCGGCCGCGCGCCGAGATCATGATCCCGCTCGTCGGAACGGTCGAGGAACTGCGCCTGGCCCGTACGGAAGCAGAGCGCGTGCTCGCCGAAGTCACGGCGGAGACAGGGGAGTCCCTGCACCTCCCGATCGGCACAATGATCGAACTGCCCCGCGCGGCCCTCACCGCCGGACGCATCGCCGACGCCGCCGACTTCTTCTCCTTCGGCACCAACGACCTCACCCAGACCACCTGGGGACTGTCCCGCGACGACGCCGAAGCGTCCTTCTTCCCGCTGTACCTGGAGAAGGGCATCTTCAGCGTGTCCCCCTTCGAGACGATCGACCAGGAGGGCGTAGGCAAGCTCGTGGAGCTGGCCGTGGAGGCGGGCCGCGCCGTCAACCCCGGGCTGGAGACCGGGGTGTGCGGCGAACACGGCGGCGACCCGGAGTCCATCCACTTCTTCCACCGGGCGGGCCTCGACTACGTCTCCTGCTCCCCCTTCCGCATCCCGGCCGCCCGGCTGGAGGCGGGACGAGCAGCCCTCACGGAAACCGAAACCAGCGAGAGCCGGTGACGGTCACGTCCGGCTCGGCGACCGGAACCGCATCCACCGGGGGGCGTGGATCCGCAGCTCCGCCCCTTCGGTCCCGCTGCCCGAACGGGGGCACGCTCGCGCCGCCGGTGAGGACGGGTGTGGGGACTCTCGCGGAGGGGAAGCGCGTCGTCCTCTCCCCACGACCTCCGCAGTCAGAGCGCCGGCCCGGTGTCCTGGGACGACGGGACCCACGCCCGGAGCCGATCGGCCCTCTTCCCTTCTGCGATCCCGGCCTACGGTGGAGGTGATCACCGATCGACGGGAGGAGAGCAGGTGGAGATCGTCGCCTATGGCGTCCTCGCGGACGAGGAGCCGCTGCTGAGGGACGCGTTCGACAAGGCCTTCGCGGGTCGGCATGAGCTGCGGTGTCTGGGGCTGTTCCTGGACGGGGACACCGTCCCGACGGCCGCGGGCAGCGAGGTCGTCCTCAGCAGCGTCAACGACACCCTGGACGCCGGCGTTCTGCGCTCGCTGACCAAGGGCGGCACCCGACTGATCGCCCAGCGGTCCACCGGCTACAACAACATCGACCTGACCGCCGCCAAGGAACTGGGGCTCACGGTTGCCCGGGTCTCGTACTACTCGCCGTACTCGGTTGCCGAGTTCGCCTGGACCCTGGCCCTGGCGGTCAACCGTCGGATCGTCCGGGCCGCGCACCGCACCCGGGAGTTCGACTTCCGACTCGACGGGCTGATGGGCCGGGACCTGCGCGGCCGGACGGCCGGAGTGGCGGGCACCGGAAAGATCGGCGCGGCGTTCGCCCGGATCGCCCACGGGTTCGGGATGCGGCTGCTGGGCTGGGACGTCGCCGAGAATCCCGACTGCCTCGCCCTCGGGATGGAGTACGTGCCGCGCGAGCGGCTGTTCGCCGAGGCGGACCTGATCAGCCTGCACGTGCCGCTGCTGCCCGAGACCCATCACCTCGTCGACGCCAAGGCCCTGGGCCTGATGAAGGACGACGCGATTCTGGTCAACTCCAGCCGCGGCGGCCTGGTGGACACCGACGCCCTGCTGGAGACGCTGCGCGCCGGCCGGCTGAGCGGTGTCGGCCTCGACGTGTACGAGGAGGAGGCCGGGGTGTTCTTCCTGGACAAGTCGCTGGAGGTGATGACCGACGAACGCCTCGCGCGGCTGATGACCTTCAACAACGTCCTGATCACGTCCCACCAGGCCTACTTCACCCGAGACGCGGTCGGGCAGATCGCCCAGACCACCGTGGCCAACATCGAGGACTACTTCGCCGGCCGCTCCGGCGACAACGTGCTCGTCCACCCCGAGACATCCTGATCCACGTCTGCTTCCGCCGCGCGACGCGAAAGGGGGCCGTTGGGCCCCATCCGTCGGCCGGCCCGGGGCTGTTCGGCCCTATCCGGCCCGGGTACCCCTCCGACGATCATGGAGCGGCGGCCGGGAAGGCGCCAGGTCCATACCCGCACCAGGGCACTTCCGAAGCCGGCCGAACCCGGCGGGCTCTCTCGGATCCGTGAGCTGTGGCCGCGGGGGCTGGCGGCTGGCGTCGTGCACTGTGACCGTCACCGTCCCCGGGCCGGTTCTGAGCCCGAAACCGGTCACGCCGCCGGCGTGGCGGACCGCGTTGCTGATCAGCTCGGTCACTACCAGCAGCACCGCGTCCGCCTCATCCCCACCAGAGGGCGCAAGAAGGGTGCGCGCCGAGCTCAGCACCGCGGCGGCTGATCTCTGCTGATCCACTGCGTAGAGATCCACAAAGCTGCCGATGCCCCACCGGATACCGGGACCTGGCTCACCGAGCGTGGGGCGATGCGACCGACGGCGGTCTCACCACCCCACCGGACGTGTGCATGTGGAGCCTGGGTACTCGCCACGTGAGTCGAGGGCGCGTGGTGTGTTGTGAGGAGGGCACGATGGACACACGGCAACTGGATGCGAAGACCGCCGCCGCGCTGGTCGCCGAGGCCGTGTTCGCCCCTTCCATGCACAATGCCCAGCCATGGCGCTTCCGCTACGTGGCCCATGATCGTGCTCTCCTGCTGCTTGCCGATCTCGACCGGGCCATGACCCGCTCCGACCCGGGGAACCGGGCGTTGCACATCGGCTGCGGAGCGGCGCTGTTCAATCTCCGCGTCGCCGCGGCCCATGCCGGATTCACCCCGGTGGTCCGGCTGCTGCCGGATCCTGCGGAGCCGCTGTTGCTCGCCGCTGTGCAGCTGGGCGAGGCGCGCCGTCCCACGACGCACGAGGACGACCTGGCGCGCCTGCACCCGGCCATCCGCGAGAGGCACACCAGCCGGCATCCCTTCGACGAAAAGGACATCCCCGAGGACGTCCGGGCCGCATTGCAGAGAGCAGCCAGCCTCGAGGGAGCCGACCTGCTGTTCCCCGGCCCCTGGCACGTGGAAACCGTCCTGGACCTGGTCCACGACGCCGAGAGCCGCGACGCCCTGAACCCCGCGGGCATGGAGGATCTGCACCGCTGGACCCGGCTCGGCCCAGAAGCGGACATCGCCACCGACGGCGTCCCGGAGTACGCGTTCGGGCCCCGGATGCGGGACGGCAAGGCTCCGCTGCGCGACTTCGCCGGTCGCCGCCCGGTGGCAGACCGCGGCGCCACCGCCTTCGAGAAGAACCCGCACCTGGCGCTGCTCAGCACACCAGGAGATGCCCCCGCCGACTGGCTGCGCGCGGGCCAGGCGCTGGAACGCGTCCTGCTGGAGGCGACCCTGACCGGGCTCGCCACCTCCCTGACCTCCCACGCTCTGGAGAGCCCGGACCTGCGCCTGCTGGCCCGTGAACCGGTGGCCGGCGGAGGCCACGTACAGATGGTGCTGCGCCTGGGCTATGGACCGCAGGGGCCCGCCACGCCCCGCCGCCCTGTTCGTGACGTCCTAGAAGTCGTCTAGGAATGGAGCCAGGTAAAGGCTCTGGCCCGTTCGGAGGCTACTTCGGCTGTGAACTCTTGCCTCCGTACCAGGGACCTCGGTCAGTCCAGGAATGACGGAACCGCGATGGGCGCTACGGGCGCGTTCTTGGATGCGGTGCCTCGGCCGTGGTCGCGTCGTTATGCGCTGAGGAGGCCACGGAATGTGGAAGAGCAGGACGGTGAGAGGATGCGAGCGTGACGGCACGAACCAGTGATATCGAGAAGGCGGCCGGTGTGCTGCGCGCCGGAGGGCTGGTGGCCTTCCCGACCGAAACCGTCTACGGTCTGGGCGCCAACGCCGAGGATCCTGCCGCTGTCTCGCGCATCTTCCAGGTCAAGGGGCGTCCGCCCTCCCATCCGCTGATCGTCCACATTGGCGGCGCGGAGTACCTGGACGACTGGGTCGAGGACGTGCCGGCGACGGCGCGCCTGCTGGCAGAACGCTTCTGGCCAGGGCCACTCACGCTGGTCCTGCGGCGGGGCCGCCGGGTGCCCCTCGAGGCAACTGGTGGCCTGGAGACAGTGGCCGTGCGCGTGCCCGACCACCCCGTCGCACTCGCGCTGCTCTCGGCCTTCGGCGACGGTGTCACGGCCCCGTCCGCCAACCGCTTCGGCCAGGTAAGCCCCACAACGGCGCAGCACGTCCGTGCGGAGCTTGGTGATGCCGTCGATTTCGTGCTGGACGGCGGTCCCTGCGCGGTCGGCGTCGAGTCGACCATCGTCGACACCACGGGCGAGATCCCGAGCATCCTGCGGCCCGGCGGGGTGACGCGCGAGGACCTCGAAGCGGTGCTGGGGCGCCCGCTTGCGGTCCACTCGACCAGCCGTGTCCGGGTGCCGGGCCAGCATCCGTCCCACTACGCGCCGCGTGCGCGAGTCGTCCTCGTCGAGCCCGAGAAGATCATCGCCGAAGCCGAGGCCGCGCAGGAGCTGGGCCACCGCGTGGGCGTCCTTCTTCCCGCCTCCTTCGCCGACGCTCCGGTGAAGGCGCACGCTGTGGTGACGGTCCCCGGTTCGCCGGCCGCCTACGCGCGCGGGCTGTACGGGTTCCTGCGCAAACTCGACCAGCAGGGGTGCGACCTCATCATCGCCTCCGTGCCCGTGGAGGTGGGGCTGGGGCTGGCGATCGCCAACCGGCTGCGCCGCGCCGCGGGGCCCCGGTCCGCCGAGTGAACAGCACCGATGCCGTCCGATGATCCTGTCGGAACGCTCACGGCGCCCCGGAAACTCGGCCTATTCGGCGATGGTCGCGGCGCCGCCCCGGCCTGGCACAGTGCCGAGGGGGCCCCACCTGTGCGGCGATGCTGGAGGTCAGCCGTGCTCAGAAGACCATCTTCGTCGCCCGCTATCTGCGGCTTCGGGATCTTCAGCGGGAGATCGAGGAGGGCCTGAACGTGATGCACTCCTCCAACGGCGCCAACTCCGTGATCGCCTACGGCAAGGGCGGAGAGATCGCCTCGAACCGGCGCGACGAGTGGGCCTATGCCCGGTCAGTCGAACAGGTCCATGCTGAGGTACCGCTCACCGGTGTCAGGCAGGACGACGACGATCAGCGCGCCGTAGTGCTGCCGGTGTCGCGCGATGGTGGCAGTGGCGTGGAGGGTGGCGCGTTGGACACGTCGGCCGGAATGCCCTCGGGGCGATTCCAGGAGTTCCTTCCGTGACTTGCGGTCTTGTTCGGATTCCGGGACCCGTCGCTTCTCTCTCGTCACAGGGGGCGGCACCACAGTCGAGGAGCGGCCCGGCGGCCCGCGCAACTCGAGTCGGGCCTCGCTGACGTAGTCACTGCAACGGCGCAGCCGCGACGTCCACGGCAGAGGACGAGCGCGCTCTGTACCAGGACTCCCTTGCCGAGTACGTGTGGGCACGGGATGTAGCAGGACTCTCGCCTAAGACGCTGGAGGGTCTGATCCGGCCAATGCTGGAGGTCTGCTCGTTCTGCCCGGGCAAGGCGCGTGAGCTGCTTGGGTGTGCCGCCGGAGGTGGCGATCTTGCGGGGCTTGGCGTGTGCGGCCAGGCGGCGGCAGGCCACCGCCACCAACGCCCGAAAAAAGTTGAGCCGATAGTTGTCAACTTTTCGGCGCAGTGGTACATCAGAAGTAGAGCGAAAGGACGCGGGACGACGTGAAGGAGGGCCGACAGATGCTGATGCGTACGGATCCCTTCCGCGAGCTTGACCGGCTCGTCGAGCGGGTCTGGGGCACGACCGCGCACCCGGCGGGCATGCCGATGGACGCCTGGCGCGAGGGCGAGACGTTCTTCGTGGAGCTGGACCTGCCGGGCGTGGACCCTGAGTCGATCGACCTCGATGTCGAGCGCAACGTCCTGACGGTGAAGGCCGAACGCAAGCCGGCGTACGGCGAGAACTGTGACACGGTGATCACCGAGCGGCCCGCGGGGACGTTCAGCCGACAGCTGTTCCTCGGCGAGACCCTCGACACCGACAAGATCGAAGCCTCCTACGAGGCCGGTGTGCTGAGGCTGCAGATCCCGGTCGCCGAGCAGGCCAAGCCACGCAAGATCGCCATCAGCGGCGGCAGCGACCGCAAGGAACTGGGCAGCTGACGCCACAGCGACACCGCGACTTCAGGGCCTCGGGCATCAGTCCAGGGCCCTGCTGCCGTCCCTGGCCTCCGTCGGCGTGCCGGTCGGCTCCTTCCTCTTCCTCGGCCCCACCGGGGTGGGCAAGACCGAACTCTCCCGCGCGCTGGCCGCCGCCCTGTTCGGCGACGAGGGACGGATGATCCGCTTTGACATGAGCGAGTTCCAGGAGAAGCACACCGTCTCCCGCCTGGTCGGCGCCCCCCGGCTACGTCGGCTACGAGGAAGCCGGGCAGCTCCTGCAGCTGGAACACACCCGCCGGCGTCTGCACGCCCAGGACATCACCCTGGACATCAGCGCCGGCGCGGCCGACCTGCTGGCCAACCTCGGCCACCAGCCCGAGTTCGGCGCCCGCCCGCTGCGCCGGACCATCCAGCGCGAGCTCGACGACCGCCTTGCCGACCTGCTGCTGCGGCGTCCACCCGGACGCGGTCGCCCGGGCAGCGGACGATGCCGTGCGGCGTGTGGGGGTCGTGACGTCGGGGGCTGCCGAGCCAGGTGGCCGCCGCCGTGGTGGACCGTGGCCTTGCGGCGCTGCTGGCCGGGCACGTCAGCCCTGAGTTGCGCCGGGAAGTGGACCTGGTGTGCGAGACGCTACCTCAACGAGCGGCACCGGGTACCGCTGCTGGAATCCGCCGCCCAGCGCAAACCTGAGGGCGGATGGGATGTGCTGGTGTACGCGAACCCGAGGAGCACCAGGACGAAGATCTTCCCCGGCCACCAGGGCAGCAGTCGCTCCAGCATGGCGATCGACCCCTCGACGTGCATACTCTCCCGGACCACCCGCCGGTAGACCAGCAGCACAACGAACAGGGTCCTTGCCGGCCTCTCGCGTCCGGCGCCGGGAGCGCATCAGGACGGGGCCGGGCCCTGCGGCTTCCTGCCGTCCGCGTCGAACACCTTGGTGAAGGTGGCCCCGCACCGGCAGCGGGAGTGCTCGATCAGTTCTCCCTCGGCCGACACGCTCAGCCCCTGGCTGAGCCGCACGTGCACATGATCACCCATGAGGAGCTGCCTTTCTCGACCTCGTCTGGTCCGGTCATCGTGGAGGCCGACCACGTGAACCGACAATGCCGCAGCTCACACGTGAGTGCCGATCGTGACGCCCCCGAGGGTCCCGCCGCAGCGCCCAGGAAATCGGCGTGCGAGGTCCCTGGCCCACAGTGCGCGCCCGCCTTCAAGGGGCAGGCGCGCACTGTCCGGATCACCCGGACGGCTTCCTGGACTGCTGGGCTGCTCGTTCGCCGGGTTGCGGCTGCGAGTGACCGGCGGCGTGCAGCATCGGCGCGGTGTGCCGCTCGGGACGATGGCCGCCCTCGACCGGGACACGGCTGCGCGGCGCCTCGGCGTCACCGGGCAGCGGCACGGGCCGGCGCGCCACCAGGCGTCCGACCCAGCGGCGGCCGCAGTGCTCGCAGGGCGGGGAGCCCTGCGGCGTATACGGGGAGGCAACGGCGGTGTTGTCGCGGTAGAAGACCTCCCACTCGGCGTCGAGAGCGTCTCGGTAGCGCTGGACGTCGTAGTCGACGCTCCAGCTGTGCCAGCACGAGCCGCAGGTGAACTCCACACGTTCGACAGCGAGTTCGGTGATCACTGCACTGCACCTCCCATCCGGTGCGCAGGAACGATCCGGGGTGCTGACAGGGCCGCGTCGAGGGAGGGATACACGGGCAGGTCTGAAGCGTCGCCGCTGCTGTGCAGCAGCCGCTCCGTCCGTCCTTGAGGGCATACCAGGCGTAGCTCTCCCTGGTCCCGGTCCAGCAGCGTCCACACGGACATCAGAGCGGTGAGTCCGTCGGCGTCGGCATGGGTCAGTCCGGACAGGTCCAGAGTCAGATGATGCCGGTGCTGCGCGTGGACGGACGCCGCGAAGTCCGCGGCGAGGAACAGTGCCATGATCCGCACCCCGCTCTCTGCGTCTCAGTGTCTGCGCGCGAGCCGCCACGGTCGGCGTCCTTGGACCTCTGCTTCCACTCCTTCGCCCACTGCGCCGCTCTGCGTTCCGCGCAGTCACGGCAGTAACGCGGACACCTCACCTATACCTCGCCCAGACTTGACAAGGCAAGACTCAAGTTTTATTTCAGAAAGGTAGGCAAGTGGGTAGGAAACCGCAGCTCAGGACGGGCGAGGAGGTGGCCGGACATGCGGGTGCGGGAGCAGGAACACGAGCTGTACGCGGTGCTGGGGGTGCAGCCCTCGGCGACGGCCGAGGCGATCACCTCGGCCTTCCGCGCCCGGGTGCGGGAACTGCGCCCCGACACCCGAGTGGACGCGGACACCGCCGCACGGTTCGGTGAAGTGCGGTCGGCTTACGAGACGCTGCGCGACCCCATCCTGCGGGCGGCCTACGACCAGCGCCTCGAGCACACGCTGCCGGCGCCTGATCGAGGCGCTGTCCCTACCGTGCCGGCGCGGTCCGCATGGCGGTACGCGGTGGTGCTCGGGGACGTGCGTCCCGAGCCGCCGCTGCGTGCGGGTCCGGTCCGGTGGATTCCCGGCCGGTGAGACGAAGAACGAGGGTGAGGACGAGGAGGAGAGCACAGATGGCACGTGCGGTTGGTATCGACCTGGGAACGACGAACTCGGTGGTCTCGGTACTGGAGGGCGGCGAACCCACCGTCATCACCAACACCGAAGGCGCGCGGACGACCCCGTCGGTGGTGGCGTTCTCCAAGAACGGCGAGGTCCTCGTCGGCGAGGTGGCCAAGCGGCAGGCCGTGACGAACGTCGAGCGCACCGCGCGCTCGGTCAAGCGGCACATGGGCGATCACGCCTGGCGCTTTCCCGAGCACGGGGACGTCGACGGCAAGCGGTACACCGCGCAGGAGATCTCCGCGCGCGTGCTGCAGAAGCTGAAGCGGGACGCGGGGGCGTACCTGGGCGAGGACGTCACCGACGCGGTGATCACCGTGCCCGCCTACTTCGACGACGCCCAGCGGCAGGCGACGAAGGAGGCCGGTGAGATCGCGGGCCTGAACGTGCTGCGGATCATCAACGAGCCGACGGCCGCCGCGCTGGCGTACGGGCTGGACAAGGAGAACGACCAGACGGTCCTGGTCTTCGACCTGGGCGGCGGCACCTTCGACGTGTCGCTGCTGGAGATGGGCGAGGGCGTCATCGAGGTCAAGGCCACCAACGGCGACACCCACCTGGGCGGTGACGACTGGGACCAGCGGATCGTCGACCATCTGGTGACGCAGTTCAAGAACCACTACGGCGTCGACCTGTCCAAGGACAAGATGGCCGTGCAGCGCCTCAGGGAGGCGGCGGAGAAGGCGAAGGTCGAGCTGTCGTCGTCCACCGAGACGACCATCAACCTGCCCTACATCACCGCCTCGGCCGAGGGCCCGCTGCACCTGGACGAGAAGCTCACCCGCGCCCAGTTCCAGCAGCTCACTGCCGACCTGCTGGAGCGGTGCAAGGCGCCGTTCCACAACGCGATCAAGGACGCCGGGATCAAGGTCTCAGACATCGACCACGTCGTCCTGGTGGGCGGCTCCACCCGCATGCCCGCGGTGACCGAGCTGGTGAAGGAGCTGACCGGCAAGGACCCGCACAAGGGCGTCAACCCCGACGAGGTCGTCGCCGTCGGCGCCTCGCTCCAGGCCGGTGTCCTCAAGGGCGAGGTCAAGGACGTCCTGCTGCTCGACGTCACCCCGCTGTCCCTCGGCATCGAGACCAAGGGCGGCATCATGACCAAGCTGATCGAGCGCAACACCACCATCCCGACCCGCCGTTCGGAGATCTTCACCACCGCCGAGGACAACCAGCCCTCCGTGACGATCCAGGTCTTCCAGGGCGAACGGGAGATCGCCGCGTACAACAAGAAACTCGGCATGTTCGAGCTGACCGGCATCGCCCCGGCGCCGCGCGGAGTGCCGCAGATCGAGGTGACCTTCGACATCGACGCCAACGGCATCATGCACGTCTCGGCCAAGGACCTGGGCACCGGCAAGGAGCAGAAGATGACGGTGACCGGCGGCTCGGCGCTGCCCAGGGACGACATCGACCGCATGGTCCGCGAGGCCGAGCAGCACGCCGAGGAGGACCGCCGGCGCCGGGAGGCGGCCGAGACCCGCAACCAGGGTGAGCAGCTCGTCTACTCGACCGAGAAGCTCCTGAAGGACAACGCCGAGCACATCCCGGCGGACGCCAAGTCCGAGACGGAGACGGCGCTGGCCGAACTGAAGGAGAAGCTGAAGGGAGAGGACACCGCCGCGATCCGGCAGGCGATCGATCGCACCGCACAGGCCGCGCAGAAGATCGGCACCGCCCTGTATCAGCAGTCCCGGGCCGAGCAGCCGGCGGGTGCGGCCGGCGCGTCCGCGGGCGGCGGTACGAGCGGTGGTTCGTCCGATGATGACGTGGTGGACGCCGAGATCGTCGACGACGACAAGCCGGAGGCTGGTTGACGATGACCAGGAGCGGTCCGCGGAGCACCGAGCTGGACAAGCTGCGGCGCCTGGTGAAGGAGCGGACCGCCGACCTGCAGCGGGTGAAGGCCGAGTACGACAACTACCGCAAGCGGGTGCGGCGGGACCGCCTGGCCGTGCGCGAGATCGCGGTGGCCAACGTGGTGCGGGCGCTGCTGCCCGTGCTGGACGCCGTCGACCGGGCGTTGGCGCACGAGCCGCTGACGCCCGGTCTGAAGGACATCGCCGACAGCCTGCAGGAGCAGCTCGGCTCGTTGGGCGTCACGTCCTTCGGTGAGGTGGGCGATCTGTTCGATCCCGCGTGCCACGACGCTCTCACCCACCATGTCTGCGCCGCTGCGGACCGCCTGGTGTGCTCGGCGGTTCTGCGTCCCGGCTACCGTCTGGGCGAGAACCTGCTGCGCCCGGCGACTGTGGAGGTCACCGGGCCGGCCCCGCCGGCGAGGAGCGTACCGGGGCGGGAGTGTGGCGTCCGGGGGGCATCCGCCCCGGCAGACAAGCCGCCCTGGCCTGTCGCGCGTAGCTGACAGGCTGGACGTCAGCGCCAGCATCGTCGCCGACGCTGCGGGCCACGACCTCCCAAGCCAGGTCCTGCTCCAGCTCCCCGCAGGCTACGACCTGCTCTTCGGCCGCCCCCTTCCGCCCGCATCCCGGTCTGACCTCCTCACCCACGTCGACGGACGCCACGGGCGCCGCCGCTCTGATCGCACGGTTCGCCGTCCATCGGTGCCCCCCACGCGGAAACTGCAAGATTGAGATGCCCTGACAAGGCAGGAAGGTCGCGCATCGCCCAGTGATCATTCCGTACCGTCGAGCCTGTCCCACCGTCACGACGCGGGGCCGTGGCTCCGGACCAGGAAGCAATCAGTCGGCGGCCGAACCACTCTTGATCCAGCCGACGTACCTGCGCGAGATCTGTGACGTAATGCCGTCAAGGCGCGGAACTCTCGCAGCACGGCGCTGCCACCCGCCGACATAGAAATGATCCGAACCAGGCAGTAGGAGTCACTGGCGGATACGAAGCGCTTGCGAGCCATGTGCTCATGGCATGTTGACCTCCCTACTTCTTCCCGGGAGGCACGTGTGCCCAACTCTCCTGCATCTGCGGACTCGACGCCGGCCTACCCCAGGTGGTCGGACCGCCTGATACGCCAGCTCGACACCTTCGCGGCCAGGAGGTCCGGGGCCGAGAGAGTACCTGCTCTGGTGCTCGGCAGGCAGGACGGCGGTGATCCCCGATGGGCCGCCTTCGTCATCCGGGAGTACGAACACCGACTGGCACGAGGGCACGGCAACGCACACGGCCAGGCGCCGCACGCGGTCGTCGACGACGCGGAACTGACCGGCGGTTTCCTCGCGGCGGTCGACCGAGTGGCGCTGAGATTCCAGCTCACCATGTCTTCAGGGCGCCTGTCGCTGCGCGCCTTCCACACGTGCCGGGCCGTGCTGGAGTCGGAGCGCGGCACGGGAGACCTCCAGTCCCAGCAGCAGCCCATCGTCGACAGCCTTTACGCGGAACTCCTGAAGCGACGAAGGACGCTTCGCGCCGGCGCGTACACGGCGGACTTCTTGGGGCAGCATGTCCTCACCGGCTGGCTCCAGGGGCTCGTCGCCGCCATGGTCGTCGGTGTTCCCAAGCTTTGCTATCGGTGGTTCTTACGGCACTGGGGCCTCAGGTGGGTGGCGGACGAGTGCCATGCCGCCAACTTCCTGGACGCAGCTCTCTCCTTCTGCCGGGACGGCGAACTGGATCGTGAGGACGCCCGCGTGCGACGCATCCTGCTGCGCGCCCTCCTGACCGACCTGCGCAGAGCGACTCGGGACAGGACCCGGCTGAGTCACCTGTGGGCCCGACGACGGTGGTCCTTCGTCGTCCTTATCCCGGAGATCGACGGCGCGGACGGACCCGGCCGGGCGTTTCTCGGCACGTTCGCGGAACTGGCCGGCGACCATCCCTCCCGGCCGCTGCTCGTCCTGGCCGGGTGCGCGGGCCCGCCGCCTGACTACGCCGTCCCGCTCGGCGCCGACCTCGACCGGCCGAACGGCATCGCCGACAAGGTGTTCGCCGTCCTCAGCGAGGACAGCCCCGAGCCCGTACGCCTCGTCACACTGCCAGCCGACGACGACACGGAAGGCACGGCGAAGAACAAGATCGAGAAGGGCACGGGCATCACGGTCCGCAAGGACCACCCCCTCGACTGGGTTCGTCCATCGGTGCTGCCGGCCCTGGCCCTGGCGACCGCCGCCTTCTACCTGGCCCCTGTCTCTCTCTGGCCAGGGACCGCGCGTCCCGCACCGCCCTCGTGCGTCACCGTCCCCACCGGTGAGCGGGTGGGTGTCTCTGACGGCGAGCAGTGCGATCTGGCCGTGCCCGGAGGTCCGGGGAAGGAACTGCGAGATCTGGAACGCCAGGTGGCCGAGGAGAACGCCCGGATCCCCGACGGGCGGTACCGCACCCTGGTCTTCCTCGCACCCTTGAGCCTGCAGAAGGGTGTGTACGACGACCCTCCGCTCGGCCTGCAGATCCTGCGCGGCGCGATCGCCCAGCAGCACAAGCTGAACGCCGGCGTCCGCCAGAACAAAGTGCCCATCCGCCTGCTCATCGCCAACACCGGCCAGTACTTCCAGTACGGCGCGCACAACGACGCGACACCGAAGGACCCGGACGTCGCACAGATGATCATCAGTCGGCAACGCGAGGACCACATCGCGGCGGTCATCGGCATCACGCAGAGCCGTCCCCAGTCACTCAAGGCGGTCCAGGAACTCGACCAGGCCGGCATCCCGGTCATCGCCAACGGCGTGTCCGGCAGCACCATGGTCGGACCCGACTCCCCACAGCGCTACTTCCAGATCTCGGCTCCCGACACGCGCCTGGGCCCCATCTTCGCCGACTTCGTCCGCCGCTCCCCCGAGATCCACCACCTCACCAGCGGCAGGCCCCACGCCGTCGTCGTCTACGACCCGACCGACACCTCCTTCAGCACGGACCTCAGAAACGTCTTCCTGCGCGCCTACCGGCCCTACGGCGGCATCGACGAGGTCACCTACAGCGAAAAGCCCGGAGCCACCACACCGGACAGCATCGCCACCGACGTGTGCAACAAGGTCTCCGCCACGCACGGCATCGTCGTCTACCTCGCACGGTCGGGCGTGCTGCCGAGCCTCCTCAACGCCATGCAGAGCGCCGGCGGCCAGTGCCAGCCACCCGAGGGCACGACCATTCCCCTGATCGCCGAGAGCGCCCCCATCGACTTCCAGCTCCATCCCGCCCGGACGGCAGGGGCCTACCCGTACATGACGCTCTTCTACGAGACGACGAACGCCCCCACGTCGGACCCTCGGGATCCCTACGCCCAGTTCACCCAGGACTTCGCCGCCGTCTTCGGGCACCTGAGCGCCGACGCCGACGCGGCCGGCGGCTTCGACACCGTCGGCATCGTCTCCAAGGTCATCGAGAACCTGCTGCCGGCGTCCCAGGACGTCCAGCCCAACGACATCTACCTGTGGCTCACCGCCCACGGCGTGTCCCAGTACCCCGGCGCCTCTGGCGTGCTGCAACTGGACGCCAAGAACAAGTACCCACCCGACAAGGCCGTCTACATCCGCGAGATCACCCAGCCGGGCGGCGCCACGTCCACCCTGCTCAGCTGCGGCATCCTGCCCGACCGGCAGAACCGCGCGAAGTGGGGCACACCGCCTGCCACCTTCCCGTGCCCCCGCGAGGGCGCGGGATCACCGTCCGACTGACCCGGCTCCGGACGTCAGTGGGCGTTGACCATGCCTTCGCGCAGGCGAGTCAACAGGCGGGAGATCAGCCGGGAGACATGCATCTGGGACACCCCGGGGCGCTCGCCGAGCTGGGCCTTGGTGAGTTCCTCGCCGAACCGCCAGTGGTTGATCTCGCAGTCCCGTTCGGCAAGTTCGGCGATCACTGGGGGCGAGGGCGTGGGGAGGTCTCGACGAGTTGGAGGTGGCGTCCTCGTCGCCGATGAAGACCGCCGGCACAACCTCGCCCTCCTCGCGCTGCCGGTCCCATGGCCTGCACCAGCGAGGTGGACCTGCAGCTCTTCAACGACTGCTCGAACCAGTGGACGACGATCGGGACCGCGCGCCAGTCCAAGTGCGCGCCTCCGCTGCGATCGTCGACCGCAGGGGCATCCTGCGAGCACCACTCCGGTGACCCGACCCATGCCTTCCGGACGACGACGTACGGGACCCTCGTGGGCTCGGGCGGCTCTGCGAGCAGCGGCTCTGCGCACAGCCCCGTGCTGTACCTGGCCTGCGTGTAGTGGGAAGTCGGAGGCTTGCACCGCTCGGGCGGCAGGCCCTCCAACTTCTGCAGAGAGGCTCGATCATGACCTCGGACCACGACACGCTGTGGCGTCGCTGGGCGTACCTGGGCCGCGTCCTGCTGCCACTGCTGGACCAGGAGCCATGGCGCCAGGATCGCCGCCGAGAGCGGCTGCAGTCCTGGGGCATTGACGTGGCGGTGGGGGAACGCCTCATTGAGGTCTTCGCGGCCTTGGCCGCCCACGCTGTCGCCGTGGACACTTCCTTGCCGGCAGCAGAGTTCGAGACCCTGCCCCTCAGCGCCGTGGCCGACGCGGCGACTGGCAAGCAAGACTTCGAACTACTCGCCGGGCTTCCAGACACCTTCGCCGACGACCGCGACGAAATCGCGGTCAAAGTCTTCCGCGGTGCAGGACTGCTGCCCGGGCCATCAGGATCATCGTGATGACTGCTGCGGCGGTCAGCGTGGTAGCCGCGTTCTGATCAGACATCTGCGCAAAGGGCTTTCGTGGAGATACCGGGCAAACGCGGGGCCGGTACCGGGTCGTACCGGCCCCGCATCCTTGTAGGGGATCAGCCGGGCCAGGTGCCGGTCAGGCTGCGGGTGGCGGCTGCCCCAGCACGGTCCACGACCGCCTTCGTCCCGGCGAAGATTGCCCCCTGCAGCACGGCGGCCGTCACCACTCCCCCCCCCAGCCACGCTCTTCATCGGTGGCATCGGGGGCGTCGTCCTCATGTCCCAGCATCTTCCACGCCCCCCTTGAACAGGGCACCGGCGAGCATGCCGCTGACCGCACCGAGGACCAGACCAACTGGCTTGTAGGCGATCTTGGACGCTTTCATGGCCTCATCCTTTCCGGCGTCGGCACACCACCCAGAGCGCGGCGGCCGCGCCCGCGGCGGCCAGCAGCAGACGGTTGTCCCGAGCCACCTTGGCGGCCTCGGACGTCTTGGCTCGTACCGGCTCGGGGGCCTTGTCCTGCCACAGCTGACCGGCCTTGGCTGCCTGCGCGCGGGCCTGCCCGGCGGCCTGGGCGGCCTTGTCCCTGACCGGCCCGGGCACCCGGTCCGCCGCCAGGGATGCGGCCTCGGCAGCCTTTTCCTTCAACTGACCGGCCTTCGAGGCGGCCTGTTCTTTCAGTTCACCGGCCTTGGCGGCGGCCTGGTCCTTGACGTCGGCGGCCTTCTGCTGGGCGCGGGCCTTCGGGTCGGTCTCGGCCGCGAGCGCCTCCACCGTTTCCCCGAGCTCGTGGCGGGTCTGCTCGACCTGCTCGCGCAGCTCCTGCGGGGTCTGGGCGGTCGGCTCGTGGTGAGGCGGCTGGGTCATCGGTGCGCACGCTCCTTGATCTCGGCCACGTCGGCCTTCACGCTCTCCATCGACTCCTTAGGGGCGGGCGGCGCTGCATGGGCGACCTCCTTCTTCCCTGTCAACGCCATCACCGCGGCGACCGCACCGAGGACGGCGGTCACGATGAGGGCTGCGGCCCACACCGGCAGCACCACCGCAAGTGCGGCGATCACGGTAGCCACCAGAGCCTGAAGCATCAGGAACCCGACCAGGCCGGCGCCGCCGAACAGGCCGCCTCCCTTGCCGTAACGCCTGCCCTTCTCCTTCATCTCCGCCTGGGCCAGGCGCATTTCCCCGCGCACCAGTTCTGTCAGCTGCTGCGAGGCACGCTGCACCAGCTCGCCCACCGGTTCCGTCCCCGGCGACTGCCGGGCCGGGCCGTGAGGCTGCTGCGAACCCGACGACATGAACGTCACCTCCCGTCACTTGGCTTGTGACGGCGCGAGTACCCCGAGCAGACCATTTCAGGACACCTGCCTGCGCCTGCCGGTGCGTCCGGCATCACTGTGCCCGTCCCGCCAGCCTGCACGACGAGGTCGAGGACCGCCCCGCCACGAGCGTTGTACGGAGCGCGCGGGGGTTGGCCAGGTGGGGAGGTCCGCCGGGTGGGTGTGGTTGCCGTGGTGCGTGGGAGCGGAGGCTGGACGAGCCGTACCGGCCGCGCCTGGGCCGAAGCGCCCTCGCGCACCCGGCCGTTCGGCCCCCCTCGCTCCCGACCAGGCCATGCGCACCATCCAGCCCGGTCAGCGCCTGGTCTACCGCTTCCGGGCCGACAGGGCCGGTGCGTGGCTCTACCACTGCAGTGCGGCACCGATGCTGCAGCACATGGGCAACGGCATGTACGGCGCCGTCGTCATCGACCCTCCCGGCCTGAAGAAGGTCGACCACGAGTATGTGCTGGTTTCCTCCGAGCTCTACCTCGGCACCCCCGGCAACACGGCCCAGGTGGACGCCTGGTTCCCGCCCGAGCGGCGTGGTCTGGCCATCGGTATCTTCGGTGCCGGTATGGGAGGCACCGCCATCAGCGCGCTGACCACGGTCAAGCTGGTCAAGGCGCACAGCATGTCCACCCCGTTCCTGATCACCGTCGTGGTCCTGGGCGTCTACGCTCTGATCGCCGCGGTGCTGCTGCGTGACGCGCCCGGCCGTACCGTGCCCACCGAGCCGCTGGCCCGCCGGCTGGGTGCCACTCTGCAGCTCGGGATCACCTGGCAGGCGTCCGTGCTGTACGCGGTCGCGTTCGGCGGCTACGTCGCCTTCTCCGTGTACCTGCCCACCTACCTCAAGACCGGTTACGGCCTGACCCAGGCGGACGCGGCGAACCGCATGGCCGGGTTCGTGCTCCTCGCGGTGGCGATGCGCCCGGTCGGGGGCTGGCTGTCCGACCGGCTGGGCCCGGTCCGGGTGCTGGCCGCGGCGCTGTCCGTGGTCGTGGCGGGGGCGGTCGTGCAGTCGTTCACTCCGGACCTGGCGCCGGTGGGAACCATCGCCTTCCTGGCCATGGCCGCCGCGCTCGGGGCGGGCAGCGGTGCGACGTTCGCCCTGGTGGCCCTGCGGACTCCGGCCGGCAAGGTCGGCTCGGTCACCGGCGTGGTCGGCGCCGCGGGAGGACTTGGTGGCTTCCTGCCGCCGCTGGCGATGGGCTCGCTGTACGGCGAGTACGGGACGTACGCGGCCGGCCTCGCCCTGCTCGCCGTGGTGGCCGCCGCCGCGCTGGTCTACACCCTCACCGGTGTCCGCGCGGCAACCGAAGGCAGCGAGCGCAACATCGTCTATCGGAGCCGCGACACCCAGCTCGGTGCTCGCCCTCCCCGCTGCGGCTGGGAGCGTGTGGGCTGACCAATGCGTGCAGGCATTCCGCCGAAGGCTTGTGACCTCAGCGCCTGTCAGGGACCGAGTTCCGCTCCAACACTTCCTTCATCCGCTGGTGGCGGGCGAAGTCACGCCCCAGCGGCGGCCTGTGGACGCGTTGCACGAGTAGGGACCAGATACCGGCCCACACCCCGACGACGACTGGTATCAACAGCCAGACCAGTGCTCCCACGGGCGCGCCTCCTTCGGGTCGTGTGTGCGGACGCCTTTCCGGCCTCCTGTGAGGTAAACGGGGTGAGTCCTGGCCTTCTGGCTCAGCGGGGCGTGTTCGTGACGAAGGGCTCCGGACTCCTTTCGACGGATGCTCCGATCGGCCCACTGCGCGGCAGGTGTGGCCCGAACGGCCCTGTCGACTACCCGGCGTGGCGGCAGAAAGTGGGGCGTACAGGCCGGCATGTACGGCACCCGGAGCCCTGCCCCGACTCGGAAAGGATCCCCGATGCCCGTCGACACGCAGCAGGCGCCCGCCCAGCTGGAGGAGGACGAGCTGAGGTCGCTGGACGCCCACTGGCGCGCCGCGAACTATCTGTCCGTCGGCCAGATCTACCTCATGGCAAACCCACTGCTCACCGAGCCTCTGCGTCCCGAGCACGTCAAACCGCGGCTGCTGGGTCACTGGGGTACGTCGCCCGGCCTGAACCTGGTGCACACCCACCTCAACCGCGTCATCAAGGCCCGCGAGCTGGACGCCCTGTGCATCTGGGGGCCGGGTCACGGTGGCCCGGCCGTGCTGGCCAACTCCTGGCTGGAGGGCTCGTACACCGAGACGTATCCGGACATCACGCGCGACGCGGCCGGCATGGAGCGGCTGTTCAGGCAGTTCTCCTTCCCAGGTGGGGTGCCCAGCCACGTCGCACCGGAGACGCCGGGCTCGATCCACGAGGGCGGCGAGCTCGGCTACTCGCTCTCCCACGCCTACGGCGCCGCCCTCGACAACCCGGACCTGCTGGTCGCCTGCGTCATCGGCGACGGCGAGGCGGAGACCGGGCCGCTGGCCGCCTCCTGGCACTCCAACAAGTTCCTCGACCCCGTCCACGACGGCGCGGTCCTGCCGATCCTGCACCTCAACGGCTACAAGATCGCCAACCCGACCGTGCTGTCCCGCCTGCCCGAGCACGAGCTCGACGACCTGCTGCGCGGCTACGGACACGCCCCCATCCATGTCACCGGCGACGACCCGATGGCCGTCCACCGGGCGATGGCCGCCGCGATGGACGACGCACTGGAGCGCATCGCGGCCATCCAGAGCAGTGCCCGTGAGGATGGGGTCGGGGAGCGGCCGCACTGGCCGGTGATCGTGCTGCGCACCCCCAAGGGCTGGACTGGTCCGGCGGAGGTCGACGGCCTTCCTGTGGAGGGCACTTGGCGCGCCCACCAGGTGCCGCTCGCCGCCGTGCGCGAGAACCCCGAGCACCTGCGGCAACTGGAGCAGTGGCTGCGCTCCTACCGGCCGGAGGAGCTGTTCGACGAGCACGGCGCCCCTCGCGCCGACGTGCTCACATGCACCCCCGAGGGCAAGCGGCGACTGGGCGCCAACCCCCACGCCAACGGCGGCCTACTGCTGCACGAGCTGCCCCTGCCGCCCCTGGAGAGGTACGCCGTCGAGGTCGACAAGCCTGGTGCGACCCTGCACGAACCCACCCGTGTTCTCGGCGACATGCTCCAGGACGTCATGCGCGCCACGAGCGGGCGGCGCGACTTCCGTCTCGTCGGCCCCGACGAGACCGCCTCCAACCGCCTCCAGGCGGTCTACGAGGCCAGCGGCAAGGCCTGGCAAGCCCAGGTGCTCCAAGTGGACGAGCACCTCGAACGTCACGGCCGCGTGATGGAGATCCTCTCCGAACACACCTGTCAGGGCTGGCTGGAGGGATATCTCCTCACCGGTCGGCACGGACTGTTCTCCTGCTACGAGGCGTTCGTCCACATCGTCGACTCCATGGTCAACCAGCACATCAAATGGCTCCGCACCACGCGCCACCTGTCCTGGCGTGCCCCCATCGCCTCCCTCAACTACCTGCTCACCTCACACGTGTGGTGCCAGGACCACAACGGCTTCTCCCACCAGGACCCCGGCTTCGTCGACCACATCCTCAACAAGAGCCCCGAGGCCGTGCGGGTCTACTTCCCGCCGGACGCCAACACGCTGCTGTCCGTGGCCGACCACGCCCTGCGCAGCAAGGACTACGTCAACGTGATCGTGGCGGGCAAGCAGCCTTGCTTCGATTGGCTCTCCATGGAGGATGCGAAGGTCCACTGCGGACGCGGCGCCGGCATCTGGGAGTGGGCCGGCACGGAGGACGGCTCCCGTGAACCGGACGTGGTGCTGGCGTGCGCGGGCGACGTGCCGACCCAGGAGGTGCTGGCCGCCGCGCAGTTGCTGCGCCGGCACCTGCCCGAGCTGGCCGTGCGGGTGGTAAATGTCGTCGACATCGCTCGGTTGCTCCCGAGTGAGGAACACCCGCACGGGATGACCGACTTCGAGTACGACGGACTGTTCACCGCCGACAAGCCGGTCATCTTCGCCTATCACGGCTACCCGTGGCTGATCCACCGGCTCACCTACCGCCGCACCGGCCACAAGAACCTGCATGTACGCGGCTACAAGGAGATCGGCACCACCACCACGCCGTTCGACATGGTGGTCCGCAACGACCTCGACCGCTACCGCCTGGTCATGGACGTCATCGACCGCGTCCCCGACCTCGCAGTCCGCGCGGCGGCCGTACGTCAGCGCATGGAGGACGCCCGGCAGCGCCACCACACCTGGATCCGCGAGCGCGGCATGGACCTGCCCGAGGTCGCCGACTGGACGTGGGATGGCTGACCAGCCGTCTTCCGTCTCAGACGCCCCGGCCGCCCGACAGGGCAGCCGGGGCCTGCTGGCGTCCAGCAGGCCCTGCAATCGTTCCTGCGCCCGGGCGAGCGCGTTGAGCTGCTCTGTGACGCGCCCCGGCTCGGCGTCCACGCGCAGGTGCAGTCGGGGTGGGAGCGGCTGTTGGTCCGGCTTCATGGCGCGCCCCTTCGTGATGGAGCGGGCAGCCCGGTCGTCGCGGTGCTGCAGATTCCACGTTAGGGCTGGTCATCGCCCTTCGCCGGAAGGGCCTGAGCTGCCGGACCGACTCGTTCCGAGCAGGGCTCGGTGGTCCTTGTAGCAGGGCCGTCCGGCCCGTCGCACGTACGCCCGGCGGGGGGTGACGATGGATGCCGAGAGAGCTGCCGCCACGGCCGTCGTGCCGCGGACGACCTGGGAAGGCGAGGCAGAAAATGATGTTCTGGTATGGCCACGGCATGAACGGCTGGGGCTGGTTCGTGATGTCGCTCAGCACGCTGCTGTTCTGGGCGTTGATCCTCACAGTCGGCGTCCTGCTCTTCCGGGCTCTGGCCCGTCCCACGCCTCCCGGCGGAGGCCACAGCTCCTGGCAGAAGGCGCCTTCGGGCAGCGGCCCTGAACAGATCCTCGCCGAGCGGTACGCGCGCGGCGAGATCGACGACGAGGAATACCACCGCCGTCTGGCCACCCTCCGTGGATCATCCACGGACGCGGCCAAGCCCGCGGCCCCGTAGCCGATCGCCCCACGGCGGTTGGAACTCGTAGAAGCGGTAAGCCCTCGTCCCGTCTTCGTGGCCGTGGTCCCGAGACCGGTCCACTCGGCCACCCGAGTGCCGGACCACATGCGGCGGCACACCGCTCGTGACACGTTGGACTACGAAATCACCCTTGAGGAGACGTGGCGATCATGCGAGCTGAACTCGGCGATCAACTCGTCATCGAGAGTCCGAAGACGGGCACCACCCGGCGTGACGGAGAAATCGTCGGACTGCACCATGCGGATGGAACACCGCCGTACGACGTGCGTTGGTCGGACACAGACGAGGTGACGCTGGTGTTCCCCGGGCCCGACGCGCACGTCCGCCATCTTGGGCATGGGCAGGGGAGTACAAACGAGTCTTCCGGGCGGATCGCTGTGGAGAGGGGAGGCCCGTCCGACAGCACTCCACGGGAGACGGGAGCGAACCCCGGCGACATCGGCCGGCGTGTGGCTGCCGAGCGCGAGCGACAGGGCTTGAGCAGGGAAGAGACTGCCCGCCGTGCTGCGATGGCTCCGGACTACCTCGCGTACCTGGAAGAACGCCAGGCCGATCCGAGCCTGGCGACACTGATCCGGCTCGCCTCGGCTCTTGGTACCAGCGTCGCAGCCCTGCGCGGGGGCGGTGTCGATCTGCCGCTGGGCCAGGGACACGCCTTCCTGCACCCCGAGCTTCGGGATCTCAGCGCCGACGAATGCCGCGCTCTGCTCTCCACGCACGGTGTGGGGCGCGTAGCGGTGTCGACCCCCGACGGTCCGGCGGTCGTCCCGGTGAACTACGAGGTCATCGGTGACGCGATCGTCTACCGGACGATGCCCGACTCGGTGCCTGCGGCGGCTGTGGGCGCGGAGGTCGCCTTCGAGGTCGACCATGTGGACGAGGTGATGAGCCAGGGCTGGAGCGTTCTCGTCGTCGGTCCCGCGCGAGTCGTCACGGAGCACGACGTCGTGCGACGGCCGGCCGAGCAGGTCCACACCGAGCCGTGGGCGGGCGGCAAGCGTGAGATGTGGGTGTCGATCCAGCCCAAGCGGCTCACAGGCCGCCGCATCAGGCCGGCCGACCAGTGAGAGGCCGCCCATCCACACACCCGTCACCGCGTGCTCTCTGGTCCAGCAGGTGTGGTGGGGCGGCCGGTCAGTTGCGCCTCGACATCGACCACGCCCTCCACAGCACGGGCGAGACGCGTGGCAACCGAGATGAGCGAGGTGTCGCGGAGCTCTCCGCGGAGGGTGACGACTCCCTCGTGCACGTGCACATGGATCGTGTGACTGAGGGCGGGGAACAGGCAGGACACCACGGTGCGGCGGACCTCTTCCGCGATGTCCTCGTCCGACCGCAGGAACACTTTCAGCAGATCGCCGCGGCTGACGACGCCCCGCAGCATGCCCGCGTCATCGACCACAGGCAGCCTCTTGACGTGGCGCACGGCCATGATCCGGGCTGCCTGAGCCAAGGTGGCCCCGGGGTGCACCGTGACCGCAGGGGCGCTCATGAGCTCTGCTGCGGTCACCGCCCTCGCCTTGGCGAGTTCGCACTGGCGCCCGAGTTGGTCACTGAGACCCGAGGCGCTGTCACGGAACTGCTCCTTGGGCAGTAGATCGGCCTCGGAGACCACACCGATGACGCGTCTCTCGCCATCCAGGACCGGCAGTGCACTGACCTTCCATTGCTCCATGGTCCGGACGATCTCCTTGAAGGGTGTGTCGCGACCGACAGCCACGACCGTCAGGGTCATCACATCGCTCACGAGGCGCGGAGTCTCGGGCATCTCAGACCTCCTCCACTCGCCTCATCACAGCACCGGGCCTGCGCGCTGTACAGGACGGCACTTCGCCTTGCTCCCGGCGCCCCAGCCGGACCTGGCCGGAGGTCGGCCCATCCGTGACGCTGCGCACCTCGCCCGGGAATCCGGCCAGCAGCTCCGGCACCGAGCGGCCGCAGACCTCTTCGGCGGCGAACCCCGTCAGGTCCCTGGCCGTTCCGGTCCACCGCAGCACCGTGCCCCGATCATCGAGCACGGCGGCTGCCACGCCGTCGAACACGTGCGGTGTGCCGACGGGGCCCGTAGGGAAAAGGCGTCCTGTCTTTCGGTGGTTGCCTTCGGAGGCGTCGAAAGCTTCGTGGCTCATCTCTCATTCGCACTTTCCTTGTCGGGGCTGCGGTGACGGGGGAGGCGCCATGCCCATGTAGCTCTGTTCAGTGGCTCAGTGATCACGGCTCGGTGGTCTCGGAAGACCGAGCCCCGCTCCTCACCGGGCAACGGCCTTGGGGAGCAGATCCTGTTCGGCCCAGACGACCTTGCCGTCCGTCGCGGAGCGGGAGCCCCACCTGCGGGACAGCCGCGCGACCAGATAGAGGCCGCGGCCGTTCTCGTCGAGGGTGCGGGGTTGGCGGGGACGTGGGTGGCCGGTGTTGGTGTCGAAGACTTCGCAGGTCAGGACCTGGTGCTGGATGAGCCGCAGGCGGCTCGGGCCGTCGCCGTGGTGGATCGCGTTGGTGACCAGTTCACTGATGATCTGCTCCACCGGGCTCACGAGATGCTCCAGTCCCCATTGCCTGAGCTGATGGGTGGCCAGGTGCCGGGCAGTGGAGACGGCGGCCGGTTCGTTCGGCAGTTCCCAGGAGGCGATCTGGGTCGGTTCGAGTGCACGAGTGCGCGCCAGGAGCAAGGTGACGTCGTCGGGCTGTGCCTGGGTCGGCAGGGTCTCGATCACCTGTGAGCAGAGGTCTTGGAGCGATGAACCGGGGTGTGTCAGGGCAGCGCCCAGGCGGTTCATGCCGACGTCGAGGTCGTGGTCCCGGGACTCGACCAGGCCGTCGGAGTAGAGCGCGAGCAGACTTCCCTCGGGCAGTTGGACTTCCACGGCTTCGAAGGGCACGAGCCCGAGGCCGAGGCCGAGGGGGGTTCCGGCGGGCAGGTCGGGTATGGTGACCCGGCCCGTCGGGTCGACGATCAGGGGCGGTGGGTGTCCTGCCCGGGCTATGGTGCACCGCCGGGTGACAGGGTCGTAGACGGCGTAGAGACAGGTGGCGCCCACCACCTCGGGGACTTCGTCGGAGACGTCATCGTCTTCGTCGTTCAGCCGCCGGACCGTGTCGTCGAGGTGCGCCAGCAGTTCGTCGGGGGGCAGGTCCAGGTCCGCGAGTGTGCGCACGGCGGTGCGGAGCCGGCCCATGGTCGCCGCGGCTTTGATGCCGTGTCCGACCACGTCACCGACGACGAGGGCGACCCGCGCACCGGACAGCTCGATCACGTCGAACCAGTCTCCTCCCACGCCATGAGCCATGTCGGCCGGCACGTAGCGCGAGGCGACCTCGACGGCGACCCCGCCTCGCACCCGGTGGGGGAGGAGGTCGCGTTGCAGTGTGAGGGCGGCGGAGCGTTCGCGCGCGTACCGGAGCGCGTTGTCCAGACTGAGCGCGGCCCGGGTGACGAGTTCCTCGGCCAGGAGCAGGTCGTCCTCCTGGAAGGGTGCCTGTTCCCTGGAGCGGCCGAACAGCGCCAGTCCCAGCACGCAGCGTCGCGCGCGGATGGGTACGACCATCAAGGAATGGACGCCGCTGTCACGCACCTTTTGCGCCCGCGCCGGGTCGTGGTGGACCCACGGGCCGAGATGGGCCTCCATGTCCAGCACCGGTACCAGGTGGGACCTTCCCGTGCGCAGCACGTCGGCGAAGGGCGAGGCCGGGTGAACGTGGATCAACTCCTCGCGCACCCAGGGAAGTTCCAGGACACCCAGCTCGACAGAGGCCAGACCGGCACGGCGCAGCGCGGGCGGGCGGCCGTTCCCCGTGCCGATCCGTGCCGAGGGCTCCAGGGCGAACGGAACCGACTCCACAAGGTCGACGAGGGCATGGTCGGCCAGCAGGGGCACGGTAAGGTCGGCCAGTTCCTGCCCGGTCTGCATGACGTCGAGGGTGCTGCCGATGCGCGTGCTGGCTTCGCTCAGGATGGCAAGGCGCTCGCGTGCCCGTCGGTTGCCCGTGACGTCCACGCTGATGGAGCACACCCCCATTGGCTCGCCCTCCGCGTCCTGGAGGCAGAAGAAGGAGGCCGAGAACACGTGCTCCCGGCGCTCAGCGGTCGGCGGCCACGCCCGGTACTCGTGGACCATGGTGGTGCCGCTTTCCAGCACCTGCTGCATCACCACCTCGAGCGCTTCGGCCTCGAAACCGGGCAGCGAATCCTTCAGGCGGGAACCGAAACGTCGGTCACGGGGAACGCCGTCGTAGAGCTCCATGGCGTCGTTCACCCAGGTGCAGCGCAGCTGCGGGTCACGGACGACGATGCCGATCGGCGTGTGGGCAAGGAGCGATTCCCGCAACGGCCCACGGGCTGTCCCCGAGGACAGGGTGCCGATGTCGGTCACGGACACCAGCCACCGAGTGTCGGCGTCCTGTCCCCGCAGCAGCGAGACACGCAGAGTCATCTTGAGCACGTGACCGTCGCGGTGGCGGACGGCCATGGGCCCGGACCAGCCGCCCCGGGCCCGGCACTGCTCGCCGTGCACCGAAGCGCGCACGCCATCCTCGGCCGACGCCAACACCTGTGCGCCGGGCCGGCCCACCACCTCGCGGGCCGAGTACCCCACGAGCTGCTCGGCGGCCTGCGTCCAGCCGACCACCGTGCCGATGGCATCGATCATCGCTATGGCAGCGTCGGGTGTCTCCCGGGTCCTCACCTGCTCGGTGAGCGGCGTGTGGTCAATGTTCGTCATGTGGTTCCTCCGTCGGAGACCTCGTTGCCGGCCGAGCGGGCCGGCGACGTGACATGTCTGGTTCGGGCCATTTGCCCACTTCTGATGAAATAATCAGACATAAGGAGCCGCTCGTCAAGAGTTGCTCAGAAGTGATGAGTCGATCAGTTGCGCTAGGTCGAGGGAGTGCAATGATGGATTCATCAGAACTGTCGGAGTTGTCGTGGTGCATTCAGATGGCAGCGTCACTCACGAACCGATTCGAACGCCGTCGGGCTGAGACCCGGCAGGCACTCGTCCGCGCAGCGCGGGAGATCCTGGCCGAATCCGGCGACACCGCCAGCATTCGGGCCATCGCCGAGCGCGCGGACGTCGGCTTCGGCTCCTTCTACAACCACTTCACGTGCAAGCCGGATCTGTTCGCCGCGGCCGTGGCCGATGCGCTGGAGGAGTACGGCCGGGCCATCGACGCACGCCTGCACGGCGTCGCCGATCCCGCCGAGCGCCTCGCCGGCGGCTTGCGGCTCAGTGCACGGCTGGCCGACTCGCACTCGGAAATCATGCGGATCCTGTGTCACAGCGAGCTCGGCCGCATAGGCACCGGCCATGGACTGGCCCCGCGCGCGAGGCGCGACATGGAGCAGGGTATGACGTCGGGCCGCTTCGCCGTGGTCGATCCGGTCGTCGCGCTGACGGTGCTCAACGGCAGCGTGTTGGCGCTCCTGGAGCTGTGGTTCAACCGGCCGGAGGTCGATATCCACCAGGCCGCGGACACGATGGCGCAGATGCTCATGCACATGCTCGGTCTGCCACCGGACGAGGCCTGCGAGGTCGCCCGACGTCCGCTGCCCGCTGCGGCCTGAATCCCGGACTCTGCGCCGACATCGTCGTGCGACAGGCCGGGCGGGGATGCCGCTGCCGGCACACACCCCACACAAAGTTCCTGCACGCGTCATAGAAAGCCGACCCGGTGAGATGGTGCACGCCGCTCCGGAGCCAGGGGCGATGAAGCGAATCCCGGCGCGGTCGACCACATCCTCCGATCACAGGTGGACGAGCAGGTGCCGGGGCCGCGGAGCATGGCGTTCTGCCGGTACGGCGGCGGACCTGGACCAGGCGGGGGGTCGGCGCGCCGAGTGCGCTCTGGGCCTCGAGACGTGCGAGGGGTACGCCGCAGCAGAGGTGGATGCCGCTGCCGAAGCCGAGGTGCTGGTTGTCGGGGCGGGTGGGGTCGAACCGGTCGGGCTCGTGGAACCGCTTGGGGTCGCGGTTGCCCGAGGCCAGTACCAGGATGAGGGAGTGTCGGCGTGCGGGATCCGCTCGCGCATGTGGAGCTACTTGCTCCGGGTGGGCCAGGGGCGCGCCCGGATTTCGGTGGCGATCAGCAGCCGGTCGTACGGCAGCGACTCGCCGTCTTCCAACAGCACCCGTTTGGCCAGCAGGTCCACACCGGTGGCGCGGACGCCCAGTCGCCACTCGACCTCGGGGTCGCGGCGCGTAGGCAGCTCGGTGGTGTCCGCCGTCGCCTGCCCGAGCAGCCTGCTTGGACAGCGGCGGCCGGTCGTAGGGCGCTCGGGGTTCGTCCCCGACCACGGTCAGTGAGCCGGTGAGCCTTCGTCGCGCAGTGCCTCCGCGGCCCGCAGCCCGGCCGGTGACGCTCCGACGATGACGATCCTGCCCCCCTTCAGGTCATCGGGCACCGCTCGACCTGGTCGTCGGGTACGGCCGTGGCGTACAGCAGGCCTTCCTCGCCGTGCAGCTCGAACACGTCCGGAGCGAGGAACACGCACTGGGCGTAGCCCTGACAGCGAGTGAGATTTGTGCGGTTGGGTGCCGTAGCCGAACCGGGGGGCAACCCGGGCCCGGAACCGGATCCTCCCGCGGACGCAGACCACCCGCCGGATCAGCCTGTGGCGGTCGACATCGGCAGCATCCCCCACCGGCATGAAATCCTGGATCTCCCCCAGCCCGTCCTCGGTGAAGAACCGGGTGATCAGGGCATTCGAGTCGATGGTCCCGTCGGTGCCCACGAGGGCAGCTGTGCGCAGATCGCCGATCAGGCCGTGATCAGCGATCGGGAGATACCGGGCGGACGTCTCCTGTGCGGATGTTCCGGACATCGCGGCAGTCTCCCTCCTCCCTCCACTGCGATCCTCCCTTGTCGCAGCGGCATCAGGAGGGCCCGGCAGGGGGATCGCCGTAACCGCCGCGAGCCCCCGCGAAGCCGCCCGCTCTCGACTCTCGGTCACGCCCCGTCGGGGAACCGTGCGACGTGGCCTTCCACGCCGACGATCGCTGCATCCAGCGCACAGTTGAACATGCTGTCGACCATGTCCTTGGTCAGCGGGGGAGAGCCTTCTCCGTCCGGGCCTGCCGACGCCGCAGAGAGGGTGCTCCACCGCTGCAGTGCGCCGGTCACTTCGCCGTACAACAGCCCCGTGAACACGGCGCACAGGGTGGCGGCCACGCGCGGGATCTCCGGTGCCGGCAGTTTCGCAGCGGTCAGAAGGTCGACGAGTCCCTGCCAGAAGGGATCCTCCGGCTGGATGTAGTCGGGTCGCGCGAACGAATAGGCCATCAGTTTTGGATGCCGGTGGGACAGTTCCCAGAAGTCCAGGGCCAGTTCGCGCAGCCGGTCCTGCCAGGGGATGTCTTCCCGCTCCCCGGCGCGGAACTGTGAGCCGACACGCTGGGCCGCGCCGCGCAGCACGGCGTCCTTGTTCGGTACGTGGTGGTACAGCGACATAGGATTCGCATCGAGCGCTGCCGCGAGTTTGCGCATGGTGAGCGCCTCGACCCCGTCGGCGTCGATGAGCTGCAACGCCATGGCCGGCCGATCGTGTCCGGAGCCGGATCGGGCCGGCCGCCCCGGCCCTGCCGCGCCGGATCCGGTCGGCGGCCTGATCGGACGCCGGTCGGCGCGGCGATCGGCCCCGTCACCCACGCGCTGCTGTATCACGCCACCGCACCGGTCGCGGTGGTCCCGCACGATCGACAGGCCACTCGGCGAGCGATGCTCGGGAGCATGACGCACAGCTTTCGGCCTTCATCGGCGGCAACCGCAGCGGGCGGATGGCCGGGGTGTCCTCCGGCCATCCGGTGAACCGGATGCGCGCAAACGGGATGGGCGCTGTCCAGCAGTTTCTGGCGCCGCGATGAGTTCGAAGCCGGACCGCGATCAGGCGCCGTCGGACTCGTTGCCGGCGGTGAGCCGGACGCCGGTGATCAGATCCGGGCGGATGCGCACCGCGTAGTCCATGGTCCGTTTCACCCAGGGGCTGAGCAGTGCCTGGTAACGGGCCAGTTCCTCCGAGTCGGTCACCAGGTGCGCGTAGCCGGTGACCACGACGCTCCAGCCGAGGTGCGTGTCGGGGTCGATGGCGTCGGCCTCGTAGGCCACCACGACGCCCTGGCCGTCGGCCTGCCCGGCGCGTGCGGTCAGAGCCGCGCCCTCGTGGGTGCGGATGATGATGTCGCCGTTGTCCAGGACATGGTTGACCGGACGGACGGTCGGCAGTGCCTGGCGGGTGAAGACGATCCTGCCGAAGGACACGCTGCCCAGCAGTCGCAGGGCTTCGTCGCTGTCCAGCTCGATGCTCCGGCGCGGCCCGGCAGGGAGGGACTGGGCGGTGTCGATGGTCATGGGAGGCTTCCGTGCGGTGTCGTGGCTCACTGCTGCGTGTCTTCGGCCGGGGCGGCGAGGCGGCTGCACGGCCTGCCAACGCGGTCGCGGACGGTGCGCCGGTACGGCATGTCCCTCGTCCCTTCAAGATGTGGCCGGTTACCTGTCCGGGGCAACCGGTTGGGAGCCACGGACAGGCGTGATCAGGTCATTGGACCGGCACGGGACTTCCTCACGCCAGGGCCGTTCGGCCCTTGTCCGTGACCGGTCGGCCTCCACTCTCGTCCTGCCGGACCCCGACTCCCAGGTGCCTATGGTCCCTTCCCGGGTTTTGACCGGCACTGGTCCGGCCAGACCGGTCGGCCAGCCCACCAACGGCTGGTGGACGGCGAGGGCGGGGGCGCTGTCGCGGAACTACTCCTTCGGCAGCAGGTCGGCCTCGGAGACGACGCCGACCCACGCGGCCCTCGCCCTCCAGCACGGGCAGGGCACTGACCCTCCAGTCCTGCATGAGCTGCACGATGGTGACTCCTTCGCCGCGTCGGCCCGTTCACACGGCGCTGCCGGCGCCGCAGGGGGCGTAGAGGTCCAGCAGCCGGGTCCTGGTGGTACGGAGGCGGTGGGCCAGTACGCTGCCGCGCCTGGCCATGGACCGCAAGGGCCCGCTACGCCCCGCCACCCTGTTCGTGACGTCCTCGCCGTCGTCCAGGGCGTGTCCGACGGGGCGAGTACGGTCCGGTGGGGCCGCGTCCCGCCCTTCTATCTCGTACCTGCGTTGTTCCTAGAATGGCGGGGTGGAGGACATCGACGCGATCGCGGCGCTGCAGGATCCGGTCCGGCGCCGACTGTACGAGTACGTGGTGGCACAGGGCCGTGAGGTCGGCCGCAACGAGGCCGCCGAGGCGGTCGGGGTGGCGCGCACGCTCGCCGCGCACCACCTGGACAGGCTGACCGAGGCCGGCCTGCTGGAGAGCGGCAGCCGACGGCTGACGGGGCGGTCGGGGCCGGGAGCGGGCCGTCCTGCCAAGGTGTACACGCGGGCGCGGGTCGAACGGGCGGTGTCATTGCCCGCCCGCGACTACCGCACCGCCGCCGAACTGCTCGCCGAGGCCGCCGAGCAGGCCGGGCTCGACGCCGGGCTCTACGCGGCGGCGCGCCGCCGGGGCGAGGCCCTACGCGGCTCGGCGGCGCCCTGCGGTGGCCTCGAAGAGGCCATGGCGATGCTGGCGGCTCGTGGCTACGAACCGTACGAACCGCAGCTGAAAGGCATCGCGGGCGTCCAGGACACCGAATGCGCGGAGGAGGTGCCCGGAGAAGCCGCGCCGGTCGTGCGCATGCGCAACTGTCCCTTCCATGCCGTTGCCGAACGCTTCCCGCCGCTCGTATGCGGCATGAATCTCGCGCTGTTGGAGGGGTTGCTCGGCACGGACGGTCCCGTCCGCGCCCGCATGGACGCCCGGCCGGGGGAGTGCTGTGTGGTGGTCGAAGCTTCTAAAAACAATGCGGATTGACTTAGAAAGGTGCCCGTGCTGGGATGTGGCCATGACTGCATCCGAGCATGCCGCCCACCTTGCCCAGCTCAACGTCGCCACGCTCCTCCACCCCCTCGACGACCCGCGCATGGCGCCGTTCGTCGAGATGCTCGACCCGGTGAACACCGCCGCCGACGGCGCGCAGGGCTTCGTGTGGCGGCTCAAGGAGGAAGGCGCGGCCGATGCCACCGCCCTGCGCCCCTCGGGCGAGGACGTCATCGTCAACCTGACGGTGTGGGAGACCCAGGAGGCGCTGTGGGACTTCACCTACCGCAGCGGGCACTTGGAGGTGATGCGGCGGCGCCGCGAATGGTTCGAACGGCATGTCGAGGCACACCTGGTGCTCTGGTGGCTCCCGGCCGGTCATCTCCCGACCGTCGACGAGGCCTTGGAACGGCTGGCGGACCTACGGGCCAACGGGCCGTCCCCCCGCGCGTTCACCTTCGCCTCCTCCTACAACTCCGCTGAGGCCGCCCAGTACTTTCAGACCGCGCCGCAGGGACAGCCCTAGCCTCTGCCCGGGGACGGATCTCGGATCCGAGGGCTGCGGTTGCGTGCCGGTGCCGGAACCGGAGAGTGGCGAGTACACGGCTTGCGCGTTCACGCTCGATGGCCGCTCGGTTCGGTTCCGCGTGGCCAAGACCACCCCGACGAAGGTGGGTCGGTTCGGCCCGTGCGGCAGCGGTCCGAGGAGCCGCCGATCCGGCCCTTCGACGCCTGCGACGGGGTGGACCTCTTCGTCATCAGCAGCCGCGACGACGACCGCTTCGGACAGTTCGTGTTCCCGCGCGAGGTGTTGCGCGACCGCGACATCGTCTCCCGCAGCGGCTCCGGCGGAGAGCGTGGATTCCGCGTCTGTCCGCCGTGGGGGGCCACGACCGCACGACGCTCAGTCCCGCCGAATCACAGAACGACACCTGCTCACGGACGCGGGCGTCGAGGGAGAACGATGGAGTGGCCGGACCGCGGGCGGGGGCCTGCCTGTCGCCACGGCGCTGTTGCCCCCAGGCGCTGATCCGGTTCGGCTACGGACCGGACGGCGGCCGTACACCGCGCGCCTTCGCGCAGCCGGTCCGGCATCGCGCGGACTGAGGGGGCCAGACAGGGCCTGGCGACCACGCTGCTGCGATCAGTCTGCGCCCGCCGCGCCGGTGATCTCCCGCCCGGTGACGACCACGCCGACGTGCGCACCAGCAGACAGGAGTCCGTGTCCGGGCTGAAGTTGACCGGGAGGACGGCGGGCAGTGCCTGCCGGGTGTACACGATGCGACCGACCGGCACCTTGGCCGGCTGGCGCAGGTGTGCGGGCTTCTCGGCATCGCCACGCGCCTCAGCGGCAGGGGTGCTCCGTTCGGATCGGCCTACTCGTCGGGGCCGGTCGCCTGTCATCCTCGAGTCATGCAGAAGCCGGTCACCGACGCTCCCCGTTCCCCGGACGCTCCTGTCGACATACGCTTCCCGCTGCTCACCCAGCAGTGGCTGGACTTGACGTTCATCCACTGGGCCGTCGAACCGGCCTTAGTGGAAAAGCTGATGCCACCCGGGACCGTCCCCGACATCCACGGTGGGGTCACCTACATCGGGCTCGTCGCTTTCCGCATGCACAAGGTCGGCTGGTTCCGGCTGCCCGGGCTGCCCTACCTGGGCTCGTTCCCGGAGACCAACGTCCGCCTGTACTCGGTGGACGCGCACGGCCGCCGCGGTGTTGTCTTCCGCTCGATGGACGCCTCGCGTCTGATCCCCGTGGTGATGGGACGCATCGGCTTCCGCCTTCCCTACCTGTGGTCGCGTATGTCCTTGCGCACCACCGGTGACACCGTCACCTACACCAGCTCGCGCCGCTGGCCGGGTGTGCGCGGCGCGTACAGCCGCGTCACCGTCCGCCCAGGCGAACGCATAGAGGAACCCACCGAGTTGGAGCTCTTTCTCACTGCCCGTTGGGGCATGCACAACCCCTTCGCCGGTGGTGCGGCGTACCTGCCCAACCACCACCCGCGCTGGCCCCTGCACCGCGCCGAGCTGATCACCTGCGAGGAGAACCTGCTCACCGCGGCCGGCCTGCCCGCACCGAGCACCGCCCCGGTCAGTGTCCTGTACTCACCGGGTGTCCCGGTCCGCCTCGGCCGCCCCGTCCGCCAGCCGAACTCCTCCAAGTAGCCGGGCGGGGACCATCGGCCCTGACAGCTTGCCTCTTCGGGCGGCCCATACGGTCCCCGCGCGAGGACCGGTCGGGCCGGTAGGAGGCACCGTTGGCCCCGTGCATGACAGCCCCGGATCGCAAAATCTGGACACGGGCCGCCGAGCCGTCAGGGCGCGGACGGCCGGATCACTGTGATCAGGAGGTTCACGATGGTGGTCCAACGGTCTGGGAGAAGCGACGCAACGCCGTCGGCGCACGAGCCGGTGCGGGGCCGGGCCTGGCTGATGCTGGCGCTGGCCGCGATCGGGCGTCCGCGCTGTACGCGGTCGCGTTCGGCGGCTACGTCGCCTTCTCCATCAGCCACCTTCGGCCGGCCCATCAGGAGGGCGGGGCTGCCCGGATGGCACAGGTCGCCCGGGAGATCGCAAGGATGCTCGAACCGCACACCCAGGTCGAGGAGCATGGCCTGTTTCCCGCCCTGGCCGCCGACTTCCCCGACCAGATCGCCGCTCTGGAGGCCGAGCACCGCCGCGTCGAAGCGGTGCTGGCCGAGGCCGCCGACGGCGTGACACCCGCGGACCCGACCTGGCCGGACCGGCTGATCGAGGCGACGGCCATGCTGCGCGACCACATCCTCAAGGAACAGGACGGCGTCTTCCCGGCCGCACTGGCCAACCTCAGCACCGAGGACTGGGAAGCGGTCGAGGCCACGCGCGCCAAGGGGGGCAGCACCCTCTCCCGGCCGACCGCCCGCGTGAAGAACCCTGCGGGCCGATACAGCTAGCTCTGCACTGGAGTGGGGCATATGGGTATAGGAGGCGGTGCGGGTGCCCCGCCCGTACACCGGAGCGACCGAGGGTGAAAGCCCGATACCCAGGGAGGCGAGGACGTGGCGGGACCGGAGAGTCCGCGGTTTGCCGCGGTGCCTTCTCCTTGGCTCACCGCGGCGCTGGAGGCCATCGGCGCCGCGGCCTATGTCGTGGAGGAGCAGGGCTGCATCGTCGCCGTCAACAGCCGGGCCGAACACCTGCTGGGCCGCCCGGCCAGCGAACTCCTCGGGCAGGACGCCCACGATCTGCTGCATCGCGGGCCGCAGGGGCAGCGTCTGCCGACGTCGCAGTGCGGCATGCGGCAGGCGTTCCACGCCGGGAGCCCGGCCCAGGGTAGGGACGTGTACTTCGAGCGCGCCGACGGCTACCTGCTCCCGATCTCCTGGACGATCATGCCGTACGACATCGGCGAGGGACGCGCCGGCACCCTCGTCGTCTTCTACAGCCACGGGCAGGCGCCGGTCAGCGCACCAGGTCCGGAGCAGGCCGCCGGGACGCTGACCGACTTCGAGCGACTCGCCCTGCTCGCCGAGACCACCACCCAGCTGACCTCCACCCTCGACGTCGACGAGGCGCTGCGCCGACTGGTGGGCCTGGTCCTGCCGCGCCTGGCGGACTGGGCCGTCATCGACCTGATCACCGAGCACGAGGAGGTATGGCGCACCGCCGTCGTCCAGGCCGACGGCGACACCCTGGTCCACCACGAGGATCTCGAAGGGCCCATGCCGCCGGTCCCGGAAGAATCCGTGACGCCCTTGTCGAAAGCCTTGCGAGGTGTCGCCTCCACCCTGGCCGGCCCCGCCACCTACCGACAGGCACCGGACTCCGGCATCACCGCCGAGCAGCGCCGCCTGTTCGACGTCACCGGCATTCGCTCCGCGGCCGTGGCGCCCCTGCGCAGCACCCGGGACGTGCTGGGCGCCCTCACCCTGGGCCGTGCCAAGAAGCCGGGGAACTTCACCGTCGCCGACCTGCCTCTGCTGGAGGACATCGCGCGCCGCGCCGGCCTCGCGCTGGACAACGCCCGCCTCTACCAGCGCCAGCGCGCCGTGGCCGAGACCATGCAGAACCACCTCCTGCCCCAGATGCCGCGCGTACCCGGACTGCAGATGGCCGTCCGCTACCTGCCCGCCCCCGACGCCTCCCAGGTCGGCGGCGACTGGTACGACGCCTTCACCCTCTCCGACGGCGCCACCGCGCTCGCCATCGGCGACGTCGTCGGCCACGATCTGGAGGCTGCCGCAGGCATGGCCCAGCTACGCAACATGCTTCGCGCCTACGCCTGGTCCCAGCAAGAACCCCCCAGCCGGATCGTGGACCGTCTCGACGCGGCGATCGAGCCGATCACGGACGTCACCATGGCCACCCTCATCCTCGCCCGGGTCATCCGGACCGGCGACGACCACTGGCGGCTGACCTGGACGAACGCCGGCCACCCACCGCCCCTACTCGTCACCCGGGACGGCCTCGCCGACTACCTCACCGAGGGTCACGGCCTCCTGCTCGGCACCGGCCTCCACACACCCCGCCCCGACGCCACCGTCCCCCTGCCACCCGGCTGCACCCTCGTGCTCTACACCGACGGTCTCGTCGAAGTACCCGGTCGCCCGCTCGACGACGGCCTGAACCGACTGCGCCAGCACGCCGCCGCCCTCGCCCACCGTCCCCTGCCGTCCTTCGCCGACGAGCTCCTGCGCCGCATCCAGCCGCCAGGCCACGACGACGTCGCCCTCCTCGCCCTTCGCACACCCACACGAGAACCCACCGGGCCAGCCCCGATGAAGGGTGAATAGGACCTCCCATCCTTGCCGGGGGTGCTCGACGCTGCCGCGAGGTGCTCCGGCTTTGGGGGAAGCGCTACAGGCGGGCGACGATCAAGGCGATGTCGTCGTGTCCGCCGCCGCTGACGCCGAGGCGGGACAGGAGGACGTCGGCCAGGTGTTCCGGGCTGAGCCGGGGGTTGTCGGTGAGGGTGTCGGTGAGGTGGTTCAGGCCGGTGTCGATGTCCTCGTCACGGCGTTCGATGAGCCCGTCGGTGTAGAGGACGAGGGTGTCGCCGGGCGTGTACGGCAGGGCTGCCTGGGGGCGCGGGACGTGATGCGGGCGGACTCCCAGGGGTGGGTCGGTGGCCTGGTCGAGCAGTACGAAGGTGCCGTCCGGATGAAGCAGGACGGGTGGCGGGTGGCCGGCACTGCTATAGGTGACGTGTCGGCGGTGGGTGTCGATGACGGCTTTGACCGCGGTGGTGGCCAGGGCTCCTTCGACCGAGCGGGCGTACAGGCCCAAGACCTCCATCGCCTTTGCCGGCTCGTGCAGAGCGCGCACGGCGGCGGACAGGGCGCTGCGCAGCATGCCCATGGCGGCGGTCGCTTCCAGACCGTGGCCGACCACGTCGCCCACCGCGACGGAGAAGGCGTCGTCGGGCAGGTCCACCACGTCGTACCAGTCGCCGCACACATTGAGCCCTTTGGCGGCGGGCAGGTAGCGCACGGCTATGTTCGGATGCCCGGCCAGGTCCGGCGACTGCATCATCGCCTCCTGGAGGGTGACGGCGACCTTCCGTTCCCGGGCGTGGGCCTGCCGCAGCTGCTCGTTCACCATCTGGAGTTCCCGCGCACGCGCGTAGAGTTCGGCCTCCACGGCTTCGCGCTCGTTGAGCGCCTGGCCCGCGCGTGTACGGGCGGAATGGGAGAGCACGAACTCGGTGACGTCCTTCACCCGGTGGATGATCCATGCCACCTGGCCGTCGGGCCCGAGCACGGGGGTGTTGGTCGGGGACCACCACCGTTCCTCGAATTCTCCCGGGCGGGCGGGTGCGGGGATGTCGTACTTCTGCACGGCCATCGTGTCCGGCTGCTGCGTGCGCAGGACCCGGTGCAGGGAGGCGCTGAGGTTCTGTACCCCGTCGGCGTTGGGGTCTGCCGGGTTGTCGGGGAAGGCGTCGAAGAGATACTGCCCGATGAGGCCTTCCGGCGTGCGGCCGGTCGCCCGGCAGTAGGCCGTGTTGACGTCGAGGATCACGAGGTCGGGCCCCAGCACCAGGGAGGGGCTGGGAAAGGCGGCGAACAGCGCGTGGTAGTCGATCGGCGGCGTGGTCACAGGCCCTCTCCCCTTCCCGTCCGGTGGCTTTCGCCCGTCCCACTCCGGGTGTCGTGATCACCCCGCCCCGGCTTGTATGGCCTCGGAGCGTCGGAGAAACACCGTTCGATCTGCATGAGCCCGTCAGCGGAGGAGGCGCTGACCTCGTCTGATCGCCTCGGTCATCATGCGACCAGCTCTCGCAGCAGCGAAGGCTGTGCCGTGAGCACGGCTTCCCTCCTTCCGGCCGACCCGTACGGACCCACCACTTCACCCATACGGTGGCAGCTGTGGGCGTATCCCGCATCCGGAGCCTGCCGCTTGGCCGTCACTTCCTGGAAAGCGGGACGACCCACTCGACGACGGTGCCGCTTGGTTGGTTCGCGGAGAGGCTGAAGCTGCCGCCCAGCTCCTCTGCGCGATTGTGCAGGTTGGCCAAGCCGCTGCGGCGGGTGATCGCCGGGTCGATGCCGCGGCCGTTGTCCGCGACCCGGAGCTTCAGCTTGGTGTCGGTGACCTCGGCGGTGACGTCGACGGTGCCGGCGTGGGCGTGTCGGGCGGCGTTGGACAGGGTCTCGCCGAGCACGGCCAGCAGTTGCTCGGCCTGGTCGGCGGACACGGCCGTGTCCAGCAGCCCGGTCATGCGCAGCGCGGGGGTGAAGCCGAGCGATTCGGTGGCGCGTTCGGTGGCCGCCACCAGCTGGGCGCGCAGTCCGCTGCCGCGGCGGGAGTGGTCGTGCTCGCGCAGGGCGTAGATGGTGGAGCGGATGATCTTGATGGTGTCGTCGAGGTCGTCCACGACCCGTTGGATCCGTTCGCTGACCTGCGGCCGGTCGGAGACCCGGCCGAGCGTGGACTGGAGTGACAGGGCGCCGGCGAACAGCCGCTGGATGACCAGGTCGTGCAGGTCCCGGGCGATGCGGTCACGGTCGTTGAGGACGACCATGCGTTCGGTGTCGCGCCGGTGCTCGGCGACGTCGAGTGCCAGGGCGGCCTGGTTGCCGAAGCCGGTGACCATGTCGATGACGGCGTCGGTGAAGGGGGTGCCGCCGGGCAGGTTCGCGACCTGGAGGACGCCGCGGACGTGCTCGCGGGTGCCGAGGGGGACGAAGAAGGCCGGGCCGAGTTCCACCACCGAGGCGCTGCCGCCCTTGGCGCGCGGGTCGGCGCTGACGGCCTCGCTGGTGATCGTCTCGCCGGAGGAGTAGACCTTGGCGGCCAGTGCCGTGGCGGGCAGCAGCAGCCCGCGGACCTCTTGGGCCGGCGCGCCCGAGGCGGCCTCGATGACGAGTTCGCCCTTGTCGCCGACGGGCACGGCCAGGGTGACCAGGTCCGCGTCGGCGATCTCGCGCAGGGTGGTGGTGAAGGAGTCCAGTACGGTGGCGGGCTCCGCGCCGGACAGGAGGCTGCGGGTCAGTTCGTTGCTGGCGGCCAGCCATCGCTGCCGGCGGTGGGCGTCCTCGTACAGCCGGGCGTTGTCGATCGCCACGCCGGCCGCAGCGGCCAGGGTGCGCAGCACCGCCTCGTCGTCGCTGTCGAACTCCGCGCCGCTCTTCTTGTTGGTCAGGTAGAGGTTGCCGAAGACCTGGTCGCGGATCCGGACGGGGGCGCCGAGGAAGCTGGTCATCGGTGGGTGGCCGTCCGGGAAGCCGGCGGATGCCGGGTGCTGCGCCAGGTCGGGCAGGCGCAGTGGCTCCGGGTGCCGGATGAGCAGGCCGAGGATGCCTTCGCCGCGTGGGTAGTGCCCGATGCGGGCGATGGCCTCCTCGTCGATGCCGACGGTGACGAACTGCTTGATCGTGCCTTCCTCGCCCAGCACGCCGAGCGCGCCGTACTGGGCGTCGACCAGGGTGACCGCCGACTCCACGATGCGGTGCAGCACCACCTCCAGGTCGAGGTCGGAGCCGACGGCCAGCACCGCGTCGAGGAGCGTGTGGACCCGGTCCCGGGCCGCCCGCACCTGCGCGACCTGCTGCTGCAGGTCGTCCAGCAGTACGTCCAGCCGCAGCTGTGGAGACGTCCCGGACATCTCCACCTCACGCGAACCCCGCGCGCGTTCGTCCACCACAGCTCCCCTCGCCGTCTCCCGGCATCCCCCCAAGGATGCCCGACGAACCGAATCCGTTGGACAGCACCCGGCGGGTAGCGCGGGCACGGCTCACGACGTATTCACGCGCTGTGTGGCGAACGACACATGTCTCGGCATACCTACTGGTCGGTACGCTGCGGCGAAGTCATGAGCGACAGGAGGCGCGATGTCTGCGACCAACCGCCGGATCCGTCTGGCAGCCCGACCCGTGGGCGAGGTCAAACCCGAGGACTGGCAGCACTGTTCAGACCCCGTCGACGAGCCGGGCCCGGGCCGGTTCGCGGGCCGGACGCGCGTCATCTCCCTGGACCCGGCGATGCGGGGCTGGCTGGACGACCGTCCCTCCTACCTGCCGCCGGTGGGCATCGGGGAGGTGATGCGCGCCGGCTCGGTCATCGAGGTCACCGCGTCGGACCACCCCGACTTCCAGCCGGGCGATCATGTGGTCGGCATGTTCGGCGTCCAGGAGTACGTGGTCTCGGACGGCAGGGGCGCCATGAAGATCGACACCTCCCTCGCCCCGCCCTCCACGTATCTCGGCGCGCTGGGCATGCCCGGCATGACCGCCTACTTCGGCCTGCTGGACGTCGGGTCACTGAAGGACGGCGAGACCGTCGTGGTGTCGGGGGCGGCCGGGGCGGTCGGCAGCATCGCCGGCCAGATCGCGAAGGCCAAGGGCTGCAGGGTGGTCGGCATTGCCGGCGGCCCGGAGAAGTGCGCCATGCTCATCGACGAACTGGGATTCGACGCGGCGATCGACTACCGCGCCGAAGACGTCAGGAAGGCGCTGCGCCGGGAGGCCCCCGACGGCATCGACGTCTACTTCGACAATGTCGGAGGGGACATCCTCGACGCGGCCCTGACGCGACTGGCGATGCACGCACGAGTCGTGGTCTGCGGTGCGATCAGCCAGTACAACAACGCCACGCCGGTCAAGGGCCCGTCCAACTACCTCTCGCTGCTGGTGCGCCGCGCCCGCATGGAGGGCTTCGTCGTCTTCGACTACGCCCAGCGCTACGCGCAGGCCGCGCAGGACATCTCCACCTGGATCGCAGCGGGCCGCATCAAGGTGAAGGAACACGTGGTGCGGGGGAGCGTGGACGACTTCCCCGAGACACTGCAGATGCTCTTCCGCGGGGACAACGTCGGCAAGCTCGTTCTGGAGCTGTCATGATCACCGTCGAGAGGGACACCGCAGTCCGGCCGGGGCAGACGGACGGCGCGGTGCTCCGGGGCAAGGTCGCCATCGTCACCGGCGGTGCCAGTGGACTGGGCCGGGCCACGGCACTGACGCTGGCGAAGGCGGGGGCGCGCGTGGTGGTCGCGGACCTCGACGCGCGGGGCGGCCAGGAGGTGGCCGAGATGGTGGACGGTCATTTCCGTGCCTGTGACGTCTCCGACCCGGACGCCAACCGTGCGCTGGTGGACTACACCCGGGAGACCTGCGGTGGCGTCGACATCGCGTTGCTCAACGCCGGGGTGACGACCGGATGCGGCCTCGGTGACGACTTCGACCTGGCACGCTACCGTCGCGCGATGGGAGCCAACCTCGACGGCGTGGTCTTCGGCACCCATGCGCTGCTGCCGGCACTGCGGGCCCGCGGTGGCGGGGCGATCGTGGCGACCTCGTCGCTGGCGGGCCTGGCGGCCGTACCGCTCGACCCCCTGTACGCGGCCAACAAGCATGCGGTCGTGGGACTTGCTCGCTCCCTGGGGCCGGCTCTTGCCCCGGAGAACGTGCGCTTCAACGCCGTCTGCCCCGGGTTCGCCGAGTCGCGGATCATCGACCCGCTGCGCGACATGCTCTCCGAGCAGTCACTGCCGATCATCCCGGCCCAGGTCGTGGCGGACACGGTGCTGCGGATCGTCACCGGCGACGGCACCGGGGAGTGCTGGTTCATCCAGCCCGGCCGCGACCCGGAGCCGTTCCGTTTCCGTACTGTCCCCGGTCCGGGGAAGCTCGTCGGCACATGAGAACGGAAAGGCCCCAGGCCTCAGGCGTCACTGGCGGGGGTGGTGCGCGCGCAGTCCCGCCAGTGCGGTCAGCACGGTGTCGTTGGCCCTCCGGTTGCCGACGGTGAGCCGCAGTCCCTCGCCGGGGTAGTGACGTGCCTGGACACCGGCGTCGGCGAGTGCCGCCGCGCCCTCGTCGATCGGACCGGGCGCGGCGAGCCAGACGGAATTGGCGTGGCCGGGGGGTACGCACCAGCCGAGGGAGACGAGTTCACCCCGGAGCCGTTCGCGTTCGGCGACGACGGTGTCCACGCGTTGGCGCAGCTGGCTCTCGGCCCGCAGTGAGGCCTTCACCGCCGCTGTCGCCACCCCGTTGATCCCGAAGGGCAACTGCTGCCGGCGGATCCGCGCCACCAGGCCGGCGGCGCCGAGTGCGTAGCCGACCCGCAGGGCGGCGAGGCCGTAGGCCTTGGAGAAGGTGCGCAGCACCAGCAGGTTGGGGTGTGCGTCCAGGAGCGCGAGGGTATCCGGCAGGTCGGTGTCGCGGGCGAACTCGATGTACGCCTCGTCGAGGAGCACGGTGACATGTCGGGGTACCTGAGGCAGGAACACCGCCAGTGCGTCGGCGGTGACGAGACTTCCCGTGGGGTTGTGCGGATTGCACAGCACCACGACGCGGGTGCGGTGGTCGAGCGCCGCGAGCAGGGCGCCCAGGTCCTGGTGTCCGTCCGGCGACAGGGGCACGGGGACCGGTTGGGCGCCGACCATGGCGGCCAGGAGCGGGTAGGCGTCGAACGTGCGCCAGGCGTAGGCCACGGTGTCGCCGGGCCGGACCACTGCCCGGAGCAACTGCAGGGCCACGCCGACCGATCCGCTGCCGACCGCGACGCGGTCGGAGGGCACCCGGCACCACGCGGCGATCCGCTCGGTGAGGTCGTCGGGGTGGAACTGCGGGTAGCGGTGGGCCTGTGCGACGGCCCGTCGCATGGCCTCGCGTACCGAGGGCAGTGGGGGATAGGGGCTCTCGTTCAGGGCGAGCCGGTGCAGCACGGGGAGGTCCATGGCTCAGTCCCGCCCGCCGTGCCAGCGAACGGCGACGGCACCGGCGAAGTCGCCGGCGTGGGCGAATCCCCCGAGCACGATCAGGTCGCCGTCCGCCACCTGACGGGAGCTGATCGCGCGGTCCAATGTGACCGGGATCGCCGCTCCGAACAGATTCCCGCACTCGTCGAAGGTGTCCAGGTGCCGTTCGTCCGGCAGTTGCAGCGCCTCTCGCCAGTTCCGCAGGAAGGTGCGGTTGGGCTGGTTGGTGATGAGAGCGTCGATGTCGGTGCTCGCCACGCCGAGCCGCCGGCACAGCTCCGTGACCACCTCGGGGACGAGGCGGTTCCCGCGGGCCAGGACCTTGGCGACGCTTGCGTCGGTGAACCCGATCCGCAGCTGGGACTGTCCCGGTTCCCAGTACTTGCGACCGTCGTCGACCGCCACGGTCATGTCGCCGGCGTACGCGCCGATGTGCCGGGTCTCCACGTCGAGGACCGGCGACCGTGCCGACGTGGTCACGTACCCCACACCGCACCCGTCGCCCGGGATCGCCGCCTGGGCGAGTTTGCGCACCTCGGACTGGGTGAACCACTGCCCGGCCGCGCTCTGCGCGTTGCAAATCAGCGCGGTCCTCGCGTCGGTGGTGGTGAGGATCTGCCGGGCCAGCTTCACCATGTACACGAAGGACGCGCAGCCCGCGTTGGCCACGTCGACCAGCCACTCCGGGTTCAGGCCCAGCCGACGCGCCACCTCGGTCCCCGCTCCGACGAACGGCAGGTCCGGCAACTGGCTGTGCACCAACAGCACGTCGACGCCCCGGATCTCCGCCGCGCCGTGCCGTTCGATCAGGGGCTGTACGGCGCGCTCGACCATGTCCGCGTTGGTCTCGTCCCTGGCCACGTGGTGCCGTAACGGCGGGACCTTGAACATGGGGTGGTTGCGGAGCTTGTCCTCGGCTCCGGGGAACTCCGTGTAGAACGCCGCGGGGACCGGCTCGCCGGGCAGATAGCTCGCGACGTCGGTGAGACTGACCGTGGTCACCGCGTCACCGCCCTCGCCGGAGCGGAGCTGACCGGCAGGCCGCTCCGGTGGCGGTGTTCCAGGATGGCCTTGAGGTTGTGCATCTCCACGGTGTGCCCCGCGTAGAAGAGGTCCCAGTAGTCACCCACCCAGGGCCGGTCCGGGCGCGGAGCCAGGTCGGGTTGCGGATTGTCGTCGTAGTAGGGGTGCCGGCAGTTGGTCCAGGTGATCACGGAACCGGGCTTGTCGAGGACCAGCGAGGCCGGGACGACACGCATCAGGTAGATCATCCACAGCTTCTCGCCCTGGTCCCAGGAGCAGTGGTAGTCGACGGTCATGGCCTCGGGGTTCGAGACCACCTTGCAGTAGATCCTGGTGTCGTCCTCCAGCCGGTCGTGACCGACCCACAGCCCCGGTGTGCCGGTGGGCGCGAAGCCCCGCAGACTGCAGGTCCACTCCTCCAGGTGGTGCCCCTGGCGCAGGTAGTCGTAGGCCTGCTCCGGGGGGCAGTCGACGTACTCGTGGATGGTGCAGTACTGCCCGTAGACCTGATGGTGGGGGTAGACCGCGTGGGTCAACTCCATGCAGTGGGCGGTCAGTTCCTCCTTGTCGGCGTTCTCGATCCGGACCAGGCCGGGGATGTCAGCCAACGTGGACGACTCCTCGCTCATCTGAACCCTCCTTGCTGTCGGTGGCTTCGGTGAAGGACTGGAAGGGAAGGAACGGCGGGATCTCCCGTGGGTCGCAGGCCACCGCGACGAACGCCGGGCCGCCGCTCGCGTTGCCGCGCAGCAGTGCCGTCCGCAGGTGCGCCGCGTCGGCGGCTCCCGTGGCCTGAAGGGACGGGAAGGCGGCGGCCACTCCGGCGGCGAGATCGCTCCGGGCGAACAGGTCGTCGCTGCGGACGCCGCCCTGGAGGAACTCCTCCCGCAGCGCGCACATGGCGTGGGCGTTGTTGTTGAAGATCACGAACGTCACGGGTGCGCCGTACTCCACGGCGGTGTGCACTTCCATCCCGTGCATGAAGAAGGCCCCGTCGCCGGCGAGGACGTAGGTGCGCCGGCCGGTGGCGAGCGCGGCGCCGATGCCGGCGCCGAAGGTGTAGCCCATGCCGCCCATGCCGACCGCCACCACGAACCGGCCGTGGCGCGGTGCAGGGAGGAGGTGGATCGCGCTGGCACCCGCGTTGCCGGCGTCCACGAAGACGTGTGCGTCCTGAGGGAGTGCCGCCTCCACCGCGGCGACCGCCTGGGCGTGGGGCACGGTTTGCTCCCGGGCCGGGAAGAGCCTTCCCGGCATGGGCGTGGGAAGGGGGCCGGCGTGCGGCGGGCAGGGGCGTGGGCGGGACGGCAGTCGGCGGGTGACCGCGCGCAGCGCGTCCCGCAGGTTCCCACCCAGGGCGGTGCCTGCCACGAACGGTGGTTCGGGGCCCAGGGCCACGACTTCGGTGGTGGCGAGGGCCCGGTCGAGGCCGCCGCGTGCCAGGAGCGGCAGCCGGGTACCGACCAGCAGGCACAGGTCGGCCCGGCGCAGACAGTCCTCGACGTTGGCGTGGCCCATCACCCCGGCCACGCCCGCGAACCGTGGATCACGGTTGTCGAAGACGTCCTTGGCGTCCGGGGTGACCGCCACCCATGCCCCGACGCATCGGGCCAGTTCGGCCAGATCCCCACGCGCATCGGCGGCGGCAACATCCTCACCGGCGATGACGAGGACGCGACCGGCCCCGCGAAGGGCGTCCGAAACGGCCCTGACGGCAGTGGTGTCGAGCCGCGCCACGGATGCCGTCGCCGAACCGCCAGGTGTCGGGGCCGGCGCGCGGACGGGCACCTGGATCCGCGCCTGCTGCACGTCCTTGGGCAGCAACAGCACGGCCGGCCCGCGAGGATCTGCCTGCGCCGCCGCCACTGCCCGGGGCAGCAACTCCGTGAGCAAGTCCGGGTCATCGACCCGGGCGCAGAACCGGGAGACGGGCGCGAAGACCTCGGTTGCGTCGAAGGAGCCCGCCTTGCCGCTGGAGTCCTGGAACGCTCCTTGCCCTTCCTGGCCGGTCGGGGGCTGGCCCACCAAAGCCAGCACGGGCACCCGGGAGGCGTACGCCTCGGCCAGACCCGGTACGAGATTCATCGCCCCACCGCCCGAGGTGGCGGCAACGACGCCGAGGCGCCTGGTGGTACGTGCGTATCCATCGGCCATGGTGACGGCGGAGAACTCGTGTTTCGCGACGACACCGCGGATGGCGCCGCCGCGATGCACCGCGTCAAACAGGTCCTCGATGTTCGCACCGCCGACACCGAACATGTGGGTGACGCCGGCCGCGGCGAGTTCCCCGGCCAGGTGGTCGACCAGGCGTACCGTTTCCGCCTCGCGTAATGCCGAGGTCGTGGGGGTCATGCGGGGCTCCCCTCCCGCTCGTGGTGCCGGTCGATGAGGCCGGCCGGCGAGACGACCTGAAAGCGGTGCCGGTACTCCTTGGGGGTGAGCCCCAGGGTTCGTCCGAAGGAACGGAAGAACGTCTCCGTGGTGGCGAATCCGCAGCGGCCGGCAATCTGGCTGATCGTCAGGTCTGTGGTCTCCAGCAGTTCGCGCGCGCGGGCGATACGCGTCCGCTCGACGTACTGGCCGGGTGTCGTGCCCACCTCGCGCCGGAAGACCCGGGCGAAGTTGCGCTGACTCATGTTGGCCTGCCGCGCGATGTCGGCCACGGGCAGCGGACTGTCCAGGTTCTCCAGGATCCACTCCTGTGCCGTCCGGATCGGCGGATGGTCGGCCAACTGGGCGTCGAGGACGGCGCTGTACTGGGACTGTCCTCCGTGTCGCTTGAGGAACAGCACCAGAAACCGTGCCGTCTCCAGAGCGAGCGCCGATCCGTGATCGGCCTCCACGAGAGCCAGCGCCATGTCGATGCCCGTCGACACGCCCGCGGAGGTCACGAAGGGGCCGTCCCAGACGAAGATCGGCTCGGCGTCCACCGTCACATCCGGATAGCGGCACGCCATCGCCTCGCTGTACGCCCAGTGCGTGGTGGCGCGCCTGCCGTCGAGAAGGCCCGCCTCGGCCAGCAGAAAGGAACCGCCGCATACGGAGGCGACCCTGCGCGAGCGGGCCGCTGCCTGGCCGATCCAGGACACGAGCGACTGGTCCCGCAGCGCCTCGTTGAGACTCCATCCACCCGGCACGAGGAGCGTGTCGATCGGGCCCTGTCCCGCCTCCAGCGGCGAGGCCTCCACCACCACCCCCGAACTCATGCGTACCAGTGGTGCGTCGGCGGAGATGAACTCGGTCCGGTAGGGGGTGCCCGAGACGCCCAGCAGCCGGTTCGCCGTATCGAACACTTCAATCGGTCCGGTGATGTCCAGGGCCATCGCGCCCGCGTACACCACGACAACAACTCGTCGTTCCAACACGGTCACAGCCTGTATCGGATGTCGCACTGGCTGCAATGACAGATTAGTGACGCATCCGGCCAACGAGCGGCGTCGCACGGGTACGCGGGGCGCTGGTGAGGCAGTTCACGCGCCGAGCAGGCGGTGATGGGTGAGGCAGCTCACAGGACGCCGGTGCCGATGCGGCCGGCGGTGACGATGCGGGGGAGGCTGGCGGGGGTTGAAAGAGCGGATGCCGCTGCGCAGGCCATGTGCGCAACTCGGCCACCATGCCGGCTCGCAGAAGATGGTTCCCCGGTCATGGCGTAGTGGGTCCTGCTGGAGCGCGAATGCCTGCGGCAGCTGCGGCTGCACGCCCTCGATGCACTGGCCGAGACGCTCGTACGAGAGGGGAAGCCGGCCCTCGCGCTCGAGGCGGCGTGGGAGAGCGTGCGTACGGAACCGCTGCGGGAGAGCGCGAACCGTGCCGCCGTGTCCGCACATCTCGCCGAGGGCAACGTCAGCGAGGCGGTCGGTCACTATCACTCGTTCCGGCGGTTGCTCCGGGAGGTGCTGGGAGTGGAGCCTTCCCCTCGGTTCGCGCATCTGTTGGCCCGCCACGGGGTCGCCGTCTTCCCTGGTGGGTGACGCCAGGCTGACGCCGGGCTGACGGTGCGTCCGTAGCGTCGAGCGGGACATTCCGGACGCCCTCACCTCACCACCGAGCCCGACTCCGGGACGCCCGGCCAGTGTGGCCCAGCGGCGCCCGTCACCCTCTGGAGGACCGCATGACACCGGCCTCAAGGGTGCCGATCATCTACGTACGCGGATACGCCGGCAGCACCGCCGGTATCGACAAGGCGGTGACGGATCCGTTCTACGGCTTCAACCAAGGTTCCACACACATCCGTATCGGACCGGACGACAAGCCGTGCTTCTACGAGTTCGAGAGCCCCTTGCTCCGGCTGCACCTGGACGAGGGCTACCGGATCCTGGTCGACGGCGGCCAGGAACGCTACCTGTCCACCCACGACACGATTTCGCCGGACCGCATCTGGATCCACCCCTTCTACGACACGTCCGCGACCACCTGGGGCGGCAGGCCTCAGGACTCCCGGGTTTTCCGGCGCACACGCGCACGTCCGCGGTGCGATATGGCGACACAAGGTGTCCGGATTGGCTTCTACCGTCATGCTGGAAACCGGCGAAAGGAACACTGAGCCATGCGTATCGCAGTCACGACACCCACCGGGAACGTCGGACGGCATGTGGTCGTCATGCTCTTGCGCGCAGGAGTCCGTCCACGGGTACTGGTCCGCGATCCCGGCCGGCTCGATCCCGACGTCCGCCGCGAGGTGGATGCGGTGGCAGTGGACCAGCGTGACCCGGACGCCGTCGTCGCCGCGACCGCCGGGGTCGACGCCCTGTTCTGGGTGGATCCTCCGTCGACCGGTGAAGATCCGCTGGGAGACTACGCGTTGGCCACGGCGAGCGTGGTGCGCGCCGTCAAGTCGAACGGCGTCGAGCGGACGGTCTTCCAGAGCAGCGTCGGCGCGGAAAAGCGCCACGGAGCCGGCGAGATCGACGGCCTCGCGGCAACCGAGCTCGCCCTCGACAACCTCGGTGCCACGGTCACGCACCTGCGCTGCGGCTACTTCTTCACCAACCTGGAGCTCCAGCTCGATGCCGTACGGGCCGGTGTCATTCCCGTGATCCTGCCGTTGGACCAGCCTCTTGCCTGGGTCGCGCCGCGTGACATCGCGGAGGTCGCCACGACACGGCTGCTGTCGACCGACTGGTCCGGACGCTGTGTCCAGGCCGTGCACGGCCCGGCCGACCTCACCTGGCCGCAGGCCGCCGAGATCGTGTCCGCCGCCATCGGTCGCCCGTTTCGCGCAGAGCGCGTCAGCGACGACGCGATGCGGAACCTGCTGCGCACATCCGGGATGACCGACGGCCTGGTCGAAGCGGTCATGGGGATGTCGACCGGCCTGCGGGACGGCTTCGTCCCGGAACAGCCTCGAACTCCGCACACCACCACGCCCACCACTCTGGCGGCGTGGGCCTACGACGTCCTCCGTCCCCAGCTGTGACAACTGGATCCGCAAACGGTGACGAGCGGCGGAGGTCCGGCGAGGTGTACGGGGTGTGGTCTGCTGCCGGATTCCCACCTCAAAGTTGGATGGGCAGGTGGCGGGGACCGCGGAGCATGGCGTTCTGGCGGTAGGGGGGCGGGTCCTCGACCAGGCTCGCGGTGCCGAGGTGGGGGAGCAGCGCGCGGAGCGCCGCCTGGGCTTCGAGACGGGCGAGTGGGGCGCCGTAGCAGAGGTGGATGCCGCTGCCGAAGCCGAGGTGCTCGATGTCCGGGCGGGTGGGGTCGAACCGGTCGGGCTCGTGGAACCGCTTCGGGTCGCGGTTGCCCGAGCCGAGGACCAGGATGACGGTTGAGCCTTGGCTGATGCGGGTGCCGGCGACGTCGATGTCGGCGTGCGGGATGCGCTCGCGCATGTGGACCGGGGGTTCGTAGCGCAGCAGCTCCTCGACCGCCTGCGGCAGCAGGCCGGGTTCCCGGCGCAGACGGTCCAGCTGCTCGGGCCGGCGCAGCAAGGTGAGCACCCCGTTGGCGATGAGGTTGACCGTGGTCTCGTGTCCGGCGATGAGGAGCAGTACGGAGGTCTCGGCGAGTTCCTCCTGAGTGAGCCGCAGAGCCGGGTCCGGCTCGTTGACGAAGGCGGAGAGCATGTCGTCGCTCGGCTGGCCACGGCGCTGTTCGGCGAGGTTCACCAGGTACCCGCCCATTTCCATGCGAGCCTGGTCCCCCGCCTTGTCCGTGTCGGTGTCCTCGTCGGGCCTGACGTCCGCGGCCGCGACGATCGCGTCGGACCAGGCCCGGAACAGCGGCTCGTCCTCGCGTGGCACACCGAGCAGGCGGCAGATCACCGTGACGGGCAGCGGATAGGCGAAGTCGTCGACGATGTCGATCTGCCGGCCCGCCTCGAAGGGCTCCAGCAGGTTCTCGACGATCCGGTCGATCTCGCCGCGCATGCCGTCGACCCGGGCGGGGCTGTGCGGCGGGCCGAACGGCCGCATGGCCAGCCTGCGCAGCCTGTGGTGTTCGGGGTCGTCGAGGCGCAGGAACGGCGGCTTGTGGGTCACCTCGCCGCGGGTGCGGGGATCGGCACTCATCCGAGGGTCGTGGAGCAGAGCCGCGATCTCGTGGTAGGTGCCGACCAGGTAGCTGCCGCTTGCCTGGCGCACCACGGGACCGGCCTCGCGGAGTTCTGCGTACAGCGGGTAGGGATCGGGGCGGCTGGCGTAGTCGGTGATGCGTGCCAGCAGGGTCTCGGAGTCCATGGTGGCTCCTCGGGTGGGGGCAGGACGTGGACGGCCGGTGCGTCACACCATCGTCAGCCGGCGATCGGGGAGGTGTCCGGTGAGCGCTACGGTCGGTCCGTGCGACAGCACCGACGGGTCCGGCACATCGGAGGGAATCGGGATGTCGGCCGCGATCGCACGGTCCGCCGCGCCCGGCGGGGGCGGGAACGCGGCAGCCGTCTCGATCAAGTGCCGGTAGTAGTCGAGGGACTTCGCCATGTCGACGGTGACCGCGGCCGTCACCCGTCCTCGGTAGCCGTAGACCATCGCCAGGCGGCGCGCCTCCAAGGAGCCCTGGGCGATGACCACGTAGTCGGAGTAGGTGGGCACGCCGACCGACTTGATGTTGAGCCCGAACTGGGTCGACCAGAACACCGGGACGGCCAGGTGCGGGCGCCGCAGGGGCCCTGGGCTGACCATGTTGTGGGCCGCCACCTGGGCCTGCTCGACCGCGTTCCCCCAGTGCTCCAGGGACAGCATCTGGTAGCCGAACAGTGGGTGGGGGAAGCGGGAGACGTCACCGGCCACGAAGATGTCATCGGTGACGATCCCGTACATGTTGAACGCGCGGCACCCGGCGTCGCAGGCGACCCCGCGAGGGCCCGCCGCCAGCCCGGACTCCGCCAGCCACTCGACGTTGCGGACCGCCCCCAGCGCCACGACGCACACATCGGCGTCGACGCGGCTGCCGTCCGACAGCTCCGCACCGGTGAAGCTGCCGTTCCCGCGCAGGGCGGTGACCGTCACACCGGTGCGCAGATCCACGCCGTGATTGCGGTGCATGACGGCCGCGAGCTTGGACAGGGTGCCGCCGAGCGCGCCCACCAGGGGCGCGGGGCCGCGTTCGGCGACGGTCACGGCCAGCCCGAGTTCCCGGCATGCCGAGGCGATCTCCGAACCGGTGAAACCGGCGCCGATCACCAGCACCCGCTTCGGCCCGGCGGCCAGCCGCTCGGACAGCCCGCCCGCGTCCTCACGGGTGCGCAGAGTGAAGACCCCGTCCAGGGCGGCTTCCTCCGGGTTGGGCCAGGGACGCGCGCGGGTTCCGGTGGCGATCAGCAGCCTGTCGTACGGCAGTGACTCGCCGTCTTCCAGCACCACGCGTCTCGCCAGCGGGTCCACACCGGTGGCGGGTACGCCTAGGCGCCACTCGGCGTCCGGATCCCGGCGCATCGGGAGCTCGGTGGTGTCCGCCGTCGCCTGCCCGAGCAGCACCTGCTTGGACAGCGGCGGCCGGTCGTAGGGCGCGTGCGGCTCGTCCCCGACCATGGTCAGCGAGCCGGTGAAACCCTCCTCGCGCAACGCCTCCGCGGCCCGCAGCCCGGCCAGCGACGCACCGACGATGACGATCCGGCCGTCCTTGAGGTCAGCGGACACCACTGCTCACCCCCTCGCCGAGGAGGATCGCCTGCACCGGGCATGCCGCGGCGGCCTGGCGCACGCGCTCGATCTGATCGTCGGGCACGGCCGTGGCGTACAGCAGCCCCTCCTCGCCGTGCAGCTCGAACACCTCGGGCGCGAGGAACACGCACTGTGCATAGCCCTGGCACCGTGTGAGGTCGACAACGGTCCGCATCGTCACCACTTCCTCCGTTGTCACACCCCCCTCGTCTCCAGCATGGGGGGAGATCCGCACGCTCGCACGACGACTGCGCGAGGAACGCGGCCGTGCAGTCGTCGACCCCGGGGCGCGGTGGAGACGGAAGGGGTTTCTCGCCTCCGTGGCTGATCTCCTCGGATGATGGGCCCAGTTGGTTCGGTGTGGCGAGGATCCTCGCCGGAAGTCAGGCGGACAGACCGGCTATCCGGTTCCAGATGACTCTCAACACACTGGCAGCGCCACCTCCAGCAGATCTCCCCGATGACGGCCGGCCTCGCCGTCCAGGTCACCGTCGACATCGGCAATCTGCCCATCGGCCCCTGGTAGGGGCTCGGCGTACTGGCCCTGTGGGCCCTCGCCGCACTCACCGCCGGCGGCCTGCTGCTCCGCTTCCGAGACGCATGAACGGTCGGCTGTCCAGGTTCGTCTGTGGCTCGATGGTTGCGGCCGCTACCAGGCCACGATCTACCCGGAACAGACAGCTGAACCCCTGTGAGCGCCGGGTGGAGCCGCTGTGGCGGCTGGAGCGGGAGACCGGCGCACTGGCATGTCCGTCCGACGCGGGCGACCCCGAGGCCGTCGAAGGCCTGGTCCGTACGGCGCTCGACGCCCATGGGTGACTGGACGGTGTCGTGAGCACGGGGTTCGTCCGGTCCGGCGTGGCCGGGGATCGCCGGGCTCAGTCCAGCGTGCCGTGTCCGTCGTACGGACCCGGCCGCCCGCTCAGGCGTACGGCCTCCAGGGCGATGTACAGCTCGGCGGAGGACTCCGCGTCGGTGGTACGGCGGCCGGTCAGTTCGGCGATGCGGTTGAGGCGGTACAGGACCGTGTTGCGGTGACAGTGCAGCCGGCCGGCCGCCGCCGTCGTCGATCCGCCGCCGGCGAACCAGGCGTGCAGGGTCGCCAGCAGGGTGGCCCGTTCCTGCGGGGGCAGGGCGAGAAGGGGGCCGAGGACAGCCCGGGCGACTTCCTGCGCCATGTCGGGGGAGGCGGCCGCCAGGAGCGACACCGGAGCGCTGCCGTACAGGTGGGTGCCGCCCGCTCCACGGGGCAGGCACTGTACGGCCAGTTGGGCCTGCCGCCAGGCGGTCGGGGCGTTCACTGGCGAGGTGAAGGCGCGGCTGATCCCGACCCGGGACAGCGCGATGCCGGACAGCTGGTCGACCGCATGCGCGATGGCCTGCTCGTGCGGCAGGGCCAGCAGGCCAACCCAGGCCCCTATCGGCTTGATCCATTCGGAGCCGATTCCGGCGGCACGCAGCCGGCTGCGCACGCTGGGCAGTGGCTCCACCTCGTCGTGGACCTCGGCGCAGACCACCAGAAAGGGGCCCTGCCGGTCGAGGTCCAGGACCCGTGCGATCTCCCATGCGCTCGCTCCGGTGCCGGCCCTGCCGTCGAGCAGGGTGGTGAGCATCATGCTCCGGGTCGTGGTGTCGCGCCGCGACTGTTCCTCGACGGTGGCCCGATAGGCGTCGGCGGCCGCACTGGAGTAGTCGTCGATGGCCGCCCAGATGTCGGAGGCCATGTGCAGCAGCTCGACGGTGCTCTCCTCGTCCACGGCGGCCGCGAGCAGCCGGTCCCAGATGAAGCGGCCGGCCAGCCGGTAGGCGTGCAGGAGAGCGGCCAGCGGGATGCCCTGCGCGGCCTTCAGGCGCCCGGCGGCGCGGGGCGCCTCAAGGGTCGTGGGCCGCCCCTGCAGTGACGCGAACATCGTGGTCAGGTTGTCGCGCACCAGGGAACGCAACTGTTCCCGGGCGAGCAGCGTGCTCTCGGCGTACGAGTGCTCGCCTCCGAGGATCTCGTCGGTGAGGTCCTCCGCGAGCCGGTCCACCTCGGTCAGCAGCCGGCCGACCAGTTCGACGACCCGGTCGGCGGCCCTCAGCTGCGTCGTCACGGGCGCAGTGTAGGCCGACGGGACTGTGCGCCGGCACAGTCCCGCGACGCCTTTTCCCGTCGCCTGCCTATGGCCGAAACCGGTGGTGAGCGGTGGAATCACCGGCGGCGTGTCGCACCGTCCTCGCGCGGATCGGGCATGTGCACAACTCGTGGCGGATCGAAGGAGATCGCATGGACAGCTCCGGACACATACCCGCGGCGGCCGGGATCGGGCGGCGCAGATTCCTCGGGTATGTGCTGGCCGCCTCGACGCTGACCGTGGCCGCCGAACTCGGTGAGGTGGTGTTCGCACCGGACGAGGCGGCGGCCGTCGTCCCCTCCGTGCCGGGCCCGGCGGAGATCTACGACCTCAACGACATGCTCACCGATGCGGCACTGCCGACGGCGAACCTGATCACGATCCGCGTCGACACCGACGGCACGGCCTCCTTCGCGCTGCCCCGGGCGGAGGTCGGGCAGGGCATCACGACGTCCAGCGCCATGCTGATCGCCGAGGAACTGGACCTGCCGCTGGAGCGGATCCGGGTCACGCTCGCCGACGCGCGGCCGGAACTGCTGTTCAACCAGCTCACGGGTGGCTCCAACACCACGATCTCGACCTTCACGCCGATCCGGGTGGCGGCGGCGGTGGCCCGGGGCCGGCTGTTGCAGGCGGCGGCCCTGGAACTCGGGGCGGCCCTGAACACCCTGACCACCAAGGCCGGGGTCATCACCTCGGCGGCGGGCGGTCGCAGTCTCACCTACGGCGAACTCGCCGAGAAAGCTGCCGCGATGACGTCCAGTCAGGTGTCCGTCGCGCTCAAGGACGCCGCGGAGTTCGAGGTCATCGGCACCGCGCAGGGCCGTATCGACGCGCGGGAAGCGGTGACCGGGCGCAAGACGTTCGCCATGGACCTGAAGATCCCCGACGCCCTGCCGACGATGGTGTGCCGGCCGCCGACGATCAACGGCACGGTGCGCTCGGTGGAGAATCTCGCCGAGGTGCGGTCGATGCCCGGCGTCACGGACGTCGTGGCTGTCTCCACCGGCGTCGCCGTCCGCGGCCGTACGTTCGGCCAGTGCATCGACGCCGTACGCGCGCTGAAGGTATCCTGGGGCGCCGGAACGGCCGACGGAAAGAGCGACGACACCGTCCACGACGAACTCCGCAGGACCGAACTCCCGCTTCCGGCACTGGACCTGCTGACCAAGTCGGTCGACGCCCGGTTCACCTTCCACTTCGCGAGCAACAGCGCGCTGGAGACCAACTGCGCCATCGCCGACGTACGAGACGACTCCGCCGAGATTTGGGGAAGCCTGAAGTCCCCGATCGCCGCCCAGGAGCAGATCGCGCTGAAGCTGGGGCTGCCGGTCTCGGCCGTGAAGGTCCATGTCACCGAGGGCGGCGGCTCCTTCGGGCGCAAGCTCTTCCACGACGCCGCCGCCGAGGCCGCCGAGATCTCCCGGGCGATGGGCAAGCCGGTCAAGCTGATGTGGCACCGCACCGACGACTTCCGGCAGGGCCGTACCCACCCGATGGCCACCTCGCGGGTCCGCGCCACCTATGCGCTCGGCCAGGTCCTCACCTACGACCAGCGGCACACCTCCGTCGCCACCGACTTCGGCCACGGCGTCGGCGAGATCATCACCGCGGAGGCCGCGCGGCTGCCCGTCGGCGGCCTCACCTTCTCCGAGACGATCTTCGCGCTCAGCCAGCAGACCCCGTACAACTTCGGTGTCGTCACCCAGACGCTGGGCGAGACCGACAAGGGCTTCAACACCGGCTCGATGCGCAACATCTACTCGCCCAATGTGCGCTGTGCGCAGGAACTCGTCGTGGACGAGCTGGCCAGGCGGATGGGCAAGGATCCCTACCGGTTCCGCCGGGAGTTCCTCAAGGACGAGCGGGCGCGGGCCGTCCTCGACAAGGTGGTCGACGTCGGGAACTGGGGGCGGAGCATGCCCGCCGGGACGGCGCAGGGCATCGCGCTCCATCCCGAATACCATGCGTACGTCGCTGTCCTCGCCGAGATCGACTGCCGGCCGGAGACCACCGGCCGCACGGTCCGCGACGCCTACACCGGCCCTCGCGTCACCAAGGTCGTGTGCGTCGTCGACGTGGGTCTGGCCGTCAACCCTCGGGGTCTTGAGGCGCAGATGATGGGCGGCATCATGGACGGCATCGCGATCACTCTCAGCTCCGGCCTCCATCTGGACAACGGCCACTTCCTGGAAGGGAGTTGGGACAACTACTTCTACGCCCGGCAGTGGAACACCCCGCCCGAGCTGGAGATCGTCGTCATGCCGCCGACCACCGGGCAGCCCGGCGGTGCGGGCGAGCTGGCGGTGGCGGGTGCGGCCGCCGCCGTGGCCTGCGCCTACGGCCGGGCCACCGGTACCATGCCGACCAACTTTCCGCTCAACCACGCCGGACCGCTCGGTTTCGAGCCGCTGCCCACCACGCCGCCGATCCCCGCGTCGCCCACCGACGGCCTCGACCGCGCCTACTAGGAGACCCCTGTGCCCGAACACACCTTCATCCTCAACGGCAAGCGGGTGACCGTCGACATCGAGGACGACGTCCGGCTGCTGTGGGTGCTCAGAGACGTCCTCGGTGTCACCGGACCGAAGTACGGCTGCGGTCTCGGCGTCTGCCAGGCCTGCACCAGCCACGTCAACGGCAAGGCGTTCAACCCGTGTTCGGTGCCGGTGCAGGACATCGGCGCCGATGACGAGATCACCACCATCGAGGGCCTGCCCGCCACCGTCGGCCGTGACCTGCATCCGATGCAGGAGGCCTGGCTGGAGTACGACGTCGCGCAGTGCGGCTACTGCCAGCCCGGTCAGATCATGGCCGCCGTCGCCAAGGTCCGCCAGGTCCGCGAGGAGGGCCGGGAGATCACGGAGGCCGACCTCGACGAGATCCGCAACGTCTGCCGGTGCGGCACCTACCACCGCATCCGCGAGGCGATCCAGGCCGGCGCGAAGAAGTACTGAGGCATGGCGCTGGGCCTCGCCGAGCAGCCGGCGCCTCCCGGCGACGGTCCTATTCGTCGCCGGTGGGCTTCAGCTGGAGCGCGTTCTCCCAGATCTTGTTGAGCGTGGTCACCAGCCGTTCGAAGGGGATCCGCTGTCCGAGCACGAACACGCTGTAGGCCATGCGGCTCACCATGCCGGACAGGGCGTGGGCCGTCACCAGGGGATCGAGCGTGGGATCGGCCTCGCCGCCGTCCTGCAGGGCGCGGATCATCTTGGCGTTGCGTCGCGCGAAGGCGTTGCCGCGTTCGATGCGCAGCGCCCGGAAGTTGTCGTCGATGTGGGCGACCTGCTCGAACAGGGCCATCAGGCGGGCGTTCTTCTTGTACGAGCGCAGATAGTCACGGTTGGCCGCGTCGATGAGCTGCCGGGTGTCGGTGATGCCGGTGCGCTCGCGCAGGTGCGGGTGGAGCATCTCCTCCTGCACGATGTCCACGAGCGCCCGGAAGACATCCTCTTTGTCGTTGAAGTACGTGTAGAACGAGCCGGAGGCGACATGGGCGGCAGCGGTGATGTCGGTGATCCGGGCGTCGAGATAGCCGTCGCGCTCGAAGACCTCGCGCGCCGCGGTGATGAGCGCGTTGCGCGTGCGCTCGCCCCGCCGGCTGCGCGGGGCGAGCGGTTGCCGGGAGCCGTCATGAGCCGGGGCCTGGGAAGCCAATGCAGTCCATTCGCCGTCGTTCGCACACGTGCAGGTGGCAGCCGATGATAGTCGCCGCCCGGCGGATCGGCCCCGGCAGCCGCATCACCGGCCCAGGCCGAGGGATCCCAGGAAGCGGAGCAGCGCTGCGTTGACCTCCTGGGGGCGCTCCTGCTGGACCCAGTGGCCGGCGCCTTCCAGGACGACGTGCTCGCGCAGATCGGTGAGGACCGTCCCCAGGTTGTCGGCGGGCATGAACCGGGCGACGGGATCCCTGGAGCCGGTGAGGAAGAAGGACGGCTGTGTGATGGGGCGGCCCTGGAGTTCGCGGGTCAGCGCCCAGTTGCGGTCCATGTTGCGGTAGTAGTTGAGGCCGCCAGTGAACCCGGTCTCCTCGAACGTCCTGACGTAATGGGCCAGCTCCTCCTCGCCGAGCCACGGCGGGGGCGCGAGTTCGGCCTCGTCGCGGGACGCCCACTCGGCGGAGTAGATCTCCCGTGCGACAAGGGTCCTGCGGACGTTCCGCGCCAGCGCCCGGTCCGCGACTTCGGGCTCCTGGAACCACACCATGTAGAAGTCGGCGCCCAGCCGCGAACGAAGGACGGGCAGCGGCGGGACGGGGGAGCGCGGGGTGGCGGGAACGCTCAGGCCGGCCACGGCACGCACCCGTCCGGGGTGCAGCCAGGCCATGTGCCACACGACGTTCGCTCCCCAGTCGTGTCCCACGAAGACCGCGTCCTCGGCGCCCACGTCGTCCAGGAGACCCGCGAGGTCCGCGCACAGGTTCACCACGTCGTAGGCCTCGACGTCCCGTGGCCGTGAGCTTCCTCCGTAACCGCGCATGTCGGGCGCGAGGACCCGGTGTCCGGCCTCGGCGAGGGCGAAGACCTGATGGCGCCAGGAGAAGGCGAGTTCGGGGAAGCCGTGGCACAGCACGACCGGCGGTGTGCCGGGCCTGTGCTCGCCGTGCTCGAAGACGCGCAGTGTGATGCCGTTCGTCTCGACGTCACGCGACTTGAGGCGCTCCCAGTCCGCGAGCGAAACCTTCGTCGTCATGTGTCACCACACCGCCAATCAGCCGATCCCACCGAGCGAACCTGCCCTGCTCAGCCGGGTGTTGTAAGTATTGAACTTGACGTTGGATTCAACTATACAGGGCTGTGGCCCCCGCGCACCGACGGCACGAGGAGGACACGCAGGTGACCCGAACCATCCCGCCCGGGACCCGCACTGCCGTCCTGTTCGACTTCGGAGGGGTGCTCACCACCAGCGTGCTCGCGGCCTTCGAGCAGCTGGGCTCCGCCCTGGGCTGCGACCCACGGCTGCCGTTGCGCCTGCTGGCCAGGGACCGGGCGAGCGGCGCCCTGCTCGTGGCGCACGAGGAAGGCCGGATCGGCGAGCTGCAGTTCGAACAGGGCTTCGCCGAGCGGCTCCGAGCCCACGGAGTGGCGATCGACCCCGCCGAGCCGGGCATCGTACGCCGGGTGCAGAGCGCGATGGAGCCCGACCGCGCCATGATCGACCTGGTCGCACGGGTGCGGGAGGCCGGACACCGCGTGGGGCTGCTGTCCAACTCGCTCGGCGACGACTGCTACGCCGGGTTCGACCTGCCGGGCATGTTCGACGCCGTCACCATCTCGCGAGAGGTGGGCGTCCGCAAACCCTCGCGCCGGGCCTACGAGATCGCCTGCGAACGGCTGGGCGTCCGCCCGCGGGACGCGGTGATGGTGGACGACCTGGAGCAGAACATCACCGCGGCCGAACGCGCGGGTCTCGCCGGGATCGTGCACACGGACGCCGCCGCGACGGCCGCGGCGCTGAAGTCCGTGCTCCACCCGCCCGCGCGGACGCGGTGACCTTCCTCGTTCCCCCACCACGAACACACCGAGGTGAACCCGTGTTCCAGACGACCGACAGGGCCAAGGCGTACCAGGAGAAGCTGCTGGCCTTCATGGACGAGCACATCTACCCCGCGGAACCCGTCTACGAGGCGCAGATGGCGCAGTCGGGCGATCCGCACTTCCACCCGCCCGTCCTGGAGGAGCTGAAGGCCGAGGCCAGGAAGCAGGGACTGTGGAACCTCTTCCACCCGCATCCCGAGTGGGGACCGGGCCTGACCAACCTGGAGTACGCCCCGCTCGCCGAGATCATGGGCCGCAGCCCGCACCTGGCGCCGGAGGCCACCAACTGCAACGCGCCGGACACCGGGAACATGGAGGTGCTGACGCTCTTCGGCACCGAGGAGCACAAGGAGAGGTGGCTCAAGCCGCTGCTCGCCGGAGAGATCGCCTCCGCGTTCGCGATGACCGAACCGGCCGTCGCCAGTTCCGACGCACGCAACATCCAGCTGCGCATGCGGCGCGACGGTGACGACTACATACTCGACGGACGCAAGTGGTGGACCTCCAACGTCCTGCACAAGAACTGCAGGGTCCTCATCGTCATGGGCAAGACCGACCCGGACGCGCCCAGCCACCGTCAGCAGAGCATGATGGTCGTGCCGCTGGACACCCCCGGCATCACCGTGGTGCGCAGCCTGCCCGTGTTCGGCTACCAGGACCGGGAAGGCCACGGTGAGGTCCTCTTCGAGAACGTGCGGGTACCGTCCACGGCCCTGCTCGCCCACGAGGGCGACGGCTTCATGATCAGTCAGGCCCGGCTGGGTCCCGGGCGCATCCACCACTGCATGCGCAGCATCGGCATGGCCGAGCGGGCCCTGGACCTGATGATCGACCGGGCCCAGGAGCGGACGACGTTCGGGGCGCCGCTCGCCGAGCGGGCCAACATCCAGGACTGGATCGCCGAGGCTCGTATCGAGATCGACATGGCCCGGCTGCTGACCCTCCAGGCGGCCCATCTGATGGACACCGTGGGCAACAAGGTCGCGCGGACGGAGATCGCCGCCATCAAGGTGGCCGCACCGGACATCGCCCTCAGAGTCGTCGACCGCGCCATCCAGGTCCACGGCGGCGCCGGCGTCTCCGACGACTTCCCTCTGGCCGGCATGTACGCCCACCTGCGCACGCTGCGCCTGGCGGACGGCCCCGACGAGGTCCACAAGCGCACCATCGCCCACCGGGAACTCCGCCGCCGTGAGGCCGAGCGGGGCCCGCGGTGAGGACGGCGGAGGGCGCCGTCTCCTCGGTGCGACCTACGGCTGGACCGCTGACCGGGACACGCCCACGGTTCAGCCCAGCTTCTTCAGCAGCTCGGCGGCGAGCGGGGCGGAGGCGGCGGGGTTCGCTCAGCGCTCGCGCTTTCCGTCCGGACGCCTCTCGGCGGCCATGGGCAGGGCGCGAGGGGTGCTCCCGTCGGAAGTCTCCTCGGCGACCGGGACCGGCTGCCGGTAGCGCGTGGAGGTGTCGATCCCCGGTGCGGTCCGGCCGAGCCGCTGAGCCGTGGCCCTCGCCTCCTCGTCGTCCGGCACGGACACCGCGAGGAGCTGGAAGGGAGCCGAGGGCCGCAGTTCGACGTCCACGACGGGCCGGCCGGGCCGCAGGGCCACGAAGTCCGTCCCGCCGGGATGGCCGCGCGTGCCGATGGACCAGCCGCCGGGAATCCAGGTGCCGCGCTGCCGCACTCCGCGCAGGGCGCGCCACCAGTCGGCTTCGACCGTCACCCGGCACACCGCCGTCAGCGGCACCCGCACATCACCGCGGCGGGCGGCCACCCGCTGCCACCACGACAGGTGTACGACCACGTCGTCCCCGTCGACGAGAATGCGTGCCATTTCTCAGCTCCTCCGTTCCATACTCGTCGCTTCTCCGGGCGGCCGCCGGACACCGCTGCGGGCGCCGCCGCTCGTCACCCGGGCCCGGAGCGCGGACCTCGGCGTGTCCCGTGTCGTCGCGGCCCGGTCCGGGTACCCGGCCGGGGCGCCGGAGGGACGTGCCGTCGTGCCGGTCCGGTGGTCCGAGTGCGAGCGGGCGCACCCGCCGGGCGCGAGCCGTCGTACGACCGCACGCCGTGGCCCGGTGACGAGCACGGCGCAGGCGTGGAAGGAGTCGACTGGGCATGCGGTTTCATGATCGCGTCCATGCCGGCCGGGAGCTGGCCGAGCGGCTGCGCATCCGGCAGGAGGCGGGGGCGCTGACGCATCCGGTCGTGCTGGCCCTGCCGCGTGGCGGGGTGACGGTGGCCCGGGAGGTGGCGCGGGCGCTGGAGGCACCGCTCGACGTGCTGGTCGCACGCAAGATCGGCGCGCCGTTCCAGGAGGAGCTGGGCGTCGGGGCGCTCGCGGGTGACGACCCTCCGCTGTTCGACGAGCGGACCCTGGACGACCTCGGCCTGGACGAGGCGGCCCTGGACGACGTGGTGGAGCGGGAGCGGGCGGAGCTGCACCGCCGGGAGGAGCGGTACCGGCAGGGCCGTCCCGCGCCCGAGCTGCGGGACCGCACCGTGATCCTGGTGGACGATGGGGTCGCCACCGGGGCGACCGCACGGGCGGCGCTGCGCTGGCTGCGCCGCCAGTCGCCGGAGCGGGTCGTGCTGGCGGTGCCGGTGTGCTCGCCGCAGGCGGCGGACCTGCTGCGCGGCGAGGCCGACGAGGTGCTCTGCCTGCAGCGGCCGACCGTCTTCCTGGCCGTGGGGGAGTGGTACGAGGACTTCGAGCAGCTGACCGACGACGACGTGCTCGCCGCGCTGCAGGGGCAGTGACCCAGTGCGCGCCGAGCCGGGGCGGAGACCGCGATGGAGTTGGTCGAGGAACGTTCCTTCCGCTATCGCATCGAGCCGCACGCGGGCATGCGGGTGCCCGGGGTCGTCTTCGCGTCCCGGGAGCTGCTCGGGGATGCCGAGCAGTCCCTGGAGCAGGTCGCGCACGTGGCCACGCTGCCCGGCATCGTCGCCGCCTCGTACGCCATGCCGGACATCCACTGGGGGTACGGCTTTCCCATCGGCGGTGTCGCCGCCACCGACGTGGACGCCGGCGGGGTGGTCTCGCCGGGCGGCGTCGGCTTCGACATCTCCTGCGGGGTGCGGCTGCTGGCCGCCGACTGCGACGCCGATACGCTCCGGCCCGCGCTGACCGCCGTGATGGACGGCCTGGACCGGGCGATTCCGCGCGGGGCCGGTCCCGGCGGTGTGTGGCACCTCACCGGCCCCGGAGAACTGGAGCGGCTGCTGGACGGCGGCTCCCGCTACGCCGTGGAGCAGGGCCACGGGGAGGAGCGCGACCTGTTGCGCTGTGAGGACGCCGGCGCGGTCGCCGACGCGGACGTGACCCAGGTCGGGCAGCGGGCCCGGGAGCGTGGCCTCGGCCAGGTGGGCAGCCTGGGCTCCGCCAACCATTTCCTGGAGGTGCAGCGGGTCGCCGAGGTGTACGACGCCCAGGCCGCTGCCGCCTTCGGGATCGGGCCGGGCCAGGTGTGCGTCATGATCCACTGTGGCTCGCGCGGGCTCGGACACCAGATATGCACCGACCATGTGCGGCTCATGGACCGCGCCATGGCCCGCTACGGCATCTCCGTGCCCGACCGGCAACTGGCCTGTACACCGGTCGACTCGCCCGAGGGGCAGGACTATCTCGGGGCCATGGCCGCTGCCGCCAACTACGGCCGGGCGAACCGGCAGTTGCTGTCCGACGCGGCACGCGGCGTGTTCCGGCGCACCGCCGGCACCGGACTGACGCTGGTGTACGACGTCTCCCACAACCTCGCCAAGATCGAGACCCATCCGGTGGACGGCCGGCGACGACGGCTGTGCGTGCACCGCAAGGGCGCCACCCGCGCCTTCCCGCCCGGGCATCCCGAACTGCCGGAGGACATAAGGGAGTTCGGACAGCCGGTGCTGATCCCCGGCACCCTCGGGACGGCGTCGTACGTGCTGACCGGCGTGTCCGGGGGCGACGCCTTCCACTCCACCTGCCATGGTGCGGGCCGCACCATGAGCCGTCATCAGGCCGCGCGCAGCATCACCGGCAGCGAGCTGCGGGCGCGGCTGCGCAACGCCGGCATCGCCGCGCGCCCGAAGTCCTGGCGCGGCCTGACGGAGGAGACGCCGGAGGCGTACAAGGACGTCGACGCGGTCGTCGCCGCGAGCGAGGGGGCGGGACTGTGCCGGAAGGTCGCCCGGCTGGTGCCGCTCGGGGTGGTGAAGGGCTGACGCCGGTGGCCTGCGGGTGCCCGTGCGGCAGGGTGCGCCCGTGCGATCACACGTCCACGATCACCGTGCAGGACCACCCGTACGCGTCCGGACCGATGTGCAACTCCTGCCAGGAGACACCCTTGGGTGCGGCACCGATGACGGTGACGTCCGCGAGGTCGGCGAGGGACAGCCGTACCGCCAGTCCACCGTCGTAGGTGGGCTCCGCTTCCACGTCGACGGGGATCCGGCCCGCCACCTCCAGCCGGTAGACCACCTCCTCCAGCAGCGCGACCAGCAGATCCGCGTCGTCGCCGGGGGCGAGACGGACCCGTTCCATGGTGGCGGGGTGTGCCTCGGACACATCGGCGAAGGCCTCGACCATGGCGCGTACCGCCTCCGCCAGGCACTGTTCCCGGGTCGTGCCCCAGGCCTGCAGACGGGTGTCGGCGGTGTGCGGCATCGAGCGGTGACCGTTCTCGCCCTCACGCCGTGCCCGCAGCTCGTCGCTGATGTCACCCACCATGGCCGCCGTGATCCCTTCTGCGACCCCCCTCGGCTTCCATCGTCACTCGCCGGGACCGGCGGCGCCACGCCGTGCGCGGCGGACGACGGAAAATCCGGTTTGCCCGAGCCGTCCCTGGCTACGCGGGCGGGCGAGGCCGTACGCCTCACCATTTCGGATCCCGGAGGTGCCCGATGACACGGCGGATATGTGAGGTCATGTCGCCCGGCGCGGTGGCGGTGGAGCCCATGACCACGGTGGAACGGGCGGCGCGTCTCATGCGGGAGCACGACATCGGTGACGTCCTGGTCGCCTACGACTGCGATCTGTTCGGTGTCCTCACCGACCGCGACATCGTGGTGCGGACGCTCGCCGCGGGACTGGACCCGCACTCCACCACGGTCGGCAGGGTGTGCAGCCGGCCGCCGTTGCTGACCCTGACCCCCGAGGACACCACGGACCACGCGGTCGAGCTGATGCGCCGGCACGGCCTGCGCCGACTCCCCGTCGTGGAACACGGCGGCTGCCCGGTCGGCTTCGTCAGCCTCGGTGACCTGGCGGCCGTCGAGGATCCGCACTCGGCGCTGGCGGAGATCAGCACGGCGGCACCGAACCACTGAACCGTCGCGGTGGCCTTCGCGGAGGGGCCCCCGTGACGGGGTCGGGTGACCGTGGGTGTCGAGCGGGTGACAGGCCGGTCAGGGCGCGAGTGCCCGGGCCCGGCAGGCCGACGGCGTGCCCCAGGAGGTCCGTAGCGCGTGGGCCTTGCGGATCCACAGGGACAGGTCCAGTTCCTCGGTGTAGCCGAGGGCGCCGTGCAACTGCAGGGCGGTGCGCGCCGCGGCGTACGCGGCCTCGCAGGCGGAGACCTTCGCCGCGGCGATCTCGCGCCCGCACCCGGCGTCGCCCCGCTCCATCGCCAACGCGGCGGCGTGGAGCAGCGGTTGGGCGAACTCCAGGGCGATCAGCGAGTCGGCCAGCCGGTGCTTGACCGCCTGGAACGAGCCGATGGTGACCCCGAACTGCCTGCGCTGCCGGGCGTGTTCGACGGTCCGGTCCAGCAGGGCACGGCCCAGTCCGAGGGCCTGCGCCGCCGTGGTGAGCGCCGCTACCTCGGCGGCGTGCGCGGCCGCGGCGGCGACGGCCGGCCCCTGGGCCAGCACGGTGCCGCCGAGCGGGCGGGCCGGCCGCCGGGACGGGTCGAGCGAGTGCTGAACGGGACCGTGCGCCTCGGCCCGGCGCAGGATGTGGCCCTCGACGACGAACACCGCGTCGGCGGTGTCCGCGTCCAGGGCGTAGGGACTGTCGGGGGAGAGCAGGCACACCGAGGCGACGACCTTGCCGGCGGCGATCCCCGGCAGCCATGCGGCGGCCGTCGTCGCGTCGCCCAGACGGTCCAGGAGGGCCGCCGCCGCGATTGTCTCCGCCAGCGGGCCCGGCACCGCGTGGCGGCCCAACTCCACGAAGGCCACAGCCAGTTCGACCGGAAGTGGGCCCAGGCCGTCGTACCGCTCCGGTATCCCGAGCGCGAACAGCCCCGCCTCGGCCAGCCTGGACCACAGCGCGCGGCCCGGCTCTGTGTCCCCGGCGGCCCAGGACCGTACGACGTCCGGCGTGGCCGCCGCCGTCAGCATGGCGTCCAGCGAGCGAGCGAAGTCGCGCTGCTCGGCGTCGAGGAGGAAGCGCATCACCGGCGTCCCTTCGGCAGGCCGAGCAGCCGCTCGGCGATGATGTCGCGCTGGATCTCGTTGGTGCCCGCGTAGATGGGACCGGCCAGCGAGAAGACGTATCCCTCGGCCCAGCCGCCGTGCGCGGGGGCGTCCGCGGCGTCGTCGGCGAGATCGCCGTAGGGGCCGAGGAGGTCGAGGGCGGTCTCGTGCAGGGCGATGTCCAGTTCGGACCAGAACACCTTGTTGAGGCTCGACTCCGCTCCGATGGAACCTCCCGCCGCCAGACGTGAGGCGGCGGCGTAGGCGAACAGCTGGTAGGCGCGGGCGCCGATCACCGCGTCGGCGACCCGGTCGCGCAGCGCGGTGTCGGAAGGGTCGGCGTGCTCGTGCCACAGCCGGGTCAGCCGGTCGGCGGCGGCCATGAAGCGGCCGGGGCTGCGCAGGGTGAGGCCGCGCTCGTTGCCCGCCGTGCTCATCGCCACCCGCCAGCCCTGTCCGGGCTCGCCGATGACGTCCCCGTCGGGCACGTACACCTCGTCCAGGAAGAGTTCGGCGAAGGCGGGCTTGCCGTCGAGCCGCCCGATCGGCCGCACCGTCACCCCGTCCGCGTCCAGCGGGAACATCAGGTACGTCAGGCCCCGGTGCGGCCGCTCGGCGTCCGGGTCGCTGCGGAACAGTCCGAAGGCGCGGTCGGCGAACGCCGCCCGCGACGACCAGGTCTTCTGGCCGCTCACGCGCCAGCCGCCGGCGGTGCGTACGGCTGTGGAGCGCAGCGAGGCGAGGTCGGAGCCGGCTTCCGGCTCGGACCAGGCCTGGGCCCAGACGACCTCGCCGCTCGCCATGGACGGCAGGACGCGCGCGCACTGCTCCGGTGTGCCGTGCTCGAAGAGGGTGGGCGCGAGGAGGTTGATGCCGTTCTGGCCGACCCGGCCGGGCGCACCGGCCGCGTAGTACTCCTCCTCGAAGATCAGCCACTGCAGGATCGAGACAGCCCGGCCGCCGTACTCCTCGGGCCAGGAGACCACCGACCAGCGGTCGGCGAACAGGGCCCGCTCCCACTCCCGGTGGGCCGCGAACCCCTCCGCCGTCTCCAGCGAGGGCAGCGGGGTGGAGGGCACATGGTCGGCGAGCCAGGCGCGGGCCTCGGCGCGGAAGGCGTCGTCCGCGGCGGAGAAGTCGAGGTCCATCAGCGGCCCACGGCGACTGGTCCGGGGCGTAGGCGGCGGACGGGCTCCATGGGCGCGGTGCGGGGGGCGGGCATTCGCTCTCCTTCCCTAACAAGTGTTTGGTAGATTAACCTGACGTCCCGTCAGCCGTCGAGGGGTGTCCGGAGCCGCCCATGAGCTGCGACCGGCGAGTTCGCCCTCATCGCCGAGTGCGTCCTCGGCCTGTCGAAGGAGGCCCGCCCGTGACCACGCCCCCACCGTCCTACGTCCCCGCGCACGCCCTCCTGCACGGCCGTACCGCCGTGGTCACCGCCGCCGCGGGCGCCGGTATCGGCGGGGCGACCGCCCGCCGGCTGCTGGAGGAAGGCGCCCAGATCGTGCTCTCCGACGCCCACGCCCGCAGGCTCAAGGAGTCGGAGGCGGCGCTGGCCGCGGAGTTCGGCGCGGACCGCGTCGCCGCACTGCCCTGCGACGTCACCGACGAGGAGCAGGTCGCCGCGCTCTTCGACTTCGTGGCGGAGCGGCACGGGCGCCTGGACGTCGTCGTCAACAACGCCGGACTCGGCGGCACCGCCGACCTGGTCGAGATGACCGACGAGCAGTGGGCCAAGGTCCTCGACGTCACCCTCACCGGCACCTTCCGCTGCACCCGCGCCGCGCTGCGCCGGATGAGGGCGGCGGGCGCCGGGGGCGTCGTCGTCAACAACGCCTCGGTGATCGGCTGGCGGGCGCAGCGGGGCCAGGCGCACTACGCCGCCGCCAAGGCCGGGGTCATGGCCCTCACCCGCTGCGCCGCCGTGGAGGCCGCGGAGTACGGCGTGCGGGTCAACGCCGTCTCGCCCAGCCTCGCCATGCACCCGCACCTGGCGAAGGTCACCACGCCGGAACTGCTGGAGGAACTGACCACCCGCGAGGCGTTCGGCCGCTGGGCCGAGCCGTGGGAGGTGGCCAACGTCATCGTCTTCCTGGCCAGCGGCTACTCCTCGTACCTGACCGGCGAGGTCCTGTCCGTCAGCAGTCAGCACGCCTGAACCCTGCGGGCGCCGTGTGCCGGAAGGGTCCGGGTACCAGGTGAGCCGACCGCGTTTCCACTGACACCGCAGACACCACCGATCACCCAAGGAGTGGCCATGACGGAGGCATACATCGTCGAAGCGGTCCGCACGCCGGTCGGCAGGCGCGGCGGCGGGCTCGCGTGCGTCCACCCGGCCGATCTCGGCGCCCATGCGCTGACGGCGCTGATGGAGCGCTCGGGCGTCGACCCGGCCGCCGTCGAGGACGTCGTCCTCGGCTGCGTGGACACCGTCGGCCCGCAGGCCGGCGACATCGCCCGCACCTGCTGGCTGGCCGCCGGGCTGCCCGAGGAGGTGCCGGGGGTGACGGTGGACCGCCAGTGCGGCTCCTCCCAGCAGGCCCTGCACTTCGCCGCACAGGGGGTGCTCTCGGGCACCCAGGACCTGGTGGTCGCCGGCGGTGTGCAGAACATGTCGATGATCCCGATCGCCTTCGCCACCCGCCAGGCCGCCGAACCCCTCGGGCTCACCCAGGGCCCCTACGCCGGCTCCGAGGGCTGGCGGGCCCGCTACGGCGACCGGCCGGTCAACCAGTTCGCCGGCGCCGAGATGATCGCCGAGAAGTGGGGCATCTCCCGCCGGGACATGGAGGAGTTCGCGTTGCGCTCCCATCGGCGGGCCGTCCGCGCCATCGACGAGGGCCGCTTCGACCGCGAACTCGTCCCCTATGGCGAGGTGACCCGGGACGAGGGCCCCCGTCGCGACACCACACTGGAGAAGATGGCGGCCCTGAAGCCGGTGGTCGACGGCGGCCGGCTGACCGCCGCCGTCTCCTCCCAGGTCTCCGACGGCGCCTCGGCCCTGCTGATCGCGAGCGAACGGGCCGTACGGGAACACGGTCTGACGCCCCGCGCCCGTGTCCACCACCTGTCGGTGCGCGGCGAGGACCCCATCCGGATGCTGTCCGCGCCGATCCCGGCCACGGCGTACGCGCTGAAGAAGGCCGGGATGACCCTCGACGAGATCGACCTCGTGGAGATCAACGAGGCCTTCGCCCCGGTGGTGCTCGCCTGGCTGAAGGAGACCGGCGCCGACCCGGAGAGGGTCAACGTCAACGGCGGTGCCATCGCCCTCGGCCACCCGCTGGGCGCCACCGGTACCAAGCTCATGACCACGCTGCTGCACGAACTGGAACGCACCGGCGGACGCTACGGCCTGCAGACCATGTGCGAGGGCGGCGGCCAGGCCAACGTCACCATCATCGAGCGGCTCTGACACCAGGGAGTCCGCTACTCGGCCGGCGGCAGTCCGCGGAGCGCGGCCCGGGCCTCCGCCATGATCCGGTCGACGAGCTCGACACAGGACGGCAGATCGTCGATCAGACCGGCGACCTGGCCGGAGGCCATCACACCGAGGTCGGTCCGGCCCTCGACCATCGACGCCCTGAGCAGCATGGGGGTGTTGGCGGCCAGCAGGACCTGGCTCCACGTCAGGTCCTTGCCGTGCCTCATCGCCATACCGTCGCGGACCATCCGCGCCCAGCTCATGCCGGACAGCGCCTTGAAGGACGCCGCGTGACGTACGGCGCGCAGCAGCGCGGTCGCCCGGCCCGACCGTTCGAGGGAGTCGACCAGCTGGGTGCGCAGCATCCGGTGGGGGAGTCCGTCGACCTTGGTCGTGACGATGATGTCGTCCACCGTGGCCGCCAGATACCGGGCCTTGACCGCGTCGGGCACCGTGCTGTCGGACGTGAGCAGGAAGCGGGTGCCCATGGCGATCCCGGCGGCACCGTAGGCGAGCGCGGCGACCAGGCCGCGTCCGTCGTGGAAGCCGCCGGCCGCGACGACCGGGATACCGACCGCGTCCACCACCTGCGGGAGCAGAACGCTGGTGGCGACCTTCCCGGTGTGCCCGCCGCCCTCCCCGCCCTGCACCACCACCGCGTCGGCGCCCCACGCGGCCACCTTCTCCGCGTGCCGCCGCGCGCCGATGGACGGGATGACCACCACTCCCGCGTCCTTGAGCCGGGCGATCAGTTCCCGTGAGGGCGCGAGCGCGAACGAGGCGACCCGCACCCCCTCCTCGATGACGATCCGCACCCGTTCGGCCGCGTTCGAGGCGTCCGCCCGCAGATTGACCCCGAAGGGCGCGTCGGTACGGGACTTGACCTCGCGGACGGCCGCGCGCAGCTGGTCGGTCGTCATGGTGGCCGAGGCGAGGATCCCGAGCGCGCCCGCGTCGGCGGTGGCCGACACCAGCCGCGGACCGGCCACCCAGCCCATGCCGGTCTGCACGATGGGGTGCCGCACACCGACGAGCTCGGTCAGTGGGGTGGCGATCGCGAAGTCGCTCACGCCGGCACCTCGCGGTCGCGCAGCGCCCTCGGGTCGATGACCTCGCGGATCAGCCGCAGCTCTGCGGAGGTGGGGTCCCGGGTGTACGGCACCTCGTCCGGGACCGTGAGCGCGAAGCCGGTGGCCTCGGCCACCTGCTCGACCGTGACCCCGGGGTGCAGGGAGCGCAGCCGCATCGTCCGGTCGGGCGTCCGGAAGTCGAGGACGCCCAGGTCGGTGACGACATCGGCGATGCGGTGGTGGCGGGACGCGGAGGGACCGGCCGCGGCGGCACGGTCGTGGCCGACGCCGCAGACCATGTCCACCCGCTCGACGAACACCCGCTTCGAGTGTCGCGGCACCCAGTAACTGGTCGGATGGTTGAGGGTGTTGGCGGGGGCACCACGTACGCCCAGCAGCTGCCTGGTGGGCCTCGCCCAGTCGCCGATGCAGGAGATGTTCTGGTTGCCGTACGGGTCGAGCTGGCTCGCGCCCATCATCACGTGCCGCCGCCCGGTCGCCACCAGCGCCAGGTGCTGCCGGAACGGAAGCCAGCCCTCGACCACCCCGGCCCTGGCACCGACCGCCGGGACGTCACCGATCAGCAGCGCCTCGCCGTCGGTCAGCAGCAGGTCGGGGGAGAAGGTCAGCTTCGCCAGCCGGGCCCCGATCGTCGGGACGGTGCCCATCGGGCTGGCCAGAACCTCCCCCGCACCGCGCCAGACCTCGGCGCAGGCCAGGACGCAGTACTCGGCGCGCGTCGCCGTCGTCGCCGTACGGGCCTCACTCATCTGCCGCGACCTCCTCGTGGAACGCCGCCACCGCGGCCTGGTACGCGGCCTCGTCGCCGGACAGGAACCGCTCGCCGAAGGCCCGCCAGGCCTCCGGGTCGCGGGCGGCCCGCGCGTAGGCCCGCTGGAACGCCTCGTCACGGTCGTGGTCGGGGACGCAGGAGGTGAAGTGGGCGCCGTGCGGTGTCTCCACGACGCCGTTCACGAACGCGCGCTTGACCAGCAGCGTCTGTGGCCCGGCGGCCTTGAGCAGATCGGAGCTGTCCACGATCCGCTCGCAGGAGACGTACGCGGCGTCGGCGGCCTCGCAGAACAGGTCGTCGAAGTACGGGTCGGGACCGAGGTACTGCGCGTTGCCGTGTACGTCCGCCCGGTTGAGGTGCACCAGCGCGGCGTCCAGGCGCAGGGCCGGGACGGCGACGAGCTCCTCGCCGTCCTCGTACGGCGAACGCACCGTCCGCAGGCGGGGGTTGACCCTCATCACATCGGATCCGAGACCGGCCCGGACCGGCATGAAGGGCAGCCGGTGCGCGGCGGCCGTCAGCCCCCACATGAACATGGCCTCGTCCAGCTCCACCAGTTCCAGCGCGCCCCGCTGCCGGGCCGCAGTGAAGTGCGGCTCCAGGGGGATGGAGTCGAGGGTGGCGAAGGCCGCGACCAGTGTGCGGATCCTGCCCGCGGCGGCCAGCAGACCTACGTCGGGGCCGCCGTAGGAGACGACGGTCAGATCGGTGACGTCCGAGCGCAGCAGCGCCCGCACCAGCGCCATCGGCTTGCGTCGCGAACCCCAGCCGCCGATGCCGATCGTCATGCCGCTGTCCAGCCGGCCGACGACCTCTTCGGCGGTCATCGTCTTGTCCCTGCTCACGACCGCTGCTCCCGGTCCGTGCCGACGGATTCGCGGCCCTTGCCGACGGATTCCCCGTCCTTGCCGAAGGTGTCGCGGACGCGGTCGGCGACGCCGCTGAGATTGGCCTCGAAGGTGAAGCCCTGCTCGAACCGGTAGCTGCGGCGCACGTCGACCGGGTCGATGCCGTTGATCGCAGCCTTGGCCAGCCGGATCAGGGACCCGTCCTTGGCGGCGATCTCCCGGGCCAACTCCAGGGTGGCGGCGTAGAGTTGCGCGCGCGGGACCACCCGCCACACCGAGCCGTGCCGGTGCAGCTCCTCGGCGGTGACGGTGCGGGAGGTGTAGTACAGGGCCCGCATCAGGTGCTGGGGCACCAGCCGGGCGAGATGGGTGGCCGCGCCGAGAGCGCCACGGTCCAGCTCGGGCAGGCCGAACACCGCGTCGTCGGCGGCCACGATCGCGTCGGCGTTTCCGGCCAGCCCGATGCCGCCGCCCAGACAGAAGCCCTGTACGGCGGCGATCACCGGGACCTCGCAGTCGTACACGGCGGCGAACGCCTCGTAGCAGCCCCGGTTGGCGCCGACGAGGGCCTCGTGCCCGGCCGTGCGCTGCATCTCCTTGATGTCGACACCGGCGTTGAAGCCGCGGCCCTCGGCGGTGAGTACAGCGCACCGGACCTTCGGATCGGCGCCGACGGCGCGCACGCAGGCGGCCAGTTCGTACCAGCCCTGCACGGGAAGGGCGTTGACCGGCGGGAAGTCCACGGTGACGACGGCGACGCCTTCTTCGGGGACGGAGGTGGAGACACCCATGAGCAGATCAGCTACCTTTCCACCAAACGTTTGTTAGGCGAGAAGGTAGCAGCGGAGCGCGTGCTGCGGGAGGTGTCCTTTGGCGGCGGTCATCGATCTCACCGGACGCGTCACGGTCGTCACCGGCGGAACCCGGGGCGTCGGCGCCGGCATCGCCCGGGCGTTCCTGGAGGCCGGCGCCGACGTCGTGACCTGCGCGCGCCGGCCCCCGGACGAGCCGGTCGAGGCGGCCGGCCGCACGGCTCGCTTCCTCCCCGTCGACCTGCGCGACGAGGACGCGGTCGGCGCCTTCTTCGAGCAGGTGCGAGGCGAGTACGGCCGCCTCGACACCCTCGTCAACAACGCCGGGGGCACCCCCTTCCGGATGCTCGGCGAGGGCGGAGCCGTACGGCACGCCCGGGTCGTGGAGCTGAACCTCCTCGCCCCCCTCGCCGCGTCGCTCGCCGCGTACGAGGTGATGCGCGAGCAGCGGAGCGGCGGCTCCATCGTGATGATCGGCAGCGTCAGCGGAACCCGCCCGTCACCGGGCACCGCGGCGTACGGCGCGGCCAAGGCCGGCCTGGACAGCCTCGCCCGCTCCATGGCCGTGGAATGGGCGCCGCGGGTGCGGGTCAACACGGTCGTCCCCGGCATGGTCCGCACCGAACTGTCGCACCTGCACTACGGGGACGAGGACGGCATCGCCGCCGTCGGCCGCACCGTCCCGCTCGGCCGCCTGGCCGCGCCCGCCGACATCGGCGACGCCTGCGTCTTCCTCGCCTGCGACCGGGCCGGCTACATCAGCGGGGCGAGCCTGCACGTCCACGGTGGAGGGGAGCGCCCGGCGTTCCTCGACGCGGCCGGCGTCAACAAGTAGCGCATCCTGCCGGATTCGACGAAAGGACTGTCCCCTATGACCGGACTGTGCACCGGCCGCGTGGCCGTGATCACCGGTGCGGGCCGCGGCCTGGGCCGCGCCCATGCCCTCGCCTTCGCCGCCGAGGGAGCCAAGGTGGTCGTCAACGACCTCGGTGTCGGTCTCGACGGCACGGGCGGGACCGGCGGACCGGCTCAGCAGGTCGTGGACGAGATCCGCGCGCTCGGCGGCGAGGCGGTCGCGCACGGAGGCGACATCACCACCACTGAGGGCGCGGCCTCCCTCGTGGCCACCGCCCTGGAGACCTACGGCCGCCTGGACACGCTGGTCAACAACGCCGGATTCCTGCGGGACCGCATGCTCGTCAACCTCGACGAGGACGCCTGGGACGCGGTTGTCCGGGTCCATCTCAAGGGTCACTTCCTGTCGCTCAGGCACGCCGCCGCACACTGGCGCGCCGAGGCCAAGGCGGGCCGCATGCCCGAGGCCCGGGTGATCAACACCAGCTCCGGAGCGGGGCTGCTGGGCAGCGTCGGCCAGGGCAACTACTCCGCCGCCAAGGCCGGGATCGTCGGCCTGACCCTGGTCGCCGCCGCCGAACTGGGCCGCTACGGCGTCCAGGTCAACGCCATCGCCCCGGCCGCGCGGACCCGGATGACGGAGCGGACCTTCGCCGAGACCATGGCCGCCCCGCAGGACGGCGGTTTCGACACCATGGCTCCGGAGAACGTCTCCCCGCTCGTGGTCTGGCTCGGCTCCGCCGCCTCCGCCGGGGTCACGGGCCGGGTCTTCGAGTCAGAGGGCGGCCGCATCACCGTCATGGAGGGCTGGCGCCGGGGGCCCACGACCGACAAGGGTGCCCGCTGGACCCCGACGGAGGCGGGCGAGGCAACCCTGAAGCTACTCGCCGAGACGAGGCCCCCGCAGCCGGTGTACGGCGCACAGTAGCCTTGGACGGGTCGTCAGCGACCGCCCCGAGCATGGAAATTCTGGGTACTCACCGGTGCTCGGCGAGGAAGTCCGCCATCGCCGCGACCAGTTCCGGAGACCCGGCCGCCGTCCAAGGACACGGCGGGATTCGGGCACGTCGGCGGCCGCCACAAGTGGCAGTCGGCTGCGGCGCACCGCCCCTGGAGGAGGTGCGCCGCATGTGTGGTGGGGTGGGTGATGCCTAGCCGAGGGTGAAGTCGTCGGCGTGGACGTTGCCCTGGCCGTACCAGCCGTGGACGTAGACGGTGACGGTTCCGCTGCTGCCCGTGGTGAAGTTGACCGTCAGCTGGTTCCAACTCGTGTTGCTGGACCAGGTGCTGGCGCCGCCGCTGACCCCGATGTATGCGTAGGGGCCCTGGACCCAACCGGTGAGCGTGTAGCTGTGGTTGGGGGACAGGATGACGGTCTGGTCGCATTCGCCGGTGCTGCTGGAGCTCGGCGTGACCTGGAGGGCGTGGCTGCCGCTGTGGACCGGGCCGGTCACCACCGTGCTGCCGCCCGTGCAGGTCCAGGGGCTCAGGCTGCCGGTTTCGAAACCGGCGTTGGTCAGGGAGCCCCCGCCGCCTCCGCCCCCACCGCCGCTGGAGGTGACGGTGAGCGTGTAGGTGGCGCTGTGGCTGCCGCCGGCCGCGCTGCCGGTGACGGTGATGGGGTAGGTGCCCGCGGCCGCGGACGAGCCGGCCGTCGCCGTCAGCGTCGAGGTGCCGCCGGATGTCACGGACGCGGGGCTGAAGGAGATGCTGACGCCGGAGGGCGCGCCGGAGGCGGAGAGGCTGACGGATTCGGAGCTGCCCGAGGTGACGGCCGTGGCGACGGTCGCGGTCGCCGAGCCGCCCTGGGCAACCGAGGCGGAGCCCGGCGACAGGGACAGGGAGAAGTCACTCGTCGTGCCTCCGCCGCCGCCCGAGCTGCCTTCGTAGGGCACGAACGCGTCCGTGAACGCCAGGCTGTTCTGGCTGATCTCGCTGCACGTGGGCAGCGAGTTGGCGCTTCCGCCGCACGGCTGGTCCCGGTTGACGGACCAGAAGGCGAGCCGCCCGACGCCGTTCTGCGCGGCGAAGTTCTCCACGGTCCGGGCGTCGGCCAGGGTGAACGTGGAGCCGTCGTCGTTCTTGCCGATCATCGGGGTGATGCCGAGGTTGGCGTAGGTGTAACCGGAGTCGACGGACTGCATCTGCGCCAGTGTGGCCCTGGCCGCGTCGATCGCGCCCTGGCCCATCTCGGTGCCCGTGCCGGCGTAGTAGTCCATCGCCATGATGTTGACCACGTCGATCCTGATGCCCGCGTTCTTCGCGGCCTTGAGGATGTTGACGCCGTCGTTGGTGAGGCCGCTGGTCAGGACCGGCAGGGTCATGGAGAACTGCAGGCCGGGGTTGGACGCCTTGAGGTCCTTCATCGCCTGCATCTGGCGGGCCGCGGCCGAGGTGTCCGCGACGGCGGCGCCCTCGACGTCGAAGTCGAGCCGGGTGACGCCGTAGTCGTTGATGAGGGCCTGGTACCCGGCGTCGATGCTGCTCTGGGTGGAGCAGGTCCAGGCGAGCGGTTCGCCGCTCGCCCCGCCGGAGGAGATGATGACCGAGGCGCCCTCGGACTTCGCCTTGGCCAACTCGGGGTCGGTGTAGGAGTCGTTGCCGATCGGGAGCGTGTCGCCCCAGATCTGGTTGCAGCCCTCGCCGAGGACGAACGCCGCGGTGTAGGCCTTGAGTTGGTGTCCGGTGATGGCGGTGTCGAGGAGTCCTTCCTGACTGTTGGACATGTCGACGTAGGGAGCCACGGAGTAGACGCTGCTCGCCGCCGCGGCGCTGCCGGCCGGTGCCAGAGCCACGGCGGCGCCGGTGGCGGCGAGCGCGAGCGCGCAGGCGGAAGCCGCAAATTTTGCCAGGTGCATGACAGTGCCCCTTCTGGGGATGCCTCGGGCGTGGAGTGGTGGGATGGTGCCGTGCGAGCCGAGTTGGTACATACCAAAGCGCCGGTGAGTCGCCCCGTCAAGAGGACTAGACCAACTCGTCCATCTGGACTCCCGTTGCCGGGGACTGCGTGCCCAGGGCGGTGAAAGTCGGTCGCGCGCGGGCCGTATTAGGCTGGGTGACCATCGAACCGGCGTGTCGACGACCGCGCCGGGCTGGAGCTTCAGGGAGTGACCGATGACCGTGGGAACCGAGCGGGCCGTCCTGGCGGGCGGTTGTTTCTGGGGCATGCAGGATCTGGTCCGCAAGCAGCCCGGCGTGGTGTCCACACGCGTCGGCTACAGCGGCGGTGACACGCCGAACGCCACGTACCGCGACCACGGCGACCACGCCGAGGCCATCGAGATCGTCTTCGATCCCACGGTGACGAGCTACCGCGACATCCTGGAGTTCTTCTTCCAGATCCACGACCCGACCACGCGGGACCGCCAGGGCAACGACATCGGGCGCAGCTACCGGTCCGCCATCTTCTACGGCGACGAGGAGCAGCACCGCGTCGCCGTGGACACGATCGCGGACGTGGAGGCGAGCGGGCTGTGGCCGGGCAAGGTGGTCACGGAGGTGGAGCCCGTGGGCGACTTCTGGGAGGCGGAGCCCGAGCACCAGGACTATCTGGAGCGCTACCCCAACGGCTACACCTGCCACTTCCCGCGACCGAACTGGAAGCTGCCCAAGCGAGAGGCGTCCTCGACGGACTGACACGGCGTCACGGCAGCGCCGTACACCGCCGGATCTCAGGACAGCCGACGTCCGTCCTCGGGACCCGGCGGCAGCGCGAGGTGGGCCAGGTCGCCCGGCCGGGGTGTGGTCACCGGCCACAGCGGAGCGGCTTCCCCGTCGGCGAGCGCGGCAGGCGCGTCGGTGAGGTTCATCCGCTCGCGCAGCCGGCCGTAGAAGTCCATCGGGCCCAGCCGGACCGCCTTCAGCCGGCGCGGTGCGGCGTACACGCCGATCCAGTCCCCGGGGCTCAGCACACCGCGCAACTGGCCGTCGATACTGACGGCCGCCTGGCCCGACCGATCGAGGATCCGCAGCGCGACGGGCTCGTCGGGGGCGGCCACCACCGAGCGGTTGAACACCATGTGCGGGGCCACCGGCGTGAAGATCAGGCCCTCCGCGCGCGGCGAGACCACCGGCCCGCCGGCGGCGAAGCTGTACGCGGTGGAGCCCGTGGGCGTGGCCACCAGCAGCGCGTCGGCGGAGTAGCTGGCCAGGAGCCGGCCGGCCAGATAGACACCGACCGACACCTGCCGGTCCCTGGCGAGCTTCTCCACGACGACGTCGTTGAGCGCGGTGACGTCCAGCGCGACGCCCCACTCGCCGCCCGCCTCGCACTCCCCACGCACCCGGGGCGGCGGCAGCATCGGCCCGCGGCCGTACCGCAACAGCGCCTCCATCTGTGCGGGCACCTCCAGCCGGCAGGACGCCCGCATGGTGAGGAGCATCCGGCTCTCCACGGTGATCCGCTCGGACCGGACCGCGTCCAGCGCCTCCCGCACCCCCGAGGCCGGGACCTCGGTGAGAAAGCCGACGCGGCCGAGGTCGACGCCGAGGACCAGGGCGTCGTTCTCGGCCGCCAGCCGTGCGCCGCGCAGAAAGGTGCCGTCCCCGCCGAGGGTGAGGATGAGGTCGGGATCGCCCGCCGAGTCGACCTCCTCCCGGGCACTGTGCCGCGCCCCTTCCCGCCACACGTCGATGTCCGCGCACCCCACGGCGTGCTCCGCGCACCACTCGCGCACCACTCGCGCGGCGGCCACGGCCTCGGCACGGCCGCCGTGCACCACGAGGCCGACACGGTTCACCGTCATACCCACCTCCCAGCCGGCTGCTCCCGCTCGCCATCCTCACCGCGGACCGCTCCGACGCCGCACGCGCCACGCCGCCGACGTGGCTCCCTCGGCAGGCGTGCGGGGGAACGTGGCTACGGCTGCTCAAGCCGCCGGCGCCGTACCGCGCGTCCGCGGGCGGCGGAGACGCTCACGGGAGGTTCCGCGACAAGAGCGGTTCGCGGCGCTCCCTCGGCGCGTCGGCACGCGCACGCGAGCCTCGCCGACGTGGGTGCGTTCCTGGTCACGGCCCCGACGCCGTGGATCTTCCGCACCCCGCCCGGCCCGCGGCCGTGGGCCGGCGGCGCGGTCGGTGCCCTGTTCCACGCCGCGGCGCTCGGCGCCGCCTACCCCAGGTGCTCGGCCGGCCGGGAGCCCGGGGTGTGCCCGAAAGTGCGCCGGAAGACGTCGATGAACGCGCTGGCCGAGGACCAGCCGCACCGATGCGCCACCGTCGTGACCGGAGTCCGCTCCGCCAGCAGGACCAGGGCGTGGTGCAGCCGCAACTGGGTGCGCCACTGCGGGAACGTCATGCCGAGGTCGCCGCGGAACAGCCGGGAGAGGGTACGGTCGCTCGCCCCGACCTCCCGGCCCAGCTCGGCCAGGGTGCGGGCGTCGGCCGGGTCCGCGCGCAGGATGTCGCACAGTGCGCGCAGCAGCGGCGCAGAGGTCGTGGGCAGGTGCAGGGGCTGCTGGGGCGAGACCCTCAGCTGATCCAGCAACACCGCGTCGTCGGGCTGAGCACCTTCCTGTCCCTGTACGCCGAGCAGCGCCCGGGAGGAAGCGCGGCCGCCGGCACCGCCGCGCTGTTCGTGCTCTATCTCGGCGGCGCCGTCGGCTCCGTGCTGGGCGGCGCGCTGGCGGAGCGGTGGGACCGGGTCACGGTGTGCCGCTGGTCCTATGCGGTGTCGGTCGTGTCGGTGGCCGGGGTGGTGTTCGTCCCCGGTCCCGCTCTGTACGGGTGCGTGGCGCTGACCTCCGCCGGTCTGTATGTGTCGTTCTCCCTCCAGGTGACGCTGGGCCAGGACTATCTGCCCTCCCGCGTCGGTACGGCCGGCGGGGTCACTCTCGGCCTGGCCGTCAGCGTCGGTGGACTGACGAGCCCGCTGATCGGCCGGCTCGCCGATGCCACCTCCCTGCGGACGGCCCTCACCCCGCTCGTCCTCATGCCGGCGTTGAGCCGGCTGCTGCTGCGCACCCTGCGGGAGCCGGTTTCTCCAGGGCACCCGGCGAAGGGCAGGAGACGCACCCGGCGTCCTCGCCATGACCTGCGGCGATCCCACCTCGTCGAGCTGGGCCTGCCGGCCGTCCGTGCCGTGGACTGAGTGCGGGCGCGCGTGGGCGTACGGCGGCCGGGGCGGTGTGCCCCGGCCGCCGTACCCCCGTGGTCGGTCACTCGTCCTGGAAGACCGCCTCGCTCACCTCGGCCGGGTTCTGGAACTCCTTCTTACCGAGGTGGGCGATGCGGTCGGTGATCTCCTTGGAGGCATGGTTGTCCCTGGCGACCTTCTTGAGCTGCTCCGTGTCGGCCGGGTATTCGGCGCCGGACAGGGCTTTCTGCAGATCTGGGGGGGGCGGATACCCGCCATGGCTCCTCCAGGCGGTGAGATGGTTCTGGGGCCGTACGCCGGCGCCGCATACTGCGCCGGGACCGCTCAGGTACCCATCCCCCGGCAGCGGATTCACGGATTCCGCCGGTCATGGCAGGCGGGAGTTCTCCCCGGTCATGGCGGGGCGAGGGACGGGTACTCGGGGTCTTCGGAACCGGCACGGACGCGTGTGGGACGCCCGATGAGTGAGAGCACCCCTTCGCAGGCAGAGGGCGAGTGGGAGCCGGGCATGGCGGAGGACGAGCAGCCGCCGCGTACGACCCCGTCCCAGGCCGAGGGTGAGGACACCGCGGACGAGAACGCCGAGGAAGGCGACGAGTGAGGGAGGAGCCATGAGCACGGCACACACCAGCGTCCCCGAGGTGCTGGACGCACTGAAGGACGTGTCGTACCCGGCCGACAAGGAGCGCCTGGTCACGGCCGCGCGTGCGGCTGGTGCGTCGGAGGAGGTCGTCAAGGCCCTGCGCGGCATCCCCGCCGAGCAGTACACCGGCCGTGACGACGTGGCGAGGTCGGTGCGGGTGGACCCGGACTCGGACCTCGACCGCACCGCCGCACAGCGCGCGGAACAGGCACGCGCGGGCGGCAAGCCCGGACTCTCCCAGCACCTGCGGGAGGAACCGAAGACACCGATCCAGGAGGAGTTCGACCGCTGAACCGTACGTACCGCCGGGTCCTCGCCAAGACCCCTTCTTGACGGTCCACCAGCTCACTCCTAGCTTGAGTGGACACGTCTGGACAGGTAGGGCAGGTGGCTCGGCGATGACGCATCCGCAGGATCCGCTCGGCAGCACCGGGGGCAGATCCGCCGGCCGTGCGATGCAGGTGGAGACGCACGGCCTCGACGTGATCGGGGACGCGGAGCGCAAGGGCACCCCGCGCACGCTGTTCTGGCCCTGGTTCGGCGCCAATGTCTCCGTCCTCGGCCTGAGTTACGGCGCCTTCGCGTTCGGCTTCGGGATCTCCTTCGGGCAGGCCCTCGCCGCCGGCGTGCTCGGCATCGTCGTCTCGTTCCTGCTGTGCGGGTTCATCGCGGTCGCCGGCAAGCGCGGCTCGGCGCCCACGATGGTGCTCAGCCGGGCGGCGTACGGAGTGCGCGGCAACCGGCTGCCGTCGGTCATCTCCTGGATGCTCACCGTCGGCTGGGAGACCGTCCTCACCGCGCTCGCCACGATGGCCACCGCGACCGTCTTCGCCCGCCTCGGCTGGGGCGGCGGCACCGAGACCCAGATCGCGGCCCTGGTGGTGGTGGCCGCGCTGACCGTCGTCGGCGGGGTCATGGGCTTCGACCTGATCATGCGGCTGCAGACGGCGATCACCGTGATCACCGGCGTCCTCACCGTCGTCTACGTCGCTCTCGTCGTCGGCCACATCCACTGGAGCACGGTGAGCGCCGTCCCGTCGGGTTCCGCGCAGGAGTTCATCGGCGCGCTGGTGTTCATGATGACCGGCTTCGGCCTGGGCTGGGTGAACGCCGCCGCCGACTACTCCCGCTATCTGCCCCGGAGTTCGTCCAGCCGTGGGGTGATCGGCTGGACCACCTTCGGCGCCTCGGTGGCCCCGCTGCTCCTGCTGGTCTTCGGTCTGCTGCTGGCCGGTTCCTCGCCGAAGCTGAGCAAGGCCATCGCCGCCGACCCGATCGGCGCGCTCACCACCATCCTGCCCACCTGGTTCCTGGTGCCGTTCGCCGTGGTCGCCGTCCTCGGCCTCGTTGGCGGCGCCGTCCTCGACATCTACTCCTCGGGCCTCGCCCTGCTCTCGGCCGGCCTGCCGGTACCCCGCTATCTGGCCGCTTTCCTCGACGGCCTCCTGATGATCGCCGGCTCGGTCTACATCGTGTTCTTCGCCGGCGACTTCCTCGGCCAGTTCATGGGCTTCCTCACCACGCTCGGCGTCCCCATCGCCGCCTGGTGCGGCATCATCCTCGCCGACCTCGCCCTGCGCCGCCGCGACTACGACGACGGCGACCTCTACCGCCCGCACGGCCGCTACGGCGACATCCCCCTGCCGCCTCTGCTCCTCACCCTCGCCACCACGGCCGTCGGCTGGGGCCTGGTCACCAACACCGCGGCGAGCTGGCTCACCTGGCAGGGCTACCTGCTCGGCCCCGTAGGCCTCGGGGGCAAGGCCGGTGCCTGGGCGTACGCCAACCTCGGCGTCCTGGTGGCGCTGGTGCTCGCCTTCCTCGGCCACCTGCTGACGGGCCGGGCCCGGGTCCGCGCCCAGGAGGCGCAGGCGCCGAGCCCCGTGACCGGCGAGGGGCCGCTCCACCCATGACCGCCGGACACCTCGCCGTCATCGACATGCAGCGCGTCTTCGCCGACCCGGCGAGCCCCTGGGCCACCCCCCGGTACGCCGACGCGGTCGCGGGCGTGCGCAGCCTGCTGCCCGCCTTCGCCGACCGCGTCACCTTCACCCGCTTCCTGGCCCCCGGGGAACCGGCCGGGGCCTGGCGCGCCTACTACGGCGCATGGCCCTTCGCCCTGCAGCCCCCGGACGCCGAACTCTGGCATCTGTCCGACGAGTTCGCCGATCTGGCCGGCCATGTCGTGGACGCCACCACTTTCGGCAAGTGGATCCCGGAGCTCGCCGCCCGGGTCGGCCCGGACGACCGGCTGGTCCTGGCCGGTGTCAGCACCGAGTGCTGTGTGCTCTCCACCGCCCTGGCCGCCGCCGACGCCGGCACCGAGGTACTGGTGGTCGCGGACGCCTGCGCGGGCGTGGACGACGACTCCCACCTCAAGGCCCTGCAGATCATGGACCTGTACCGGCCGCTGGTCCGGGTCACCACCGTCGACGACCTGCTCGCCGAGGCCGGGCCGTGACCGGCGTGCCACTGAAGCACCAGCGGATCAGCCGGATCCTCGCCCGGGAGATCCGCGACGGCTGCCGCCGAGCCGGTGAGCGGCTGCCCGGCGAACATGCCCTCGCCGAGCGGTTCGGCGTCAGCCGTACGACCATCCGCGCGGCCCTCGCCGAACTGTCCGAGGAGGGCCTGATCGCGACCCGCACGGGCAAGGGCTCGTACGTCGTCTTCGACGGTCGCCCGGCGGAGGACCGGCCCGGTTGGGCCCGCGCCCGTCCCGTGCGGCGCGCGGACACCACCGTGCGGACCCTCGCCGTGGGCGAGACGCACGACGCGGCCCTGGCTGCCGAACTCCGCCTGGAGAAGGACGAGTTCGTGTGCGTGGAGCGGACCGAAGAGCTGGTCGCGGACGGCGCGGTGGTGTCGTACGAGCGCAGCCTGCTGCCGCCGGTGCCCGGGATCCGCGAGCTGCCCTCCCGGGGCCTCGGCCGGGCCTCGCTCACCGAGGTGCTGCTGCGGGCCGGACTGCGACCGGACCACGGGGAGCAGCGGGTGTCCGGGCGGCCGCTGGACGCCGGGGAGGCGGTGCTGCTCGGGCGCGCGCCGGGGGAGTGGTTCCTGGTGACGCGGTGGACCGGCCGGGCCGCCGACGGCTCCTTCGCCGGGCACGTCGTCACCCTGCTCGACGCCGTCCACTTCGAGCTGACCCTCGCCTTCGGCTGACGCTCCCGCGTCAGGTGCGCCCCGTCCCCCCCGGTAGAGGTCCAGCTCTCCGTCGAGTTCCACGGGCGAGCACCTGGCGTACTCGGCCACGTGCTCCGCCGCCGGCGCGTCCAGCCAGGTCACGCCCGGCACCTCGTCCAGCCCGCCCGTGACCCGGTGGCCCAGCTCGGTGCCCGTCCCGAGCACGCTCACCCGGCGCACCCGGTTGCGCAGCCCGCGCACGGACACCGTCTCGCGCGGGACGTCAAGCACACGAGGTACGGCGTCCGCCGGTCGGCCGACAGGGTGCTCGGACCGTAGTGATGTCCCGGCGGCAGGCCGGCCACCGTGCTGTACACGGCCTCGGCGTGCCGGCCGAGCCACGCCCCGAGCCACGCCCCGAGCCCCGCCAGGCGCTCCGCCTGCTCCGCGGGGATCGTGCCGTCCTCGCGCGGGCCCACGTCGAGCAGCAGGTTGGCGCCCGCGCCGATCGTCTCCGTGAAGTAACGCACCAACTGGCGCACCGACTTGTGGTTGTGGTCCCCGTGCTGGAAACCCCAGGAGTCGTTGACGGTCAGGCACAACTCCCAGGGTCCGTCGGGCGCCCGGAGCGGCACGCCCTGTTCCGGGGTGGCGTAGTCGCCGTGGCTCAGCATGCGCGCGTTGAGGACCGTCTCCGGGTTGCCGGCCAGGATCCGCGCGGCCAGGGCGTCCAGGCCCCACTGCTCCTCGGTGCGCTCCCCTTCGCCGTCGAACCACAGCAGATCCGGCCGGAACCGCTCCACCAGCTCCCCGACCTGACCGTCCCGGTAGGCGAGGAACCGCGCCCAGGCCGCCGGATCCTCCTCGCCGGGCCGGGCGTGCGCCAGGGGGTTCGGGGGATACTCGTCCGGGTCGGGGTGCCGCACGCTCGCGTAGTCGGGTTGATTCCAGTCCGAGTGGGAGTAGTGGAGACCCACCCGCAGGCCGCGTTCGCGCAGCGCGTCGGCGTATCCGGCGATCAGGTCGCGCCCCGCCGGCGTGCGGCGCACCACGTTCAGATCGCCGTGGGCGCTGTCCCACAGGGCCACACCGTCGTGATGGCGCGCGGTGAGCACGGCGTACCGGGGACCGGCACGGGCGAACAGGTCGGCCCAGGCACGCGGGTCGTAGCGGGACGCGGTGAAGCCGCCCAGCTGCTTCATGTACTGCTCGTGGGACACCTGTCCGGTGTAGAACGACCAGGACTCCGGGACCCCGTCCACCGCGTAGATGCCCCAGTGGACGAAGATCCCCAGCTTGGCGTCGCGGAATCATGGCTGCATCGGCATGCGGCCACGCTGGAGCCCGGGCGACCCGCACGCGCGACGATCGCCCTGCCCGTGGATTTCCACCGCCCCCGGCGTCCACCGGAGCCGGGCCGTCACCGGATCTCCCGTGGATCCTCACGCATGTCCCGCGGCCCACCGGGTACGCGAGGCGAAGCACGCCTGGGGCGCGGTTCCGCCCCCTCCTGTACGACCGTCGCTACCTGGGGATCTGCCATGGAGACACCCGCACACAACGACCTGCCGACGCCGGCCCAGCAGGCGCTGGACGCGCTGACCGTGAACGCCGAGGACCAGAGCGCGCTGGACGTCCTCGCCCACAGTGACGTGCTCGTCCCCGTGCCGGACGACGCGGTCGACGGGGAAGGCGCCGACGCCACGACCGTGGCCCTGCCCGTCCTGGAACAGCCCGGAGGCGACCCGGTCGTCCCCGTCTTCACCACGGAGGGCGAGATGGCCGAGCTCCTGCCCTTCGTCTCCCGCTACCGCCTCATCCCCCTCGGCGCCCTGGCCTCCCAGTGGCCCGACGAGGACCTCTCCCTGGCCATAGACGGCAACTCCACCCACGCCCTGACGCTCACCTCACAGGGGGTGCGCACGCTGCTGGCCCGCTGACGAAGCGCCCCGAGGGGCGGTGGGGAACGGCGCGAGACACCGCCGGCGACCCGCACCCGCGCAGGAAAGCGATCACCCCACCCCCATGGGCGACAAAAATGGGCCCATGGAATACATCGCCGGCGCGGCAGGGGCACTGGTCCTGGTGCTGGTCCTGACCAGCATTCTCCGCACCCTCGTGGTCCCCCGGGGCCTCTACTCCGTGCTGGTCTTCCGCCTCTGGTGGGCCCTGCGCCGAATCCTCCGGGTCACCGCCGTCCGCAAGGACTACGCGTCCATCGACCGCGCACAGACCTGGCTGGCCCCGCTGATGCTCATCGGCATGCTCGCCACGTGGCTCGCCGGTGCGTTGCTCGGCTTCGGCCTCCTGCTGTACTCGCTGTCCCCGCTGTCCTGGACCACCTCGTTCCGGGAGGCGGGGTCCAGCCTGTTCACGCTCGGCTTCGCCGGCGGCGCCCGGCTGAAGCTGTCCGTGCTCGACTTCGTCGCCGCGGCCACCGGACCGGTCGTGATCGCGCTGCAGATCGCCTATCTGCCCACCCTGTACGCCGCCTACAACCGCCGCGAACTGGAGGTCACCCTGCTCCAGGCACGGGCCGGCGAGCCCGCCTGGGGGCCGGAGATCCTCGCCCGGCAGTGGCTGGTCGACACCGAGACCGCGCTGCCGACGCTGTACCGCGCCTGGGAACGCCTCGCCTCGGACATGGGCGAGAGCCACTCGACGTACCCGGTCCTGCTGACCTTCCGCTCCCCGCGCCCGCACCGCAGCTGGCTGGTCGGTCTCGTCGCGGTGATGGACGCGGCCGCGATGCAGCTGGCCCTGGCGCCGCGGCTCGCCCCGCCGGAGGCCCGGCTGGTGCTGCGGGCCGGCTTCACCGCCCTGCGCGACATCGCCCGCGCGCTGCGCATCCCCTTCGACGCCGACCCGTCGCCGGACACGGCCATCAGGCTCACCTTCGCCGAGTTCGACGCGGCCGTGGCCATCCTGGAGTCGGCCGGGTTCCGAGCCGAGCGCCCGCCGAAGGAGGCCTGGCCGCACTTCCGGGGCTGGCGGGTCAACTACGAGGCGATCGCCTACGAACTGTGCCGGCGCTGCGACGCCGTACCCGCTCTGTGGACCGGTCCCCGCGACTTCCCCGGTGGGCCGATCCCGCCCGAGCGCCCGGCGGACCGCCGGCCGGGCGCAGGACGGCCGGAACTGCCCCCCGCCGCCGGGTAGTCCCCGGCCCGACACGGGAAGATCCCCAGCGAGAACAGGTCCGGACGCATGTCGAAGGAGCGGATGGTCGTGAGGGTCGTCCTGCTGGGAACCGCCGCCGGTGGTGGCTTCCCGCAGTGGAACTGCGCCTGCTCGCTGTGTACGGCGGCAAGGGACGGCAAGCTGCCCTCCCGGACCCAGGAGTGCGTGGCCGTCACCGGCAACGGCCGCGACTGGTGGCTGCTGAACGCCTCGCCCGACCTGCGCACCCAGGTCGCCGCCACACCGGCGCTGTGGCCGGGACCCGGCCCCCGGGACAGCCCGCTCCGCGGCGTCCTGCTCACCGACGCCGAGGCCGACCACGTCACCGGCCTCGCCGGCCTGCGCGGCGCGGCGGGGTTGAAGGTCTACGCGGCCCCGCCGGTCCGCACCGTGCTGGCCCCCGCCCGGGCCGCCCTGGACCGCTATGCCCACTGGGAATGGCCGGACAGCCTGGCCGACGGCGGGTTCGTGCTGGCCGGCGGGCTGGTGGTCACGGCCCATCCGGTGGGTGTGAAGATCCCGAAGTACGTGCCGGTGCAGGCGCCGGGACCGGCCGGCCCGTGGGTGACGGCGTACCGGGTGGAGTCACTGGCCAGTGGGGGAGTGCTGGTGTACGCGCCCTGTGTGGGCGCCTGGACTCCGGCGCTGGACGACCTGTGCGCCGAGGCCGACTGCGTGCTGCTGGACGGCACCTTCTACGCGGCCGACGAGATGGGCACGGCGGTGCGGTCCGGCGCCGGGCAGGCCGCCATGGGGCACCTGCCGGTCACCGGACCGGACGGCAGCCTCGCCGCCCTGGCCCGGCATCCGGGCGCACGCCGGATCTACACCCACCTCAACAACACGAACCCGCTGCTCGACCCCGCCTCAGCGGCACACGCGCGTGTCGCAGAGGAGGGCGTCGAGGTCCTGCCCGACGGGGCCGAGCTGGTGCTCTAGTGATCCTGCCCGGCGCTCCAGCGCTCCTGCCCGGTCAGCATGCGCGCCAGCACTTCGCGCTGCAGCGGCAGCACCTCGGCGTGCAGCGCGCGGCCCTTGGGGGTCAGCGCCACCCACACCCCGCGCCGGTCCTCCGCGCACACCGAGCGCTCCACCAGCCCGTCCTTCTCCAGCCGGCCGATCAGCCGGGACAGCGCGCTCTGGCTGAGATGGACCCGGCCGACCAGGTTCTGCACCCGGCACTGGTCGCCCTCCGCGGGCGACTCGGTCGCCAGGATGTCCAGCACCTCGAAGTCGCTGGCGCCCAGCCCGTGCGGATGCAGGGCCCGGTCGATCTCGCACATCGTGCGCGCGTGCACGGCGAGGATGTCCCGCCAGCGTTCCTCGAGCCGGGCCTCGGCCGTCTTCACTGCCATACCCGCACCGTAGCACCGATCCGGCCAATCGTTGAGTGTGCAACTAGTGCCGGTGCGAGCGGAGGTGGCGGTGCTCAGGCGGCCGGGTCCTGGAGCAGACCGATCAGGTTGCCGTCGGGGTCCTTCACGGAGGCGATCAGCCGGCCGTTGCCGACGTCCCGCACGTCCTGGACCACCTCGGCGCCCGCCGCGAGCAGGGCCGCGAGCCGCTCCCGGAGGTCGGTGACGTGCCAGAACGGCACCGGCCCGGTCAGGCCCTGGGCATGCCCGTTCGGGTCGAGGCCGATGTCCTGTCCCTCGGCCTTGAAGCCGACGTAGTAGGGCTGGTCCGCGTACGGCTCGACCCCCAGCAGGGCGGTGAACAGAGCCTTGGCACGGTCCTTGTCCTTGACGGGGTAGATGATCGTCTGCACGCCGGCGGTCATGGGACTCTCCTTCTGCGGTGCGTGGCCCGACGGGTTTTCCGCCGGTGTACCTCACGCTAGGACCGGGGAGCCCGCTCCGGCTTCTTCGATCCTGACCGGTTGCGGGCTCCCCGGTGGCCACCGCTGAACCACCGGTGATGGGCCCGGCCGTAAGGGGCGGCCGGGCCTTCGCCGATTTTCCGGGGTCATGTACACCCGCTCGGTCGTACGGCCGTTCGGTACCGGACAACGACCGTCGAGTCCCGGACGTGCCGGAGTCGGCCGCGCGACAGTGGGAACACTGCGTACGAGGAGGTCGGGGACGGAGGCGGACGGATGATGGGAACTCCCTCGGGCCGGGTGCGGCAGTCGATTCTGGAATGGCTCAAGGACCCCGCGGACCACTTTTCGGCGCCCCGTCGCCGCGACCTCGCCGACACGGGAGTCACCGCGCGCGCCGTCGCCGCCAAGCTGGGCGTGCCCCGCCGGACCGCCGTCGCCCACCTGGACTTCCTCACCCGCCTCGGCCTGCTGCGCACCCGCCGCAGCTACCGGGGCACCTGCTACCGGCGCGACGAGATCCGCATCGCGGAGGTGGCCCGGGTTTTCGAGAAGGGGTGGTGAGGGGACGACACAGTCGTAATGGGCCGACCCGACCGCGAAGGGCACGCGCATGGACCGACCCACGGCACTCGTCCCGCTCCACCACGTCCCCCTGGGCGCCCGCGGCCCCGAGGACGTCGTCGTCGACGCGCACGGAAGCGTGCTGACCGGAGTGGAGGACGGCCGGATCCTGCGCGTCCACCACCCCGGCGACCGGCGCACGGCCCGCGTGGAGGTGCTGGCCGAGACCGGCGGCCGTCCACTCGGACTCGAACCCCTGCCGGACGGCGCCCTGCTGGTGTGCGACGCGGAACGCGGACTGCTGCGCGTCGATCCCGGCGAAGGCGCCGTCGGCACCGTCCGCGTACTCGCCGACTCGGCGGCGGGGGAGCGGCTCCGCTTCTGCAGCAACGTCGTCGCCCTGCCCGACGGCACCGTGTACTTCACCGTCTCCAGCCGCCGCTACCCACTGGACCAGTGGATCGGCGACATCGTCGAGCACACCGGCACCGGACGGCTGCTGCGCCTGCCTCCGGAAGGCGGTGAGCCCGAAGTCCTGCTGGACGGGCTGCAGTTCGCCAACGGACTGGCGGGGAGTGCCGACGGCGGCTTCCTGGTGATCGCCGAGACCGGCGCCTGCCGCCTCACCCGCTACCACCTCACCGGTCCGCGCGCCGGCCACGCCGACCTCTTCGCCACGCTGCCCGGCATGCCGGACAACCTCTGGCGCGAGGGCCCCGACGGCCCGCTCTGGGTCGCGCTCGCCGGTCCCCGGGTTCCGCCGCTGGACCTTCTGCACCGCACGCCGCCCGCGGTGCGCGGCGCCGCAGCCCGGGCCGCCGTACACGCGCCGTACCGCCCGAGCGGGACGATCGGGGTGATGGCCCTCGACGACAGCGGGCGGACGGTCCGGCACCTCACCCGCCGCCGCTCCGGCTTCCGCATGGTCACCAGCGTCTGCGCGAGCGGGGACCACCTCGTCCTCGGCAGCCTGTGGGAGTCCGGTGTCGCGGTCTGCGCACGGACCGCGGCCCGCTGACACGGCGGTACGCTGGTGCCCGGCCGTGATCACCCGACAGGGCGGGCCGAACAGGAGACGCACCAGCATGACAGCCCCGGAAGCGCAGAGCCTCCGCGTCCGCCCCACCCCACGGCGGCGGCCGGAGTGGCGTGCCCAGATACCCGTCGTCGCGATGGTCGCCCTCGGCGGCGCCCTCGGCGCGTGCGCCCGCTACGGCCTCGCCCTCGCCTGGCCCACGCCGCCCGGCGGCTTCCCCTGGGCGACCTTCCTCACCAACGTCATCGGCTGCGCGGTGATCGGCGTCTTCATGGTGCTCATCACCGACGTGTGGGCCGCCCACCGCCTCGTACGCCCCTTCTTCGGCACCGGCGTGCTCGGCGGCTTCACCACCTTCTCCACCTACGCCGTCGACATCCGCAAGCTGGTGGACGCGGGCCGCCCGGGCCTCGGGCTCGCCTACCTCGCCGCGACGCTGTGCGCGGCCCTCGCCGCGGTGTGGCTCGCCTCCGTCGCCGCGCGCCGTGTGCTGATCAGGAGGAAGCGATGACGTCACTCACCGGCCGCGCCCTCAGGCTGACCGTCTACATCGGCGAGGACGACACCTGGCACCACAAGCCCCTCTACTCCGAGATCGTGCACCGCGCACACGCGGCCGGCCTCGCCGGGGCGAGCGTCTTCCGGGGCATCGAGGGCTTCGGCGCCTCCTCTCTCATCCACACCTCCCGCCTGCTCTCCCTGAGCGAGGACCTGCCCGTGGCGGTCGTCGTCGTGGACACCGAGGAGCGGGTACGGGCGTTCCTGCCGCAGCTCGACGAACTCGTCGAGGAGGGGCTCGTGACCCTGGAGGAGTGCGAGGTCGTCCGGTACGTGGGGCGCACCGGCGGCCCCGAGGGCACGAAGCCGAAGGGTAAGAAGTCGTTGTGAACTGGCTGCTCGTCATTGCGGGGGCCGTGGTCGGCGCACCGCTGCGCTATCTCGCCGACCGTGCCGTGCAGGCCCGGCATGACTCCGTCTTCCCCTGGGGCACCTTCATGGTGAACGTCACCGGCTCGCTGATCCTCGGGCTGCTCACGGGCGCCTTCACCGCCGGGGCGGCCGGGCCCCATCTGCAGCTGCTCGTGGGCACCGGGTTCTGCGGAGCGCTGACTACGTACTCGACCTTCTCCTACGAGACACTGCGGCTGTCCGAGGCGGGCTCGGGCCTCTACGCTGCCGCCAACGTCGTGGGGAGCGTGGTGTCGGGGCTCGCCGCCGCCTTCGCCGGAGTCTCGATCGCCGCCACCCTGTGGTCCTAGGCGCTTGCCGGAGCGCCGGACGCAACAAGTACTGTCTACAACAATGTCGACCAACTCTCCTCAGAACTGGATCCCATGAGCGCCATCTCCGTCGGTCAGGCCGTCGTCCTCGGAGTAGTCGAGGGGGTGACCGAGTTCCTCCCGGTGTCCTCCACCGGTCACCTCAAGATCACCGAGGGGCTCATGAACATCCCCGTCGACGACAAGTCCGTCGTCGGGTTCTCCGCCGTCATCCAGGTCGGCGCCATCGCCGCCGTGCTCGTGTACTTCTTCAAGGACATCAAGCGGATCGTCTCGGCCTGGTTCCGCGGTCTGACCAACCGCGAGGAGCGCTACCACCACGACTACAAGTTCGCCTGGTGGGTCATCTACGCCACCATCCCGATCGTGCTGGTGGGCCTGGCCGCCAAGCCGCTGATCGACGGGCCGCTTGGCTCCCTCTGGGTCGTCGCGGGCTCCCTGATCCTCGGTTCCGTCGTGATGTGGTGCGCGGACCAGATGGGCCGGCACAAGCGCGGTGAGGACGACACCTCGTTCAAGGACGCGATGTGGGTCGGCTGCTCGCAGATCCTCGCCCTGCTCTTCCCCGGCTTCTCCCGCTCCGGCGCCACCATGTCCACCGCGCTCATCCTGGACCTGGACCGTGTCGCCGCCACCCGGCTGTCCTTCTTCCTCGGCATCCCGGCCCTGACCGGCGCCGGCATCTACGAGCTCAAGGACGCCCTCGGCGCGGGCGTGGGCGCGGCGCCGCTCGCCGTCGGCACCATCGTCTCCTTCGTGGTCGCCTACGCCTCCATCGCCTGGCTGCTGAAGTTCGTCGCCAAGCACTCCTTCAACGCCTTCGTGATCTACCGGATCGTCATCGGCGTGGGGCTGCTCGGCCTGCTCGCCACGGGTGTGCTCAACGCCTGACCGAACCCTCCTGATCACCCACGGGGTGCGGATGCCTGCATTCAGGCGCCGCACCCCGTGAATGTTTCCTTACGCGATGTCTTGACAGTGCGGGCACGCAACCCGCAGGATCGCTCCCGTGAACCTGTCAGACAGCCAGACAGGTGGTCTGGGTCCCCGGCGTGTGAGCGCCATGGAAGCGGTCCTCGCCCACCTGCGCGGCGCCATCGAACGCGGCGAGTACGCCATCGGCGACAAGCTCCCCTCCGAGGCCGAGCTGTGCCGCACCCTCGAGGTGTCCCGGCCCGTGCTGCGCGAGGCGCTGCGCGCGCTGCAGACGATGGGCCTCACGGTCTCCCGGACCGGCAAGGGCACCTTCGTCGTCGCGAACGCCGTCGAGGACCCCACCTTCGGCGACTACGCGGCCAGCGACCTGCTGGAGGTGCGCCGACACATCGAGATCCCGGTCGCGGGCTACGCGGCCGTGCGCCGCACCCCGGAGAACCTGGACCACCTGGCCCATCTGCTCGACCGCATGGAGCGGGAGACGGACACCACGGCCTGGGTCGCGATGGACACCCTCTTCCACCTCGCGATCGCCGAAGCCGCCCAGAACCCGGTCTTCCGCCGGGTCATCGAGGAGATCCGCGACGCACTGGCGCGTCAGTCGGCCTTCCTGAACGAGCTGGGCGGCCGCCGCGAGCAGTCCAACCGCGAGCACCGGGCCATCGTCGAAGCGCTGATCGACGGTTCCGAACACGACGCCGTCCAGGCCATGAGTCACCACCTGGACCGCGTCGAGACGACCCTCACCGACATCGTCCGTCCCCAGCGGACGGACGATCTACCCACGGAAGGCGGACCCGAGGCGTGAGCGAGCAGCACCTCAAAGACGAGACGCGCCCCTCGTCCGGCCATGTCGACGCCGGAGACGCCGGCTACAGCAAAGGCCTGAAGCACCGGCACGTCAACATGATCGCCATCGGCGGAGCCATCGGCACCGGCCTCTTCCTTGGCGCGGGCGGCCGGCTCGCCGACGCCGGGCCCTCCCTGTTCATCGCCTACGCCGTCTGCGGCGTCTTCGCCTTCCTGGTCGTACGCGCCCTCGGCGAACTCGTCCTGTACCGCCCGTCCTCCGGCGCCTTCGTGTCGTACGCCCGGGAGTTCCTGGGCGAGAAGGGCGCCTACACCGCGGGCTGGATGTACTTCCTCAACTGGGCGACCACCGGCATCGCCGACATCACCGCGGTCGCCACCTACACCCACTACTGGGGCATGTTCTCCGACATCCCGCAGTGGGTGATCGCGCTGATAGCCCTGGCGGTCGTCCTGACCGTGAACCTGATCTCGGTGAAGATCTTCGGCGAACTGGAGTTCTGGTTCGCGATCGTCAAGGTCGGCGCGCTCGTGGTCTTCATGGCGATCGGCATCTTCCTGCTGGTCACCCAGCACCCGGTGGCCGGCCACCACCCCGGCCCGTCCCTGATCACCGACAACGGCGGCATCTTCCCCAACGGCCTGCTGCCCATGCTGCTGATCATCCAGGGTGTCGTCTTCGCCTACGCCTCCGTCGAGCTGGTCGGCGTGGCCGCCGGTGAGACCGAGAACCCCGAGAAGATCATGCCGAAGGCGATCAACTCGATCATGTGGCGGGTGGGCCTGTTCTACGTCGGCTCCGTCGTCCTGCTGTCCATGCTGATGCCCTGGAACGCGTACAGCGCCGGCCAGAGCCCCTTCGTGACGGTCCTGTCGCACATCGGCATCCCGGCGGCCGGCGACGTGATGAACCTGGTCGTGCTCACCGCCGCCATGTCCTCGCTGAACTCCGGCCTCTACTCCACCGGTCGCATCCTGCGCTCCATGGCCATGAGCGGCTCGGCCCCGAAGTTCACCGCGCGGATGAGCCGCAGCCAGGTCCCGTACGGCGGCATCCTGCTCACCAGCGGAATCTGTGTCCTCGGCGTGGGCCTCAACTACGTCGTCCCCGCCGACGCGTTCGAGATCGTCCTCAACTTCGCGGCGATCGGCATCCTCGCGACCTGGGGCATGATCATGCTCTGTCACCTGCTCTTCTGGCAGAAGACCCGGAAGGGCGAGCTGACCCGGCCGTCGTACCGGCTGCCGGGCTCTCCCTGGACCGAGGTCGTGACGCTGGCGTTCCTCGCCTCCGTCCTGGTCCTCATGTACGCCGACGGCGGCGCCGGACGCACCACCGTGCTCTGTCTGCCGCTGATCGTCGCAACCCTGGTCGCGGGCTGGTACGGCATCCGCGGCCGGATATCCCGCACATCCACCGGCGCCGACGCGTGACCCGCGACCCGGGCGTCCCAACCCATCGATGCAGGCAGTGATGTACAGCAGTTCCCCCGCAGACGCACCCCTCGTCCGCGAACCACTCCACGCCCCGGTCGCCCACCTCATCCGCGGTGGAGTCGTCGAGGGCATCCACCACGGCTCCGTCGTCGTCCTCGGCGCCGACGGCCGGGTGGAGTTCCAACTCGGCGACATCGAGGCCGCCTTCTACCCGCGCTCGGCCGTCAAGCCCCTCCAGGCCGTGGCCATGCTGCGGGCCGGGCTGCCGCTGGACGGCGAACTGCTGTCGCTGGCCGCCGCCAGCCACTCCGGCGAGGACCGCCACCTGGCCGGCACCCGGCGCATCCTCGAACTCGCCGGGCTCACCGAGGACGACCTGCGCAACGTCCCCGACATGCCGTTCGACCCGGTCGTCCGGGACTCCTGGGTGCGCGAGGGCCGCATGCCCTCCCGGCTCGCCCAGAACTGCTCCGGCAAGCACGCGGCCATGCTGTGGACCGCCAAGCTCAACGGCTGGTCCCTGGGTGACTACCTCGACCCGGAGCACCCGCTCCAGCAGGCGATCCAGGAGATCGTCGAGGACCTGACCGGCCAGCGGGTCGCCCGGGTCACCGTGGACGGCTGCGGCGCGCCGCTCTTCGCCATCTCCCTGCACGGCCTCGCCCGCGCCCTGTCCCGGATCACCTCGGCCGCCCCCGGCACGCCCGAGGCCCGCGTCGCCGACGCGATGCGCACGCACGCCGAGATGGCCTCCGGCTCGGGGCGCGATGTCGCCGCGCTCATGCGGGCCGTGCCGGGGTTGCTCGCCAAGGACGGGTTCGAGGGCGTTCAGGTCGCTGCCCTGCCGGATGGCCGTGCCATCGCCGTGAAGATCGCCGACGGGGCGAATCGGGCGCGGATCCCGGTCGCGGCGGCGGCGCTCGCTCGCGCGGGCGTGGATCCCGAGTTGCTGACCGAGTTCGCCGGAGAGCCGTTGCTCGGGGGCGGGGAGCCGGTGGGCTGCGTGCGGGCTGTGCGTGCGCTGGATCCGGTTCCGTTCACTGCCTGCGCGTAGCCCTCGGCTGGATCGGCCGTCCTGCAGCCGCGGGTCCGTTGTGGTTGATCGCGCCCGCGCGACGGAGCCGCATATCGAGCACCGCCCCGCGCCCCTTTCGGGGGCGCCTTCACTTCCGTACCTCAGAAAGAGGACCGTACCCTCATGACCGCCGCCACCACGCGCAGTGAGCACGATCTGCTCGGCGACCGCGACGTACCCGCCGACGCCTACTGGGGTGTGCACACCCTGCGCGCGACGGAGAACTTCCCCATCACCGGCACCCCGATCTCCGCCTACCCGCATCTGATCGACGCCCTGGCCGCCGTCAAGGAGGCCGCCGCCCTCGCCAACGAGGAACTCGGCCTGCTGGCGCCGGAGAAGGCGCGCGCGATCGTGGCCGCCTGCCAGGAGATCCGGACGGGCAAGCTGCACGACCAGTTCGTCGTCGACGTCATCCAGGGCGGCGCCGGCACGTCCACCAACATGAACGCCAACGAGGTCGTGGCCAACCGGGCGCTGGAGCTGCTCGGTCACGCCAAGGGCGAGTACATGTATCTGCACCCCAATGAGGACGTCAACCTCGGTCAGTCCACCAATGACGTCTACCCGACCGCCGTCAGGACAGCGACGGTGTTCGCGGTCCGTGGACTGCTCAAGGCGATGGCCGTACTGCAGGACGCCTTCGCCCGCAAGGCCGTTGAGTTCCGTGACGTGCTCAAGATGGGCCGTACACAGTTGCAGGACGCCGTGCCGATGACGCTCGGTCAGGAGTTCTCCGCATTCGCCGTCATGATCGAGGAGGACCGCAGTCGTCTCGCCGAGGCCGTCGAGTTGATCCATGAGATCAACCTCGGTGCCACGGCGATCGGTACGGGCCTCAACGCCCCGGCCGGCTACGCCGAGGCCGCCCGCCGGCACCTGGCCGACATCACCGGGCTGCCGCTGGTCACCGCCGCCAACCTGGTCGAGGCCACCCAGGACTGCGGTGCCTTCGTGCAGATGTCCGGCGTGCTGAAGCGGATCGCGGTCAAGCTCTCCAAGACCTGCAACGACCTGCGGCTGCTGTCCTCCGGTCCGCGCGCGGGTCTCGGTGAGATCAACCTGCCGCCGGTGCAGGCCGGTTCGTCCATCATGCCGGGCAAGGTCAATCCGGTGATCCCCGAGGTGGTCAACCAGGTCGCCTTCGAGGTGATCGGCAACGACGTCGCCATCACCATGGCCGCCGAGGCCGGACAGCTCCAGCTCAACGCCTTCGAGCCGATCATCCTGCACTCCCTGTCGGAGTCCATCACGCACCTGCAGAGCGCCTGCCTCACCCTGGCCGAGCGCTGCGTGTCCGGCATCACCGCCAACACCGGCCGGCTGCGCGCCGCCGTGGAGAACTCCATCGGCCTGGTCACCGCCCTCAACCCGCACATCGGGTACACGGCCGCCACCGAGATCGCCAAGGAGGCGCTCGTCAGCGGCCGGGGCGTGGCCGAACTCGTCCTGGAGAAGGGCCTCCTGCCGGCCGAGCGGCTCGCCGAGCTGCTGTGCCCCGAGGTCGTCGCGGGCAGCGGGGCACCTGCCACCTGACCTGCGGTTACGGGCAGATATCAACCCGTACGCGAATGGGCTCCAGGGCCGGTCCGGAGGCACAATGGTGATCATGACAACGACGTCGTCCCTCACCTTCCTGCCGGTCCTGGAGCGCATCGCCGAGGAGATCGAGCGCACACCCGGCCGCGGCCGGGCCGCCGACTACATCCCGGCCCTCGCCGCCTGCGATCCCCGCCGCTTCGGCATGGCCGTCGCCGAGCTGGACGGCACGGTGTACGGGGTGGGGGACTGGCGCGAGCCGTTCTCCACGCAGTCCATCACCAAGGTCTTCACCCTGGCCCTGGACCTGGCCCGCGAGGGCGACGAACTCTGGGAGCACGTGGGCCGTGAGCCCTCCGGCAACCCCTTCAATTCCCTGGTCCAGCTGGAGTACGAGAACGGCATCCCGCGGAATCCTTTCATCAACGCGGGCGCCCTCGTCGTCACCGACCGCCTCCAGACCCGTACCGGTGACGCGGCCGGCGAGCTGCTCACCTTTCTGCGCACCGAGAGCGGCAACGCCACCCTGGACTTCGACAAGGAGGTCGCCGCCTCCGAGACCACCCACGGCGACCGCAACGCCGCCCTCGCGCATTTCATGGCGTCCTACGGCAACATCGACAACGACGTGCCGACCCTGCTCGACCAGTACTTCCGGCAGTGCTCGATCACCGCCTCCTGCGCCGACCTCGCCCTCGCCACCGGCTTCCTCGCCCGGCACGGCATCCGCGCCGACGGCGGCCGGCTGCTCACCCGCAGCCAGGCCAAGCAGGTCAACGCCGTGATGCTGACCTGCGGGACGTACGACGCGGCCGGGGACTTCGCCTACCGTGTGGGCCTGCCCGGCAAGAGCGGCGTCGGCGGCGGGATCATCGCCGTCGTACCGGGCCGGTGCACGCTGTGCGTGTGGAGCCCGGGCCTGGACGAGCGCGGCAACTCGGTGGCCGGAGTGGCGGCCCTCGACCGGTTCACCACGCTGACCGGGCTCTCGGTGTTCTGACCGGCCCGCACGCTGCCGTCGTACCGGGCCGGTGCACGCTGTGCGTGTGGAGCCCGGGCCTGGACGAGCGCGGCAACTCGGTGGCCGGAGTGGCGGCCCTCGACCGGTTCACCACGCTGACCGGGCTCTCGGTGTTCTGACCGGCCCGCACGCTTCAGTCCAGGAACTCGTGCAGCAGCGGCAGGGCCGTGCGGCGCATGAGCGCCAGACGGGTGGTGCCGGGCAGCACCGCCGGCCGGGCGTCGGGGATCGGTTCGCGGATCTCGGCCGCATGCTCGATCCGCACGAAGTGCTCCGCTGGAGGTGCCGCGATCCTCCATCCGTCGCCTGCCGCACCGTCGTGGCTGGCCGCGCAGTTCCCCGCGCCCCTTCAGGGCGCGACGAGCGAGCCGTGTGTTCAGGCGAGGGTGGGCAGGAGGGCGCCGAAGGACAGGCCGATGGTGCGCAGAAGTGGCCTCCCGTACGCCCGGAAGTCATCCTTTCTCACACGCCGGTCACGTGCGGGCCGCCCGCAGGTGAGAGGAGCGTCGCCTTCCGGCCACCCGGCGTTGACACGCTGAGCCAGTGTTGGCCATGGCATTCCCCGTCGATCTCCGCAGCTGCCAGGTGCTCGGGCTGGCCGGTACCGCCTTTCTCGCGCTCGGCGGTGAGACGGCCGGTGCCCTGCCCGTGCAGGATCTGCTGGCCCCCGCCTCGGTGCAGGCGGCACTCGGCCTGGTCGGGGTGTACTTCGGTGTCGTCCTGCTGATAGCGGCATGGGTGCTCCTCGGCCGTCTGGTGCGCGGGCCCCAGCCGCCCACCCCGCGCGCCCTGCTGCTGGTGCTCGCCGTATGGACGGCACCGCTGCTGCTGGCACCGCCGTTGTTCAGCCGGGACGTGTACAGCTACCTCGCGCAGGGCGCCATGGTCGACCACCACATGGACGTCTACACCCAGGGCCCGGCCCAGCTCGGCGGCCCGCTCGCCGACGAGGTGGCCCCGATGTGGCAGCACACCGGCGCCCCCTACGGCCCCGCTTTCATGGCCCTGGCCTCCGCGCTGTCCGGGCTGACCCGCGGACAGTTGCCGGCCGGCCTGCTCGGCATGCGCCTGGTCGCCCTGCTCGGCGTGGCCCTGATGGCCGTGGCGCTGCCCCGCCTCGCCCGGCACAGCGGCGCCGACCCGGCCGCCGCCCTCTGGCTCGGCGCCCTCAACCCGCTGGTCCTGCTGCACCTGGTGGCGGGCGCCCACAACGACGCCCTGATGCTCGGTCTGCTGGGGCTCGGCCTGGTCGCCGCGCGCGGGGAACGGCCGGCTGGCGGAGTCCTCGGGGCCGTCCTCGTCACCCTGGCCGCCCTGGTCAAGGCGCCGGCCGCGCTCGGCCTGCTGGCGGTCGTGGCCCTCCAGGTCCGCTCCGGCCGCGGCCCGCTGCCAGCCGTCCTGACCGCGGCGGCCGCCTCCGCCGTGACGACGGTCGCCGCCACGGCCGTCGCCGGCACCGGCTATGGCTGGATCGGCGCCCTGGCCACCCCCGTCTCCCCGCACAACTGGGCCCTGACCAGCCTGCTCGGCCGCGCCACCGGTGCCCTGCTGGAGCACCTCGGCAGCAGCCTGGCCCCGCTGGCCGTACCGGCCTGGCATCTGCTCGGCCTCGCCGCCACCGCCGTCGCCGTGGCGCTGATATGGCTACGGCTGCGCGTCAGACCGGTGTACGCCCTCGGGCTCAGCCTGCTGACGGTCGCCGTGTTCGGCCCGGCGATCCGCCCCTGGTACATGCTGTGGGGCCTGTTCCTCATCGCCGCCGCGGCGCCCAGCACCTCGGTACGGCACCGGGTCGCGGCCCTGGCCGGCGTCCTCGCCCTCGCCGTACTGCCCAGCGGCGGTCCGGCCGACCCCGGGCAACTCGTGCTCGCCGTCTCCGGCGGGGTGCTCGGCGTGGTCGTCCTGTGGCAGGCCCAGCAGGCGGCCCAGGCCCCGGCTCCGGGACGCATGGCGTGAGGGGGCCGCGTACGACCAGGGGCCGTCTGGCGCTGGTCCTCGTCCTCGGCGCCGCGGTCACCGTCTTCACGGCGACCGTGCCGCTGCTGCGCGACTTCTTCGACCTGCGCGTCTACTACGGCACCGTGCACACCTGGGCGCACCACGGCGGGCGGATCTACGACTACCAGGTGCCGGGCACCACGTACGGCTTCACCTATCCGCCGTTCGCCGCGGTCGCCATGCTGCCGCTGGCGCTGCTGGACCGTGACTCGGCGATCGTGGCGTCCCTGCTGGTCAACCTGGCCGCGCTGGCGGTGATCCTGCGCATCCTGGCCGGCCCGGACTGGCGGCGGCACGGGTGGTACCGCTGGTCGCTGTGCCTTTGCCTGCTCGCGCTGTTCGAGCCGCTGCGGGACACCTTCAGCTTCGGCCAGGTCAATCTGGTGCTGCTCGCCCTCGTCCTGGGGGACTGTCTGCTCCTGGCGACCGGCCGGGAGCGCTGGGCCGGCGCCGGGATCGGCCTCGCCGCCGCAGTGAAGCTCACGCCCGCCCTGTTCATCGGTCTGCTGCTGCTCGCGGGGCGGCGCCGGGCGGCCGGAGCCGCGACGGCGGTCGCCCTCGCGGCGACCGCGCTGGCCGCCTGGGCCGATCCGCGGGCGTCCCGCTACTACTGGACCGAGGCGCTGTGGGACACCAGCCGGGTGGGCCGGCTCGACTATGTGTCGAACCAGTCGCTCCAGGGAGTGCTGGCCCGCCTCGGCGAGCCGGGCCGCCCGCTGTGGGCGACGGCGGTCCTGCTGACCCTGTGCGTCTGGGCGTGGCGGACCCGTCAGGCGGTGCGGGCCGGTGACTGGACGGCCGCCTTCGCACTCACCGGGGCGGCGGCCTGCCTGGTCAGCCCCATCACCTGGGTGCACCACCTGGTGTGGCTGCTGCCGTCGTTCGCCGTGCTGCTGCGCGCCGGGCACCCGCGGATCGCGGGCGCCCTGTACGCGGTGCTGTGCACGAGCGTGGTGTGGCTGTGGTTCGACGACGCCTCCGGCATCGGCGGCTTCCTCGGCAGCAACACCTACACCTGGATCACGCTGGGGCTGCTCCTCGGCCTGCCGACGTGTCAGTCGCGCGGGGTGCGCTTGCTCCTGGCCCGCACCGCCGCCACCGCGACGGCCCGCAGCGCCACCACCGCGGCGCCGGCGACGAGACCCGCGAGCCCCGCGACGACGGCGGGGCCGGGCCAGCCCGAGTCCGCTGCGTGCGACGCGGCAGGGGCCACCGGTTTGGCCTTCGACACCGGCCGCGAGGTGACGCGCAGCCCGTCCAGCGAGCCGACCGGGTCCACCCGGCCGGCCGCCGCGAAGCCCCAGTCGAGCAGCTCGCGCGCCTCCTGGTACACCGCCAGTCCGCCGCCCTCCTGAGGGTTCATCACGGTCACCACCAGCGTGCGGCTGCCATGGCGGGCGGCGGCCACCAGGGTGTTGCCCGCCTTGGTGGTGTAGCCGTTCTTGATGCCGATGAGGCCGGGATACTTCTTCACGCCGCTCTGGCCGGTCAGCAGCCGGTTGGTGTTCCTGATGCCGTACGTCGCGCCGTCACCGGGGAAGTCCGCCTCGGCGGTGGAGCAGTACCGGGCGAAGTCGGGATTGCGCAGGCCCTCCCGGCCGAAGACCGCGAGGTCGTAGGCGGAGGACACCTGGCCGTCGGCGTCGTAGCCGTCGGGGGAGACGACATGGGTGTCCACGGCGCCGAGCGAGCGTGCCTTGGTCTGCATCTCGGCGGCCGTGGCCTCCCAGCCGCCGTTCAGCGAGGCGAGCACGTGCACGGCGTCGTTGCCGGAGTGGAGGAAGACCCCGCGCCAGAGGTCGGACACCCGGTAGGTGAGTCCCTCCTTGACGCCGACCATGCTGCTGCCCGCGCCGATGTCGGCCAGCTCCGTGTTGCGCACGGTGTGCCGCATGTCGGCGGGCAGGGCGGGCAGCACCGTGAGGGCGAACAGGGTCTTCAGGGTGCTCGCGGGCGGCAGCTTGCGGTGCGCGTCGCTCGCGGCCAGCACCGCCCCGCTGCCGGCGTCGGCCACCACCCAGGACAGCGCCGACACGTCCGGCAGCTCGGGCGCGTCCTGGTGCGGCCGGACCAGGACGCCGGAGCGGTAGAGCTGGTTGGGGCCGGGCATCGCCGCCCGGGGCGCGGGCGGAGCGGGTTCCCCGGTACGGGGCCCGGCGAAGGCGGTGGCCGGGGTGAGTGCCAGCACGCCCGCCACGCAGAGGGCACAGGCCGACGAGGCCACCCGATGAGAAAGTCCGGTGATCATATGATCAACGTACGAATGGGTTCGCCGTCTCTCGCGCTGGAAGGGCCGTTCGGCCCACGCGAGCAACCCGGACGCGGCATCCCTGCCTTCTGCGCAGGGCTCAGCCGGTGGGCAGGGTCGGCCGGATCTGTCGCAGGAACGCGGCGTTGTCGGGCGTGGAGCGCAGCCGCTCCAGGAGGGTCTCCAGACCGGACGGAGCGCCCTCGCGGGAGCGCAGGACGCGGCGCAGACCGTGGACGGCCGTCAATTCGGCCGGACTGAGGAGGAGTTCCTCGCGGCGGGTGCCGGTGGCGTCGAGGTCCACGGCGGGGAAGAGACGCCGGGCGGCGGCTTCCCGGTCCAGGCGCAGCTCCATGTTGCCCGTGCTCTTCAGCTCCTCGAAGTAGTAGCCGTCGGCGCGGGAGCCGGTGTCCACCAGGACGGTGGCGAGGATGGTCAGCGAGCCGCCCTCCTCGGCCTGGCGGGCGGCACCGAAGAACCGCTTGGGGCCGAGTAGCGCGCCCGCGTCGACACCGCCGCTCAGGGTGCGGCCACCGGCGGCGGAGGCGTTGTTGTGCGCCCGGCACAGCCGGGTCAGGGAGTCCAGCAGGATCACGACGTCCTCGCCGGCCTCCACCAGGCGCTTGGCCCGCTCGACGACGAGCTCGGCGAGGGCGATGTGCTCCTTGGGCGTCCGGTCGAAGGTGGAGGCGTACACCTCGCCGCGCACCGAGCGGCGCATCTCGGTGACCTCCTCGGGGCGCTCGTCCAGCAGCAGGACGATCAGCCGGCACTCGGGGTGGTTGCCGGCCACGGCGGCAGCGAGCTGCTGGAGCAGCACCGTCTTGCCGCTCTTCGGCGGGGCCACGACGAGTCCGCGCTGGCCCTTGCCGACCGGCGCGAAGAGATCGGTGACGCGCCCGGCCAGTCCGGACGCGGGGTGTTCGAGGCGGATGCGCTCGTGCGGGTGGAGCGGGGTGAGGTCGCGGAAGTGACGCCGGCCGCGCAGGTCCGCGGGGTCGTGTCCGTCGACGCGGGTGACCTCGGTCAGCGCGCGGCGGTCGCCCCGGACGCCTTCGACGAGGTCGCCCCTGCGCAGCCCATGGCGCCGGATCAGGCCCGGCGGGACCTGAGGATCGGCGGGGGAGGCCAGCAGGTGCGGTGCCCGCAGGTGCCCCTTCCCCTGCGCGTCGATGTCGAGGACACCGGTGACGAGCCGGGCGGCCGGGGCCGGCTCGACCACGGGAGGGTGTTCGAGTGTGGTGGTCATGGCGGGAGGTCCTTTCACGGACGGGAGAAGAGAGCTGGGAAGGGGGGGAGTGGCCGCGAGCGGGAGGGCTTGACAGCTGCCTCCGGGCGGCGGGAACGGCACCTCGGGTGTGGCGGAATCGCCCTGGTCACGAGGTGGTGCAGAGAAGAAGCCCGGGCCGGTCGGAAGCCTCGGCCGAGGGGCTGGTGGAGAGAACAGCGGCACCGGTGTCCGTACGACGCGACACGCACATGCACTGATCGCACTATACCCGTGCGCTCGGTTCGGTCAACATGATGCCGTCCGCGCCTATTCCCATCCCGAGCCAACCGGCTCCTCCGCCGAGCCGCCCTGCTATTCCGCCCGACCGTCAGGAGAAGAACCCGTGGAGACCTCTGCCGCCCGGCCCCCGCACCGACTCGACCCCGCAGGCGGCTGCCCGCACACCGTCAACGCACGGCTGCTGGCCGGCGGTGCCGTGGCCCCGGTGGAACTGCCCGGCGGGATCGAGGGGATGGCCGTACTCGGGCACGATGCACTGAGGGAGTTCCTCCAGCATCCGGAAGTCGCCAAGAACGCACGTCACTTCACGGATCTGCGAGAGGGCCGGATCCCCGCGGGCTGGCCGCTGCTCACGTTCGCCACCGTGCAGGGCATGACCACCGCCGACGGGGAGGACCACCGGCGGCTGCGGTCCCTGGTCGGGCACGCCTTCACGCCCCGCCGGGTGGAGCAACTACGGCCGAGGATCGAGCAGTTGACCGCCTCCCTGCTGGACGACCTGGCGCGGGCCGCGCAGGCCGCGGACGGCGTCGCCGACCTGCGGCGGCACTTCGCCCTGCCCCTGCCCCTGGCGGTCATCTGCGAACTTCTAGGTGTGGAGGCCGAGTTCCGTGACCGGCTGCACCACCTCAGCAGCCAGGTCGTGGCCACCGGCATCGAGCCCGCCGAGGCCATCGCCGCGAACCGCGAACTCGTCGCCGTCCTGGGTGAGATCGCGGCGACGAAGGCCGCGGCGCCCGCCGACGACCTCACCAGCGCGCTCATCGCCGCGCGCGACGAGGGCGGCGACCGGCTCGGCGACCAGGAGCTGATCGGCACGCTCCTGCTGATGATCGTCGCCGGGCACGAGACCACGCTCAACCTGATCACCAACGCCGTACGCGCCCTGTGCGCCCACCGCGACCAACTCGACCTCGTGCGCGCGGGCCGGGCGAGCTGGGCCGACGTGGTCGAGGAGACCCTGCGCTGGGACGCGCCGGTCAGCTACTTCCCGTTCCGCTACCCGGTGCGCGACCTGACCGTCGACGACACGCTCATACCCGCCGGCACCCCCGTGCTCGCCGGCTACTCCGCCGCCGGCCGCGACCCCGCCGCGCACGGCCCCGACGCCGACCGCTTCGACGTCACCCGTCCCGCCCGGCCCGGCGCCGTACGCCATCTCTCGCTCGGGCACGGCGCGCACTACTGCCTGGGCGCGCCGCTCGCCCGACTGGAGGCCTGCATCGCGCTGGAGCGGCTCTTCACCCGCTTCCCCCACCTCGAACTCGCCGCGGCCGAAGGCGACCTGGTCCCGCACGCCGGTTTCGTCGGCAACAGCGTGCGCACCCTGCCGGTCCGGCTCACACCCGGCGCATCTCCCGGAGTCTGAGCCGCACACCGGCCATACGAACCCGCCCTTTCTGTGGGGCCGTCAGGTCATGGAAACGGCGGTTACGACAGCAGCGGTTCCCGCTTCGCCACGCTCGCCGTCGGGGCGGCTCAAGGGCTGACGCGTTCGTGGGTGCTCACACCGACCGTGCCTCCGCCTCCTTCGCGATCTCGTCGAACCGCGCGCCCATGGCCTCGGCGAGGGCGTGCGCCCCGGACAGCGGACGGACCATGACCATGAGCTCGTCGATCAGGCCGTCCTCGTTCACATGGAGGAAGTCGCAGCCGGTCAGCTCGCGGTCGCCCACCCGGGCGGTGAAGACCAGCGCATGGTCGGAGGAGGCCGGGTCGCCGATCTCCCGGACGTACCGGAAGTCCTCGAAGACCTGGGACACCGCGCGCAGGATCGCCGCGGTGATCGCCTTGCCCGGATACGGCTTGAAGACGACGGGGCTGGTGAAGACGACGTCCTCGGCCAGCAACGCCTCGACGGCATCGATGTCGCCGGCCTCGACCGCGGCGCGGAACGCGTGCATCGGGTCACCTCGCAGAGTGACTAGTCAATTAATTGAATAGGTGCGGATGAGATTAATCAACGACTGCTAGCCTGTCCATATGTCGCTCAAGTACGCCGTCCTGGCCGCCCTGCTGGAGGGCGAGGCCTCGGGCTACGAGCTGTCGAAGTCGTTCGACGTCTCGCTCGCGAACTTCTGGCCCGCCACCCCGCAGCAGCTCTACCGGGAGCTGGAGCGCCTGGCGCAGGACGGGCTCGTCCAGGCCCGGACGGTGCAGCAGGAGCGGCGGCCGAACAAGCGGATGTTCACGCTCACCGAGTCCGGCCGGGCGGAGCTGGACGCCTTCGCCGCCGAGCCCCCCAAACGGCCCACGGCCATCCGCGACGAACTCCTCATCAAGATCCAGGCGATGGACGGCGCCGACCCCGAGGTCACCCGCGCCCTGATCGAGGAGCGCATGGGCTGGGCACGGGGAAAGCTCGACCGCTACCGGCGGGTGCAGCGCCGCCTCCTCGACGGCCGGACCGAGGACGAGTACCTCCGTGGCGCCGACCGCGTCGGCCCCTACCTCACCCTCATGGCCGGGATCGGCTTCGAGGAGGAGAACCTGCGCTGGTGCGAGCGGGTTCTCGCGGTCCTGGCCGAGCGCGTGGCCCTAGGCTGAGGAGATGTTCGGTCCCCAAGGCCCCAGCCTGCGTGAACTCGCCGTGCAGGCACTGTCGTCCGTCGAGCACGGCTACGACCTGCTCGCCCCGAAGTTCGACCACACGCCCTTCCGGACACCCGACGACGTCCTGGAGTCCGTGGCGAAGGCGCTCACCCCGCTCGGCCCGTTCGAGGACGGGCTCGACCTGTGCTGCGGCACGGGCGCGGGTGCGGAGGTCCTCACCGGGCTGTGCCGGCGGAGCATCACCGGAGTCGACTTCAGCGCGGGCATGCTCGATGTCGCCCGGCGCCGGGTGCGGCCCGCCGGCGGGGCCGAGGTCGCCTGGGTGCGCGGCGACGCCCGGGCCCTGCCGTTCGCGGCGGCCTTCGACCTCGTGGTCTCCTTCGGGGCCTTCGGTCACTTCCTGCCGCGTGAACTGCCGGGGCTGTTCACCCAGGTCCACTCCGTCCTGCGGCCGGGCGGCCGGTTCGCCTTCCCGGTGCTCGCCCCGCCCCGTCCGACGCAGGCCGGCTACTGGATGCTGCTCGCCTTCGACGCGGTGATGCGGGTGCGCAACGCGCTGTGGCGGCCGCCGTTCGTCATGTACTACCGGGCCTTCCGGCTCAGTGGCGTGCTCACGGAGTTGGGGCGTGCCGGGTTCACCGTCGAGCTGCACGCCCTGCCCGAGTTCGGGCGGCGCGGCGACGGCAGCCCACGGGCCCGGCTGGTGGTGGCCAGGCGGGCTCAGCCGGCCGCGGGCAGCGTGAACTCGTAGACCAGCGCGTCCCGTTCGGCGTCCACCACCAGATCCGTGATCTCCAGCGGCCGGGCGTACTGGTCGTGCACCCGCCGGGTCACCCGTACCGACGCGGCGCCGTCGACCTGGGTGATGGAATCGCGGTGGTGCAGCGACAGGCCGGCCTTGCGCATCCAGTCGTAGGCCCGGCGCAGCTGCGCGGAGGTGGTGCCGTCGGCCCGGCCCCGATAGCGGGCCAGCTCCGCGACCTCGGTCAGCGCCACCGCCGAGAACGACGTCACCGCCGTCCGCAACGCCCGGCCGTCCGGCGTGGCCGACCGGTAGCGGTGCACCAGCGTCGGCCGCTGCGGCGCCAGGCCCAGCTCCCGCGCGTGCTCCTCCGGCGGCGCCTCCCAGGTCACCGTGGCCCGGTCGACCGCGGACGGGTCCGCCGAGTGGGCGCCCAGCGGGAAGGCCGGAGTCCCCGGCGCCGCGACCGGCCGGGCGGGCAGCGTGGCATGGCTGCCCCGCCGGTCGGTGGCGACGGCACCGCTGCGCCGCAGCACCTCCAGCGCCTGCCGGACGGTCTCCCGGCTGACCTGGAAATACGCGGCCAAGTGCCGTTCGCCCGGCAGTCGTTCGCCCGGCGGAATGGTGCCGGCGCGCAGTTCGTCGAGGAGCAGCGCCGCGATCCGCCCGTACAGGGGCCGGTCGTCGCACTGCGCGGGTTCGTGCGGGGTGGTGCGGGCCATGCCGCGCCCTCCTGTGGTGACAAGACGTAGTCGTGCGGGCTCGTTGCGCGACCACAAATAGCATTGGTCTAAACCACGAGGGAAGAGCGGTCTGCCGGTTCGGCCGAAACCCGCCCGCGCGATCACGTCGTCACAGTGCGCTGTACAGGGCGTCGATCAGCGCCATCTTCCGTGGGTCGTCGGCGATGCGCGGCCCCATCCGGTTCATCACGTACCCCAGGGACACGCCCGCCTCCGGATCGGCGAGCCCGCACGAGCCGCCGAACCCGTCATGACCGAAAGCCCGTGGATTCGGGCCGTACGACCCGTTCGGCCCGCTCAACCACAGACCGAGCCCGACCTCGGTCTCGCCCTCGAAGCCCGCGCCCAGCACCAGATCGCGGCAGCTTCCCTGGCCCTCGCGCACCCGCTCCGCCGCCTCCGGCGACAGGACGCGCCGCCCGCCGTGCGAGCCGCGCCCGGCGAAGACGCCGTACAGCGCAGCGACGGCGCGTGCGGTGCCGTGCCCGTTCGCCGCGGGGATCTCCGCCGCCCGCCACTCGGGCGTGTTCGCCTCCGCCGCGCCGACCACCGGATTGGCCAGCGCCGCCAGCACGGCGGGCGCCAACTGGCCGAAGACAGCCGCCTGTTCACTGCGGGAGGCGGCCGGTGGAGGTACCAGCTCGGCCGCCCGGCCCGCCTCCTTCGCCGGCAGCCCGACCGTGAAGTCGATGCCGAGCGGCCCGGTCACCTCGCGCGCCAGGAAGGCCCCCGGCCGCAGCCCCGAGATCCGCCGGACGACCTCGCCGACCAGAAAGCCGTACGTGAGCGCGTGATAGCCGGAGCGGGTGCCCGGCTCCCACCACGGCTCGGTCGCCGCCAGCCGGGCGGTCGTCAGCTCCCAGTCGTACAGGTCCGCCAGGGAGTGCGGCTCGCGCAGGCCGGACAGCCCGGCGCGGTGCGACAGCAGATGCCGGACGAGCACCTTCTCCTTCCCCGCCGCTGCGAATTCCGGCCAGTACGCGGCCACGGGCGCGTCGAGGTCGAGCAGCCCCCGGTCGGCGAGCAGGTGTGCGCACAGGGCCACCGGGCCCTTGGTGGTGGACCACACGTTGACCAGCGTGTCCCGTTCCCACGGGCGGGTACCGGCCGTGTCCGCCCAGCCGCCCCAGAGGTCCACCACCGTGGTGCCGTCGACGGTCACCGCCACCGCGGCGCCCAGTTCGCCCCGCTCCCGGAAGTTGTCCTCGAACGCCTCCCGCACCGCCGCGAATGGCGCGTCGCAGTGGCCGTGGACCTGTGTCTCGTGCGCGGACATGGGACCTCCGTCGTCGCCGGAAACCCGGGCCGCGACGCTGCGACCCGGGTCCCGAACGTACCGACTGGTCGGACTGGAGGGAAGTGTCCGGCAGATGCTCGCGTCCGTCCGCCGCCTCAGGCGTACGACCGCAGCCAGCGCAGCTGCTCCGCCTCGTGGAAGGGGCCGCCGCCCTCGTGGTCGTTGAAGTCGTAGACCTCGATCGCCTTGTCCTCGTGCGCCCAGGCGTTGAACGCGGCGAACACGGTCGATGGCGGGCAGGTCTGGTCCTCCAGCGCCGCCGAGAACATCGCCGGGGCCCGGCCGCGGGCCGCGAAGTGCACCCCGTCGAAGTAGGAGAGCGTGCGCAGCACCTCCGCCGAGCGGCCCCGGTGCGTCTTGAGGAACAGGCCGATCTCACGGTAGGGATGCCGGTCCGTCAGCGTGGTCGCGCGCGGGAAGTCGCACAGGAACGGCACGTCCGGCGCCACCGCGACCAGGTCGGGGACCAGGCCGCCGACGGCCAGGGTGATGCCGCCGCCCTGGCTGGCGCCGAGCGCCACGGTACGGGCCGGGTCGGTCAGCGGGTGCGAACGGGCCGCCTCGACGGCGCGTACGGCGTCCGTGAACACACGCCGGTAGTAGTAGTTCTCCGGCGCGTCGATGCCCCGCGTCATGTACCCGGGGTACGCCGGGCCGGTGCCGACCGGGTCCGCCGTGCCGCCCCCGGCGCCCCAGGCGCTGCCCTGGCCGCGGGTGTCCATCACGAAGTGCGCCCGGCCCGTCGAGGCCCACAGCAGGTTCTCGTGCGGCAGTCCGCGCCCGCCGCCGTAGCCGACGAACTCCACGACCAGCGGCAGCGGTTCGGTCGCGCCGGCCGGCAGCCGGAGCCAGCCCTTGACCGGGTGACCGCCGAACCCGGCGAACGTCACGTCGTACACCTGGACCGTCGACAGCCCGGTGTCCACCGGCTCGAAGCGGGCGTCCAGCTCGTGCTCGCGTGCCTCCTCCAGGGTCTTGTCCCAGAAGGCGTCGAAGTCCTCGGGCTCGGTGGACTCGCTGCGGTGCTCGCGGAGTTCGTCGAGGGGCAGGTCGAACAGGGCCATCTACAACCACCTTCGCGAAGGGAGACTGCGTCAGTTCACCGTACGTGGGTGCCGCAGGAGGGGCCAGCAAGCGTTTGCTCCCTGTCGGCGGACGGGCACCTGCCCCTCATGCCCGGGGCTGGGTCCACCTCGGTCCCGTCCGTGCCCATTCCCGTTCCCACTCCGCCAGCCGGTGGCGCAGCGCGATCCGGCGCTCGACGGCGTGCACGAGGAGCACGGCGGCCGCCGAACCACCCGCCGCGACCAGCCCGATGGTCACCGCGTGCTGCCAGACCGCCGCGTCGTCCGGCGGCGGTGAGACACTGCGGCCCCGGGCGTCGAACCACACCGAGACCGTGTCACCGGTACGGGTGCCCGCCGGCACCCGGGCCCACGCCGTACGCGTGCCCTTGCCGGGCTCGGTCCAGCGGACGTGGGCGCGGTACGGGTACGCGCGGTCGCCCTGCTCGGCGGACAGCCGCTCGGGCGGGTCGCCGAACACCCGTGCACGGACCTGGTGGCGCTCGGCCCGCTGCGCGGCCGCGACGCTGCGGGCCGTGTCGTGCGCGCGCAGACCCGCGGCCACGCCGACCAGCGGTGTGACCACGAACAGCAGGACGGCCACGATCAGCAGCGTCCATGCCTCCACGACATCCGAGCGGCGCCGCAGCGGATTGTGCTGCAAGCGCCAGCCACACACCCCGGTACGCATGCCCACCTCCTCGCACCGTCGGAGCCGCAGAGCCGACGAGCCGGTCCATGAGGCCCGGACTCGTCGCCCCCCTCCGCCGCTCACGCACACGAGCGTCCACACCCGTCTCGTACCCCGTACGGAGTACGGAGCACCTCGCTCGCGCCGCGAACCGCGGGTTCAAGCCCACTTGGAGCACGGAACGCGCCATGCGCCCCACGCTGCGCGAACGACCTCAGCGCGCGACCCGGAGGGTCAGCCGAACCGCTCGATGCGGATCCGGTCCACGGGCTGGCCCGCCGCGACCAGCAGCCGGGACACGTGCTCCGCGAACCCGTTGGATCCGCACACATAGGCCTCCCACCCACCGGGAGGCTGCTCGGCCAGGAGCGGCCCCACATGTGCGGCTGCCATACGTCCCACGGGCACCCCCTGTGGGGCGCTGCGGGTGAAGACGGGCGTCGTCTCCGCGCCCAGCTCGGCCGCGTAGATCAGCTCCTCGGGGCTGCGCGCGGACACCAGCATGCGCAGCGGCACGGTGAGACCGCGGCTGCGGTGGTGCCGCACCATCGACATCAGCGGGACGATCCCGGAGCCGGCGCCGATCAGCAGCGCGGGCCGGTCGCCGGGCCAGGCGAAGAAACCGCTCAGCGGCCCGCGCACCTCGACGGTGTCACCGGGCCGGGCGACCGTGTGGAACCAGCCGGAGACCTCGCCGTCCGGTACCCGGTCCAGGGTCAGCTCGATGTGCCCGGAGTCGTCAGGCGCCGAGGCGATCGAGTAGTGCCGCTGCGCCACATACCCGTCCGCCGCGGTCAGCCGCAGCATCAGGTGCTGGCCGGGCAGATGCCCCGTCCAGCCCGGCACCGCCAGCCGGAAGGTGGCAGCGTGCGGCGTTTCCCGCCGGATCTCCGTCACCGTGGCGATCTGCCACACGGCCGCCACCTGATCGCTCACGGCGATGCGTCCGGGCACCGCGAAACGCCTCGCGGCAACGGCGGCGCCGTGGGACGGGAGGTCCGGGGGGAGGGAGGCCGCGGCCAGGAGCGGGGCCGTGATGGCGGCCGCGTCCTGCGAGCGGGCAGCGAGGCCGGAGGCCGCCGCCGGCCCGATCGGCTCAGGGCGCGGGGAGGGGGTGGCCGTGTCCGGGAGTGGAGCCTCCAGGTTCCCGGTTGCCGCCCCGGCGGTCGGGTCCGCGGGGACGGCCGGGCCCGGGGCCGCAGCGCGGGCGCACTCGTCCGGCGCGTAGCCGGCTGCTTCCGGTGCCGTGGCGCCGGTGGCCGGGGCCAGGGCCCGAGGCACGGGCGGAATCCCTGGTTCCGGGCGTGTGGCGTGGTTGCCCGGGTTCGTCGTCACCGTGTCAGTCACCGGAGTACCGCTGCTCCTGCCAGGGGTTGCCGCGTTCGTGGTAGCCGTTGCGTTCCCAGAAGCCCTGCTCGTCGTGGTCGAGGAGTGTCAGGCCGGCGATCCACTTGGCGCTCTTCCAGAAGTAGAGATGGGGCACCAGCAGCCGCGCCGGGCCGCCGTGCTCGGCCGGGAGCGGCTTGCCGTCGTACTCCCAGGCGATCCAGGCCCGCCCGCCGGTGAGGTCGGCGAGCGGCAGGTTGGTGGTGTAGCCGGTGTGGGAGCGGGCGAGCACATGGGTGGCGGACACATGTGGCCGCACCACATGGAAGAACGCGTCCAGCGAGACCCCGCCGAAGCGCACGCCGAACTTCGACCAGCCGGTCACACAGTGGATGTCGCCGTCGTACGCCGACGCCGGCAGCGCGTGCGCCGCGTCCCAGTCCCAGCTGTGCGGCTGTTCCACCAGGCCGTCGATGCGGAAGGACCAGTCGGCCGGTGCGAGGTCGGGGGTGACCTCGGCGGACAGGACCGGCCACTCCTCGCGCGCGTCGTACTGCCCGGGCGGCAGCCCAGGGTTGTGGACGCGCGGACGGCCCGTGAAGCCTCGCGTTACGTTCATCCTTCAACCGTACGTGGTCGTTCCGCGTGCTCCGTCCCTGGTCGTCGCCCCTCACGCCCGGATGATGGCGGCCGTATGAACTCTTTCGGGCCACGGGAATAGCTCTGCGGCGCTTCTCCTTTGCCCTCGATGCCGGCACCGGTACACCGGTACACCGGTGGCAGGGCGAGAGAAGCGAGGGAAACAGCATGTCCAAGGCGTATGTCCACACGCGGCACGGGGGACCGGAGACCGAGGCGCTGATCGACCTCGACCGCCCCGGTCCGGGCCCCGGTGAGATCCTGATCGCGGTCCGCGCGGCGGGCGTCAATCCCGTCGACTGGAAGCTGCGCCAGGGCTTCCGCCGCCCCGGCGAGGGCGAGCCTGTCTTTCCCACGGTCCTCGGCAGCGAGGCCGCCGGCGTCGTCGAGGAGGTCGGCCCGGGAGTCACCGGCTTCGCCGTGGGCGACGAGGTGTTCGGCAGTGCCGCCCGTGGCGCATTCGCCGAGTACGCCCTGCTCACCGCCGACGTGACCGCCCACAAACCCGCCGCGCTCTCCTTCCGTGACGCCGCCACCCTCCCGGTCGCCGCCGCGACCGCCTACGACGGCGTCCGCCAGCTCGACCTGCCCGGCGGCTCGACCCTGCTGGTGACGGGCGCGGGCGGCGGCGTCGGGACCGCGGCCGTGCAGATCGCCCGGGCGTTCGGACTGCGGGTCGTGGGCGTGGCGAGCGAGGGCAAGAGGGAGTTCGTGGAGTCGCTGGGCGCGGTGCACGTGCCCTCCGGACCCGACCTGGCCGAGCGGGTGCGAGCCGCCGCGCCGGACGGCATCGACGGGGTGTACGACCTGGTGGGCGAGCCGGTGCTCACCGAGGTCGCCGAACTGCTGAAGGACCGCGGCAAGCTGGTCACCGCGGGCTCGCCGCAGCAGGCCGCGGCCGCACTCGGCGGCGCCCCCGTCAGACGGGTCCGCACCGCCGCCGTGCTCGAGGCGGTGGCCGACCTCGCCGTACGCGGCGCCCTGAAGCCGCACATCACCCGCACCTTCCCGCTGGAGCAGGCCGGCCAGGCGCTGCGCGCCGTCGAGGACGGGCACGCCCTCGGCAAGATCGTGATCGAGGTGGCCGCGTGAGCGTCATAGCCGGAGCGGGCGTCGGCGACGGGCCCGCCGCCGACGGCCAGCACGTCCTCGACAACCCCGCTTTCGCCTCCCTGACCGGCCCGCACGCCCGCTTCGCCGAGCGGCGCGGCCGGGTGCTGCGCTACCCCCTCGACGTCTCTCCCTGGCTGGCGCTGCCCGACGAACCGGACGCGCGGGACTGGGCCGACCTGGCCGCGCTGGCCGGTTCCGGCGCGGAGATCCCGCTGGCCGGGTACTGCGGCGACGTACCGGACGGCTGGGAGATCACCTTCCGGATCGAGGGCGTGCAGTTCGTGGACGACGGCCTGGCCGCCGCGCCGGACGCGGAGGCGGTGCGCCTCGGCCCTGCGGACGTACCCGAGATGCTCGATCTCGTGGACCGCACCCGGCCCGGACCGTTCCTGCCGCGCACCGTCGACCTCGGCACCTACCTCGGCATCCGCCGCGGCGGCGCGCTGATCGCGATGGCGGGGGAGAGGCTCCGCCCGCCGGGCTGGACCGAGATCAGCGCGGTCTGCACCGATCCCGCCTTCCGCGGCGAAGGCCTCGCCACCCGGCTGATCCTCGCGGTCGCGCACGGCATACGGGAGCGCGGCGAGACGCCCTTCCTGCACACGAGCGCCCAGAACGCCGGCGCGATCCGGCTGTACGAGTCCCTCGGCTTCCGGCTTCGCCGCCGTACGGCCTTCCTCGCGGCGCGCGCCCCGGAGCGGCTGGCCGACGAGCGGGCCGCGGTGCCGGTGGCGTAGCTATCGCGGCCGGTGCGCTGTCATCCCGGGGCCGGCGGTCGGTCGGCCCCGGTCTCGCCCGGACCCGCGTTGTACCGCTCCAGGTAGGCCGCGAAGCGCATCAGGTCCTCCTCCGGCCAGTCGGCGAGCCGCTCGCGGAACGCGGCCCGGCGGCTGCGGGTGACCTGGGCGAGGATGTCCCGGCCGCCCTCCGTCAGATGCAGCACCTGGACCCGGTGGTCCTCCGGATCGAGGCGGCGCTCGATCAGCCCGGCCCGCTCCAGCGCGGCCACTTGGCGGCTGACCGTGGACTTGTCGAGCGCGTAATGGGCGGCGAGATCCGTCGCCCGGCAACCGCCCTGCTCCTCCAGATGGCCGAGCAGGGTGTACGACACCAGGGACAGCTCCGGGTGCATACGGCCCGCCGAGGCCCGGGCCCGGCGGGCGAAGATGGTCATCTCGCGCTGGATCGTCTCCACGGCCGACTCCGCTGCGCTCACGGGAATACCTCCTCCGGCGTTCTAGTTGTATAGTACAACTTGATGTGAGAGTTGTATAAGCCAACTACCTGGAGGTCGCGCGCGATGAGGTCGCCCGCACTGCGCCATGTGCTCACGCACCTGATCACCCCGCTGCTGATGTGCATAGGCATGGGGCTCGCGTACATGGGGGCCTTCGTGGCCCCGGAGCCGCACCACCTGCCGGTCGCCGTCGTCGGCAGCGCCCCGCAGGCGAAGGTCTTCGCGCAGACGGTCAAGGACACCGCCGGGGACAAGCTCGACGTCCGCACGGTCGCGACCCGTGCCGACGCCGTCCACCTGCTGAAGTCCAGGGATGTGACCGGCGCCTACGTGCCGAGCGCCAAGGCGCCCGAACTGCTGGTGGCCAGCGCCGCCTCCGACATGGGCGCGACGGCGGTCGAGAAGGTCTTCACGCCGGTCGCCGCCAAGGAGGGCGTGCCGCTGAAGGTCACCGACGTGGCCGAGCCGGTCGCCGACGATCCCACGGGGCAGGGCCTGTTCTTCCTGCTCATCGCCCTCAGCATCGGCTCCTACGCCTCGGTCGCCGCGCTCGGCGCCGCGGGCGCCGCCCTCTCGATGCGGGTACGGGCGCTGCTCACCCTCGGCGTCTCCGCCGTGGTCGGCAGCATTGGAGCGCTGCTCGCCGGACCGGTGTTCCACCTCGCCCACCACGACCTCGAGGGCGTCTGGGGCATGGCCTGGCTGTACTCGGCCGGCATCCTCTTCATCGGCGTCGGACTGCACACCTTCCTGAAGCGGTGGACCACGCTCACCATGATGGTGCTGTTCGTGATGCTCAACTTCACCAGCTCCGGCGGGTTGTTCCGGCCCGAGCTGCAGAACGGCTTCTTCGGCACGCTGCACGCCTTCTGGAACGGCGCCGGATTCGTCGAGGGCGCGCGCAGCCTGCTGTACTTCGGCGACGACGGCCTCGCACGCAACGTGTGGACCCTCGGCGTCTGGCTGCTGGTGGGCCTGGTCGTGACCGGGATCGCGGCCCTGTACGAGCGGCCCCGGCAGGCCCGGCTCGCGGTCGGGCACCCCGGCACCGCGACCGAGCCGGCTGCCCCGCCCGCCGCGGCACCGACCGAGCGGGAGGCGGCGCGGGCGGCCGAGGAGGAGGTCGAGGAAGAGGTCGAGGAGACGGTCGGCGTCTGACCCGGTGCCGCCCGGAACAGGGAGCGCGCCCGGCGACGGGCGGGCTCCCTGCCGGCATGTCGTCGGACGGGCCCCGGTCCGGCTTGTCATCCCGCCGCCGACCCCATCGTCACCACTCGCGCCCACGCCGGGGGCGAGTCCGGCCGGTAGTCGGGACGATCCTCGTCGTACGACCCACCGGCCCGCGGAAACAGCCCCACCACCGTCCGGCACGACGGCCGCACCTCGGGCCACGGCGTCTGACCGTCGGTCAGGACCACCACCGCGTCGGGCCGGGTCCGCAGCGCGCGGGCGAACCCGGTGCGCAGATCCGTCCCGCCGCCGCCCACCAGCTCGATGCCCTCCGTCCGGCACAGCGGCTGCACGGTCCGGGCCGCGGCATCGCAGGACAGCACGGAGACCAGGTCCCGCCGTCCGCCCACGGCCCGGCAGATCGCGGTCACCTTCAGCAGCGCGCTGCCCAGTTCCGCGTCGCTGACCGACCCCGAGGCGTCGATGACGACGCACACCCGGGGCGGCCGGCGCCGCAGACTCGGCAGGACGATCCCGGGCAGCCCGGCCGAGCGCCGCGCCGGCCGGCCGTAGCTGTAGTCCTCGCCCACGCCCGGAGCGGAGACCGCCGACCGCACCGCCGAGCCCAGCAACTGCCGCCATGGCTACGGCGGATGGAACACCTCCTCCGCCCATCGCCGCCAGCCCTGTGGTGCGTTGCCCGGGCTTCCCTTGATGCCCTGCGCCACCCGGAACCGGACCGCGTCCCGCTCCTGCTCGCTCAGCCCGTGCGCGCCGTCCGGCCCCAGCTCCCAGCCCCGGTCCAGCCCGTCGGCGCCGCTGCCGCAGTCCAGCCAGGCCAGCCGGTCCAGGCGCGGCCGGAGCCGGAAGGCCCGCAGGGTGGTCGCCGGCACGACCACCACGTCCGGTGCCCCGGTCTCCATCGCCCGCACCAGCAAGGCCCAGGCGGCGTCCCAGCGGGCCCGCTCGGGGCGCCCCCGGACCGCGTCCGGACGGGTCGGCCGGATCGAACAGGGCGAGGCTGATCCGCTGGCCGGCATCCGCCCAGGCCGGCGGCGTACGGGCCACGAGATGCAGTGGGCCGGCCCGGCCGGGCCGCTCGTACCGGGCCAGTGTCAGGGTCAGGCCGGGGCGCAGCAACCCGTCGGGCGCGATCCTCGGCATGTGCCAGCGCAACAGGTCCGGGGCGAGACGCCGGAGGTCGGCGCGGAGCCGGGCCGCGATCTCCCGGCCGTGGGCGCGGGCGACGGAACGCAGATCGACGTCGACGTCGATCCGGGCGGCGGCGCAGGCCCCCGCCCAGTCCCCGGCGGCACGGCGGCCGGTGGCGAGCTCGATCATGGACGGTGGCACGGCGTACGTCCGTACGCGGAGCCACAAGGAAAGCCAGGAGTCCCCGTGCGCGGTGGAAGGGAGCATCAGCGCTCACCTTGCGCGGACGGGACCTCCAATCTCTGCGAGGCGTGAGTCGTCATCGCGGCGAGCGTAGCCGCCCGGCTCGCCACCGCGCCAGGCGTTTTTCCCACCCGGAACCGGGCGCACCCGTTGGGGTAGGGTGGCCGTCCGGTCGCTGACGGCGCACCGGCAGCGGTGACCGCGAGAGCGCCCTGAAGTCCCGCGGTCCGAAAGGCTTTCCGCCCCCATGTCTTCTTCTGGTCCCCTGTCCTCTTCTTCTCCCGCCACCCTCGTCTCCGCGCTGCGCGCCGCCGGGTGTGTCTTCGCCGAGGACGAGGCGGAGTTGATCCTCGCCACCGCCCGCACGCCCGAGGAGGCGGCCTCGATGGTGGAACGGCGCGCCGCCGGGCACCCACTCGAACACGTCCTGGGCTGGGCCGAGTTCCACGGACTGCGCGTCACGGTGGAACCGGGGGTCTTCGTCCCCCGCCGCCGTACCGAGTTCCTGGTCGACCAGGCGCTGGCCCAGGCGCCGCGGGCGAGCGTCGTCGTGGACCTGTGCTGTGGCTCGGGCGCCCTCGGCGCGGCACTCGCCGCCGCCCTGGACGGTGCCGAGGTGCACGCGGCCGACATCGACCCGGCCGCCGTACGCTGTGCCGCGCGCAACCTCGCCGCCTTCGACGGCCGGGTCCATCAGGGCGACCTCTACGACGCCCTGCCCGCCGCGCTGTGCGGCCGCGTCGGCATCCTCACCGCCAACGTGCCCTACGTCCCCACCGCCGAACTCCCCCTGCTGCCGGCCGAGGCCCGTGACCATGAACCGCGCGTCGCCCTGGACGGCGGCGCCGACGGCCTGGACCTCCTGCGCCGGGTGGCCGCCGGGGCGCCCGAGTGGCTCGCACCGGGCGGCTGTCTGCTGACCGAGACCAGCGAACGCCAGGCACCGGCCGCCGTACGAGCCTTCGCCGACGCGGGTCTGACGGCCCGTACGGCGGTGTCGGAGGAACTGTCCGCGCACGTGGTGATCGGCGTACTGCCGTGACCGTCAGGGCAGTTCCTGCGCCCGGGCGATGAGCAGGGCGACGTCGTCGTGGTTGTCGGGGTGGTGCAGGGTCCGCAGCAGCAGGTCGCAGGTCTCCTCCAGGGGGCGGGCGGGGTCGTCGAGCAGGGACAGCAGGAAGTCCAGGCGTTCGTCCAGGGAGTGGCTGCGGGTCTCCACCAGGCCGTCGGTGTAGAACACCAGCTCGTCGCCGGGCTCGAAGTCGACGGTGACGGTGGAGAACGCTACGCCGCCCACGCCCAGTGGCACACCGGTCGGCAGGTCGAGCAGTTCCGGCGGCCGGCCCGGGCGGAGACGGGCCGGCGGCAGATGGCCGGCGTTGGCGATCCGGCACTGCCGCAGATGCGGATCGTGCACGGCGTACATACAGGTCGCGATGGAGTGGTCCAGGGCCGACGTGGTCTTGTCCAGGTGCTCCAGCAGCAGTGCCGGGTCGAGGTCCAGGGCGGCCAGTGTGGTGGTCGCCGTGCGCAGCCGGCCCATGGTCGCGGCCGCGCTGAGTCCGCTGCCCATCACATCTCCGACCACGAGCGCGGTCTTGCCGCCCTCCAGCGGGATGACGTCGAACCAGTCGCCGCCGACCTCGCTGGTGGCCCCGGCGGGCTGGTAGCGGGAGGCCACCTCCAGGCCGGTCGTCACCGGCGGGCTGCTGGGCAGTAGACTCCGTTGCAGGGTGAGGGCGGTGTTGCGGGCGTTCTGGTACCAGCGCGCGTTGTCGATCTGCACGGCCGCGCGGGCCGCCAGCTCCCGGGCGAGCAGCACGTCGTCCTCGTCGAACGGCGCCGGATTGCGGGTGCGTTTGAGATCCAGGGCGCCCAGCACCTCGCCGCGCGCGATCAGCGGCACCGCGAGATACGAGTGCAGCCCCGCGCGGCCCAGTAGTTCGGCCGCCTCGGGGCTGCGGCCGATGCGCGGCAGGTCCTCGTCCTTCACCTGCGGCACCAGCACCGCCTCGCCCGAGCGCACACACTCGGTGACCAGCCGGTCGGGTCCGTACCGCGCGATCCGGCCGGGCGGATCGGCGGCCAGCACCGCGTCCGAGCCGTCCTGCGGACGCACCGCGAGGGCCCGGATCACCGCCGACTCCGACGGCCCGAGCGTGCTGCGCCGGCCCTCCACCACCGAGTCCAGCAGATCCACGGCCGCCAGGTCGGCGAGCTCCGGAACCGCGACCTCGGCCAACTCGCAGGCGGTGCGCTCCAGTTCGAGCGTCGTACCGATCCGGGCGGAGGCGTCGGCGATGACCGCGAGCCGGCGGCGGGCGGCCTCCGCCTCCATGGAGGCCCGGTGCTGCTCGGTGATGTCGACCACCGTGACCGCGACTCCGAGCACATTGCCCATGGCGTCCTCGAGCCGGTACAGCGAATGGGCCCAGGTGTGGTCCTCGTCCGGGTCGGCGGGGGTACGGCCGGCCAGCGTGTTGTCGATGACCGGCACACCGGTGTCCAGCACCTGCCGGGCGTCGGTCTCCACCGGCTCGGAGTCCAGCATGGGCAGCACCTCACGCAGCGTCCGCCCCACGTGCTCGGCGGCCGGCACCCCGTTGATCTTCTCCAGGGCCGGATTGACCGAGACGTACCGCAGTTGTGTGTCCAGGACGGCGTAGCCGATCGGTGACTGCTTCACCATCCGCTCGGACAGCGCCACGTCCTGCTCCAGACGCCGTACGGTCGACTGATCGGCGCACAGCCCGAGCGCGTACACGTCACCGCGGTCGTCCAGCAGCCGCATGTTGCGGAATTCCACCAGGCGGGTGCTGCCGTCCTTGTGCCGGATCGGGAAGCCGCCGGCCCAGCTCTGCCCGGTGCGCATCACATCGGCGAAGAGCTTGCCGACCAGCTCGAAGTGTCGTTCGTGGACCATGAGCCGGGCCGCGTACTGGCCGAGGGCCTCGCCCGCGCCGTAGCCGAACAGCTCCTCCGCCTGCGGGCTCCACAGCACGATCCGCCCGGTGGTGTCCAGCACCACCGACGCCACGCCCAGCACGTCGAGCAGTCCGCCCGGCCGCACCGGTCCGCGCACGGGCTCGCCGCCCTCCGTCACCGGAGCCTCGGCTGCACTCATGCCATGCACCGCCTTCGCCCGTCCGCACGGCACGCCGTCCCCCGTGCCGACTCCCCTTGATCCACCAAGCTCACACCCGACTCTCCGACGCCGTGCCGGTCACCTCCACCATCTCTCACCACAGCCGTGCACGTCCGTCGAAGCCCGTAGGCCGGGGCCGAACTCCTGTCCCGGACATCCTGCACGCCCGTTCGGCGGACGGGGAGAGTTCACGCTCATGTTGCTGCATTGGCCTGTACATGACTAATGCGCCACGCCAGACTGTCCGCCGACCGAGTGTTCCCAGCCCCGCCCCGCCCGAGGAGTCGGCCATGCCCGCGTCCGCCCGGCAACGTTGTCACGCAGTCCTCGCCGGACTCGTCACCCTCGCCACCGCCGCCGTCGTGTCCCTCACCGCACCCGCCTCCGCGGCCGACACCTGGACGGAGACCGGCTCCGACCGCGCCCGACCGCTGGACGAGAGCCAGGGGCTGGCCTCCGTGGAGGTCCCCGCGAACAGCCCCAACCGGTACACCGGTATCGGCACCATTCCCCTCGGTGTCTCCATGCGCGGCTGGAACCACGTCGGCGACCCCGACGCCTCGTACAACGGCTACTACATCGAGCCCTACCAGCGGGACTCCGGCAACTCGAAGATGTACCGCGTGCAGGCGCCCGACGGCACCTGGTCGGAGTACGTCCACACGCTCAGCCCAGGCGAGGCGCTGAACAACTCCTGGGACGCGATCTCGCCCGACGGCCAGTGGATGCTCTCGGGCGAGTGGGGGACGATGAACCGCCTGCTGGTCTTCCCCACCCCCGGCGTCAACCCGTCCACCTCGCCCTCGGCGAACCTCCCGCAGGTCTCCACGGTCGACCTCGACCACGCCGTCCGTGACGTCCAGGGCTGCGACTTCTCCGGCCCCACCACCCTGCTGTGCTCCTCCGACGACCCCGACGGCAGCCTCTTCGGCATGACCAAGCCGCTGCTCCAGATCGACCTGTCGGCCCCGCCGAACGGCTCCGGGGACGTCACCGGCCATGTCACCGCCCTGCGCCAGCTGCCGCTGCGCAGCTCCTGCTCCGGCAGCTTCGAGGTGGAGGGCATCGACTACGACCGCCGCACCGGGATCCTGCGCGTGATCGTGATGTCACCGGGTTTCTGCATCCTGACGGACAGCAAGACGTACAAGTTCTCCCGCGGCTGAACCCGCCTGGGGTGTGCCGACCGGCAGGTGGTGCTTTCCTGAGGGTGGACGCGGTCCGGCGGGGTACTCCCTTGCACCGCGGCGCGCCACGAAAGGAGCGATCAATGGCACACACGGAGCGGTCGCATCCGGAAACCGTCACGGTGGAGATCAGCGGTTCCAAGGAGGACGCGCGCCTCGTCTTCGACGCGCTGAGCTCCTGCTTCGCGTCCGACCGGGGCGCGGACGAGATCCCTCAGCAGCTCCATGAGGTCCGTCCGATGGTGTGGCTCGGCACATACGACGTCGCGGACGCCCGGGGGCCGGGCTGCCCGCCGGTCCACCTCGACGCGGCCGTCCAGGCGGACGTCCAGGGCGGCTACTGGGCCGTGGACCGGTTCCGGCACACCCTCGACTCGATGTTCGCCGTCGAGGAGACCTGTACGGCCTCCGGCGACCAGGAGAGGGACCTGCATCTGCGGCTCCGCAGCCGCTGACCCCCTCCCGCCCTGCGGCAGTGCCCCGGCCGGCCCGGCGTCGGCCGGGGCGTAGTGCGCCTCGCCGTCGCCGAAGGGCCAGTCGACGGACGTGTGCCACGAACACCACTCCGTCGTCCTCGCGCACGCCCAGGTGGTCGCCGTAACGCAGGGTGCTCGGTCCCGACTGTACATACTAGTAGGTACAAAGGTGGTTTGCGTCACTTGCCGATGGTTGTGCAACTAGTTGCATAAAGGCTCGCGTTTCCTCTACAACAAGAGGCGACGACACCGCGCACGGAGGGCCCGATGAGCCGTTACCCGCATCTGATGACCCCGCTCGACCTGGGCTTCACCACTCTGCCCAACCGCGTGCTGATGGGCTCCATGCACGTGGGCCTGGAGGAGGCCGAGCGCGGCTTCGAGCGCATGGCGGCGTTCTACGCGGCCCGCGCCAGGGGCGGGGTGGGCCTCATCGTCACCGGCGGCATCGCGCCCAACGACGAGGGCCGCCCGTACGAGGGCGGCGCCAGGCTCACCACCGAGGCGGAGGCCGAGCAGCACCAGGTGGTCACCGAGGCCGTGCACCGCGAGGGCGGCCGGATCGCGATGCAGATCCTGCACTTCGGGCGTTACGCCTATCACCAGGACCTCGTCGCACCCAGCCCGCTCCAGGCACCGATCAGCCCGTTCGTGCCGCGCGAACTCACCGACGCCGAGGTCGAGCGCACCATCGACGACTACGCCCGTGCCGCCCGCCTCGCCCGGCAGGCCGGCTACGACGGCGTGGAGATCATGGGCTCCGAGGGCTATCTGATCAACGAGTTCATCGCGGCGCAGACCAACCGGCGCACCGACCGCTGGGGCGGGTCGTACGAGAACCGGATGCGTTTCCCCGTCGAGATCGTCAGGCGGGTCCGCGAAGCGGTCGGCGAGGACTTCATCGTCATCTACCGGCTGTCCATGCTGGACCTGGTACCGGGCGGTTCCTCGCTGGACGAGGTGATCACCCTCGGCAAGGCGGTCGAGGCCGCCGGGGCGACGATCATCAACACCGGCATCGGCTGGCACGAGGCCCGCATCCCCACCATCGCCACCTCCGTCCCGCGCGGCGCCTACACCTGGGTCACCAAGAAGCTCATGGGCGAGGTGTCCGTGCCGCTGGTGACCACCAACCGCATCAACACCCCGGAGCTGGCAGAGGAGTTGCTGGCCGGCGGCTACGCGGACATGGTCTCCATGGCCCGCCCGATGCTCGCCGACCCCGACTTCGTCGCCAAGGCCGCCGCCGGCACCCCCGAGGCCATCAACACCTGCATCGGCTGCAACCAGGCCTGCCTCGACCACACCTTCAGCGGCAAGATCACCTCCTGCCTGGTCAACCCGCGCGCCTGCCACGAGACGGAGCTGCTGCTCTCCCCGACCCGGCTGAAGAAGCGCGTCGCGGTCGTCGGCGCGGGACCGGCGGGCCTGGCCTGCGCGGTGAGCGCCGCCGAACGCGGCCACGAGGTCACCCTCTTCGACGCCGCGAGCGAGATCGGCGGCCAGCTCAACGTGGCCCGCAAGGTCCCCGGCAAGCAGGAGTTCGACGAGACGCTGCGCTACTTCCGCCACCAGCTCGACGCGCACGGGGTCGACGTACGCCTCGACACCTGGGTCACCGCCGAGACCGTGGCCGGCTACGACGAGGTCGTGGTCGCCACCGGCGTCACCCCGCGCACCCCGGACATCCCCGGCGTCGACCACCCGCGCGTCGTCGGCTACCTCGACGTGCTCCAGGGCCGCGTGTCCGTCGGCGACCGGGTCGCCGTCCTCGGCGCCGGCGGCATCGGCTTCGATGTCGCCGAATACCTCACCGACGGCGGGGACAAGGCGAGCGAGGACCCGGAGACGTACTTCCGCGCCTGGGGCGTGGACATGGACTACCGGACGCCGGGCGGCCTCGCCGCGCCGCAGCGGCCCACCCCGCCGCGCCAGGTCCACCTGCTGCAGCGCAAGACCACCAAGGTCGGCGCGGACCTCGGCAAGACCACCGGCTGGATCCACCGCACCGAACTCAAGCACCGCGGCGTGACCATGGTCCCGGGCGTCCGCTACGACCGGATCGACGACGCGGGCCTGCACCTCACCGTCGGCGAGGAGAGCACGGTGCTGGAGGTCGACACGGTGGTCCTGTGCACCGGCCAGGAGCCGCGCCGCGACCTGTACGAGGAGTTGGCCGCCGCCGGGCGCAGCGTCCATCTCATCGGCGGCGCGGACGTCGCCGCCGAGCTGGACGCCAAGCGGGCCATCAAGCAGGGCACGGAGCTGGCGGCGGCGCTGTAGGGCGCCGCCCGGCGATCCCTAGGATGAGGCCATGTCACTCCCGCACGCGATCCTCACCGCCCTGCTGGAAAAGCCGTCGTCGGGACTGGAGCTGACCCGCCGGTTCGACAAGTCGATCGGCTACTTCTGGTCAGCGACGCACCAGCAGATCTATCGCGAGCTGGGGAAACTGGAGGCGCACGGCCTCATCCGCACACTGCCGGCGGAAGCGCCGGCCCGTGGGCAGAAGAAGAGCTACGAGGTCCTGCCCGCGGGCCGCGCCGAACTGGCCCGCTGGGCTGCCGCCGCGCAGGACCCCAAGCCGCTGCGGGACACGCTCCTGCTGCGGCTGCGGGCCGCGGCGGTGGTCGGCACGGCGGGCCTGGAGTCGGACCTGCGCCGCCATCTGGAGCTGCACCGACGGCAGTTGGCCGAGTACCAGGAGATCGAGAAGCGCGACTTCCCGCCTGACCGGGACGCCCCCGAGGACCGGCTGCGCCATCTCGTGCTGCGGGCCGGCATCGACCTGGAGACCTTCTGGACCCAGTGGCTCACCCACGCCCTGGCGGAGTGCGCCGCACTGCGACCCGAAGGCGGCTGAGCCGGTCCGCGGCCGCTGCGTCAGAGCCGGTAGGGCTTCGCACGCCGGCGCAGATACCAGCCCGTGGCGATGGCTCCGGTGCTCACCAGGGCCGCGCCGATGCCCAGAGTCAGTGGGCCGTAGTCCCGGGCGGCGCCGCCCAGGCCGCCCAGCACACCCCGGGCGGACGCCGGCGAGGCCGTCGAGGAGATCGTCGGTTTCGATCCGGACGAGACGATCACCGACTGGCTGCCCGCGGTGCTGCCGCTGGAACAGACCACGACCACGGTGTACGTCCCCGGCTTCACCTTCGACCAGGTTGCGGACTGGCGGACGGACGTGCCCGTCAGCGGGACCTGCCTGCCCTGGGAGAAGTTCGCCTGCCTGCTGGTGAGCAGGGCCGCGTTGCCCCAGCTGCCGTTGATCTCCGAGCAGGCGCCGGTGACCACCGAGACGCCGGACCCGGTGGTGCTGACGGAGATGCCCGAGGCCGCCGCGGACGGCCCGGCGAGGGTGGCCGGGAGCGCCGCGGCGGCCACCAGGGCCAGACCGGAGCGGACGAGGAGTCGCGAGGTGTGCATGGGCAGCAGCCAACGTGGCTGCGGGGGCGCGCGCACCTGGGAGGCAGCCGGTCAGGTGACGGTTTCCTCCGGCCGGCGCAGGGCGCCATCAACCGCGCCCTCCGCATCAGCCCTCCGTCGTTACCGTCAGCTCCGGAGACCAGCCGCCCCACGTGCCGTCCGGCAGCCGTGCCCGCAGCCGTGTAGGTCGCCCCGCCGCGCGGGGGAGTGCCGCCCCACACCAGCGAGGTCGCCGCGGTGCCGTCGAGCTGGATCTGGTACTCGGCGATCACGCCGTCCGCGCGCGGCGGATCCCAGGCCAGGTCGAGGTAGTACGCCCCGTCGGCCCGGTGGGTCTTCGCGGTGAAGCCGGTGGGGGCGGTGTTCCGGCCGTCGTCGGTGCCCGGGGTGGTGAGGCGGACCTGGACACTCGCGGGGGAGAGGTTGTCGGCGGCGTCGCGGGACCGCACCGTGAAGACGTAACGGGAGCCGGGGCGCAGTCCGGTGAGCACGGTCGCGGTCTGGTTCCCGCCGACGCTGTGGATCTTCGCCCCGCTCTGGTACACGTCGTACGACACCACGCCCCGGTCGTCGCGGGAAGCGCCCCAGGACAGCTGGACCTCCCGGGCGCCGAGCACCCGCCCGGCGGGATGCGACGGCCGGGTGGGCGCCGAGCGGTCCGCCGCCACCCTCGCCGGGGTCCGCGCCCGCACGGTACGACTCGGCGGTCCGAGCCGCCCCGCGGTGTCCCGGGCCCGAACGGTGAAGGCATACACGGTGGACGGCCTGAGGCTGGTGACGTCCACCATGTGCTGCGAACCCGGCACGTCCTCCACCTTCGTGGTGCCGCGATACACCTCGTAGGTGCGGATGCCAGGGCTGTCCGGCACCGCGTTCCACATCACGTGCACGCTGGTGGCACTGCCCGCCTGCGCGGTGACCCCGTCGGGAGCGCCGGGCGCCAGGCCTTCGTCGCCTTCGCCGGCCTGGCTCCAGGCGCAGGACGCGACCAGCAGCAGGGCCCCGCCGACCGGCACGAGCGGCCATGGAACGCGTCGCACGGTTCTGCCTCCCCGGGGCCGGCGCCATGGGCATCACGCAAAAGTCCGGACCAATATGGCGCGGCGGTGCGGGCGCGGCAAGAGGGCCGCACGGGTGACCTGGGGGGCCCGCGTTGGTGACCATGCCGGGAAGTTACGTATGCTGAGCTTCCCTAGGGCTGAACTACCCAAGAGAGCAGGGGAGTTCATGCCGCTGGCGCGGACACGCTGTCGTCGCCGAAGCCGCGCCGACGCGGGTGGCCGGGGGATCGGGGGCGGACTTGTTCCCGATCCCCGGCCCCTGTTGTCCCGCAGCGTCCTCTTGTCCCTCATCAGGCGTCAGAAGCGTGCTCCATCCAGCCCTTTCCGGGCGGCCGGTACGCCCGGCCGCCCGGACCGCCACCACAGTGTGCTGGATGTCCGCCCGTCCCCGACGAGAGGGTTCTCTCATCGTGCGTGTCCCGTCGCTGACGCCGGCCCTGGCCGGCGTCGCCCTGCTCGCCCCGGCCGCACTGCACCTTCCGGCCTCGCTGTACGTACCGGCCGCCCCCGTCCCGCCCTGGGAACGGCCCGCGGCCCGCGGCGCGGGCGCGGTGGCGGCCACCGACCTGCTGGCCCGGCTGGGCGAATGCCACCAGATCTCCCGCGGCCGGTACCGCACCGACACCGGCAGACCCGCGACCGTGCCCGTCTGCGGCACCCAGGACGCCGTCTTCTGGAAGGCCGACATGGACGTCGACTGCGACGGACTGTCCACCGCCCGCTGCAACCGCCGCACCGACCCGCAGTTCGCCACCATGACCGCCTACCAGCAGTCCGACGGCCGCCATCTGAACGCCGAGACCCTGCCCTACATCGTCGTCCCGGCCCCCAGCCGTATCTGGAACCCCCGCAAGCTCGGCGTACGGGGCGGCTCGGTCGCCGCCGTCATCTACCGGGACCGGGTGCAGTACGCCGTGGTCGGCGACACCGGTCCGCGCGACCTCATCGGCGAGGCCTCCTACGCCACCGCCCGGGCCCTCGGCATCCGGGCCGACCCGCGCAGCGGCGGGGCGCCCTCCGGGGTCACCTACGTCGTCTTCAGGCACTCCCGCGTGCACCCCATCGAGGACCACATGGCGGCCGTCGCCGCGGGAGCGCGGCTGGCCAGGCTGTTCGTCGCGAACAGATGACCAGCCTGCGCCCGCGGCCGGGTCACACCTTGCGGTAGCCGTACGCCTCCGCCGCCGCGGCCTCCACCGCGTCCAGGTCGGCCCCGGTGGCGGCGGTGACCACCGCCGCGACCGCGCCCTCGACGAACGGCGCGTCCACCAGCCGGGTGTCGTCGGGCAGTTCCTCACCTTCGGCGATCAGCGCCTTCACGGTCAGCACGGCACTGCCGAGATCGGTGAGCACCGCCACCCCGGCGCCCCGGTCCACCGAGGCCGCCGCAGCGGTGATCAGCTCGGCGCTGGTGCCCAGCCCGCCGCCCTCGGTGCCGCCCGCCGGGGCCACGGGAACCGCCGGTGCCCCGCCCGCCAGGCCCTTCGCCAACTCGGCGACCGAGGCGGCCACTTCCGCGCTGTGCGACACCAGCACGATCCCGACCACCTTCTCGTCACTCACCGTCCGCCCTCCGCCGCCTCTTCGAGACCGGCGATGAGCAGCGCCGACGAGGTCGCCCCCGGGTCCTGGTGGCCGATGCTGCGCTCGCCGAGATAGCTCGCCCGGCCCTTGCGGGCCTGCAGCGGGGTGGTGGCCACCGCGCCCTCCTCGGCGGCGGCCCGCGCGGCGGCGAATCCGTCGCCGAGCGCGTCCACGGCCGGCACCAGGGCGTCGATCATCGTCTTGTCGCCGGGGGCCGCCCCGCCCAGCGCCATCACCCCGTCCACACCCGCGCGCAGCGCCTCGGCCAGCTGCTCCTCGCTGACCTCCGCGGCCTCGCCGAGGGCCTTGCCGGTCCGGCGCAGCAGCGTGCCGTACAGCGGCCCCGAGGCGCCGCCGACCGTGGAGATGAGCTGCCGCCCGGCGAGCACCAGGACCGCGCCCGGGGTGTCCGGCGCCTCCTTCTCCAGGGCGGCGTGCACGGCGGTGAAGCCGCGCTGCAGATTGCTGCCATGGTCGGCGTCCCCGATGGCTGAGTCGAGGGCGGTGAGCCGCTCCGCCTCGCGGTTCACGGACGCGGCGGTCGCCGCCATCCAGCGGCGGAAGAAGTCGGCGTCGAGCACTGGATCTCCTTGCGTGGTAGGGGTGATGACCGGCGTGCTACGGGTGATGGTCGCCTCGTCCGCCGTATCACATCCCCCACCGCAGCGCGGGAGTCCGCACCGGCGCGTCCCACAGCCGCAGCAGCTCCTCGTCGACCTGACAGAGCGTCACCGACGCGCCCGCCATGTCCAGCGAGGTGACGTAGTTGCCGACGAGCGTGCGGGCCACGGCCACCCCGCGCTCCCGCAGCACCCGCTGCACCTCCGCGTTGAATCCGTACAGCTCCAGCAGCGGGGTGGCGCCCATGCCGTTGACCAGCACCAGGACGGGGCCGCGCGGTGGCATGTCCTCCAGGATCACGTTCACCGCGAAGTCGGCGATCTCCCCGGAGGTCATCATCGGCCGCCGTTCCCGGCCCGGCTCGCCGTGGATGCCGATGCCCAACTCCAGCTCGCCGTCCGGCAGATCGAAGGTGGGGCTGCCCTTCGCCGGGGTCGTGCAGGCGCTGAGCGCGACACCGAAACTCCGGGAGTTCTCGTTCACCTGACGCCCGATGGACTCGACCCGCTCCAGCGGCTGCCCCTCGGCCGCGGCGGCGCCCGCGATCTTCTCCACGAACAGCGTCGCGCCGGTGCCGCGCCGGCCGGCCGTGTACAGGCTGTCGGTGACCGCCACATCGTCGTTGACGAGCACCTTGGCGACCTGGATGCCCTCGTCCTCGGCCAGTTCGGCCGCCATGTCGAAGTTGAGCACGTCGCCGGTGTAGTTCTTCACGACGAACAGCACACCGGCGCCGCTGTCCACAGCCGCCGCGGCACGCGCCATCTGGTCCGGCACCGGGGAGGTGAACACCTCTCCGGGACATGCGGCGGAGAGCATGCCCGGGCCCACGAACCCGCCGTGCAGCGGCTCGTGCCCCGACCCGCCGCCGGACACCAGCGCCACCTGCCCGGCCACCGGAGCGTCCCGGCGGACGATCACCCGGTTCTCCACGTCCACGATCAGATCGGGACACGCGGCCGCCATTCCGCGCAGCGCGTCCGCCACAACGGTCTCCGGGACGTTGATCAGCATCTTCATGGGTGTCTCCTCGGGAGCTTGGCACTTGGTTTCAGGGCCTGCGTTTCGCAGGGCATCGGCACGGAGGGCCTTTCTCGATCTTGGTGGTTCGTGGCGGTCGGAGACGACTTGTGACGGGGGGTCAGGTACTGGGGCCACCCTGATCGGGGTAACGTCCTCCCGTCTATCGGCAGTATCGACCTTGCATCAGCGAGGGTCACCTGTGGCGGCCGGCTTTCACGCATTGTGGCGGTTCGTGAGCCATGCGTGGATGGTCGGGGCGTCACGAGTTTGAGGAGTCGTGTGTAGCAGCAGAGGGCTGCGGCGAGGCCGAGGAAGGCGAGGTGGTCGCGGGCATGGCGTTCGGATGCGGCGCTCGACGGCGCGGCGGCGGAGCTGGCACGCGACGAAGGACGAACAAGTACCCAGCGCGTGGCACTTATGGTGGAGGCCTCGACCTTGTTCCGCATGCGCCCGAGTGAACTGGCCTGGATCGGCGCCAGCGGGATGCGCAGTCTCACGCCAGTTGCGGGGGGCGTCGTCCTTGTCCTGGTTCCGCTCCGCCGAGAGGGCCCGGGCGGTCCCCCGCCCGGGCCCTCTCGACCATGCCGGCCTCTCTCCTGGGTGCCCTCAGGTCCGCGCCGGACTTACGGATAGCCGACCAGGTAGGCCACGTTGCTGCTCGGGGTCACCTGGGTGCCGGTGCCGTCGACGATGTGGTTGATGGTGCCGGCACCGCCCAGGACCGTGGTGACCATGCTGTGGAGCTTCACCGTGGACGTGGTGGGTGTCTCGATGGCGTGGCCGAGCACGACGGAGGGGTTGTCGCGGAGGTAGGCGTAGACACCCACCCCCCACGCCTCGTGTGAGGTGACCGAGTTGGCGACCTTGTAGGAGGCGTAGCCGAGGTCGCCTCCGCTGGTGGTCCAGCTGGACTGGTCGGGCACGTCGTAGGGGGTCTCGCTCTGGTAGAAGTACGTGCGGCCGCCGTTGCCGTTCCAGGTGGTCTGGTACTTCTGGTAGTGCTCGACCGCCAGGCCGTACATGGTCACGTCGTTGCCGTTGACGATCAGTCCGCTGGCGGCCGGGTTGGTCGTCCAGCCGACGCCGTTGGTGTGGTCCGCCCGCCACAGCCAGAGGTCGTCGCCGATGACGTCGTTGCTGTTGACCACCAGCGTCTGGGTGGCCTTGCCGGCGATGTCGCCGCCGATGCGGAAGAACACGTCGTGCAGCACGATGGGGTCGCCGGTGTGACTGGCGGTCGAGCCCGCCGGGCCGACCTGCATCAGTGTGCTGGAGTTGGTGGTGTTCGCGCTGATCAGCAGCCCGGCGATGTCGATGCCGTCGACATCGGCGGTCGTGATCGCCGTGACGCCGTTGTCCGGCACGAGGGTGGCCAGGCCCAGTCCCAGGACCACCGTGTCGGGGCGCGCGATGTTCAGCGGGGCGGACAGGTGGTAAACGCCAGGAGTGACGATCAGGTTCTGGCCCGCGGCGAGCGCGTTGTTGATCGTCGTGGCGGTGTCACCGGGCTTGACGATGTAGAACTGGCTGATCGGCAGCGAGGTGCCGGGAACGGTACCGTTGATCCAGTCGGGGCCCTGCGCATCGGTGCGAACGGACGGGACGAACACCTGCCAGTTACCCGAACCGTCGACGTAGAGGAACGGCTTCTCGCGCATCACGGGGCTCTGGGCGACGCTGGTGTACTGCGGATTGGGGAAGCTGGTCGCCGGGGCGCCGGTGTCGCCGACGAAGACCATGTTCCAGTTGTGCCCGGTCCAGCCGCCGTCCATGGCGGTGTCCTGGGTGAGGAACTGCTGCTGTGTTCCCGAGTTGATCTGGCCGGAGACGCGGGAGTCGCCGATGTAGCCGCCGCTGGACCAGTTGGTGGTGGTGCCGTGGGTGTCGTCCCACAGCTTCATGCTGCCGTGTACGTCCATGCGCCGGAACGGGTCCGCCTGCGAGACGGCCCACATGGTGCTTCCCGAACTGGGACTCACCGACATGTTCTCGGCGTCACGCCAGAAGTTCTGTGTGGCGTTGCCGTCGCTGGTGTGCCCCTCGACGTGCACGCCGCCGCCCGTGATCGACACCTGGTCCGGTGACAGGCCCAGCCCGGAGACCTGGGTGTAGTAGCCGACGGGTATGTCGACGTTGTAGGTGCCGGGGGTGAACAGCAGGGCGTTGCGCTGGGTGCCGAACTCGTTGGTCTGCTGGGTGCGGTAGAGCGAGTCGATCTTCGACTGGATGGAGGACGTCGGCATCGACGGGTCGAACACCGTCACGTTGGGGCCGAAGTCCGGGGTGTTGGGCGGCGAGGTCAGACCGCCGGTGAGCGTGAAGGACTGGGCGCCGGTGCCGTTGCAGGTGTACTGCTGCAACTGGACGCTGTCGGCAGTGGACGCGGACGCCACATCGAGGCACTTGCCGCTGTTGCGGTTGACGAAGTGGTACGTGCCGGAGGCCTCGGCGACGGGCAGCCACTGCTGGTTGGCGCCGCCGCCGTAGAGCCACAGTTGGGTCAGCGCGCCGTCGGCGGTGGAGACGTCGGTCTCGTCCCAGACCTGATTCGGCGCGGAGGCGACCCCGATCCGGTAGTAGCCGCTGTCGGTCGCGGTGAACTGCCATGACTGGGCGCCGGTGCCGTTGCAGGTGTACTGCTGCACAGCGGTGCCGTTACCGGTGGCCGCGGCACGCGCGTCCACACATTTGCCGCTGTTCGCGTTGACGACGGTGGTGGGGGCGGCGGGGATGGTCGCGGCGCCGGCGCTCGGGGCCGAGACCAGCGCGATGCCGGCGGCGGCCGGCAGCAGGAGCGTAGCCGTGAGGGCGGTTGCGCGTCTGCGATGACGGTGGGCTCGGACGAGCACAGCGAGAACGTTTGCCACGCGTGTCTCCTAGGTCGCCTGCGGGGCGAGAGGTTGATCGGACGTTAGGCGCCACCCGACGAACCGTCAATATAAGTTGAAAGAAAAGTCGTGAACTATGTTCCATGGACTGTCGGAACGTCGTGTCGTTGGAGTCGCGCCAGCCGCTGATGCGGTGCTCGTCGTCCGGGGGAAGGCATGCTGAGCACTCCCACGCCGAGCCCCTATCTGGGGCCGGGGCGGGCGGGGGAGCCAAGGGGGACGGCCGGCGCGGCCCGGCCACATCACCGGCTTTGCGCGGCGTCAGTCGTGCGGGGGCTCAGTGGGCGACCAGCCGTGAGCTGAGCCACTGGAGGGTGGCGGGGATCT
>NZ_JBIAEC010000009.1:98597-352445 GCF_042868225.1 Streptomyces sp. NPDC007856 | reverse complement strand
GTGCCGTGCGGCTGTTCGGCCGTGCCCTCCGAGCGCGGGAAGAACTCGTACCAGGAGCCGTACAGGGCCCGCTCCCGCTCCACCAGCAGCGGCATGGGATCGGAGGCGGTGACCAGCTCCCGCAGCGGATGACGGGCCAGCAGGTCCTTCACCTCCGGTGCCAGCGCCGCCGCGAGGCGCCAGGCGGCCGGCCGGTTCTCGTTCCGCAGGGCCGACACGACTTCTCGTACGACCGGCCGTTGGTCGGCCGGGACGCCGGCGGCGGCGCGCTCGTACAGCCGCGCGCCCTCCTCCAGGACCAGTTCGGTGTCGATGCCCGCCGGGATCTTGATGCCGGCGTGGTGCTGCCAGGTCGCGACCGGGTCGGCCCAGGCCTCCACCGTGTAGGTCCAGCGGCCCGGTTCACCCGCGGTGACGGTGGCGCCCCAGCGGTCGGTGCCGGGGGCGAGTTCGCGCATCGGCGTCCACGGTCCGGGCCGACCGGCCGGGTCGCGCAGCACCACGTTCGCCGCGACGGCGTCGTGCCCCTCCCGGAAGACGGTGGCGGACACCTCGAACGACTCGCCGGTCACCGCCTTGGCCGGCCTGCGCCCGTGCTGGACCACCGGACGTACGTCGAGGACGGGGATGCGGCCGAGGACGGTGTCCGGGGGACCGGTCGGGGCCTGTGCGGGGACGGGCACGTCGGCGGCGGCCTTTACGGATTTCTTGCCCGTTGTTTTCCTGGCCGGTTGCCTGGCCGGTTGCCTGGCCGGTTGCCTGGCCGACTTCTTGGCCGGTTTCTTGGCCGGTTTCGCGGCCGGTTGCCCGGCCGGGTTCTGCTCGGCGTGCTCGTGCTCGGCCTGCGCGGCCTGCTCCGGTGCTGCTGCCGGGGCCTTGCTGCTTGTCGGGGGTGCTGACGAATGGTGCGTGGCGGGCATGACCGCTCCTGTCCGCGTCAACGTGGGTGTGGGCGGATGGATGTGGTGAGGTGGGTCCTGCGGAGGTGCTGTGGGACGCCTGTGGATTCGTACCGGAGGAGCCTTCCCACCCTGTTCGGGTGGGCAATCCGGAACTTTGTTAACTACTCCCGCGTATGTCCACCCACAAGACCGGCCCCTTTCACCGGGTCTCCTTTCCGTGTGCCCGCGGGCCGTCTTCCCACGCCCCGACACCCCCGCCGGACGCGTCCCCACCGACCCCCGGGTAACCCACTACCGTCGAGGGTGACGACGAGACGTACAGCGCCGTGCGTCTCACTCCGCAACGCGTCCGAGGTGGAAGTGTGAAGGCGATCCGTCGGTTCACCGTCCGTCCCGTTCTCCCCGAACCTCTGCGGCCGCTGAGCGACCTGGCGCGCAATCTGCGCTGGTCCTGGCATGCGGAAACGCGCGATCTGTTCCAGTCCGTGGACCCCGAGGCGTGGGCCGCAGCCGGGGGTGACCCGGTGCGGATACTGGGCCGGGTACGGCCGGCGCGGCTGACCGAGCTGGCCGGGGACCGGCGTTTCCTGCGCCGCCTCACCGCGGTCGCCGACGACCTCGACGACTATCTGACCGGCGGCCGCTGGTACCAGACCCAGGCGGACGGCATGCCCGCGGCCATCGCCTACTTCTCCCCGGAGTTCGGCATCACGGCCGCGCTGCCCCAGTACTCCGGCGGCCTCGGCATCCTGGCAGGTGACCATCTGAAGGCGGCCAGCGATCTCGGCGTACCCCTGATCGGTGTCGGGTTGCTGTACCGGCACGGGTACTTCCGGCAGACCCTGTCCCGCGACGGCTGGCAGCAGGAGCACTACCCGGTGCTCGACCCCAACGAGCTGCCCCTCACCCAGGTGAAGGAGGCCGACGGCGCCCCGGCCCAGGTCTCGCTCGCGCTGCCCGGCGGCAAGGCGCTGCGCGCCCGGATCTGGCTGGCCCAGGTGGGCAGGGTGCCGCTGCTGCTCCTGGACTCGGACGTGGAGGAGAACGACCTCGGCGAACGCGGGGTGACCGACCGGCTCTACGGCGGCGGCAGCGAGCACCGGCTGCTGCAGGAGATGCTGCTCGGGATAGGGGGTGTGCGGGCGGTGCGGACGTACTGCCGGCTCACCGGGCACCCGGAGCCGGAGGTGTTTCACACCAATGAAGGGCACGCGGGGTTCCTGGGCCTGGAGCGGATCGCCGAACTGTCCGCGGCCGGCCTGGACTTCGACTCCGCCCTGGAGGCGGTGCGCGGCGGCACGGTCTTCACCACCCACACTCCCGTCCCGGCCGGCATCGACCGCTTCGACCGGGAGCTGGTCGCCCGGCACTTCGGGGCGGACGCCGAGCTTCCCGGCATCGACGTGCAGCGGATTCTGACCCTGGGGATGGAGACGTACCCCGGCGGCGAGCCGAACCTGTTCAACATGGCCGTGATGGGGCTCAGGCTGGCCCAGCGGGCCAACGGGGTGTCGCTGCTGCACGGTCAGGTGAGCCGGGAGATGTTCGCGGGACTGTGGCCGGGATTCGACCCCGAGGAGGTGCCGATCACCTCCGTGACCAACGGGGTGCACGCGCCGACCTGGGTCGCCCCCGAGGTGCTGAGGCTCGGGTCCCGGCAGGTCGGCTCCGAGCGGGCCGAGGACGCGCTGACCGTCGGCGGCTCCGAGCGCTGGGACTCGGTGGCGGAGATCGAGGATCAGGAGATCTGGGAGCTGCGCCGCACCCTGCGCGAACGGCTGGTGCTGGAGGTGCGGGAGCGGCTGCGGGCGTCCTGGCGGCAACGAGGCGCGGGCGATGCCGAGCTGGGCTGGATCGATGGCGTGCTGGACCCGGACGTCCTGACGATCGGCTTCGCGCGCAGGGTCCCGTCGTACAAACGCCTGACGCTGATGCTGCGGGACCGGGACCGCCTGATGGAGCTGTTGCTGCATCCCGACCGCCCGATCCAGATCGTCGTGGCGGGCAAGGCGCACCCGGCGGACGACAGCGGCAAGCGCCTGGTGCAGGAGTTGGTCCGCTTCGCGGACGACCCGCGGGTCCGCCACCGGATCGTGTTCCTCCCCGACTACGGCATGGCGATGGCGCAGAAGCTCTACCCCGGCTGCGACATCTGGCTGAACAACCCCCTGCGCCCCCTGGAGGCGTGCGGTACGAGCGGGATGAAGGCGGCGCTGAACGGCTGCCTGAACCTCTCCGTCCTGGACGGCTGGTGGGACGAATGGTTCCAGCCGGACTTCGGCTGGGCCATCCCGACGGCGGACGGCGCGGGCACGGACCCGGACCGCCGCGACGACATCGAGGCGGCGGCGCTCTACGACCTGCTGGAGCAGCGGGTGACTCCGCGCTTCTACGAGCAGGGCCGGGCCGGCCTCCCCGACCGCTGGATCCAGATGGTCCGCCAGACCCTCACTCTGCTCGGCCCCAAGGTGCTGGCCGGCCGCATGGTCCGCGAGTACGTCGACCGCCTCTACGTTCCCGCCGCGCAGGCCCACCGCGCACTGACCCCGGACACGGCGGGTGAGCTGGCCGCCTGGAAGGCCCGCATCCGGGCGGCCTGGCCCGGGGTGAGCGTGGACCACGTGGAGACGACGGCCCCGACCGCCACCGCGGAACTGGGCTCGACGGTGGGCCTGCGGGTCCGGGTGGCCCTCGGCTCACTGACTCCGGACGACGTCGAAGTCCAGGCGGTGTCGGGCCGGGTGGACACGGAGGACCACATCACGGACGCGACGGTGGTCCCCCTGAAGCCGGTCGGCGCGCCGGATCTGGAGGGCCGCCTGCTGTACGAGGGCCCGCTGGCCCTGGACCGCACGGGTCCGTACGGCTACACGGTCCGCATCCTCCCGAGCCACCGTCTGCTGGCCTCCGCCGCCGAGCTGGGACTGGTGGCGGTGCCTTCGGAGGAGGGGGTGGAGGGGGCGGGGGTGTTGCTGCGGTAGGCCGCGGGCTCAGCCCTTCTTCAGGGCTTGGATGAAGAGGGCGAAGGATCCGGCCGGGAGGGAGAGGGTGCCGACGGCCGGGTCCTTGGAGTCGCGGATGGTTATGTGGGTGCGGGAGTTGGCAATCTCCACGCACTCGTTGCCGTCGCCCTCGCCCGAGTAGGAAGACTTCCGCCAGGTGTCCATGGGATGCCTCACAGCTCCTTTGCCAGTCGGTGGATGAAGTCACGGGACTCGACCGGTCCGAGTGATACGGCCTCCACCATACGGAAGCGCGTTCGATAGATGTTGAGCTGAGCCTCGGCATCGATGAAGACTGCGCCATGCGGCGCGTCCCGCACCACCGTGTCCAGCTGGGGCAGGGAGCTGCCGGCGTACGTCATCCCGCTTGACGCGGCAAAACCGTCCAGGTCGAACGGGATGACGCGCAAGGTGACGTGGTCGGCTTCGGAGAGCTCAAGAAGCCGGGTGAGCTGGGCCTTTGAGGTGGAGCGGTCGCCGACCCTGATGCGAAGCGCCGCCTCATGGACCAGAGCCTCGTACGGGATGGTGATCCTCTGGCGCTCCTTCCGGTGCCGAATGCGCAACTCAATTTCGTCTTCTGTGAGTTCGGGCAACCTCGACGAGAAAACGGCACGGGCATAGTCCTCCGTCTGCAGCAGGCCCGGCACGTACAGGATTGCCACGTGGCGCAGGAACCGGGCGTGGTGCTCCAGCTCGGACAGGTTCAGGAATGACGTGGGCAGCAGGCCCCGGTACTCCTCCCACCAACCCCGCGTTCTGTCCGTGGCCATCTCGACCAGCGCGTCGATGAACTGCGCATCCGTACAGGCGTAGTGGGAGGCCAGTCGACGCAGTCGCTCCTCGCTCACTCCTTTGAGTCCCGATTCGATGTGGCTGATCTGGACCCTGTTCGCCCCGAGCAGCGCCGCTGACTGGATGGCCGTGAGCCCGGCCGCCTCGCGGAGCCTGCGCAGTTCGACCCCCAGGCGCACCTGCCGCGCTGTTGGTTCCGGCCTCTGAACCATGAGTTGATCCTTCTCTTTCGGTGGCAGATCACGTGATCAGCTTGCTGCGGGTTACACGTTACCTCTACGGTCGGTGACGCGACGCGCACACTGCGGAAGCGCACCGCTCCGTCGTGCCATGACGGCTGCGGCAGGCCACCGCGCGCGAAATCCCCATTCACCGATCGGAGTTGATGACGCATGCCCGAAAATGAGCTCATCGAGACCTGGGACTACACGCTGTACGTCCCGAACGACCTGAGAGCCGTGACCGTCTGCCGCCGTACCCTGCGCCTGATCCTGACCGTGCACGGTCTGATCGGCCTGGTGGACACGGCGGAGCTGCTGGCGGCGGAGCTGGTGTCGAACGCCGTGCGGCACACGAAGGGGCCGGCGGCGTTGAGGGTCCGGCGTACGGCAGAGGGGATGGTGTGGATCGGGGCGTGGGACACCGATCCGGCGCCGCCGGATCCTCCGCGCCCGCTGGAGCAGGTCGCGGAGTTGGAGCTGGAGGACGGGCGGGGGCTGGGGTTGGTGCAGGCGTGCGCGCAGTACTGGGGGTGGCAGCCGACGTCCCGGTTCGGGGATCGGGGGAAGTACGTGTGGTGCGAACTCGCGGCGGCGTAGCTCGTTGATCACGGCGATGGAAAGGAGAGCTGATGGTCGGCTCGTCGCATGAGGCGTTGCACCGGATCTTCCAGAAGGATCCGACGCTGCTGACGAAGGCCTTACAGAGGGTGCAGCGCGTGCCGTTTCCCGAGCCTCGGGAGATCGCGGCACTGAACGTGGACCTCACCGAGATCGAACCGGTCGAGCCGCGGGTGGACACGCTGCTGCGGGCGGAGACGGACGAAGGCACGTATCTGCTGGTGGTGGAGTCGCAGGGGAAGGTGGACGACCGCAAGCGGGGCAGCTGGCCGTACTACCTGTCCTACCTGTACGAGAAGTACCGCTGTGAGCCGGTGCTGATCGTCATCACACAGAGCAGCAGGACCGCCCAGTGGGCCTCGCGTCCGATCCGGCTCGGGTTCAGGGAGTGGCATTCGCTGACGGTGCGTCCGCTGGTGCTGGGGCCGGACAACGTGCCGGTGATCGCGGACGAGCGGCAGGCGGAGAAGGACGTCCCCCTTGCGGTGCTCTCGGCCATGACACACGGGCGCGGCCCGCAGGCACCGGCCATACTGGAATCCCTGGCAGCCGCCCTGCGGACCATCGACCCGGACAGTGCCGCGGTCTTCGTGCAGTTCGTCGACTCCTGCCTGGCCGACCCCCCGGCGAAGCAGATGTGGAGGGATCTGATGACGGCGATCCAGTACTTCTGGCGACACCCGCTGGCCGAGCAGGTACGCGAGGAAGGCAGGGAACAAGGCCTGGAGCAAGGCCGGGAAGAGGGTCGTGTCGAGGATCGCCGGGAGATGATCCTGCGCATCCTGGAATGGCGCGAGCTTCCCGTGCCCGACGCCGTCCGCGAGCGAGTCGAGGCCTGCACGGACCTCGATCAACTGGAGGTCTGGGCCCAGCGAGCCGTCCACGCCACGGACGCGGCGGAGTTGTTCGCCGAGGAGTGAACAAGTAGCCGTTGGGCCGCTCGCTTCTCGGTGAGTGTCGTGCTTCCGCGAGGTGCGTCAAGGGCGCTGCGCGTCGGCTCCGCCGATAGCCCTCCGGGCCACCCTTGACCGCCTCTCCGGTCTTTGAGGAATGGCTCGCGGGCGATGAGATTCCCGGTTGCAATACCTCCATTCCTTGCTCACGAAGGTATTCCGCTCGCTATCGCGTTCCCGGAGGAAGTCGGTCTGGACGCGCAGGAGCGCTGATTTGGTGGGAGATGAGGATGACTCTTCTCTTCAGTTCATCGATGCCTTTACCTGACAGGTGAACCTTGGCGTTGTGTGGTGGTTCCAGGAAGTCCGCAGGTTTCTCGTAGCGGAGAATCCAGTCAAGTCTCATATAGCCCTCGTGCACATTTGCGTCGACAACGGCACTGGATGAAAATTGCTGACCGGTGCGCGCGATGCCGCCCACGCATCGAACGACGCATACAGCGGTCGTTGTCGTCCTCTCCTCGACGGAGTAGATCTGCAGCCTTGCGGTGTCAATGTTGTGCATGCCGGTAAGCCTCTGCCACAAAGTGTCTTAGGCCCATGAGCCCGGCATCTCCTTGACTTTGTACTGGGTGAGTCCTCATTTTCTCAACTCGCGCCAAGCGGAAGCCCTGTATCGAGCTAGCAGACGCTCATCGGGTCATCCCAGCACGACCTCGCCTCGCTCGACACACCGGGATTAGCTTTCCGGGATTGGGATCTGCTGGAGATGTGCAACGATTTGCTTGAAATCAGAGAGGGCCTTGAGGCAAAATTCCTGATCGTGGGCGTTGATAGAGTGTACGGCGTCTGCGAAAGCTGGACTCGCGAGTCCATGGGCTTCGCGCAAAATGCGACTCGGTAGTAGGATCCAATTTTTTCTGCTGCTGTCTAGTTCCCACTCGACTTGAGTGGGAACTTCTCTCACGGCGTTTGCGATGTATTGTGCGATGTCTTTCTGGGGCGACGTATAACGCCATCCCACGTATGGTACTTGATGGTAGCCGTATGCGTCGTTGTATTCAGTGGGAAGCTTGAACCAGGCGAGTTCCCCAAACCTGCCGAGGGCCTGCATGGCTGCAGCGCTCCTAGTAGCCATTAAATTTCCTATCTATGCTACCAAAGAGGGCCGGAATAACCGCCATTACCGACGACGAGTTTCTTTCCCGGGTTGGACAGTCGGATGGCTCGTTCGTAGTCTCCGTACGTTATCGGATTCTGACTCATTGCCGGATCGTATACGTACCTGCCGTCGGTGTAGACGTCATGGTAGCGGTAAGTGGTCAGTTCCTGGCCCATTTTCTCGGGAATCACGATTTCTGAGCCATTGTGTATTGTGAAGTTAATGATCTTACCTCCGCCTCCTGTCTCGCGGCGAATGTATTCGGCGATTTCGGAACAGTCTATGTTTCCGCCGATCGGTGCGGACCTCATGGCGTTTGTTGCTGCGTCGCTGGGAGGATAGTTCGGGTTCGCGTTCCTGAGGTCAAACCTTCCTCGTGGCTCTTCCTCAGCGGGATACTCCGGTGCGAGGCCGAGTGAATCGGATTGCACCCGAGGGTTAGAGACGTAAGTGGCAGGGTTGGGCGCGGGTGCAAGACCCAGAGGGTCGGGGGAGACGTAGCGAGCCGTCTCGGGATCGTAGTGGCGGAAGTAGTTGTAGTGGAGGCCGGTTTCAGGGTCGTAGTACTGGCCTGGAAAGCGCAGAGGCGTGTAGGCCGTGCTGTTGGTCGCCCAAGCCGTTGTTCCCCAAAGGGTGCTTCTGGTGCGCCAGGCTAGCTGGCCCTGTTCGTCTATGAGCTCATTCGGGGTCCCTACCAGGTCGGTGACTATGGCGAAGAAGCGGGAATCGATTTCCGACTGCGGATCTTCCGCCGCGGTGATGCGTTCCGTTTGTGCGAGGGGGCGCAGGCCTTGGTGGTCCCAGGTGAGGGAGACCGGGTTGGGGAGGTTGGGAGAGGTGGTGGTCTGTTCGCAGAGGGTTGTGCCGTCCCAGGTGAAGTCCACCCGCTCCAGCACCGTTTCCCCGTCCTCGGCCAGGCGGAGCTTTGCCGTGCGGCGGCCCAGGGGATCGTAGGTGTAGCGCCAGCGGGTGCCGTCCGGGGTGACCACCGACGTCAGGTGGTCCTCCGCGTCCCACTCGTAGCGCCAGGTATCCGGCTTGCGGGACAGGCGGATTTTCTGGCGGAGGGTGATGCGGCCCAGGGCGTCGTGTTCGTAGCGGACGTTGCCAGCTCGGGTGATGCGGGTGCCTGCGTAGGTGCGGGGGCCCGTTGCCTCTCCGCCCGGGTGGGCCGTCGGCCAGGTTGCCTGGGTCTGGTTGCCTGCCTCGTCGTAGGCGTAGCGTTCCGTCCAGTTCGCCGCGTGGACCGCTGTCACCCGGCCCGTGGCGTCCAGGTCGAAGCTGCCACCAGGCCGCGTACGCCCCACTTCCAGCGCTCGCAGAACGACGTGAACTTCGACGTCAGGTCCTCATGGCCCAGCTCCATCCCGGAGAGTTCCAGGATCGAGAAACCCCGGCCCGCTCCCGCCGTGCCGACGAGGCCCAGCTCCTTCAACTCGTCCAGCGTCTGGGTGATGCCCTGCGCGATCAGGTTCAGGCCTGCGGCCTTGATGTCCTTGCCGCCGCCCTTGTCCCCGCTCATCGCGGTGTCCCCCCGTTCGTCTCCTCCACGGCCCGGTCAACGGCCGCCGCCTCCGGCACGATCCCCACGACCGGCGGGAACAGCACCCCTTCGCCTTCGCTGCCCACATCCAGGGCCACCCCGCACGGCACACCCACCGCCGGCACAGCGGCATCCAGCAGCCGTGCCCCGAGCCATCGTTGGTAAGCCCACTCCCGCTGCACCTCACCACGCACGACCGCGAAACGGGCCAGGGCATGCTCGTTGGGAAAGGCATAGATCCAGCGCACGCCGCCCAAGTCGCCCGTCAGGGGCGCGTCGTCCTCGTCCACCGGTACGAGCACGGCGGTACGACGGAACTCGCCCAACAGCGCCGCGAACTCCCGGCGCCTGCGCTCAACCCCGGCTGTAGAGCGGGCATCAGGCGAGCTGACGCCTGGCGAGGACACGGACTCCCCTTCTTCTGATCCAGCCATGTCCGCGTAGTCGTACAGCCGTGACCTGGGTATTCGAGTGGTCGAGGGCGTCGCCCCCGTGTTCGAACATGCCTCGGATCATCACATCAGCCCGTTGCGCATCGCAAAGCGAAACGGGCAACCGGCGCACAGGTAGGCTGAATTCAGATCCCAGTGCTGGAGTTCCAGGCCACGCGGGCCACCAGCAGGCTCCCCGAGACAACGGTCAACAGGGGGACGAGGAGGGCCCTTCGGGTCATGCCTCGGACAACCCTTCGCACAGCCTGCGCAGCACCGCCCCGCAGCGGCGGGCGTACGCCTGCTGCAGGCCGCGGGTCGCCGGGCCGGCCGCCCTCGCGTACCACTTGGCCGGTTTGCTGAAGGCGGCCACCGTCAGCCAGACCGTGCCGTCTCCCGTGCGGTCGACCACGAAGGCCTCCTCGCCGCATTCGGGGTGGCCCTCCAAGGTGCCGTAGGCCCAGCCGGCCCGGCGGGGTTCCTCGGTCGTCCAGATGATGCGGCAGGGGGCCTTGATGAGCCCGGCCAGGGTGACCGTGACGGCTACGTCGGGGGCCGCGCGGTCGGCGGTGGCGTCGATGCCCGCGCCCAGGGCGCGGTGCATCTCCCAGGTCAGGACCGCCTCGGCGGCCCGGTGGAAGAGCTTCTGGCCCTCGCCGAGGCGGGTGCGGACGTGCAGAAGGTGGAAGCCGGGCGGACAGTAGGTGAGATCGTCGCGAGTCGCGCCGACCGGCTCGTACGTGAAGGGCGCCGAGGACATGGGTCACAAGGGTAGGGCGGCGCCCGGAGGGCCCTTCCCCCGGGTGCCGCCCGTCCTCGACTGCGTGCGCGTCAGTTGACGTTGACCGCCGACCAGGCCGCGGCCACCGCCTTGTACTCGGTGCTGCCGGAGCCGTAGAGGGCCGATGCGGCGCTCAGCGTGCCGCTGCGGGCCGCCTTGTAGTCCGTCGTCGACGTGAAGTACGTCGTCAGCGCCTTGTACCAGATCTGCAGCGCCTTGGCGCGGCCGATGCCGGTGACCGTGGAGCCGTTGGACGTCGGGGAGTTGTACGTCACTCCGTTGATCGTCTTCGAACCGCTGCCCTCCGAGAGGAGGTAGAAGAAGTGGTTCGCGACGCCGGACGAGTAGTGGACGTCCAGGTTGCCGACCGACGAGGACCAGTAGTCGGCGCTGCCGCCGTCCTTGCTGGGCTTGTCCATGTAGCGCAGCGGGGTGCCGTCGCCGTTGATGTTGATCTTCTCGCCGATGAGGTAGTCACCGGGGTCGGAGCTGTTGTTGGCGTAGAACTCCACGCCCGTGCCCATGATGTCGCTGGTGGCCTCGTTCAGGCCGCCGGACTCACCGCTGTAGTCCAGGCCCGCCGTGTTCGCGGTGACGCCGTGGCTCATCTCGTGGCCGGCCACGTCGAGCGAGGTCAGCGGGTGGGTGTTGCTGTCACCGTCGCCGTAGGTCATGCAGAAGCAGCTGTCGTCCCAGAAGGCGTTGACGTAGTTGCTGCCGTAGTGGACGCGGCTGTAGGCGCCGACGCCGTCGTTCTTGATGCCGCTGCGGCCGAAGGTGCTCTTGTAGAAGTCCCAGGTCTCCTGCGCGCCGTAGGCGGCGTCCGCGGCGGCCGTCTGGTCGCTGGAGGAACTGGAGGCCGTGCCGGTGCCGAACACGTTCGTCGAGTTGGCGACCAGGGTGCCCTTGCCCGAGGTCTTGCGGGCCAGGTTGTAGGTCTTGTGACCGCCGCGGGAGGCGTCGGTCAGGTTGTACGACGAGCCCGACTGGGTCGTGGTGAGGCTGACCGTGCCGGAGTACAGCGTCTTGCCGGTGCCGGTCGCGTTCTCGATGCCCTGGTACTCGAAGAGCTTCTTGCCGGTGGCGGCGTCGGTGATGACGTGCAGCTGGTTCGGGGTGCCGTCGTCCTGGAGGCCGCCGACGACCGTCTCGTAGGCGAGGACGGGCTTGCCGGAGCCGGCCCAGATCACCTTGCGGGCGCCGTCCGCGGAGGACTTGGCGGAGCCGAGGGTCCTGGCGGCGGACACCGCCTGCTGCTCGGCCTTGGCGGCGGTGATCTGCGGCTTGAGCGAGGCCACCTTGATGGCCGCCTTGGTCGCCTTGGTGACGCCCTCGGTTCTGCCGGACTTGGCGGTGTGGACGACCAGGTCGCCGCCGAGTACCGGCAGGCCCGCGTAGGTGCGCTCGTAGCGGGTGTGGACGGTGCCGTCGGCGTCCTTGACGACGTCCTTGACGATCAGCTTCTCCTTGGCGCCGAGGCCTATCTGCTGCGCGGTCTGGGCCGCGTCGGCCTGCGCCTTCTGTATCAGGGAGATACGGGCCGAGTCCGACAGGGCGGCGGGTGCGGCGGCGAGGGTCGCGCTGCCCTTGCCGGCGGCGGTCGCGGTGGTGGTCAGACCGGTGGAGAGCAGGGCTCCGGCGGCGACGGCGGTGGCGACGGCCAGAGTGGCGCGCTTGTGACGCGTGTAGCGGGGGGTCACGCAAGCTCCTTCTCGTGGGGAGTCCGGTCAGCGTGGGGTTACTGGCCGGTGAGGTGGGGTGAAGCTCTGCGGCGGGTGAAGAGAGGGTGACATCAGGGGCGCGTACATGTCAGGTCCCTGAAGTGATGTTGGCCGGAAAGCAGCTGTCCGGGAAACGTTTCAGGTGCGTTAACCGGCGCCGTCCGAGGGTGCTGGACCCTCGAACGACGCCCGGTTCCCGGGCATTTGGCGACCCATTTACGGGAACGTCAGCTTCCAGCCGTTGATCGTTCCGGTGTCGTAGGTGGCCTGATCCTGAACCCGCAGCTTCCAGGTTCCGTTGGCCGGTTCGGCGGAGGCGTTGACCGTGTAGGTCTGCTTCACGTTGTCCGCCGAGTCCGAGGAGCTGAAGTCCTTCAGGCGGTAGGCGGTGCCCGACGGGCCGACGAGGTCGATCACCAGGTCACCCCGCCAGGTGTGCGTGATGTCGACGGACACCTGGAGGTTGCTCGGCGCGTTCCCGCTCCTGCCGGAGACCGTGATATCCGAGGTGACGGCCGGCCCGTTGTCCGGGATGGCGACGGAGACGTTGCTCTCGTACGTCGTACCGCCGCCACCGCCTCCGCCGCCCCCGTCGGAGCGGGAACCGACGGCCACGGCCGCCCAGGCGTCCTGCACCGCCTTGTACTCGCTGCTGGACGCGCCGTACAGCTCACCGGCCGCCGCGAGGGTGCCGATGCGGGCGCCCGCGTAGTCGGTGGTGGAGGTGAACTTGGTGGTCAGCGCCCGGTACCAGATCTGCAGCGCCTTGTCCCGGCCGATGCCGGTGACCGGAAGCCCGTCCGCCGTCGGCGAGTCGTAGCTGACGCCGTTGATCACCTTGGCGCCGCTGCCCTCGGACAGGAGGTAGAAGAAGTGGTTCGCGACGCCGGACGAGTAGTGGACGTCCAGGTTGCCGACCGACGAGGACCAGTAGTCGGCGCTGCCGCCGTCCTTGCTGGGCTTGTCCATGTAGCGCAGCGGGGTGCCGTCGCCGTTGATGTTGATCTTCTCGCCGATGAGGTAGTCACCGGGGTCGGAGCTGTTGTTGGCGTAGAACTCCACGCCCGTGCCCATGATGTCGCTGGTGGCCTCGTTCAGGCCGCCGGACTCACCGCTGTAGTCCAGGCCCGCGGTGTTGGAGGTGACGCCGTGGCTCATCTCGTGACCGGCGACGTCGAGCGAGGTCAGCGGGTCGGCGTCGTTCGAGCCGTCGCCGTAGGTCATGCAGAAGCAGCCGTCGTCCCAGAAGGCGTTGACGTACGAGTTGCCGTAGTGGACGCGGGAGTAGGCGCCGACGCCGTCGTTCTTGATGCCGCTGCGGCCGAAGGTGTTCTTGTAGAAGTCCCAGGTCTCCTGGGCGCCGTAGTGGGCGTCCGCGCCCGCGGTGGCCGCGTTGGAGGTGGTGCCGTTGCCCCAGGTGTCGTTGCTCTGCGAGAACAGGGTGCCGGTGCCCGAGGTGCCGTGGTTCAGGTTGTAGGTCTTGTGTCCGCCACGCGCCCCGTCGGTCAGCGTGTACGTCGAGCCCGACTGGGTCGTCGTCAGCTGCACCTGTCCGCTGTACTGGGTGTTGCCGACGCCGGTCTCGATGCCCTGGTACTCGTAGAGCTTCTTGCCGGTGGCGGCGTCGGTGATGACGTGCAGCCGGTTCGGGGTGCCGTCGTCCTGGAGGCCGCCGACGACCGTCTCGTAGGCGAGGACGGGCTTGCCGGCCGCCGCCCAGATCACCTTGCGGACGCTGTCCGCGGCGGACTTCGTCCCGCCCCGGGCCTTGGCCCGCTGTACGGCCTGCTTCTCCGCCGCGGCCTGCGACACGGCCGGGGTGAGGCCGGCGACCTTCAGGGTGGCGCCGGTGGCCTTGATGACGTCCATGGTCTTGCCGGTCTTGTTGCTGTCCACGACCAGGTCACCGCCGAGCACCGGAAGGCCCGCGTAGGTGCGCTCGTAGCGGGTGTGCAGGGTGCCGTCCGCGTCCTTCACGACGTCCTTGACGACCAGCTTCTCCTTGGCGTCGAGGCCGAGGGACCGGGCGGTGGCGGCCGTCGTGGCGTCGGCGTGGCGTATCAGCTCGGCGCGCTGCGAGGGCGTGAGCTTCACCGCGACATGGGCCGGATTCACCTTGCCGGGCCGTGGCTTGGCCGGTGCGGCACTGGCCGCGCCGGTCTGGACGGCGGCGGCGATCAGTGCGGCGACGCCCGCGAGGGCGACGGTGGCGGTACGACGCGGGGTGTGGGGGATGCGTCTGCGAGAGGAACTGCTTCTCAACACTGACTCCTTCTGCGTGGCCGCGGGTCGCGCGGCCAGGGGAGACCGGACGGTGGGTTGGGGTCGTCCGGGCAGAACGGGGCGGTACGCGGAACCAGGTGCAGGCCGGCTCACGCGAGCAGGTGTGACTGTGGGGTTGCTGTGAGTCGGCCTGGGAAGAGTGACAGGGGATCAGCATTTCTGTCAGGACCGCGTCACAAACTTGGCCGGAAATGGTTCGTTGACCGGATGTTCATGTTCGATATGCGGGACCGTCACCGGGGTGGAGGGTCATGAAGTCCCGTTCGCCGAGGCAGAGCCGGAGTCACCGTCGGTGTCCCCGTGCCAGGTGTGCCACAGCGCTGCGTACGCGCCGCCGGCCGTCACCAGGTCCTCGTGTGTGCCCAGTTCCGTCAGGCGGCCGTCCTCCATGACCGCCACCCGGTCCGCGTCGTGGGCCGTGTGGAGGCGGTGGGCGATGGCGATGACCGTGCGGCCCTCCAGGACGGCGGCGAGGGCGCGTTCGGCGTGCCGGGCCGTCGTGGGGTCCAGCAGGGCCGTCGCCTCGTCGAGGATCAGGGTGTGCGGATCGGCCAGCACCACCCGTGCCAGGGCGAGTTGCTGGGCCTGGGAGCCGTCGGTGGCACAGCCGCCCGCGCCCAGCCGGGTGTCGAGGCCCTCCGGCAGGTCCCGGACCCAGTCGTCGGCGCCGACCGCCGCGAGCGCCGCCCACAGATCGGCGTCCGCGGCCTCCGGTTCGGCGATCAGCAGGTTGTCGCGGACCGTGCCGAGGAAGACGTGGTGCTCCTGCGTGACCAGTACCACCTGACGGCGCAGCAGCTCCGGCTCCAGGTCGGCGACCGGCACCCCGCCCACCGTCACGGTGCCGGTCCCGGGCCGGTCGATGCCCGCGAGGAGTCTGCTGAGCGTCGTCTTCCCGGCGCCGGAGGGGCCCACCACCGCGAGCCGTTCCCCGGGCCGTACCGTCAGATCCACCCCGCGCAACACCTCGCCGCCGCGCTCATAGGCGTACCGGACCCCGCGCACATCGATCCGGTCGTCGGCCGGCCCGGGGGAGCGCGCGGTCTGCACCACACCCGCGGTCCTGCCGGACGGCGTCTGTGCCAGCCCCTCCACCCGCGCGAACGAGGCGCTGCTGCTCTGCAGTTGCTCCACGCGCATCAGGATCTGGTCCAGCGGCTCGGTGAACTGCCGCAGGTACAGCGCCGCGGCCACCACCGCGCCGACCCCGACCGCGCCCCGCTGGTGCAGCCAGCCGCCGAGCAGCAGCACGCCCGCCACGGGCACGGTGTACGTCACCTCGACCGCCGGGAAGAACACGGTCCGCAGGAACAGTGTGTAGAAGCGGGTACGGCGGGCCTCCTCCAGCGCGTCCCGGCTCGCCGTCACCCGCCGCTCGCTCAGCCCGAACGCCTCGACCGTCCGCGCCCCGGCCGCCGTCGAGGCGACGATCTCCGCGACCTGGGACGTGGCCGCGCCCTCGGCGAGATAGCCGTCCCGGGCGCGCCGCAGATACCAGCGCAGTGCCAGCCAGATCGGGGTCAGCCCGAGCAGTCCGAACGCCCCGAGCAGCGGGTCGAGCGCGAACACCGCGACCAGCACGAACAGCGCCTGCACGGTGTTGACCAGCAGCTCCGGGCCGATGTCCCGCAGCGTGGTGCCGACGGTCGCCACGTCCGCCGTGCCGCGCGCCGTCAGATCACCGGTGCCGGCCCGCTCCACCACGGACGCGGGCAGTGCCAGCACCCGCTCGACGTACTCCTCGCGCACCCGGGCCAGCGTCCGCTCCCCGAACCGGTACCCCACGAACCGCGCCCAGCGGGCCAGCAGCAACTGGGCCAGCGCGCACACCAGGATCCAGGGCGCGAGCCGGTCCACCGCGCCGACGCCCTGCCCGGCCCGCACGTCGTCCACGATCCTTCCGACCAGCCAGGGCCCGACCAGCCCCGCCCCCGCCGCGAGCGCGTTCAGCAGCAGCGCGGCGACGAACGCCCGCCCGTCGGCACGCACCAGCCGCAGCGCGGCCCGCCGCACCCGAGCCCGCTCGGCGACCGGCAACAGACCTTCAGCCGCCGTCACCGTACGACCCCCTCCGTGTCCCTGGCCACAAGCGCCCGGTAGCCCGGTTCCGTCGTGAGCAGGCGGCGGTGCGGGCCGCTCGCCGTGACCTTTCCGTCGACCAGGAACACGACCGTGTCCGCGTGGTCCAGGATCAGTGGCGAGGTGGACGTCACCAGCGTCGTACGGCCTTCCCGCGCCTCCCTCAGCCGCCGCGCGACCGTCGCCTCGGTGTGTGCGTCCAGGGCCGAGGTCGGTTCGACCGCGAGCAGCACCTCGGGGTCGGCGAGCAACGCCCTCACCAGACGCACCCGTTGGCGCTGACCGCCCGACAGGCTGCGGCCCTGGCCGGAGACCGGCGAGTCCGGGCCCTCCGGCAGCCCGCGTACGACGTCGTCGGCGGCCGCCGCGTACAGCGCCCGGCCGAGCTCCGCCTCGTCGGCGGTGCGCCCGGCGGCCACGACCTCTCGCAACGGCCCGGCGAACAGGTCGGCCTCGTTGTCCGCGACCAGGATCCGCCCGCGCACGTCCGCCAACGGGACCGCGTCCAGCCGTACCCCGCCCCAGGTGGCGTCGGTCGGCCCGAAGCGGCCGAGCCGGTCCACCACAGCGGCGGCCTCGGCGGGCCGGGCCGTGGCCAGTGCGGTCAGCCGGCCGGGCACCACCCGCACTCCCGACGCCGGATCGTGCAGCTCCGCCGGCCCCTCGGGGGAAGGCAGCGTGCCCTCGTCCGGCTCCGGCTCCAGCCGCAGCAGCCGTACGACCCGGCGCGCGGCCACCACGCCCCGGTTCATGTCGTAGGCCATCAGCACGAGGAAGGCGACAGGGCCGATCAGCACGGCGACATAGCCGTACACGGACACCAACTCGCCGACGGTGATGGACCCCTGGGCCGCGAGCCGCGCCGCGAGCCAGGTCACCACGGCCAGGAACAGGGTGGGCAGGCCCACGCCGAGCGCCTGCACCCAGCTGGCCGCCGCGCCCACCCGGTAGCCCTGCGCACGCAGCCGCTGCGAGTCCTGCCGGAATGCGTCCGCGAACAGCCCCTTGCCACCGAGCCCGTTGAGGACGCGCAGCCCGCCCGCGAGGTCGCCGATGCGCGCGGTCAGCACGCCCTGCCGTTCCCGGTACGAGGTCTCCGCGCCCTGGAGCCGCAGCGTCAGCGGCCCGGTGACCAGCGCGATCACCGGCAGCCCCAGCAGGACGACGGCGGCCAGCGGCGCCGAGACCGCCAGCAGCAGGCCCGCCACCACCACGTAGACCACGGCCGAGCCGACGCCCGGGCCGACCACGGTCAGCGCCTGTGCGATGGTCTTCACATCGCCGACGCCGATCGTCACCACCTCACCGGTCCCCGCGCGGCGCGGCAGCGTGGCCCCGAGCCGCACCACATGCCCCATGACCACCTTCACCGTGCGGAAGTTGGCATCCATCCGCACCCGGGTCATGGTGCGGTGCCGCATGATGCTCAGCCAGGCGTTCACCGACCCGAGCACGAACATCACCCCGGTCCACGCCGCCAGCACCCCCAGCCGCCCCGGCACCAGCCCCTCGTCCACGGCCCGCGCCATCAGATACGGCTGCGCGGCCAGCAGCACCATCCACACACTGCCCAGCAGCGCCCCGGCCACCGACCGCCCCGGCTGGCGCAGCACCAGCCACCACAGAAACCGCCAGCCGCCGCGCGTGTCCGGGCTGCCCGGGTCCTCGTACGCGTCGATCATCCATCCCCCGATCGGCTCGCCCCGCCGTGGATAACGTCGAACTTGGGAAACGTCGAACCTATCGGGGGCGAGGACGCCTGCTCCAGCCAATTAAGGCAGGGGTGGACCTGTCCGAGGATCCCCCGGTCGTACGCCACGGCCACCGCCGCCGCCCGGTCGTTGACGCCGAGCTTGGCGTACAGATGGGTGAGATGGGTCTTCACCGTCGCCTCGCTGATGAACAGCCGGCAGCAGCGTCGGGAACAGGAAGATCCAGAAAGCGGCGCCGGGTTCCCGGCGGAACAGCCGGAACTCGGTGCGGCAGGACGGCGGTGTTCATGCCGTGGCCTCCTTGGTTCGGCCGTCGGTCAGGTCCAGGAACGCGTCGTCGAGGGTGGCGTCCTGGACACGGAGCTGTTGGGCGGTGATGCGGCGTTGGGCGAGCAGGGTGATGACCGCGTTCACGGTCGCGTCGGTGCCGGAGAGCGTGATCCGGCCGTCCTTGCGCTCGATGGAGGCGATGGCCGGGAGGGCGGCGAGGTCATGGTCGTCCAGCGGGGCCGAGGGGGGGAGCTGATGACGGTGGCGCCCGCCGACCGGCGGATGAGCCCGGCCGGGGTGTCCAGGGCGGTCACCCGCCCCTTGTCGATCACGGTGATCCGGTCGCACAGCCGCTGCGCCTCCTCCATGAAGTGGGTGACGAGCAGCACGGTGACCCCGCTCGCGCGGACGTCCTCGATCAGCTGCCAGGTGTCACGGCGGGCGCGCGGGTCCAGGCCGGTGGTCAGCTCGTCCAGCACGACGACCCGCGGGTTCCCGACCAGGGCCAGCGCGATGAACAGCCGCTGCCGCTGTCCGTCGGACAGCTTGCCGAACCGGGTGCCGAGCTTCGGGGCGAGACCGAGGCGCTCGGCGAGCGGCCGCCAGTCGGCCGCGTTGGGGTGGAACGAGGCGTACAGCTCCAGCGTCTCACGCGCGGTCAGCTTCGGCTGAGGCTCGCTCTGCTGGAGCTGGGCGCCGAGGATCCTGGCGACCTCGTCGTGGTCGGCGACCGGATCCAGGCCGGCGACCCGGACCCGGCCGGCGTCCGGCACGCGCAGCCCCTCGACGCACTCCACGGTGGTGGTCTTGCCGGCGCCGTTCGGGCCGAGGATCCCGAAGACCTCGCCCTCCTCGACGGCGAAGGAGACCCCGTCGACGACGGCCCGGCCGCCGTACGACTTGCGCAGATCGGTGACTTCGATGACGGATGGCATGCTCCGAGAATCCCGGGCGGGTGGGACCCGGCACATCGGCCGTCTCGCTCGAAGCGGCATCGTCCGATCGGTTGATGCCGGCCTACGACCTCCCTGTGCGGAGGCTCGAACAGGCAGGTCGTAGGACCAACGGCGGACCCGGGTCCGGCCGAAACTCGGTGGGCGATGTCAGTGCCGGTCCGTACGCTCGCGAGTGATGCCCACGACACGTGCAACCACCGAGGACCGCTCCGCCGTTCGTACCCTGCTGCGGCTGTGGCCGTACGTCCGCCCCGTGCGGGCGCGGCTGTTCACGGCCGCGTTCGTCGCGATCGTCGCCTCCTGCACCGGTCTGGTGATCCCGCTCGTCCTGAAGTGGATCGTGGACGGGCCGGTCGCCGACCGGGACCCGGCAGGCGTCTGGCTCGGCGCGCTGTATCTGCTCCTCCTCGGGATCGCCGAGGCGGTCCTGTTCGGCATACGGCGCTGGCTGGTGGCCCGTCCGCTGTCGCATGTCGAGGCGGAGATGCGGGCGAGCCTCTACGGCCGGCTGCAGCGGCTGCCCGTCGCCTTCCACGACCGCTGGGCCTCCGGCCAGCTGCTGTCGCGCGGCACGACCGATCTGATGCTGCTGCGCATGTTCCTCGCCTTCCCGCTGACGTTCCTGCTGGTCAACGGGGTCACGATCCTGGTCGGCGTGGTGATCATGCTGATGCAGGACTGGGTGCTGGGCCTGGTCATCCTCGGTCCCGCGATCCCCGTGATGTGGACCTGCGCGGTCTTCGAGCGGCGGTACGCCCTGGTGGCGCGGCGCGCCCAGGACCAGGTCGGCGACCTGACGACGGTGGTCGAGGAGAGCGTGCTCGGCATCCGCATCATCAAGGGCTTCGGCCGGCACCGCAGCCAGGCGCGCGCCTTTCGCGAGCTGGCGGTCACCCTGCGCGGCACGGAACTGCGCAAGGCGCGGCTGCTCGCCGCGATCTGGGGTGTCATCGTGACGCTTCCCGAGCTGGCGATCGGGGCGGCGCTGGTGCTGGGTGCCATCCGGGTGGCCGACGGAGGGCTGTCGGCCGGGACGCTGGTGGCCTTTCTGAGTACGGCACTCGCGCTGCGGTGGCCCGTGGACTCCATCGGGTTCCTGTTGGCGATGAGCCAGGAGGCGGCGACGGCGACGGAACGCTACTTCGAGGTGATGGACGAGGTGCCGGAGGACGACACCGTCGCGGGCGGTCGTGCCGCTGGGGCATCCCGCGAGCGCGGGCGGGCGCGACCGGCCGACACCGGACTCCGGTTCGAGAACGTCCGGTTCCGCTACCCCGACGCACCCCCCGACTCCCCGCCCCTCCTCACCGGCATCGACCTGCACATCCGCCCCGGCGAGTCCATGGCCCTCGTCGGAGCGACCGGCAGCGGAAAGACCACCCTCACGGCCCTGGTCCCCCGCCTGCACGAGGTCACCTCGGGCCGTATCACCCTCGACGGCGTCGACATCAAGGCGATGTCCCGCGAGGAACTGCGCGCCAAGGTCGCCGTCGCTTTCGAGGAACCCACCCTGTTCTCCACGAGCGTCGGCGAGAACGTCCTGATGGGAGCCCCGGACGGCGCCGGAGGGCCGGACCTCGACCGCGCGCTCGCCGTCGCACAGGCCGACTTCGCATACGCCCTCCCGCAGGGCACCGACACCCGCGTCGGCGAGCAGGGCCTCAGTCTCTCCGGCGGCCAGCGGCAGCGCCTCGCGCTGGCCCGCGCGGTGGTCGGCAGACCGGAGTTCCTGGTGCTGGACGACCCGCTGTCCGCCCTGGACGTGCACACGGAGGCCGCCGTCGAGGCCGCGCTGCGGCAGGTCCTCGCCGACACCACCGCGCTGATCGTGGCCCACCGCCCGTCGACCGTGCTGCTCGCCGACCGGGTCGCCCTGCTCTCGGGCGGCCGGATCGCCGCCGTCGGCACCCATCAGGAACTGCTGCGCGGCAACGCCGAGTACGCGCATCTGATGTCCGGAGACTTCGAGGACACGGAGGACTCCCGTTGACCACCACGACCGCCTCCACTCCCACCGCCGAGGACGACGAACTCCCCGGCCCGCAGGGGCAAGGCACCGGCACCGACGCGGGCGACGTCTTCGACCGGGACGTACTGCCCGCCCCGCCCGGCGCCACGGCCGCCCTGCTGCGCTCCCTGCTCGCCCCCCTGCGGGCCCGGGCCGTGGTGACCACGCTCCTGCTGCTGCTCCAGCAGGCGGCGGTGCAGGTGGGCCCGCTGCTGGTGGCGTACGCCATCGACAGCGCCGTACCGGCGTTCCGGGACCACCGGCACGGACCGCTGATCGCGGTCGGCGTCGGCTATCTGCTGTGCGCCCTCGCCTCCGGGGTGCTGCAGTTCGCGTTCATCGAGGCCTCCGCGCGGGTCAGCCAGGACGTGCTGCTGGATCTGCGGGGCCGGATCTTCCGGCACGCGCAGGCGCTGAGCATCGACTTCCACGAGCGGTACACGTCCGGCCGGCTGATCTCCCGTTCCACCACCGATGTGGAGTCGCTGCGCGAACTCCTCAACGACGGGCTCCAGGAGCTGGTGACCGTCGTGCTGTCCTTCGTCTACATCTCGGCGATGCTGCTGTGGCTGGACCTCTCCCTGGGCGCGGTCGCGGTGGCCTCCTTCGTGCCGCTGTACCTGCTCGTCCGGATGTACCAGCGGCGGGCGGGGCGGGTGTACCGGGCGCGGTCGACGGCGATCGCGGCGGTGATCGTGAAGTTCGTGGAGACCATGAACGGCATCCGCCCGGTGCGCGCCTTCCGCCGGGAGGCGGCCAACGACGCCGAGTTCGCCGTGCTCAACCGGCGGCACGAGCGGACGAACGGGGACGCGCTGCTGGAGATGGCCCGCTATGTGGTCGGCTCCCGGCTGGTGGCCAACACGGCGGTCGCGGGGATCGTGCTGTGGGGCGCCTACCGGGTGGCGTCCGGCTCGCTGGAGCTGGGTGTGCTGGCGGCGGCGGTGCTGTATCTGCGCCGGCTGTACGACCCGATCGACCGGCTGGGGATGTTCCTGAACTCCTACCAGTCGGCCGCCGCCTCCTTGGAGAAGGTCGCCGGGCTGCTGGCGCAGACCCCGTCCGTGCCGGAGCCGGCGGCGCCCCGTGAACTCCCGCCGCTGGAGGGCGACTTGCCGGGGCGCGAGGTGGTCTTCGAGGGGGTGCGGTTCGGCTACCGTACCGGCGGCGAGGTGCTGCCCCGCTTCGATCTGACCCTGCCGGCCGGGCAGACGGTCGCGGTGGTCGGCTCCACGGGCGCCGGAAAGTCCACGCTCGCCAAGCTCCTCGCCCGCTTCTACGACCCCTCCGACGGCCGCGTGCTGCTGGACGGGGTGGATCTGCGCGAGCTGCCGGTGCCGGAACTGCGGCGCGGGGTGGTCATGGTGACCCAGGAGGCCTTCCTGTTCTCCGGCACGGTCGCCGACAACATCGCCATCGGCCGGCCCGAAGCCACCCGGGAGGAGATCGAGCGGGCGGCGAAGGCGATCGGCGCGCACGAGTTCATCAGCGCCCTGCCCGACGGCTACGACACCGATGTCCGCAAGCGCGGCGGGCGCATCTCGGCCGGCCAGCGCCAACTGGTCGCCTTCGCCCGGGCGTTGCTCGCCGATCCGGCGGTGCTGATCCTGGACGAGGCGACCAGCTCCCTGGACATCCCGGGGGAGCGGGCCGTGCAGCGGGCGATGTCGACGGTGCTGCGGGGCCGTACGGCGGTGGTGATCGCGCACCGGCTGTCGACCGTGGAGATCGCGGACCGGGTGCTGGTGATGGAGCACGGGCGGATCGTCGAGGACGGCCCCCCGGGCGAGCTGATCGGCGGCACGGGCCGGTTCGCGGATCTGCACAGGGCGTGGCGGGACAGTCTGGCGTAGGTGCGTGGTTCAGTGCGCGTTCACCCGGGCTATGGTGGGTGGTTGACGGGCGATCACGCGGGCTGTGAGGGGTGGCCGGCGAGCGGTCTCGCCGACGTCGGCGCCCGCCCGGACCTCTTCGCCAGGCCCGCCGTCAAGCCCGCGTCAAGACCTTGCCTCGCGCTGTTCTCGCGCGGATAAACGTTCAACCAAAGGGGCTCTCGGTCGGGCAAAGGGGTCTACTCGCATAGATGATCCCGGTGCTGTCATGCTCACGACCGCCCGGACTTCTGCCGGGCACCGCACCGGGAGACCCCACATGTCCCGAATATCGCGCCCCCTGGTGACCACCCTCTCCTCCCTCGCCCTCGCCGCAGCGGGCTTCACCGTCACCACCGGCACCGCCCACGCCGCCAGTTGCAGCCAGGACTACCTCCCCCTGCCCGACTCGGTCTGCACGCCCGGAGACCTCAACCCCGACGTCACCCAGGACACCATCGACTCGACCATCTGCGTCTCCGGCTGGACCGCGACCGTACGGCCCCCCAGCTCCTACACCACCGCGCTGAAGAAGCAGCAGATCGCCGAGTACGGCTACTCCGACACCAACCTCTCCGACTACGAGGAGGACCACTTCGTGCCGCTCGAACTCGGCGGCGCCCCGAGGAGCCCGGAGAACCTCTGGCCCGAGCCGCACTACGGCAGCGAGACGTCCGCGAACAAGGACACCGTCGAGAACAAGCTGAAGAAGGCCGTGTGCGCCGGTGACGTCAGCCTCTCCGACGCGCAGAACGCCATCATGACCGACTGGACGACCGCCCTGTCCAGCCTCGGCCTGAGCTGAGTCTTCGCTCCCCGCGAGGGTCGGTGTCCTCTTCCCGGAGGTACCGGCCCTCCCGTCACGCGGGGGCGACCCGCAGGAGCAGTACGGAGCGCCCCGGCACCGTGATCTCCGTGCCCGCCCGGTGGACCGTGTCCGGCGGCTCGGCCTGGTCCTCCCGGGAGGTGTCCACGATCACCTCGTACCGGTCCGCCCAGGGCCGGCCCGGCAGTGCGAAGACCGTCGGACCCTCGCCCGCGTGCAGGACCGCGAGGAAGCTGTCGTCCGCGACCGGTGCGCCCCGCTCGTCGCGGCCCGGGATGTCCCGGCCGGAGAGGTACATGCCGAGCGTGGCCGCGGGGGCGTACCAGTCGCCCTCGGTCATCTCCGTGCCCCGCGCGGTGAACCAGGCCAGGTCGCGCAGCCCGTCCGCCGAGTGGGCGCGGCCGGAGAAGAAGGCGCGGCGGCGCAGCACCGGATGCCGGTGGCGCAGGGCGATCAGCCGGCAGGCCAGGTCGAACAGGGGCCGCCAGGCCGGGTCGTCCAGCAGGGACCAGTCCAGCCAGCTGATCTCGTTGTCCTGGCAGTAGGCGTTGTTGTTGCCGCGCTGGGTACGGCCGAGTTCGTCGCCGGCCACCAGCATGGGCACGCCCGTGGACAGCAGGAGCGTCGTCAGCAGGTTCCTGAGCTGACGGCGGCGCAGGGCCCGTACCGGCTCGTCCTTCGTCTCGCCCTCGACCCCGCAGTTCCAGGAGCGGTTGTCGTCGCTGCCGTCGCGGTTGTCCTCGCCGTTGGCCTCGTTGTGCTTGCGCTCGTACGACACCAGGTCGCGCAGGGTGAACCCGTCGTGCGCGGTGACGAAGTTGACCGAGGCGTACGGCCGCCGGCCGCCCCAGGCGTACAGATCGCTGGAGCCGGACAGGCGGTAGCCCATCTCGCGGACGTCCGGCAGGGCGTGCCGCCAGAAGTCGCGGACGGCGCCCCGGTAGCGGTCGTTCCACTCCGTCCACAGAGGGGGGAAGGCGCCGACCTGGTAGCCGCCCGAGCCGATGTCCCACGGTTCGGCGATCAGCTTGACGCGCCTGAGGACCGGGTCCTGGGCAATCACCGCCAGGAACGGGGACAGCATGTCGACGTCGTGCATCGAGCGGGCCAGTGCCGCCGCGAGGTCGAAGCGGAAGCCGTCCACGCCCATCTCCGTCACCCAGTAGCGCAGCGAGTCGGTGATCAGACGCAGCACCTGGGGCTGGACGACATGCAGGGTGTTGCCGCAGCCGGTGTAGTCGGCGTATCGGCGGGCGTCGTCCTGGAGCCGGTAGTAGCCGCGGTTGTCGATGCCCTTCAGCGAGAGGGTCGGCCCCAACTCGCCCGCCTCGGCCGTGTGGTTGTAGACCACGTCGAGGATGACCTCGATGCCGGCCGCGTGCAGCGCGCGCACCATCCGCTTGAACTCGCCGACCTGCTGGCCCGTCGTACCGGATGCCGCGTAGGCGGCGTGCGGGGCGAAGTAGCCGATGGAGTTGTAGCCCCAGTAGTTGCGCAGGCCCCGGCGCAGCAGGTGGTCCTCGTGCGCGAACTGGTGGACGGGGAGCAGCTCGACGGCCGTGACGCCCAGTCTCACCAGGTGCCCGATCGCCGCCGGGTGCGCGAGGCCGGCGTAGGTGCCGCGCAGCTCCTGGGGGATGCCGGGGTGCAGCTTGGTGAAGCCGCGGACGTGCAGTTCGTAGATGACGGAGTCGGCCCACGGGGTCTTCGGCCGGCGGTCGTCCTCCCAGTTGTCGTCGTCGTCGACGACGACACCCTTCGGCACGTACGGCGCCGAGTCCCGGTCGTCGCGCACGGTGTCCGCCACGCGCTGCTCGGGCCAGTCCCGGACGTGCCCGTACACCTGAGGCGGCAGGCCGAACTCCCCGTCGACGGCTCGCGCGTAGGGGTCCAGCAGCAGCTTGGCCGGGTTCCAGCGGGCGCCGGTCCACGGGTCCCAGCGGCCGTCCACCCGGTAGCCGTACCGCTGCCCCGGCATCACGCCCGGCACGAACCCGTGCCAGATCTCGTGCGTCAGTTCGGTCAGCCGGATCCGGGTCTCGCGGCCCCGCTCGTCGAACAGGCACACCCGGACCGCCTCGGCCCCGGCCGCCCACAGCGCGAAGTTGGTGCCGGCGACACCGTCCGGGCCCACCCGGAACCGGGCCCCCAGCGGCGTCGGAGCGCCCGGCCACACCACCGGGGCCGGCACTGCGGCGCGCCGGGCGCCGTTCACCCCGGCGGGCTGCTGCCCGGTCCCGGCGGCCGGCTCCCCGGCCGGTGCCCGCTGCTCGGCTGCGCTCGTCACCTGTCGGCCCCTCTTTCAGTGGCTCGCCCCGGGGCGGCGCGGCCGGCCGCACCGAGGAGCCGAGGCTGCCCCGCAGCATCCTCGGCCGCCCGGTACGGCTGCGCCGCGACGGTCGGGGGCGCCCTCCGGATCGCGCTCGCACGTCCCTTCCAGCCGATCCGATCCAAGAGGGCGCCCCCTCCGGCGCGGGCGCGGCGGCTCCCCAGCGTGTCGTCCTTCCCTCTGTTCTGCCCAGTGCGTGCGTCGCACTCACGTTTCCCCGGAGCGGGCCCGGTCGTTGAGACTCGCGTGAGGCACGTACAAGGACGCGCGCGGCGCACGGGGGTCGCGCTGGCCGCCGTACTGACATCGGCGGCATTGCTGGCAGGATGCTCCTTCGGGAGCTCCGGAGCGCTCGGGCTGGGCGGAGCGCCCGGCAAACACCCGGCACCCGAGGACGTCATCCACGTCACCCCCGACGACGACAGCAAGGGCATCCGTCCCGACCAGCCGCTGCGCGTCGAGGTACCCGACGGGCGGCTGCAGAAGGTGACCGTCGTCAGGTCGCTGGACGCGCAGGACTCCCCGGTGCCCGGGCACATCGGCGCCGACGGCCGGACCTGGCAGCCGGACGGGGACCGGCTGGCGCTCGCCGCCAAGTACACCGTCGACGTCGTGGCCAAGGACGCGAACGGCCGCCGCTCGGCCCGGCACACCACCTTCGCCACGTTCGTCCCCGACCAGCGGTTCATCGGCTATGTCACCCCCGAGAACCGTGCCGTCGTCGGTACCGGCATGATCGTCTCGATCGACTTCAGCAGGGAGGTCACCGAGCGGGCCGCCGTCGAACGCGCCGTCCGGGTCAGCGCGCGGCCCCCCGTCGAGATCCGCCCGCACTGGTTTGGCAACAGCCGTCTCGACTTCCGCCCCGAGCAGTACTGGAAGCCCGGCACCGAGGTCACCGTCGACCTGAACCTGCGGGACGTCCAAGGAGCGCCCGGCGTCTACGGGTTGCAGGACAAGACCTTCGTCTTCACCGTCGGCCGCAGCCAGGTCTCGCTGGTCGACGCGGCCAGGCACATCATGCAGGTGCGCCGGGACGGCCGGCTGCTCGCCACCGTGCCGATCACCGCGGGCGCCCCGCAGAACCCCACGTACAACGGCAAGATGGTGGTGATGGACATGCAGGACGTCACCCGTATGAACAGCCGCACGGTCGGCTTCGGCGGTGAGTACGACATCCCCGACGTCCCGCACGCCATGAGGCTCACCGACTCCGGCACCTTCGTGCACGGCAACTACTGGTCGCCGGGCGCCCCCGGGCGGATCAACGTCAGCCACGGCTGCGTGGGCCTCAGGGACGTCAAGGGCGGCAGTTCGGCCACCCCCGCCGGCTGGTTCTTCGACCGCAGTCTCGTCGGTGACGTCATCGAAGTGGTGGGCAGCACGGAGAAGACCGTCGCACCCGACAACGGCCTCGGCGGGTGGAACATGAGCTGGAATGAGTGGAAAGCGGGCAGCGCGGTGAAGTAACCAGGCGAGGGGCCCGGTTCGGGCGGCGGTGCGGGCGGAAGTTGCGACGGAACGGTGACATTCGCCTGACACCCCGCTCAAAACCACGCGGTTAATATGCGCGCACCAATGTGGTGGGGAGCGGGCCTGGGCCAGGCCCGGCGAGGGGAGACCAACTTGAATACGCGGCCTATATCGGGGGCGTCGGTGGCGGGGCCGGGGAGTGAGCCGCAGGGGCGCGCCGGTGTCGGAAGGCCGACCGCGCGGAGGCCCGAAGGGGTGAGCACGGTCGGCCTCCCGACACCGGCTGGAGCGCCCCGGAGGCGAACGACCGACAAGACGGGGCGAGGCCGTAGGGGGCTGGCGCTCATGTCCGGCGCCCTGGTGCTCGCGCTCGCGGCGTGCGGCGGGGGAGGCGGGAAGGGTTCGGACGGCAAGGCCAAGGACTCCAGCACCCAGCAGGGCAAGCAGCAGTCCACCGCCGCCGTCACCATATCGCCGAAGTCCGGTGCCACCGGCGTCGACACCAGCGGCGCGCTGAAGGTGAGTGTCGCCAAGGGCAAGCTGACCGAGGTCACCGTCAAGGACGCCAAGGGCGCCACGGTCGCCGGCAGCGTCACCGGCGGGGGCGCGTCCTGGACGCCGTCGACCCATCTGGCCGCCTCCACCAAGTACACCGTGCACGCGGTCGCCAAGGACTCCGAGGGCCGCGAGGCCGCCGAGGACGCCACCTTCACCACCCTGACCCCGAGGAACACCTTCCTCGGCTACTTCACCCCCGAGGACGGCTCCACCGTCGGCGTCGGCATGCCGTTCTCCGTCAACTTCACCCGGGGCATCACGAACCCGCGGGCCGTCGAGAAGGCCATCAGGATCAGGACCGAGCCGGCCGTCGACGTCGAGGGCCACTGGTTCGGCAACGACCGCCTGGACTTCCGCCCCCAGCAGTACTGGAAGGAAGGCACCAAGGTCACCGTCGACTTCGACCTCGACGGGGTCGAGGGCCGCGCCGGCGTCTACGGCGAGCAGCACAAGACGATCAAGTTCACCATCGGCCGCAACCAGGTCTCCGTCGTGGACGCCAAGAAGCACACGATGAAGGTCACCCAGGACGGCAAGGTCATCAGGACCATCCCGGTCACCACCGGCAAGCCCGGCTACGACACCTGGAACGGCCAGATGGTCATCAGCGAGAAGCTGACGGTCACCCGCATGAACGGCGAGACGGTCGGCTACGGCGGCGAGTACGACATCAAGGACGTCCCGCACGCCATGCGCCTGACCACCTCCGGCACCTTCCTGCACGGCAACTACTGGGGCGGTGACGCCTTCGGCAACTACAACGCCAGCCACGGCTGCGTCGGCCTGCGCGACGTGCGCGGCGGCTACGACGGCTCCACCCCGGCGGCCTGGATGTTCGACCACTCGATCATCGGCGACGTGGTCATCGTGAAGAACGCCCACGACCGGACGGTGGACCCGTCGAACGGGCTCAACGGCTGGAACATGTCCTGGGCGGACTGGACGAAGTAGACCGTCATCGACGTACGGACCCGGTGCTGTGAGGTACGGCACCGGGTCCGTCGCCGTTAGTGCCCGTGCTGTGCCTGCCTGGGGGACAACCCCCAGACCCCCGGCCGAATGTGATCGACCGCACCGGACCGGTTGCCGTTAGTGCCCGTTAACCTGCCTCCATGACCGTGAATCTCGAAGTCGCCGAAGGCGTCGGGACCCTGCGTCTCGACCGGCCGCCGATGAACGCGCTGGACGTCGCCACCCAGGACCGGCTCAAGGAGCTCGCCGAGGAGGCCACGCGCCGCGACGACGTGCGCGCCGTGGTGATCTACGGCGGCGAGCGGGTGTTCGCGGCGGGCGCGGACATCAAGGAGATGCAGAACATGGACCACACCGCGATGGTCCTGCGCGCCCGCGCCCTGCAGGACTCCTTCACCGCCGTGGCCCGCATCCCCAAGCCCGTCGTCGCCGCCATCACCGGCTACGCCCTCGGCGGCGGCTGCGAACTCGCCCTGTGTGCCGACTACCGCATCGCCGCCGAGAACGCCAAGCTCGGCCAGCCCGAGATCCTGCTCGGCCTGATCCCGGGCGCCGGCGGCACCCAGCGGCTGCCCCGGTTGGTCGGACCGTCCAAGGCCAAGGACCTCATCTTCACGGGCCGTCAGGTCAAGGCCGACGAGGCCCTCGCGATCGGCCTGGTGGACCGGGTCGTCCCGGCCGCCGAGGTGTACGAGCAGGCGCACGCCTGGGCCGCGAAGCTCGCCCAGGGCCCGGCGATCGCCCTGCGCGCGGCGAAGGAGTCCGTCGACACCGGCCTCGAGACCGACATCGACACCGGCCTCGCCGTCGAACGGAACTGGTTCGCGGGCCTGTTCGCCACCGAGGACCGCGAGACCGGCATGCGCAGCTTCGTGGAGGAGGGCCCCGGCAAGGCCAAGTTCCGCTGAGCGTCAGCGGTGTGAACTTACCGGTAACTCCTCTGGGGACCCTTGCAATTGACTCGGCGTCTCATCCGGGTCCCTCGATGGGGCGGTTTATGGGAGCCTTAAGGCAACCTTAAGCCTGCCTCGTCGGGGGAGCCGGACGATTGCCCCCAAGTGAGCCGTCTTCGCAGGTCAACCGGGCTGTACCAGCGAGTGACATGTCGTTGGCATATGACAGTTGGTCGGCGGAGAACGGGGGCGTGCAAGGGGCGTATTCCGCCGGAACGGCCCCCAAGACTGCTCCGGGCCGCCATCATGGGGGCATGGCGGGGCTGGAGGGCATCGAACAGCCGCGGGGACACAGCCGTGCGGCCGCGGCACGCTGGTCGCCCGCGGTCGAGGACGAACAGGCGCTCGAGGCGCTCGAACTGTTCGGCAACCCGACGGAGGCGGAGGTGCCGCTGCCGTCCCGCCCGGAGTCCGCGGCGACCGCCCGCCGGCTCGCCCAGGTCGTGGTGCTGCGCACCTGGCGACTCACCCCCAAGCTGACCGAGGACGCCGTCTTACTCGTGTCCGAACTCGTCGGCAACGCCGTACGGCACACCGGCGCCCGGGTCTTCGGCCTGCGGATGCGCCGCCGCCCCGGCTGGATCCGGGTGGAGGTCCGCGACCCCTCGCGCGGCCTGCCCTGTCTGATGCCCGTCCAGGAGATGGACGTCAGCGGCCGGGGCCTCTTCCTCGTGGACAAGCTCTCCGACCGGTGGGGCGTGGACCTGCTGCCGAGGGGCAAGACGACCTGGTTCGAGATGCGGGTGGCCGACAGGTAGCGAGGGGATGTCATTCGCCCTACCGCGACCCGAAATAGTCCCCCTTTCGGGGCAATCTACGGTTTTCTTACCTGGCGCCCCTTAAATGGTGCGGGTGACCACCACCAACCGACGCGGGGTGCTGCGCGCGGGCGCCGGGCTCGTCGCCGGCGGCGCGCTCGCCGCCGGTTGCGGCGCAGGCCAGGCCGCCCCGCCCCACGCCCCGGACTCAGCCTCCCCCTCCGGCACCCCCTCCGGCCACCGCGCGGCCCGTGCGCACCCGGCCCCCGCCCCCCGCGCCTACCCCCGTCAGCCCGCCCAGATCACCCACGGCCCACGCACCCGCCCCCAGGTCGCGCTCACCTTCCACGGCCAGGGCGACCCCGGCCTCGCCCACTCCCTGCTCGACACGGCCGAGCAGCACGGCGCCCGGCTCACCGTGCTCGCCGTCGGCACCTGGCTGGACGAACACCCCGACATCGCCCGCCGGATCCTCGAAGGCGGCCACGACCTCGGCAACCACACCCAACGGCACATCTCCATCAACGACATGGCCGAGGCGGACGCCCGCAAGGAGATCACCGACTGCGCGGACCGGCTGAAGCGGCTCACCGGTTCCATCGGCACCTGGTTCCGCCCCTCCCGCTCGCCGACCGCCTCCCCACTCGTCGCCCGGCTCGCCCGCGCCGCCGGGTATCCGCATGTGCTGTCGTACGACGTCGACTCGCTCGACTACACCCGGCCTGGCGCCGCCGCCGTCACCCGCAAGGTTCTCGCCGAAGTGCGCAGCGGGTCGGTGGTGAGCCTGCACTTCGGGTACCCGGACACGGTCGCCGCCCTGCCCGCCCTCCTCCACGAACTCGACCGCCGCGCGCTGCACGCGGTCACCACCACGGAGCTGCTGAGCTGATGCGAACCACCAAAGCCGCCCGGCTGCTGGCCGCCGGTGCCGCCCTCACCGCCCTGACGCTGCTGTCCGCGTGCAGTTCGGAGTCACAGCACCACACGGGCGACGCCTTGCTCAGCAAGGCCCCGGCCCAGCCCGGCAACGGCAGGCGGCAGATGAACATGCTGCCAGGGATGCCCCCGGTGCAGGACCCGAAGGACCTCTACTCCGCGGACCGTCCGAACCAACTCTCCCCGGTCGTCAGGGACTTCCCGTCCCGGGTGTACGTCCCCAACACCAACTCCGACACCGTCACCGTCATCGACCCGGAGACCTACAAGGTCATCGACACGATCCCGGTCGGCCACCAGCCGCAGCACGTCGTGCCGTCCTGGGACCTGAAGACCCTCTGGGTCAACAACGACCTCGGCAACAGCCTCACCCCCATCGACCCGAAGACCGGCAAGGCCGGCAAGCCGGTCGCCGTGCACGACCCGTACAACCTGTACTTCACGCCCGACGGAAAGTACGCCGTCGTCATGGCCTCCAGAGACCGCCAGCTGGTCTTCCGCGACGCGCACACCATGAAGGTCGTCAAGGCCGTGCCGGTCAGCTGCTACGGCGTCAACCACGCCGACTTCTCCCCGGACGGCCGCTACTTCATCGTCTCCTGCGAGTTCAGCGGCGAGATCCTCAAGGTCGACACCGCGAAGATGAAGGTCGTCCGCCAGGAGCGGCTGCCGTACGAGGGCGCGATGCCGCAGGACGTCAAGATCTCCCCGGACGGCAAGCTGTTCTACATCGCCGACATGGTGGCGAACGGCCTGTGGATCCTCGACGGCGACAAGTTCACCAAGCCCCGCTTCCTCTACACCGGCAAGGGTGCCCACGGCCTCTACGTCAGCCGCGACTCCCGCGAGATGTACATCTCCAACCGCGGCGAGGGCACCATCTCCCTCTTCGACTTCACCAAGAAGCGGCTCACCAAGAAGTGGCATCTGCCCGGCGGCGGCAGCCCCGACATGGGCGGTGTCTCCGCCGACGGCAAGGTGCTGTGGCTGTCCGGCCGCTACAACGCCGAGGTGTACGCCATCGACACGCAGACCGGCAAGGAACTGGCCCGCATCAAGGTCGGCAGCGGCCCGCACGGCCTCGCCGTCTACCCGCAGCCGGGCCGCTACTCGCTCGGGCACACCGGCATTTTCCGCTGACCGCACGGCAGTTGGACACGCCGACGATCGGGTGATGATCCGCGCGCGACACCCGTTCAACCGACATCGTGCTGCGCATGATCATCACCCGTTTGCGGCGCCGCACCGCCGCCGCCGTCCTGTCCCTCGGCGCCGTCCTCGCCACCACGGCGGCCACCGCCCCCGCGACCCCTGTCCCGGCCCGGGCCGCGAAGGCCGCGCCCGCCTGTCCCCAGTTCGAGGACAGGCTCAAGGCCGCCGCCGACCGGAACGTGGACCTCGGCCGGATCACCCCGGCACCGGCCTGGCGCACCACCTGCGGCACGCTCTACCGCAGCGACAGCCGCGGCCCGGCGACCGTCTTCGTGCAGGGCTTCCACCCCAAGGACGTGGTGAACGGCCAGTACGACATCGAGCAGTACGTCCTGGTCAACCAGCCGTCGCCGTACGTGTCGACGACGTACGACCACGACCTGTACAAGACCTGGTACAAGTCGGGCTACAACTACTACATCGACGCCCCGGGCGGCATCGACGTCAACAAGACCATCGGCGACACCCACAAGTGGGCCGAGCAGGTCGAGGTCGCCTTCCCCGGCGGCGTCGCCCGGCAGTACGTCATCGGCGTCTGCCCGGTCGACAAGAGGACCAAGGTGGAGATCATGAGCGACTGCGAGAGCAATCCGTACTACCAGCCCTGGCACTGACGGCCGGGGAGCGGGTCCGCGGGTCCGCTCCTTGAGTCTCCACCCACTGGAAGGCCCAGACTCGCCGACATGACCGAACACGGCACCGGACTTCTCACCATCGGCGAGCTGGCCCGGGCCACCGGGCTGACCGTACGCACCATCCGCTACTGGTCCGACGAGGGCGTCCTCACCCCGGTGACCCGGTCCACCGGCGGCTACCGGCTCTACGACAGCGCCGCCGCAGCCCGCCTGGAGCTGATCCGCACCCTGCGCGAGCTGGGGCTCGGCCTGGACGACGTACGCAAGGTGCTGGCCGGGGAGCGCACGGTCGCCGAGGCCGCGGCCACCCACGTCGCCGCCCTGGACGCGCAGATCCGGTCGCTGAAGGTGACCCGCGCGGTGCTGTCGACGGTCGCCCGACGAGGTTCGACGGCACAGGAGACGACTCTCATGAACAAACTGGCGCGGCTGTCGGCCGCGGAGCGGCAGCGGATCGTGGACGACTTCGTGGAGGAGATCTTCCACGGGCTCGACACCGCCGACCCCTGGATCCGGGAGCGCACCCGGACCCTCGGCGTGGCGCTGCCGGACGACCCCACCCCGGCGCAGGTCGACGCCTGGGTGGAGCTGGCGGAACTGCTGCAGAACTCGGACTTCCGGGCCGCGATGCGCCGGATGATCGAGTTCAACGCCGCCGACCGCACCCCGGACACCCCGGCCGGCGCCTCGGCGATGTTCTTCAAGCGGCTGGTCGAACTGGTCGGCGCCGCGCGGGAACGCGGAGTGACCCCGCGGTCACCCGAGGCGGACGCGGTCCTGACCGAACTGCTCGGCGCGGACACCGACCGCGCGGCCGTGCTCCGTCGTATCGACCTCGGCAACGAGGTGGCCCGCTACCGGGAGTTGGCCGCCGTGATCAAGGGCGAGCAGGAGCCCCCGAGGTTCCAGGAGGAGTTCGGCTGGGTGGTCGCGGCACTGAAGGCCTGGCCGGGCCGTTAATCTGACCAGCGTCAGTACGCCAGCACGGCATGAGAAACACGACCAAAAGGGGCGGATCGGTGGCGGACATCGAGGAAGCACGCAAGCAGTTCCAGCGGATCGACGCGGACGGTGACGGATTCATCACCGCCGCCGAGTTCAAGTCCGCCCTGGCCCAGGAGGGTGACTGGAACGTCACGGAGACGGTCGCCGAGGCCATCATCAAACAGCGGGACCTCAACGGCGACAAGGTGCTGTCGTTCGACGAGTTCTGGGCGTACCTCAACAAGTGACGTGCCGACAGGGGCCCTCACCGTGGTGAGGGCCCCTTCGCCATGACCGGGCCCCGGGGAGGCTCACGGCAGTACCGGGCACCCGGCGGCGGAGGTCAGCCCCGGCCCCGGTTCACCGCGGACAGCACCGCCGCACCGAGGCCGCGAGCGCCGAGCCGTCCCGCCCGGCACCCCGCAGGACCTCGTCGCCGACCCGGCACCGGGCGTAGGCGACCGTGTCACCGTCCACGTCCGCCTGCTCGACCACGTCCAGCACCTCCACCGCGCACCCCGCGCCCGCGAGCGCGTCCGCGAAGGCCGTCAGCGGGCTGCCGCCGGTGCCCTCGTGGTCGCCTGCGTGGCCGTCCGCCCGGGTCAGCGTGTGTCCAGGCCGTACGCCGGCGCCGCCGCCGTGCTGGACCTCACCCGCCCCCGCGAGGACGCCCCCGACACCGGCGACGACAGCCACGCGGCCCTCGTCCGGGCCATCGCCGAGGGGAACGCCGGGGAGGCGGCGGCGGTGCTGCTGGGGGAGCTGGAGGAGACGCTGGAGCTGCTGCGGGGGCGGCGGTGAGCGCGTTCACCTGATCGGCGCAACGGCGGAATAGCACCCGCGCCCAAGGGGTTGTCGCCACCGACAGACGCATGCACACGCATACAATCATCCCGGAAGGCCTGTCATGAAGATCGGCATCATCGGCGCGGGGAACATCGGCGGCAACCTCACCCGGCGGCTCACCGCCCTCGGCCACGATGTGTCCGTGGCCAACTCCCGCGGCCCCGAGACACTCAAGGAACTGGCCGAGGAGACCGGCGCGACCGCGGTCCGGGCCGAGGACGCGGCCAAGGGTGCCGAGGTGGTGGTCGTCACCGTCCCCCTCAAGGCGGTCCCGAACCTACCCTCCGGCCTGCTGGACGGCGCCGCCGAGGGCGTGGCCGTGATCGACACCGGAAACTACTACCCGCGCGAGCGCGACGGCCGGATCGCCGGCATCGAGGACGAGGGCCGCACCGAGAGCCGCTGGACCGAGCACCACCTCGGCCACCCGGTGATCAAGGCCTTCAACGGCACCTACGCCCAGGACATCCTGGACCGCCCCCGCCCCGCCGGTGACCCCGAGCGCATCGCCCTGCCGGTGGCCGGCGACGACGCGGCGGCCAAGGCGAAGGTCCGCGCCCTGATCGACGAGCTGGGCTTCGACACGGTCGACGCGGGCGGCATCGACGACTCCTGGCGCCAGCAGCCCGGCACCCCCGTCTACGGCCTCCGCGCCGACGTGGAAGGAGTGAAGAAGGCCCTCACGGCGGCCTCCCCGGAACGCCCGGCGGAATTCCGGGGCTGAGACCCACGCACGATCTGCGCGGTCCTAGGGCGTGGCCCACTCCTTCAGCGCGGCCTTGCTGGGGAAGGCGGCCACGTCCTTGTCGTGGGGCTCGCTGGTGTACTGGTGGAAGAGCCACTTCGCCTTGATGCGGGGGTGGCCCGCAGTGACGTAGTCGGCGATCCAGAGGCCGTCGCCCGCGTAGGAGGTCGTGTCGACGCGCAACCAGAAGTCCCTGTTCGCGTAGAGCACGACCCGGTGGTGTGGCCTCAGCTGCTTCACCTTCTTGATGAAGGCGTCCTTCTCCGCGTTGCTCGCGTGGGTGCCGTCGCCGGTGGTCTCCCAGTCGACGGCGAGGATGTCGCCCGCCCTGGACGGGGCGGCGGTCACGAAGTGCTCGGCCTGGGCGGTGACGTCGCCCGGCCACAGGAAGTGGTAGAAGCCCACGACCAGGCCGGCGTCGCGGGCGGTCTTCGCCTGGGCCGTGGCGTGGGGGTTGACGTACGTACGGCCCTCCGTCGCCTTGATGAAGGCGAAGGAGAGGCCGCTCGTGTCGTACGAGGACGACTGGTACGCGCTGACGTCGATGCCGCGGAGCATGTGGGGACTCCTCGAGGTGCCGGTGGGGGGAAAGGAGTTGCTGGTTGACTGATGCCCCACGATGGCGCGCCCGATCCGTCCCGGACGGTGGAACGTCAGCTCCGGGTGACCACCGAACTGAGGACCGAAGCCGACTTCGCCGACCAGTCGGAGGTGATGATGCTCGCGTGGTCCTTGGCCAGCAGGTCCAGCCGGGCGGCGACTTCGGCGTCCGTCGGGTCGGTGGAGGAGATGGCGGGGGAGACGTTGTAGGCGTCGGTCATGATCGAGATGTAGTGGTTCGTGGAGTAGAACGACGTGTCGTAGCCGTTGTTGACGTACGTCGCCGCGTCACCGTCGAAGAACACGAACCAGGGGCGGATCGAGGTGTCGGAGGTCCAGCGGGTCGCGCGCGGGTCGCCGTTCGCCGCGCCCAGCACCGCGGGGAAGGCCTCGGCCTGCGAGATGTTCCCGGCCGCGTGCAGGTCGCGCAGGTGGTCGCCGTACTCCTGGTCCGTCCAGTAGTGGTCGAAGGGGTTGTTCATCTCCACGGTGCCGGGGATCACCTCGAAGATGAACTTGCCCTTGAGCGAGTCGCGGCTGGGCCAGGCGTTGGCCTTGGCGGCCGCGTCCAGCGTGCCGTAGGTGCCGCCCAGCAGGTCGGCCGGCTTGTACACGCTGCTGCCGAGCTTCTGGTTGATCAGCGTGTCGAACTCGTCCGGACCGAGCCCGGCGTTGTTGTTGAAGCCGACCTTCATCTCGATCTTGAAGACGATCGGCGGGTGGCCGGGGTGGAGCTGGTTCCAGGCCGCGATGTTGTCCAGGCAGCTGCCGAAGTCCTGGTTGCGGTTCTTGCTGTACAGCTCGCTCGGGGTCTTCGCCGCCTCGCAGTTGTTGTCGTCGCCCAGCGGATTGCTGTGGCTGACCCGCCAGCGGTGGCTGAGGCTGTCCACGTACACGTCCAGCTCCAGCAGCGAGGCGCCGGAGTCCAGCGCCTGTGCGAAGTAGGTGTACTTGGCCTTGTCGTACGCGTTGTGCGTGCCGATCGCCGTCGTCTCGGAGAACTTCGGCTCCGCCGCGTGGGCGTTGCCCGGCCCCACCATCAGCAGGGCACCGGCACCCACGAGCGCCGCCAGCCGTCTCACCGCACCCATTGCTCAACTCCCCTTTGTCGTCACTGAGTTGGCGGCAGCGTAGGAGCAAGCAGTTGCTGCGCGGTAGCCCCCGGAGGAACATCAGCCACTCTCCGGCCGGCGCGTTGTTCGTCACCGCTGGCGGCTAGATTGCTAGCATGCTAGCCTCCGGGTGTGGGTGATGAGGAAGTCAAGCAGTTCAACGTGTACCTGCCGATCGGACTGATCAAGCAGGTCAAGTACCGCGCCATCGAGTCGGGCATGTCCTTGTCGGCACTGGTCGCAGAAGCACTGCGCGCCTACCTCGACGACGCCCATGGGCAGGAACAGCAGTCGACCGAGAAGGAGAGCTGACATGGCGACCGAGGGCATCGAGGCCGTGTTCCTGGAGACGCACAACTGGGGCAGGGCGGCGAAGTTCTTCCAGGCGCTCGGTTACGACCTGGAGTTCGCGACCGACCACAACTCCGGCCAGTTCCGGTGCGGCGACGGGCCGTACGTGTTCATCGCCGAGGTCCCCGAGGACCGCGAGCCGCGGACGCAGATCGTGCTGAAGGTGCCGGACGCGGACGCGTTCCGCGCCGACCCCGCCGTCGAGGTGGTCACGCCCTTCGAGGACACCCACTTCGGGACCCGGATGATGACGGTCCGCGACCCGGACGGGCGGCTGTGGAGCCTCCAGGCCCCCGCCGCGAAGTGACGGGAACGGGGAGCAGCACCATGACCGACGAGCGAACCGGAACGCCGGACAACACCGCGGTGCGGTGCGCCCTGTGGCGGGCGATGCACGTCCAGGTCGATCCGCCGCCCCACGTCCTGGAGGACGAGATCGGGCTGCGGCTCGCGGACCCCGGCGACGGCTGGCGCGACCGCCCGGACATGGACCCGGAGGCCACCCGCGGATTCCGGGCCGCCATGGTGGCCCGCGCCCGCTTCATCGAGGACCTGGTCGCCGAGCAGGCGGACCGGGGCGTCGACCAGTACGTCCTCCTCGGCGCCGGCCTCGACACCTTCGCCCAGCGCAGTCCGGAGACCGCGTCCCGGGTGCACGTCTTCGAGGTCGACCAGCCCGGCACGCAGAACTTCAAGCGCCGGCGCCTCGCCGAACTCGGCTATGGCATCCCCGACCGGCTGCACCTGGTGCCGGTCGACTTCGAGACGAGCGCCGGGAGTTGGCCGGAGCAGCTCACCGCGGCGGGATTCGACCCCGGCCGCCCGGCGGTCGTCGCCTCCTCCGGCGTCACGATGTACCTCACCAAGGAGGCCACGGCGGCCACCCTGCGCCGGATCGCGGGGTTCGCCCCCGGCTCGACCCTTGCCATGACCTTCCTGCTGCCGGAGGACCTGGTGGACGAGCGCGACCGGGCCGGCCTCAAGGCGAGCGCGGCGGGCGCCCGGGCATCCGGCACGCCGTTCCTCAGCTTCTACACCCCGGACGAGATGCTGACCCTGGCCCGCGAGGCCGGCTTCAGGGAGGCCCACCACGTCCCGGGCGCCTCACACGCCCAGCGCTACTTCACCGCCCGCACCGACGGCCTGCGCCCGTCGACCGGGGAGGACCTGCTGCTGGCCCGGACGTGACGCCCTCCGGGGCGGACCACTGGAATTCGTGGCGGGCAGAGCGCTGGAGAGCGGCAAGGCCGTTCTCCGCGGTGATGTCGTTCCGCTGCGGATGCCTCTGGCTTCGAGGAAGAACTGATCCAGCGGGACCCGGACCCGCTGAGCATCCGGAGGCCGGATCTTTCCCTGCCCGCGTCCCGCCCGCGCTGATCGGGAAGTCCAGGGGCCTTTTCCCTCAGCACTCGATGATGTTGACCGCCAAGCCGCCCCGCGCCGTCTCCTTGTACTTCACGGACATGTCCGCGCCGGTGTCCTTCATGGTCTTGATGACCTTGTCCAGGGACACCTTGTGGGAGCCGTCGCCGCGCATGGCCATCTTCGCCGCCGTGACCGCCTTCACCGCGGCCATGCCGTTGCGCTCGATGCACGGGATCTGGACCAGGCCGCCGACCGGGTCGCAGGTCAGGCCGAGGTTGTGCTCCATGCCGATCTCGGCGGCGTTCTCCACCTGCTCCGGGGAGCCGCCGAGGACCTCGGCCAGTGCGCCCGCGGCCATCGAGCAGGCGGAGCCGACCTCGCCCTGGCAGCCGACCTCGGCGCCGGAGATCGAGGCGTTCTCCTTGAAGAGCATGCCGATCGCGCCCGCGGCCAGCAGGAAGCGGACCACTCCGTCCTCGTCGGCGCCGGGGACGAAGTTGATGTAGTAGTGCAGGACCGCCGGGATGATGCCGGCCGCGCCGTTCGTGGGCGCGGTGACGACCCGGCCGCCCGCCGCGTTCTCCTCGTTCACGGCCATGGCGTAGAGCGTGATCCACTCCATGGCGTGGGCCAGCGGATCGCCCTCGGCGCGCAGCTGGCGGGCGGAGACGGCCGCGCGGCGGCGCACCTTCAGGCCGCCGGGCAGGATGCCCTCGCGGGACATGCCGCGCCGGACGCACTCGCGCATCACCCGCCAGATCTCCAGCAGGCCCGCGCGGATCTCCTCCTCCGTGCGCCAGGACCGCTCGTTCTCCAGCATCAGGGAGGAGATCGACAGGCCGGTCTCCTTCGTCAGGCGGAGCAGCTCGTCGCCGGTGCGGAAGGGGTACTTCAGGACCGTGTCGTCCAGCTTGATCCGGTCCGCGCCGACCGCCTCCTCGTCCACGACGAAGCCGCCGCCGACCGAGTAGTACGTCTTCGACAGCAGCTCCGCGCCGGAGGCGTCGTAGGCCCACAGCGTCATGCCGTTGGCGTGGTACGGCAGGGCCTTGCGGCGGTGCAGCACGAGATCCTTGTCGAAGGAGAAGGGGATCTCGTGCTCGCCGAGGAGGCTGATCCGGCCCGCGGCCTTGATCGCCTCCACGCGCGCGTCCGCCGTCTCCACGTCCACCGTGCGCGGCGAGTCGCCGGTCAGGCCGAGCAGGACGGCCTTCGGGGTGCCGTGGCCGTGCCCGGTCGCGCCCAGGGAGCCGTACAGCTCCGTCCGGACGGTGGCGGCCTTTTCCAGCAGCCCTTCGTTGCGCAGGCGGCGGGCGAACATCCGCGCCGCACGCATCGGGCCGACCGTGTGGGAGCTGGACGGGCCGATGCCGATCGAGAACAGGTCGAAGACCGAGATGGCCACGGTCACTCCTCAAGACAGGGGGTGGCGGGGCACCCTCCGGGATCTCCGTCGGGCGCCCCACCGGGGACTTACTTGTCCGGGCCTACTTGTTCAGGCCCGGGTACAGCGGGTGCTTGTCGGCGAGCGCCTTCACGCGCGCCTTGAGGGCCTCCGCGTCGTAGGACGGCTTCAGCGCCTCGGCGATCACGTCCGCGACCTCGGCGAAGTCCTCGGCCGTGAAGCCGCGGGTGGCGAGGGCGGGCGTACCGATCCGCAGGCCCGACGTCACCATCGGGGGACGCGGGTCGTTCGGGACCGCGTTGCGGTTGACCGTGATGCCGACCTCGTGGAGGCGGTCCTCGGCCTGCTGGCCGTCCAGCTCGGACTCGCGCAGGTCGACCAGGATCAGGTGCACGTCCGTGCCGCCGGACAGCACGTTCACCCCGGCCTCGCGCGCGTCCGCCGCCGTCAGGCGCTCGGCGAGGATGCGGGCACCCTCCACGGTACGACGCTGGCGCTCCTTGAACTCCTCCGAGGCGGCGACCTTGAAGGAGACGGCCTTCGCCGCGATCACGTGCTCCAGGGGACCGCCCTGGAAGCCCGGGAAGACGGAGGAGTTCAGCTTCTTCGCGAAGTCCTTGCCGCGGGCGAGGATGATGCCGCCGCGCGGACCGCCGAGCGTCTTGTGCGTGGTGGAGGTCACCACGTCGGCGTAGGGCACCGGGTTGGCGTGCAGACCGGCCGCGACCAGGCCCGCGAAGTGCGCCATGTCGACCCACAGGTAGGCATCGACCTCGTCCGCGATCCGGCGGAACTCCGCGAAGTCCAGCTCGCGCGGGTACGCCGACCAGCCCGCGATGATCACCTTCGGGCGGTGCTCCTTGGCGAGCCGCTCGACCTCGGCCATGTCGACCAGGCCGGTTGCGGCGTCCACGTGGTAGGCGACCACGTTGAACTGCTTGCCGGAGAAGTTCAGGCGCATGCCGTGGGTCAGGTGGCCGCCGTGCGCGAGGTCCAGGCCGAGGATGGTGTCCCCGGGCTGGGCGAGGGCGAACAGGGCCGCCTGGTTGGCGGAGGCGCCGGAGTGGGGCTGGACGTTGGCGTACTCGGCGCCGAACAGCTCCTTGATCCGGTCGATGGCGATCTGCTCGGCGACGTCGACGTGCTCGCAGCCGCCGTAGTAGCGGCGGCCGGGGTAGCCCTCGGCGTACTTGTTGGTGAGGACGGAGCCCTGCGCCTCCATCACCGCGAGCGGCGCGAAGTTCTCGGAGGCGATCATCTCCAGCGTGGACTGCTGGCGGCCGAGCTCGGCGTCGACCGCGGCGGCGATCTCCGGGTCCAGCTCGTGCAGGGACGTGTTCAGGACGGTCATACGGCTACGACTCCTCAGCCGGCGGTCTCGGCGGTGTACTCGTCGGCGGAGAGCAGGTCGGCCGGCTCCTCCGCGACGCGCACCTTGAACAGCCAGCCGCCCTCGAAGGGGGCCGAGTTCACCAGCGACGGGTCGTTGACGACGTCGTCGTTGACCTCGGTGACCTCACCGGTGACCGGCGAGTACAGGTCGGAGACCGACTTGGTCGACTCCAGCTCGCCGCAGGTCTCGCCCGCGGTCACGGTGGAGCCGACCTCGGGGAGCTGGGCGTAGACCACATCGCCGAGCGCGTTGGCCGCGAACTCGGTGATGCCGACCGTCGACACGCCGTCCTCGGCGGGCGACAGCCACTCGTGCTCCTTGCTGTAGCGCAGCTGCTGGGGGTTGCTCATGGCCTGAATTCTCCTGTACGCGCGGGAGTGCTGATGAAGGGGGGACTGCTGAGACCGCTGGTGAGCAGCGGAAACGTGCGCTGGGTCACACAGTGACCGCGCCCAGTGTCTACTTCTGGCGCTTGTAGAAGGGCAGCGCCACGACCTCGTACGGCTCGTGGCTGCCCCGGATGTCCACGCCGACGCCCTCGGTGCCCGGCGCCGCGTGCGCCGCGTCGACGTAGGCCATGGCGATCGGCTTGCCCAGGGTGGGGGAGGGGGCGCCGGAGGTGACCTCGCCGATCACCTCGCCGCCGGCGACGACGGTGTACCCGGCGCGCGGCACCCGACGGCCCTCGGCGATCAGCCCGACGAGGACGCGCGGCGGGTTGGCCTCGGCCCTGGCGGCGGCCTCGGTGAGCACCTCGCGCCCCACGAAGTCGCCCTCCTTCTCGAACTTCACCACCCGGCCCAGCCCGGCGTCGAAGGGGGTGAGCGAGGTGGTCAGCTCATGCCCGTACAGCGGCATGCCCGCCTCCAGGCGCAGGGTGTCCCGGCAGGACAGGCCGCACGGGACCAGGCCGACGCCCTCGCCGGCCTTGGTCAGCGCCTGCCACAGCTCGACCGCGTGCTCGGGCTTCACGAACAGCTCGAAGCCGTCCTCGCCGGTGTACCCGGTGCGGGCGATCAGTGCCGGGACGCCGGCGACCGTGCCGGGCAGGCCGGCGTAGTACTTCAGGCCGTCGAGGTCGGCGTCGGTGAGGGACTTCAGGATGCCGGGGGACTCCGGGCCCTGGACGGCGATCAGCGCGTAGGCGTCCCGGTCGTCGCGGACCTCGGTGTCGAAGCCGGCGGCGCGCTCGGTCAGCGCGTCCAGCACCACCTGGGCGTTGGAGGCGTTGGCGACGACCATGTACTCGGTCTCGGCGAGCCGGTAGACGATCAGGTCGTCCAGGATGCCGCCGTCGGCCTGGCAGATCATGGTGTAGCGGGCGCGGCCCACGCCGACGGAGGCGATGTTGCCGACCAGCGCGAAGTTCAGGAAGGCGGCCGCCCCGTCGCCGGTGACGGTGATCTCGCCCATGTGGGAGAGGTCGAAGAGACCCGCCTTCGTCCGCACGGCGATGTGCTCGTCGCGCTCGGAGCCGTAGCGCAGCGGCATGTCCCAGCCGGCGAAGTCGGTCATCGTCGCACCGAGCGAGCGATGCAGGGCATCGAGCGCGGTGTGACGGAGTTCGGTACTGCTCATCGGTCGGTCGTCTCCCAGGAAACAGGACGGGCGAGGAACGTTCCTCCCCATCTGTCATCGGAACCTGAGAGGTTCGCCACGACCGCCACGGGGCGATCACGGCTTGCACCTTGGGTGGAGCCACTGACGCAGCAGCCCGCTTTTCAGATGTGCCTCGCCCGCGCGGTAACGGGGCCTGAGAGATTCAAGGGAGGGACTTGCTCCTTCGGCGCCCCAGCGAAGCTGCTGGGAACTCTCCCGCGCGGATTCAAGCGGCCGGTATGCAGTTGGCGGCCACATCATCGCATGGCGAGCGGGCTTTTGTAACCGACCTGTGGCAGGACGTGGACCCCACCGACGACATCGTCCATTACCTTCTCTTTACGCAGTCGGGGAATGAAGATTACCGGCCGACAGGGGAGGACGATCACGGTGAACAGGACCCCGGTGTACGCCACCGCCACCGCCACCGCCACCGCCACCGCCACCGCCACCGCCACCGCCACCGCCACCGCCACCACCGGCATCGCGGTGCCGAGGCAGCGTCCCGCCCCGGCCCCGGTCGTCCGGGACCTGCGGGACCGGGCCGGCCGTGGCCCGCACGCCCTGGCCTTCGGCCCCCGCGACCTCGCCGTGATCACCGGCCTGCCCGGCAGCGGCAAGTCGACCCTGATGCGGCGCGCGGTCACCGGCCCCCGCATCGACTCCCAGGACTCCCGCGACCGCTGGGCGGCCCGCCTGCCGGCCTTCCTCCCCTACACCCTCTACCGCCCCCTGGTCCGCCTCGCCCACTACGCCGGCCTGCGCCGCGCCCTGCGCACCGGCGAGGGCGTCGTCGTGCACGACTGCGGCACCCAGTCCTGGGTGCGCGCCTGGCTCGCCCGGGAGGCCCGCCGTCGCGGCGGCACCCTCCATCTGCTCCTGCTCGACGTCACCCCCGAGACCGCGCGCGAGGGCCAGCGCGAGCGCGGCCGGGGCGTCTCCGGGTACGCCTTCCGCCGCCACCGCCGCACCACCGCCCGGCTGCTGGACGCGGTCGAGCGCGGCGAGCTGCCCTCGGGCTGCGGTGCGGCCGTGCTGCTGGACCGGCCGGCGGCAAACGCCCTGCGGCGGATCGCCTTCACAAGGTGAGGCACTGTCACAGCCACCCGCTAGCCTTCATGGTCACAGCAGTGGTTCCCAGCAGGCGGTAGGCAGATGGACTTCCCGGCGGACATTCCCGCGGACTTCCCGGCACAGGCGCACCCCCAGCCGCACGGCGGCTGGCCAGGCAACGAGCTGGAGGAGGTGCTCTCGGCCTCCCTCGGCATACCCGCCGCGGCCGGCCGGATCATCGAGGTGCTGGGCCGGAGCCTGCTCTGGATCCCGCTGCCGAGCGGCGGCGGCCCGGACAGCGGCCCGCTCGACCTGCCCACGCTGGACATCGGCGGCCAGGCGTACGTCCCGGTGTTCAGCTCCGAGGAGCAGCTGCGCCAGGCGGCCGGCTCCCACATGCCGTACACCATCGCCCCGGCCGTGGAGTTCGCCCGTGGCCTGCCCGCGCAGATCGGCATCGCGGTGAACCCCGACGCCCTGGTCGGCATCCCGCTCCCGCCTGCGGCGGTGGCCGAGCTGTGCCGCACCGGCCGTACCCCGCTCGACGGCCCGAACACCGGCGCCCGGGTCCGCCTCTTCGAGCCGGACTGGCAGGACGACCCGGTCGACTTCCTCTCCGCCGCGTCCGCCGAGTTCGCCGAGACCGGCGTGGTCCGCACCGCCCGCCGCTGCCTGGCCGCCATAGAGACGGACGAGCCGGTGATGTTCGTGGGCGTCGAACTCTCCCAGTGGGAGGGCGACCTGCGCGCCCTGCCACTCCAGGCCCTGGGCCGGGCCCTCGGCAAAGTCCCGGTCAAGTGGCCGGTCAACCTGGTCCTCCTGGACGTGACGGACGACCCGGTGGCCGAATGGCTGAGGTCGCACGTCCGGCCCTTCTACCAGTACGGCCACTGAGCCGGCCCAGGGACGCGGGGCTGTATCGGCATGCGGCTCCGCCGCGTGGCCGCGATCACCACCCGCGCACCCGTACCCGCGCACGGACCCAAGGCCCCGAGCTACCGGGCGCATAAGCTGTCTCCCAACACCGGGGCACAAAAAGAAGGGCACGACAGGTGAGCGCGAGCCACAGCGGCAGCGTCGGCGTGGAACACACGCTGCGCCAGGTCACCCCCGGCCGCTACGACGCCTACGAAGCCCTGCTCCGTGCCCTCGCCACCCCCTCCTCCGGCCAGATCTGGATGCTCCTGTGGCACGGCCAGGCCGGCTCCCCGGACGCCCAGTACGGGAACATGGAGGTCGACGGCTTCCAGTACGCCCCCTGTGTCACCTCCGCCCAGGAGCTCTCCGCCAGCGGCTGGAACCGGTCGTACGAGGTCGTCGACGGACTCGACGTGGCCCGCACCCTCTACCCCGACCACTACGGTCTCTGGCTCAACCCGCACGCCCCGGGCGGCGGCGTCGGCATCCCCTGGCTGGACCTGCGCCGCATCGCCACGGGCCTGGACCGCCAGCCCGCGGGCCCGCTCCGGCTGACCGAACCCGGCATCGCGATCCCGCAGTTCTACGCCCTGCTCGCGCAGAACGCGCACCGCACCCCGGCCCTGCGCTCCCTGCGCCGCGCCTGGGTGCAGCCGGCGCTCGGCGCGCCGTACCTCGCCATCGGCCTGGACGTGTACGACACCTCCCCGGCCGCGGTCGACTCGGTGCGCGCGATGATGCAGCAGTCCGTCGGCGCCGTCCCGGAGGGCCTGCCGGTGTCGACGGTCGCCATGACCGACGACTACGACCCGGTCGTGATGTGGATGCGGGCCAACGCCCGCCCGTTCTACGACCGCGAGGCCCACGCGGCACCGGCGCCCGCGCCCGACCCCGGATACGGGTACACGAGCCCGAGGCCCTACTGAGCACCGGCCCGATGTGACGCCGGTCACGATGGCGGGTCCGGCGGCCTCGATCGGTCTCAACTGCCCTGTTTGCGCGCCCGAATAGGGCCGGTACGCCCCCTGATGTCCACGTCCGACAGGCGATCTTCCCTGTTCGGATAACGGAATCCCCTAGGTGGCATCACGTTTACGCATACTTTCTCCATCAGGCCTGGCGCGTGATCGAGAGCGCGTTGAAGACTCGCCTCTCAAGACGCGAGGCCATCGATCCTGTGATCGAACCAATCACGGGAACAGCTGGCTCTCTGGGCCGTCACCCACGTGCGGCCGGCGCAGGTAAGTGAACCAAGCCGCCCACAGCGGCGGACAAAGGCCGGTCACCACCGGCGAGAGGAGTCAGGTCAACTGTGACCGCACCGATCGAGACCACCGGGGCAGAGGCCGGAGCGCCTCCCGAGTCTGTGCTCGCCGGGGCCAAGAAGAGCCAGATCGAAGGGCGTTCACTCAGCCAGATCGCCTGGACCCGGTTCAAGCGGGACAAGGTGGCCGTGGCGGGCGGCGTCGTCGTCATCCTGCTCGTGCTGATGGCGGTGCTCGCCAAGCCGATCGAGTGGATCTTCGGGCTCGATCCGGACAAGTTCAACCAGGACCTCATCGACCCGGCGCTCCTCGCGCCCAAGGGCGGCTTCGGCGGCATGAGCTGGGCCCACCCGCTGGGCGTGGACCCGCAGTACGGCCGCGACATGCTCGCCCGCATCATCGACGGCTCCTGGGTCTCCCTCCTGGTCGCCGGTGGCGCCACCCTCCTCTCGGTGGTCATCGGCACGGTACTCGGCGTTGTCGCCGGCTACTACGGCGGCTGGGTCGACAGCATCATCAGCAAGCTCATGGACACCTTCCTGGCGTTCCCGCTGCTGCTGTTCGCCATCGCCATCTCGGCTTCCGTGCAGGACGGCTTCTTCGGGCTCAACGGTCTGCCGCTGCGGATCTCCGTGCTGATCTTCGTGATCGGCTTCTTCAGCTGGCCGTACATCGGGCGTATCGTGCGCGCTCAGACGATGACCCTGCGCAGGCGGGAATTCGTCGAGGCCGCCACCAGCCTGGGAGCCCGCGGCCCGTACATCCTGTTCCGGGAACTGCTCCCCAACCTCGTCGCGCCGATCCTCGTCTACTCGACGCTGATCATCCCGACGAACATCCTCTTCGAGGCCGCGCTGAGCTTCCTCGGAGTCGGCATCGCTCCGCCGCAGGCCTCCTGGGGCGGCATGCTCAGCAACGCCGTGGATCTCTACACCGCAGATCCGCAGTACATGTTCGTGCCCGGACTGGCGATCTTCATCACCGTCCTGGCATTCAACCTGCTGGGTGACGGGCTGCGTGACGCGCTCGACCCTCGCAGCAAGTGATCCATCGATAGAGGGGATCTTCCTCAACGTGAAGACGAGAAGGGTTATCGCCGCCGTGGCATCGGTCACGGTGCTCTCCCTGAGCGCGGCCGCGTGCGGCGGCGGGGGCGGCAAGAGCAGCAGTGGCGGCAACGGAACGAAGGACGCGGCGCTGGACTCCATCGTCAACGCGTCGAGCAAGAAGGGAGGCACGCTCAACCTGGAAGACTCTGACGTGCCGGACTCCCTTGACCCGGGCAACACCTACTACGGCTTCGTGCAGAACTTCTCGCGCCTGTACGCGCGGACGCTCGTCACGTTCAAGCCGGCCGCGGGCAAGGACGGCCTCACGGTCGTCCCGGACCTCGCGGAGTCCCTGGGCACGCCCAGCAAGGACGCCAAGACCTGGACGTACCACCTGCGTTCGGGCCTGAAGTTCGAGGACGGGACGCCGATCACGTCCAAGGACGTCAAGTACGCGATCGAGCGCTCCAACTTCGCGCCCGAGGCCCTGTCCAACGGCCCGACGTACTTCAAGGCGTACCTGGAGGGCGGCGACAAGTACAAGGGCCCGTACAAGGACAAGAACGGCCTGGCGTCCATCGCCACCCCGGACGACCGTACGATCGTCTTCCACCTGAACCAGCCGTTCGCCGACTTCGACTACCTGGCGACCTTCTCCCAGACGGCCCCCGTGCCGCAGGCGAAGGACGACGGTGCGAAGTACGTCCAGCACATCGTGTCCTCCGGCCCCTACAAGTTCGCGTCGTACGAGGAGGGCGCCAGCGCCGCCCTCGTCCGCAACCCGAACTGGGACCCGAAGACGGACCCGATCCGCAAGGCCCTGCCGGACAAGATCAACGTCAAGTTCAAGGTCAACCCGGTCTCGATCGACAACGACCTGCTGGCTGACAAGATCACGGCCGACATCGCGGGCGCCGGTGTGCAGCCGCAGACCCAGCCGAAGGTCCTGAACGGCAAGTACGCCAAGCAGACGGACAACTCCTACGCCGGCGCCACCGGTTACATGGCGCTGAACCTGCACGTCGCGCCGTTCGACAACGTGCACTGCCGCAAGGCCGTGCAGTGGGCGGTCGACAAGCAGTCGGTGATCGACGCCATGGGCGGCTCGCCGAAGGGTGACGTGGCCACCACGCTGCTGCCGCCGTCCGTCAACGGCTACACCAAGTTCGACGAGTACCCGTCCGCGGGCCACAAGGGTGACGTGGCCAAGGCCAAGGACGAGCTGAAGCAGTGCGGCAAGCCGAACGGCTTCTCCACCACGCTGACGGCCCGTTCCGACCGTCCCTCCGAGATCGCGGGCGCCACGGCCATCCAGAACTCCCTGAAGGCCGTCGGCATCAACGTCGACATCAAGCAGTTCCCGTCCGGCAAGTACTTCGCCAACTTCGCCGGTGTCCCGAGCTACGTCCACCAGCACAAGCTCGGCATGATGATGATGGCGTGGGGCGCCGACTGGCCGACCGGCTACGGCTTCCTCGACCAGATCATCGACGGCAGCGCCATCAAGCCCTCGGGCGGCAACAACCTGATGGAGCTGAACGACCCGAAGATCAACGCCGCTCTCAAGGCGGCCATCGGCAACACCGACAACGCGGCCCGCACCAAGGCCTGGGGCGACATCGACAAGATGGTCGCCGACAACGCCTCGGTCGTCCCGCTGATCTACCGCAAGAACCTGCTGATCAGGCCCACGTCCGCGACCAACGTCACGGTGACGCAGGCGTACCTCGGCATGTACGACTACCTGCTGCTGAGCTCCTCGAAGTAACAGCAGGCCGGATACCCCTGAAAGGCAGGTGAAGGCACCGGGTGGCCGGGGCGGACACACCCCGCCCCGGCCACCCGGAGCCGCACAGCTGTGGCTGCGTACATCATCCGACGCGTCTTCGGCGCATTGGTACTGCTGCTGGTGGTCAGCGCAGTCACCTTCGCCATCTTCTTCCTGGTCCCCCGGCTCGGCGGCCAGACAGCCACCCAGCTGGCCACCCAGTACGTCGGCAAGGACGCCAACCCCGCGTCCGTCGCCGCGATCAAGCACAACCTGGGACTCGACCAGCCCATCTACGTTCAGTACTGGGACTACATCAAGGGCCTGTTCGTGGGCGCCGACTACAAGTTCGGCCCCGACGCGACGCACTGCAGCGCCCCCTGCTTCGGGTACTCCTTCAAGAGTCACGTCGAAGTGTGGCCCCAGCTCCAGCAGCGCATCCCGGTCTCCTTCTCGCTGGCTGTCGGCGCGGCGGTGATCTGGCTGATCTTCGGTGTGACGACCGGTGTCGTCTCGGCGCTCCGCAAGGGCAAGCCGGTGGACCGCATCTCGATGTTCATCGCGCTCGCCGGCGTCTCGCTGCCGATCTTCTTCACCGGCCAGGTGATCAACGCGCTGTTCGTCTACCAGTGGCCCATCTGGGACAGCACCGACTACGTGCCGTTCACCCAGAACCCGGCCGACTGGGCCTGGCACCTGCTGCTGCCCTGGGTCAGCCTCGCGTTCCTCTTCTCCGCCACCTACGCCCGGCTCACCCGGGCGGGCATGCTGGAGACGATGAGCGAGGACTACATCCGCACGGCACGCGCCAAGGGCCTCAAGGAGTCCGTGGTCGTCACCAAGCACGGGCTGCGTTCCACGCTCACCCCGATCGTGACCATCTTCGGTATGGACTTCGGCACCCTCATCGGTACCGCGGTGCTCACCGAGACCGTCTTCTCCCTGCAGGGTGTCGGCGCGTACTCCATCCAGGCCATCAAGGACAACGACCTGCCCATCGTGATGGGCGTGACCCTGGTCGCCGCGTTCTTCATCGTCTTGTGCAATCTCCTCGTCGACCTGGTGTACGCAGCCATCGACCCCCGCGTGAGGTACTCGTGAGCAAGCTCGAAAAGGCGGCGCTCGGCGAACCGGCCGGCTCCGCCCCCTCCGACGCCGACGACGCGTTCCTCTCCGTACGCGATCTGCGCATCCACTTCAACACCGACGACGGCCTGGTCAAGTCGGTGGACGGTGTCAGCTTCGACGTGCGCCGGGGCAAGACACTGGGCATCGTCGGTGAGTCCGGTTCCGGCAAGTCCGTCACCTCGCTCGGCGTGATGGGCCTGCACCGCGCGGCCAACGCCCACGTCTCGGGCGAGGTCTGGCTGGACGGCCAGGAACTGATCGCCGCCGACCCGGACGAGGTCCGGCGGATGCGCGGCCGCAAGATGGCGATGATCTTCCAGGACCCGCTGTCCGCGATGCACCCCTACTACACGGTCGGGGCGCAGATCGTCGAGGCCTACCGGGTCCACCACAAGGTCAGCAAGAAGGTCGCCAAACAGCGGGCGATCGAGATGCTGGACCGCGTGGGCATCCCGGAGCCGGCCAAGCGTGTCGACGGCTACCCGCACGAGTTCTCCGGCGGTATGCGCCAGCGCGCGATGATCGCGATGGCGCTGGTGAACAACCCCGAGCTGCTCATCGCCGACGAGCCGACCACCGCCCTGGACGTCACCGTCCAGGCGCAGATCCTGGACCTGATCCGGGATCTGCAGAAGGAGTTCGGCTCCGCGGTCATCATGATCACGCACGACCTCGGTGTGGTCGCCGAGATGGCCGACGACCTGCTGGTCATGTACGGCGGCCGGTGCGTGGAGCGCGGGCCGGCCGAGGAGGTCTTCGCCGCGCCCCGCCACCCCTACACCTGGGGTCTGCTCGGCTCGATGCCGCGGCTGGACCGGGAGGAGACCGACCGGCTCATCCCGATCAAGGGCTCCCCGCCCTCCCTCATCAACGTCCCGTCCGGGTGCGCCTTCAATCCGCGCTGCCCGTACGCGGACATCCCGAAGGACAACGTCACCCGCACGGTCCGCCCCGAGCTGACCGAGGTCGGCAGCGGGCACTGGGCGGCCTGCCACATGACGCAGGAGCAGCGGGAGCGTATCTGGACCGAAGAGATTGCGCCGAAGCTGTGAGCGACGAAAAAGTGAGCATCCCCGCGCAGAGTGACGGTGCCGCCGCCGAGGACACCGCCGTCTCCGACGGCGAGATCCTGCTGAAGGTAACCGGACTCCAGAAGCACTTCCCGATCCGCAAGGGCCTGCTGCAGCGGCAGGTCGGGGCGGTGCGCGCCGTCGACGGCATCGACTTCGAGGTGCGCAAGGGCGAGACCCTGGGCGTCGTGGGCGAGTCCGGCTGCGGCAAGTCGACCATGGGCCGGCTGATCACCCGGCTGCTCGAACCGACCGCGGGCACTGTGGAGTTCGAGGGCAAGGACATCACGCACCTCGGCGTGGGCGGTATGCGTCCCATGCGCCGCGATGTGCAGATGATCTTCCAGGACCCGTACTCGTCGCTGAATCCGCGCCACACCATCGGCACCATCGTCGGCGCTCCCTTCAAGCTCCAGGGCGTCGAGCCCGAGGGCGGCATCAAGAAGGAAGTGCAGCGGCTGCTGTCGGTGGTCGGCCTCAACCCCGAGCACTACAACCGCTATCCGCACGAGTTCTCCGGCGGCCAGCGCCAGCGCATCGGCATCGCCCGCGCGCTGGCCCTGAAGCCGAAGCTGGTGGTCGCCGACGAGCCGGTGTCCGCGCTGGACGTGTCGATCCAGGCGCAGGTCGTGAACCTGCTGGACGACCTCCAGGAGGAGCTGGGCCTGACGTACGTGATCATCGCGCACGACCTCTCGGTCGTCCGGCACGTCTCGGACCGGATCGCGGTGATGTACCTCGGCAAGGTCGTGGAGCTCGCCGACCGGGACTCGCTGTACAAGGCGCCGATGCACCCGTACACCAAGGCGCTGATGTCGGCCGTCCCGATCCCCGATCCGCAGCGGAAGTACACGAAGAGCGAGCGGATCCTGCTCAAGGGCGACGTTCCCTCGCCGATCGCGCCGCCGAGCGGCTGCCGCTTCCACACCCGGTGCTGGAAGGCGACGGAGATCTGCCGGACCACCGAGCCGGCGCTGCTGGAGCTGAGGCCCGGTCAGCGGGTCGCCTGCCACCACCCGGAGAACTTCGCGGACCAGGCCCCGCAGGACACCGTTCTGCTCTCCGCGGCCAAGGAGGCGGCCGAGCTGGTCTCCGACGAGGTCCTCGCGGAGTCGGCGGAGACGTCGGCGGCGGTGGCGGCGGAACTGGCCGAGGAGTCCGCGGAGGCGTCTGCCGAGGAGACCGCCGAGGAAGCAGCCGAGCCGGCCGCCGAGGAGACCTCCGAGACTCCCGAGGAGTCCACCGAGGCGACCTCTGAGGCGTCCGCCGAGGCCGCCGAGACCGAGTCCCAGGAGTCAACCGACAAGTAGCACATGACAACTGGGCAAAGTCATGTACATGCCTGAATGGGAGAGTGCACAGTCGTCCGTGTCCGACCACTGATCGGTACACGCTCGAAAGGGACGACTGATGGCACTCTCCCGTTCGGCACGTCTGGGGACTCTCGCGACCGCGGCGGTCTCCTTGCTGGTCATCGCCGCCGCGCCCGCCCCCACCCGGGGCGCCCCCGGCATCGAGGACCCCTACTTCCCCAATCTCGGCAACGGCGGCTTCGACGCCCTCCACTACGACCTCGACATCGCCTACGCCCCCGACACCGGCCGCCTGGACGGCCGTACGACCCTCACCGCGCGCGCCACCCAGAGCCTCTCCTCCTTCGACCTGGACCTCCAGCAGCTGAATGTCAGCGGCGTCGAAGTCGACGGCAGACACGCCCAGTTCACGCGCACCGGGGACGAACTCGTCATCACCCCGCGCCACAGCCTCGTCCGGGGCCGCACCTTCCGGGTCACCGTCACGTACGGCGGCATACCCGAGCCTCTCGGCGGCCCCATCGTGTTCGGCTCCAAGTACGGCTGGATGAAGACCGCAGACGGCGTCTTCGTGGCCTGCGAGCCCAACGCCGCCTCCACCTGGTTCCCGTCCAGCGACCACCCCGCCGACAAGGCCACCTACGACATCCGGATCAAGGCGCCCAAGGGCCTGACCGGCGTGTCCAACGGCCGGCTCGTGTCGACGTACGACAAGGGCGGCTCGACGTACACCCACTGGCGCGAGTCGAGGCCCATGGCGACCTACCTCGCGACCGCCACCATCGGGAAGTTCGACGTCCGCACCGGGCGCACCCCCGGCGGCATCCCGATCTACGTGGCGATCGATCCGGTGCTGAAGAACAGCAACAGCGTCGACGTGTACGCCGTCACCGCCGCCGCCACCGACTACTGGTCGCAGCTCTTCGGGCCTTACCCGTTCGAGGAGACCGGCGCGATCGTGGACGACATGCCCGAGGCCGGGTTCTCGCTGGAGGTGCAGAGCAAGCCCGCCTACTCGGCCGTGCGCAACGAGACGACCATCGTGCACGAGCTGGCCCACCAGTGGTTCGGCGACTCGGTGAGCGTGGCGCAGTGGAAGGACATCTGGCTCAACGAGGGCTTCGCCACCTACGCCCAGTGGCTGTGGGCGGAGCACCAGGGGACCAGGTCGGCCCATGACTCCTTCCGCGCCGCCTACGACGCCCGCCCCGCCGACTCGTCGTTCTGGCAGATCAAGGTCGCCGACCCGCAGCGCGACACGATGTTCGCCTCCGCCGTCTACCAGCGCGGCGCGATGACGCTGCAGATGCTCCGGGAGCGGATCGGCGACCGGGCCTTCTTCAAGCTGCTGCCCGCCTGGACCAGGCTCCACCGGTACGGCAACGCGGACACCGCCGACTTCATCCGCCTCGCCGAGCGCGTCAGCGGGCGGCAACTGGGCGACCTGTTCGACACCTGGTTGTTCACCACAGGGAAACCCGCCCTGTGACCTGGCTTTGTAAGGCGCGCACCGTTCACCGGGTGAGAATGTAGGGGTGCAGCTCCAGCCATTCTTCACTCCCTCCGTCCAGCACACGCTCGATGTCATCGGCATCTTCGTGTTCGCGATCTCCGGCGCGCTGCTGGCCGTCCGGAAGAACTTCGACGTCTTCGGCATCGCCGTCCTCGCCGAGGTGACCGCGCTGGGCGGAGGGCTGTTCCGTGACCTGGTCATCGGAGCCGTCCCCCCAGCCGCCTTCACCGACCTCGGGTACTTCCTCACCCCGCTGCTCGCCGCGCTCGTCGTCTTCTTCCTGCACCCGCACGTGGAACGCATCCAGTCGGCGGTGCTGGTCTTCGACGCGGCCGGCCTCGGCCTGTTCTGCGTCAGCGGTACGACGAAGGCGTACAGCTACGGCCTGGGCCTGACCGCGTCGGCGACGCTGGGCCTCGCCACCGCGGTCGGCGGCGGCGTACTGCGGGACGTGCTGGCCAACGAGGTGCCCTCACTGCTGCGCTGGGACCGCGATCTGTACGCGGTCCCAGCGATCGTCGGCGCCACGATGGTGGTGCTGTGCATCCGCTATGACGTCCTGACCCCCCTCACCAGTGGGCTCGCCGCGGTCACCGCCTTTGTGCTGCGCCTGCTCGCGATGCGGTTCCACTGGCGAGCGCCGCGTGCGTGGAACCGCCGGTCGACGGTGACCGAGGACTGAGCGGGCTGGCCGTGTGCGTGTGGCTGTGCCGCACGGTGCCGCCGTGCCCCATCTCCATGGTCAGCCACTCGAACACCGTCGGTACCTGCGGCCGCCACAGCGCCATCGAGTGCCCGCCCATGCTGCGCGGCAGGAAAACCACCCGCACGTACGTCGGCGGCTTCGCGATCTGCTCCAGCGCCACACCGGCCTGGTAGCCGTCGCCGTTCTCGCCGGAGATGTACAGCGCGATCCTCGGCGGCGTGCGGTAGCGCTTCAGGATGTAGTAGGGGTTGTTGGCCCGCCGCAGCTCGATGCTCCCGGCGGCCAGCGAGTTGCGCTCGCCGATCGGGTCGTTGTAGCCGGACAGGCTGATGGCGGCCCGGTAGCGGTCGGGGTGCGCGACCGCGAGCTTGGTCGCACAGTGGGCGCCGGCCGAGTAGCCGGCCGCGGCCCAGCCGTCCGGTGCGGACTCGGCGCGGAAGTTGTCCGTGATCATCTTCGGCACGTCGATGCTCAGCCACGTGTCCGCGTTCACGGTGCCGGGGATGTTGGCGCACCCCGTGTCGATCTTGGCGATCAGGTTGGTCCGCGGCGACACCAGGATGAACGGCGCGACCTGCCCGCTCTTCATCAGCGGCTCCAGCTGCTCGTGCACCTTCAGCGAGCCGAACCAGGCCTTCGCCGAACCCGGATAGCCCGAGAGCAGTTCGACGACCGGGAACTTCTTGTTCTTGTAGGCCGGCTCGTTGTACTGCGGCGGCAGCCAGACGTAGACCTCGGCGTTCACGCCCGACACACGGCCCTTGAGCTGGGTGACCTTGACGCCGCCGGCGGCGTGCATGGCGGGGCCGTCGGCGGGGGTGAACTTCTGCTGCACCTTGGGCAGCTTCTTGTACGCGATGCCGCCGGTGCCGTCGGCACCGAGGTTGGCGGCCTGCTGCACGTGGTTGCCCGTGCCGAGCAGGTCCGCCCAGTTGTCGTAGAGGTTGTTCTGGTTGTTGACCAGCACGAAGATCAGCGTGACGGCCGTGACCTGGGCGAACAGCAGCATCAGCAGCCGGAGCGCGGCACGCAGCGGCCTGGGTCCGCGCAACCGCGACCACAGCACGAGTGGCAGTATCAGTGCGACCACCGCCAGCACGATGGTCGTGTAGAGGAACGGAGTCCCGGTGAGGCTCATGTCCCCATAGAGGGGAAACCCGGGCTCGGGGTTGTGGACGTGTCCGGACACTTACCGAAGAATTGCCGGAACCTCACCCGGGAGAGGGATCCAGCCGGTCGGCGCCAGGAGAAAGCTACCGCTTAGTAGCTTCCTGTTGTACCGTTCATCCATGCCAGAAGCAGCTTCCGCACCCTCCCCGTCGCGGGCCGTGATCGGCGACAGCGAGTTCGACCGCGACACCGCGGTCACCCGGCGCGAACCCGGGGTCTACGACATCGGCCTCTCCGCCGGCTGGACCATCTTCGACGCCGTCAACGGCGGCTATCTGCTGGCCGTCCTCGGCCGGGCCCTCGCGGACGCCCTGCCGCACCCGGACCCGTTCACGATCTCCGCGCACTACCTGACCGCATCCCGCCCCGGCCCGGCGGTCGTCCGCACGGACACGGTCCGCACCGGCCGCACCCTGTCCACCGGCCAGGCCTCCCTCTCCCAGTACGACGACGAGGGCAACGAGGTCGAACGCATCCGCGTCCTCGCCTCCTACGGAGACCTCACCGCCCTCCCCGACGACGTCCGTACGACGGCGACGCCGCCCGCGATCCCGCCGCTGGAGGAGTGCTTCGGCCCTGAGGACGGTCCTGCTCCGGTCGAGGGCGGCTCGGCGATCGCCGACCGCCTGATGCTCAAGCTGGACCCGGCGACCCTCGGCTGGGCCCTCGGCGCGCCCTCGGGCAAGGGCGAGATGCGGGCCTGGTTCGGCCTGGCCGACGGCCGCGAGCCCGACCCGCTGTCTCTGCTGCTCGCGGTGGACGCCCTGCCGCCCACGGCCTTCGAGCTCGGCCTGAAGGGCTGGGTGCCCACGGTCGAACTCACCGTCCACGTCCGCCGCCGCCCGGCCCCCGGCCCGCTGCGGGTGTCCATCACCACACGCAACCTGGCCGGCGGCTTCCTGGAGGAGGACGCCGAGGTCTGGGACAGCGAGAACCACCTGGTCGCCCAGTCCCGCCAGCTGGCCAGGGTGAGGCTGGGCTGACCCGGTCCCCCCCGGTTCGGCAGGATCGGGGCTCGGCTGGGCTGCGAAGGTGGCCGCAAGCCCAGCGGGGCGTCCCCGCACTCGGGCTCGGCCGAGCGGCGTGCGTCAGGCTCGGCTCAGCGGGGTGCGGCCCAGCCAAGCCGCCAGCTCCCCGTAGACGCCGGCGCCCTCGGGGGCCGCGCAGCGGCTGTCGAAGGGCGTCTCGGCGTCCCGCGGCCGGGAGTCCGGCAGGACCGCACGGGCGGTGGCGAGGGCGAACCCGGCGAGCTCCGGGTCGAGTTCGAGCGGGTGACCGACCGCCTCCGAGAGGTCCCAGGTGTGGGTCACGATCTCCATGACATAGCCGGAGAGCGCCGCGTGCCCCGGCACCTCGCCCCACGGCACCCGCACCGGTGACGTCATCCGCTCGTCGCTCTCCCAGGCCTTCAGGACGCGGACGCGCACCTCGTCGTAGGCCGCCGCCCAGCCGTCGTCCGCGACCCCGTGGGCGGTCGGCTCCACCGCCATTCCGTCGCCGCCCTCGCCGACCACCGCGATCCGCCGGGTGCCGCCGACCATGTGGCCCAGCAGGGCCCGTACATCGAACTCGGAACACGGTGTCGGGCCGGTGAGGTGTTCGGGGCGCACGCTCTTGATGAGGGCCGCCGCCTGCTCGGTGGCACGGGTGTAGAGGGGGCGCGGGTCGGTGAAGCCGGTGGTGGTCATGGTGTGCCTCTCTGTTTCTCCGTGAGTCGGTAGGACGAGGATCGCGGGATAACCTGACATCTCCCGTCAACATTTGCGAGAAGCTCGCCGAGGACGGGATTCTGGGCGCGTGAAGTCCGACCGGCTGCTGTCGATCCTGCTGCTCCTGCAGACCCGGGGCCGCGTCCCCGCGCATGAACTCGCCGACCGGCTGGAGGTGTCGGTCCGCACCATCTACCGGGACATCGAGGCGCTGTCGGCCTCCGGTGTCCCGGTGTACGCCGAGCGCGGCCGGCACGGCGGCATCGAACTCCTCGCCGGCTTCCGCACCGACGTCACCGGACTGACCGCCGACGAGTCCCGCGCCCTGTTCATCCTGGCCGCCCAGGGCGCCCACGCCGCTCTCGGCCTGGACGCGGCCCTCGGCTCGGCCCTGCGCAAGGTGATGGCCGCGCTTCCGGCGCCGCACCGGCCCGCCGCCGAGGTGACCAGCCGCCGCATCCTGGTCGACGCCACCCGCTGGAAGAGCGGCCCCCCGCAGGCGGTCGACCTGGAGGTGCTGCAGGAGGCGGTCTTCGCCGACCGACGCCTGAGGCTGCGCTATCGGCACAGCGGGGAGCGGGAGCCGCGGACGTACACCGTGGACCCGTACGGCCTGGTCGCCAAGGCCGGGGTCTGGTACCTGGTAGCCGACCGGCGCGGAGCGCCCCGGCTGTTCCGGGCCGACCGGATCCGCTCGGCCCGGCCGCTGGACGAGCCGGTGCGGCGCCGCCCGGGCATCGAGCTCGCCGACGTCTGGGAGGTGTTGCGGCGCCAGGTGGAGGAGCGGCCCGGGGGCGGGACCGAGGTCACGGTCCGGGTGCGGCGGGCGCGCCTCGACATGTTCCAGCGCGTGATGGCCGCGCAGCTCATCGAACTCCCCGACGACGACGGCGAGAGCGAGTGGGTCACCGCCCGGCTGGTCTTTCCGGTGCTGCGCGCGGTCCGCCAACTCCTCGCGTTCTCCGACCAGGTCGAGCTGCTGGACCCGCCCGAGGCCCGCGCGGAACTGCTGGCGGCGGCCCGTTCTGTCACCGCCTTGTACCAAGGGGGCCCTTGAGCCGGGATTGACAGCCGGCGGACAGGATGAGCTCAAGTACCGCCAAACCGACGTTGGTTGAGTGCGGCTCGGCAGGACTTCCTCATCCTCACCGGAGCTGACTCTCATGAAGCGTGTCCGTCTCGTGCCCGCCGTCGCCCTGCTGGCCCTGTCCCCGCTGCTGCTGACCGCGTGCGGCTCCGGCGATTCGCCCTCCTCCTCCGGCAGCAACTCCGGTCAGCAGCAGGGCTGTCAGGCGCCGTCCGGCATGCCCACGGGCGGTGCCGGCGGCCGCCGGCCGAGCGGGATGCCGTCCGGTGCCCCGTCGGGCGTGCCGTCGGGCGCGCCGTCGGGAGCGTCCACCGTGAAGCCGAGCGGCACACCCAGCGGCGTGCCCTCGGGCATGCCGAGCGGCGCGCCCGGTGGCCGGGGCGGGCAGGGCGGTCCCGGCGGCGGCCAGAGCGGCGGCTGTGGTGGTCCGGGCGGGGGACAGGCCCGGCAGGGCTGAGCGCCCAGCGGGGCTGAGCGGCGGTGGGGGCGGTGGGGGGCGGTGCGCTGGGCGTGCCGCCCCTGCCTGTGCCCGGAGTTTTCCTTGCCCGGTGGGGTTTCTGTGCCCGGCGGGTTCCTGTGTCCCTGGTGGTTCAGTCCAGCCAGTGGCCGCGGCCGATGCTGATGAGCCGCAGCTGCCGGGTGGCGAGCTGGGTGACGCGCTCCCGCTCCTCCGCCGGGGCCTCCAGGGCCTCCAGGAACAGCGAGGCGGTGATCAGCATCTGGTCGACGTAGAGATGCGCGAGCATCAGCAGGTCGTCCTCGCTCCAGCCGGCGGCCTCGGGATCCTTGGCCAGCTCGGCCTTCACCTCCTCGGCGAACCGGGCCAGTTGGGCCTGAATGGCCTCGCGCACCGGCTGCACGCCGCCGTGCCGTTCCCGGGCGATGAACCGGACATGTGCGGGGTACTGGTCCACGTGGTGGGCGATCAACTCGATGGCCCGCGCGATGCGTTCCTCGCTGTCTCCCGCCGCGGACACCGTCGTGCGCACCATGGGATGCAGACTGCCCAGCGCCTCGTCGACCAGCGCGACACCGAGGTCGGCGGTCGAGCGGAAGTGCCGGTAGAACGCGGTCGGGGCGACGCCGACGGCCCGGGTGACCTCGCGCAGGCCCAGGCTGCTCAGGCTCTGCTCCTCCAGCAGCGCGAGCGCGGCGTCGAGGAACGCCTGCCGGGTCTTCTGCTTCTGCGCCTGCCGGATGCCGAGGGTGTGACTCATGTCATCCAGTTAACAACTGTTCTCTGGAATTGGGAAGTCGAGAAGCGCGCTAGAGTAGAAGTCAGTGAACAACTGTTACTACAACCGTTCACCGAAGCTTCACACCGGCCCGATACGAGGTATCCCGGAGGGGGATCTGATCCCATGTTGTTCCTCGTCGCCGCACTCATGCTGCTCGGCGTCGTGCTGGGCACCGTCGCCCACGCGCCGCTGACCGTCACCGCCGCGGTCGCCGCCGTCATCGCCGTCTGGCTCGGCATCTTCGCGATCCGCGAGCGCCTCGGCCGCCGACGCCGTACGCCGGCCAACTGACCGTCCGCCACGACTTCCAGGAGCTGAGCACCATGCAACTCACCGCACCGGTCACGAGCGGCAACGACACCCGCCCGGCCGCGCGCGACGCCGACGGCATGGCCGTGGCGTCCTTCATCCTCGGCCTTCTCGGCCTGCTCGTCCTCAACATCTTCCTCGGCCCGATCGCCATCGTCCTTGCCGCCGCCGCCCTCTGGCGCGGCACCACCCGCCGTGGCCGGGCCCTCCTGGGCCTGACCCTGGGCGTCGCCGACCTGGCCACCCTGGCGATCGCCATGCAGGTCTCCCACACCCTGTCGTGGAGCCTGTGACCCGCCGAACCCGCATCTGACCGGCCAGGGCCCCGAGGACGACGGGGCCACCGACGGCAACACGAGCACCCCGCACTGCGCCCCACCCCCCACCGCCGTTCCCTCGCGGGGCGTCCGACCTGCTCCCACCACCGTCGTGGGGCATCTGGTCCGCCGGGCCCACCGCCGTGGGGCATCTGGGCTGCTGCCTGCTACTGCGGTGGGGCATCTGGGTCGCCGCCCGCCACCGCCGTTCCCGCCGCGGGGCATCCGACCTGGTCCCAACCACCGCCGTGGGGCACCCCGTCCGCCGCTCGCCACCACCGTTCTCACGGTGTGGCACTTGTCTCGCGCCCGCCACCGGCGTAGGGCAGCCGTCCCGCCGCCCGCCACCGCCGTTCTCGCCGCGGGGCGCTTGGCCGGCCACCTCGCCACCGCCGTGGGCAGTCGTTCCGCTGGGACGGAACGGGTGGGCACGGCTGACAGCGCAGGGTGTCTCGCCACCGAGCTCAGGTGCAGCGCGGGTAGAGCGCACGGCAGGCCCGACGCACAGTGCCTCGTCATCGAGCTCAGCTGCTGCTCGGGTAGGGCGCACGGCAGGCCCGACGCTGGGTGCCTCGCCATCGCGCTCAGGTGCTGCGCGGCAGGGCGCACGGCAAGCCCGGCACAGGGCACCCCCGCCGGGCCCAGCCGCAGCCCCCGCAAGCCGCCCCCCCCCGCCAAGGCGCGACCTCGCGGCCGAGGCGCGCTGCAAGGGGGCCGTAGAATCAGGGCACCATGGCTTACCTCGACCACGCCGCGACCACCCCGATGCTCCCGGAGGCGGCAGAGGCCCTGACCGCCCAGTTGAGCATCACGGGCAACGCCTCCTCCCTCCACGCATCCGGCCGGCAGGCACGCCGCACGGTCGAGGAATCCCGCGAAACCCTCGCCGAAGCGCTCGGCGCCCGCCCCAGCGAGGTCGTCTTCACCTCCGGCGGCACCGAAGCCGACAACCTCGCCGTCAAGGGCCTGTACTGGTCCCGGCGCGCCGCCGACCCGGCCCGCACCCGGATCCTCGCCAGCCCCGTCGAGCACCACGCCGTCCTGGACGCCGTCCACTGGCTCGGCGAGCGCGAGGGCGCGACGGTCGAGTACCTCCCCGTCGACTCCTACGGCCGCGTCCACCCCGACGCCCTGCGCGAGGCCATCGCCCGCAACCCCGACGACGTCGCCCTGGTCACCGTGATGTGGGCCAACAACGAGATCGGCACGATCCTGCCGGTGCGCGAACTCGCCGAGGTGGCCGCCGAGTTCGGGATCCCGATGCACGCCGACGCGGTCCAGGCCTTCGGTCAGGTCCCGGTCGACTTCGCCGCCTCCGGCCTCGCCGCGATGACCGTCTCCGGCCACAAGATCGGCGGCCCGTACGGCATCGGCGCGCTGCTGCTGGGCCGCGACCAGACCCCCGTACCCGTCCTGCACGGCGGCGGCCAGGAGCGGCACGTCCGCTCCGGCACCCTCGACGTCCCGGCCATCGCCTCCTTCGCCGTAGCCGGCCGGCTCGCCGGCGAGCGGCGGGAGTGGTTCGCCCGGGAGGTCGGCGCCCTGCGCGACCAGCTGATCGCGGCCGTCCGCAGTGCCGTCCCGGACGCGATCCTCGGCGGCGACCCGGCGCCCGAGGGTCGGCTGCCGGCCAACGCGCACTTCACCTTCCCCGGCTGCGAGGGCGACTCCCTGTTGCTCCTGCTGGACGCCCAGGGCATCGAGTGCTCGACCGGCTCCGCCTGCACCGCGGGCGTCGCCCAGCCCAGCCACGTCCTGCTCGCCACCGGCACCGACCCGGACCTGGCCCGCGGCACCCTGCGCTTCTCCCTCGGTCACACCTCCACGGAGGCGGACGTCGAGGCGGTCGCCAAGGCGATCGGCCCGGCGGTGGAGCGTGCCCGGGCGGCGGGACTCAGCTGAGGGCGCGAACGGGCGCCGGGGCGCGTACCGGGACATGAAAGCGACCTACGAGGCGGGTTCCCTTCGCCGGCATTGTCCGGATCAGGTTCTGGGGGTCGCCATCCGGTCCAGTCCTTGCGACCTTCTGGCCTCTCAGCCCGAGCGTCGACGTCGGCACCAGCGGAGACGATGTACCTCTCCTTGAAGAGAACAGGTATCTCTCGCTGACGTCGGCTACTCCGCTTGGGCTCCCTCACTCGTCTCGTAGGTCTTGCAACCAGCATAGAACGGCACTTACCGGACAAAAAGGGCCTAGTTCTTGATTTTTTTCAGATATCGGTCCCAGTCCCAGTGCGGCCCCGGATCGGTGTGGTCCGTCCCCGGCACCTCCACGTGCCCGATGATGTGCTCACGGTCCACGGGTATGCCGTACCGCCCGCATATCGCCGCCGTCAGCCGCGCCGAGGACGCGTACATGGCGTCTGTGAAGGAGGACGCGTCCGCGACGAAGCCCTCGTGCTCGATGCCGACACTGCGCTCGTTGTACTCCCGGTTGCCTGCGTGGAAGGCCACGTCCAGTTCCCGTATCAGCTGGGTGATCCGGCCGTCCTTGCGCACGATGTAGTGCGCCGCCGCGCCGTGCGCCGGGTCCTGGAATGCCTTCACCGCGCTCGCGTAGCCGCCCTGCGTGACATGGATGACGACCCGGTCGACCGCGTAGTCGTCCGGCCGGTCCGCCCGCCGGTAGTTGGCCGGGGAGGCCGGCACCCAGCGCGCGCCCCGGAAGTCCACGGCCCCCGCCACCCGGGGCTTCTCCACCCCGGGCAGCCGCCACCACAGGTGCGTCAGCTCCTCGCGGGCCAGCGCGGCCGTGCCCACGGCGGCCGCCGCGCCGCCGACCAGCAGGGCCCGCCGCCCCAGCCGCCGATCCGTGTCACTCATCCCGCCCCCCCGCACACGCCCCGTTCCGCCCCTTGTGATCGTCAACGGATATCCGGCGGTCCCGGTTCCCACGGCCCCGTACCCTGGAGGAGCTATGACTGAGACCCCGCAGCGCCCCCTCCGCGTCCTCGCCGCCATGTCCGGTGGAGTCGACTCCGCCGTCGCCGCCGCACGCGCCGCGGAAGCCGGCCACGACGTCACCGGCGTCCACCTCGCGCTCTCCGCGAACCCGCAGTCGTTCAGGACCGGCGCGCGGGGCTGTTGCACCATCGAGGACTCGCGTGACGCCCGCCGCGCGGCCGACGTCATCGGCATCCCCTTCTACGTCTGGGACCTCGCCGACCGCTTCCGCGAGGACGTGGTCGAGGACTTCGTCGCCGAGTACGAGGCCGGCCGCACCCCCAACCCGTGCCTGCGCTGCAACGAGAAGATCAAGTTCGCCGCGCTGCTCGACAAGGCGCTCGCCCTCGGCTTCGACGCGGTCTGCACAGGTCACTACGCCAAGGTGATCGTGCGTGCGGACGGCTCCCGCGAGCTGCACCGCGCCTCCGACATGGCGAAGGACCAGTCGTACGTCCTCGGTGTGCTGGACGAGGAGCAGCTCGCCCACGCGATGTTCCCGCTCGGCGACACGGTCACCACCAAGGAGGAGATCCGCGCCGAGGCCGAGCGCCGCGGTCTCGCGGTCGCCAAGAAGCCCGACTCGCACGACATCTGCTTCATCGCCGACGGCGACACCCAGGGCTTCCTGGCGAAGCGGCTGGGCCGGGCGGAGGGCGACATCGTCGACGAGTCCGGCACCAAGGTGGGCACGCACGAGGGCGCCTACGGCTTCACCATCGGCCAGCGCAAGGGCCTGCGCATCGGCACCCCCGCCCCCGACGGCAAGCCCCGCTACGTCCTCGACATCTCCCCGGTCACCAACACGGTCACCGTCGGCCCCGCCGCCGCCCTGGACGTCACCGCCCTCACCGCCATCAAGCCCCGCTGGTGCGGCACCGCCCCCACCGGCCCCGGCACCTACACCGCCCAGCTGCGCGCCCACGGCGGCGAGACCGAGGTCATCGCGGAGCCGGTCGACGGCGAACTGCGCGTGCGCTTCACCGAACCGGTCCGCGGCGTCGCCCCCGGCCAGGCGATCGTGCTGTACGACGGCACGCGCGTGGTCGGCTCGGCGACGATCGCGTCGACCACGCGCGCGACGGCCGCGGCGGTGTAGCCGGCAGCGAGCCCGCCGCCTAGCCCGCGAAGAACTCCGCCAGCACCGGCCCCAGGACGTCCGGCTCCACCATGTGGGTCTGGCCCGCCAGCTCGCGGTACGCGGCATCGGGCACCGTCCTGGAGATCTCCCGGGACGCCTCGCGCATCCACTCCGGGCTCGCGCCGCCCGCGACCGCCAGCACGGGCACGGAGATCCCGGCGAGCCGGTCCCGGGGGAGCAGCCCGTCGCCCATGACCGAGTCGTCGTACGCGAGACTCGGAGCGACGGCCTCCATCCCGGCCCACATCGGCGACTGGCGGGCGCGCTGGATCATCCCCTCGGCCAGACCCGTCAGCCGCAGGAACAGCTCCACCGCGTCCCCGCGCCGCTCCTCCGAGAGCGCCTTGTTCAGCTGCTCCTTGTAGGTGGCCTCCCGCTCGGCACCTCCCTGGAGGAAGTCCGCGTACGGCACCTCGTACACGGCCGCCCGGCCGACCGGCAGCCCGCTCGCCACCGCCTCCAGCACCAGCGCGCCGCCCGAGGAGACCCCGAACAGCGCCGCCTGGCCTCCCACGGCGTCGATCAGCGCGGCCAGGTCCTCGACCTCGCGTTCGACCGCGTAGGGCTTCGTGTCCCCGCTCTCGCCGCGGCCCCGGCGGTCGTAGACGACGACCGTGCAGCGGCCCGCGAGCCGCTGCCCCAGGGGCGCCACGGTGCCACCGGTGGACATCGCGCCGCTCACCAGGATCACCGTCGGCCCCTGACCGGTCACTTGGTACGCGAGGGCCGTTCCGTCCCGAGAAGTCGTCTTCTTGTCCATGTCGGTGCAGACTGCCGTACCGGCACGGACTCATCGCTCACGACACGTCGACGTCGTAGAAGCAGAAGTGATCCTTGATCTCCGCCACCCCCGGCTTCGGCTCCGGGTACGCCCACACCAGGTCCGGCGCGTCCGGCAGCGACCAGTAGGACGCCGTGCCCTTGAAGGGGCACACGGTGTGTGTGGTGGAGGGGGTCAGCAGATCGAGCCGTACATCCTCGGCGGGGATGTAGTACCGCACCGGACAGCCGGTCTCGCGCAGCACCAGCGGCCGGTCGGTCTCCGCGAGCACCTGGTCGCCGTGCACCACGCGCACGTGCTGCTCGCTCTTGTCGATGGTGATCGTGTGTCCTTCGGTCATACAGGGACAGCACCGGCGGGCCCGCGCTTCTTCCCGCGTACGGGGCGGGCCGTACGGTAGGGGCCATGAACATCTGCGTCTTCCTGTCCGCCGCCGACCTCGACGAGCGTTACACGCGCCCCGCGCGCGAGTTCGCCGAACTCATCGGCAAGGCCGGTCACACCCTGGTGTGGGGCGGTTCCAACGTCGGTCTGATGAAGGTCGTCGCGGACGGGGTGCACGAGGCGGGCGGCAGGCTGCTGGGCGTGTCCGTGGAGTTCCTCGCCAACAAGGCGCGGCCCGGCGCGGACGAGATGGTCATCGCCGCCGACCTCGCCGAGCGCAAGAAGCTCCTGTTGGAGAAGGCCGACGCCGTGGTGATCATGGTGGGCGGCACCGGCACTCTGGACGAGGCCACCGAGATCCTGGAGCTGAAGAAGCACGGCCGCACCGAGAAGCCGGTCGTCCTGCTGAACACCGCGGGCTTCTACGACGGCCTCAAGCAGCAGTTCCGCCGCATGGAGGAGGAGGGCTTCCTGCCCCGCCCGCTGTCCGATCTGGTGTTCTTCGCCGAGGAGCCGGTCGGCGCGCTGGCGTACCTGGAGGAGTCGCTCGGCATCCGCTGATGCGAGCATGGCGGGCATGGCTACTCATGTGATCACCGGGGCCGGGTCCGGCATCGGGGCGGCCGTCGCCCGCCGTCTGCACGCGCGCGGGGACGACGTCGTCCTGCACGCGCGTGACGCGGGCCGCGCGAAGGAACTGGCGGCCGAGTTCCCCGGCGCCCGCACCCTGGTGGGCGACCTCGCGGACCCGGACCGGCTCTCCTGGGCGTTCTCCCACCAGACCCTCCCGGACCGCGTGGACTCCCTGCTGCACATCGCCGGTGTCGTCGACCTGGGCGAGGTCGGCGATCTGACTCCCAAGTCCTGGCACCACCAGCTCAACGTCAACCTGATCGCCCCCGCCGAGCTGACCCGGCACTTCCTGCCCCAGCTGCGTGCGGCCCGCGGCCATGTGATCTTCGTGAACTCCGGCGCCGGCCTGAGCGCCCACGCCGGCTGGTCCGCCTACGCCGCCTCCAAGCACGGCCTGAAGGCCCTCGCCGACGCGCTGCGCCACGAGGAGCACGCCAACGGCATCCGGGTCACCTCGGTCTACCCCGGCCGCACGGCCAGCCCCATGCAGGCCAAGGTCCACCAACAGGAGGGCAAGGACTACGACGCGTCCAAGTGGATCGACCCCGAGTCGGTCGCCACGACGATCCTCATGGCCCTGGATTTGCCCGCAGACGCGGAGGTCAACGACCTGACGGTACGACCGGGGCGGTGAGCGGGGCGGACGGCGCCGAGGTCTTCGCGGCGGAGGAGCTGACGGAACTGCGCGCGCCGACCACCACGGGCGAGTTCACGGGCGACATCTGTCGAGACGCCGACCCGCCCGCTCCCGGCCGGCCGAGTCGGGTGGTGGGCGGCCATGGGCCCGGGCCAGGGGGCGGAGCCCCCTGGGTGTTCGGCATACCCTGCCGGGGTGATTGAGAACAGCCAGTTCAGGTTCCCGGGGGCCACCGGCATCGGGTCCATGCCCGGCGGGGACGCCAGGGAGGCGGTCAAGACCGTCACCGGCAGCTTCGAGGACTTTCCGTATCTGCCCGAGCTGCCCGCGCGCGGACCCGGCGCGGACATGATCGGCCGTACCGCCGGGATGCTCGTCGAGTTGTACGCACGCGTGGAGCCCAGCGGCTGGCGGATCGGGGACCGGCCGGGCCGGGACACCCAGCGGGCGCGGTCGTGGCTGAGGGAGGACCTGGACGCCCTGGAGGAGTTCACCCAGGACTACGAGGGGGATCTGAAGGTGCAGGCGGTCGGGCCGTGGACCCTCGCCGCCGCGCTGGAGCTCAAGAACGGCGAGGCCGCCCTCTCCGACCTCGGCGCCTGCCGTGACCTCGCCTCCTCCCTGGCCGAGGGGCTGCGCCTGCACCTCGCCGAGGTCCGCCGCCGGATCCCGGGCGCCCGGCTCGTGCTCCAGCTCGACGAGCCCTCCCTCACCGCCGTCCTGCGCGGACAGGTCCGTACCGCCAGCGGCTACCGCACGCACCGGGCCGTGGACCGGCAGATCGTGGAGGCCACCCTGCGCGACGTGATCGGCGCCCATGGCGGCGGCCCCGTGATCGTCCACTCCTGCGCCCCCGACGTGCCACTCGCCCTGCTGCGGCGGGCCGGCGCGGCCGGCGTCTCCCTCGACTTCTCGCTGCTCACCGAACGTGACGACGACGCGGTCGGCGAGGCCGTCGAGGGCGGTACCCGGCTGTTCGCCGGTGTCGTGCCGGGCACGGACGGCCCATTGTCAGACCCTGCCGGTAGCGTCATGGGTGTCAGGACGCTGTGGCGCAGGCTGGGGCTGCGTCCGGGGCTGCTCGCGGAGGCGGTCACCATCACCCCGGCGTGCGGTCTGGCGGGCGCTTCCCCCGGTTACGCACGTCAGGCGCTCGCCCACTGCGTCCGGGCGGCGAGATCCCTCGCGGACAACCCAGAGTAACGGGAGGACAACACGGTGGCCGGCGACAAGCAGCAGGCGGAGACGGCAGTGCCCGCCGAGGCACGTGACAAGCACGCGCAGCTCGCTGAACAGATCGAGGAGCACCGCTTCCGGTACTACGTGAAGGACGCTCCCGTCATCAGCGACGCCGAGTTCGACAAGCTCCTGAAGACCCTGGAGGCCCTGGAGGAGCAGTATCCCGAGCTGCGCACCCCCGACTCGCCGACCCAGAAGGTCGCGGGGTCGTACGAGACGGAGTTCACCGCGGTCGAGCACCGCCAGCGCATGCTGTCGCTCGACAACACCTTCAACGACGACGAGCTGGCCGCCTGGGCCGAGCGCATCGCGCGCGAACTCGGCGACCAGGACTACCACTTCCTGTGCGAGCTGAAGGTGGACGGCCTGGCGGTCAACCTCACGTACGAGAACGGCCGGCTCACCCGCGCGGCGACCCGCGGCGACGGCCGCACCGGCGAGGACATCACGCCCAACGTCCGTACGATCGCCGAGATCCCGGACCGCCTGGGGGGCGACCAGGTGCCCGACCTCGTGGAGATCCGCGGCGAGGTCTACTTCCCGATGGAGAAGTTCCTCGAACTGAACGAACGCCTGGTCGCCGCCGGCGACAAGCCGTTCGCCAACCCCCGCAACGCCGCCGCCGGTTCGCTGCGCCAGAAGGACCCACGGGTCACCGCCACCCGCCCGCTGCACATGGTCGTCCACGGCATCGGTGCCCTGGAGGGCTTCAAGGGCCTGACCCGCCTCTCCCAGGCCTACGACCTGCTGAAGACCTGGGGCCTGCCCACCTCCCCGCACAACCGCGTGGTCGACGACCTCGACGGCGTACGCGAGTTCATCGCCCACTACGGCGAGAACCGCCACTCCGTGGAGCACGAGATCGACGGTGTCGTCGTCAAGCTGGACGAGATCCGCCTCCAGGGCCGCCTGGGCTCCACCGCGCGTGCGCCGCGCTGGGCGATCGCCTACAAGTACGCGCCGGAAGAGGTCAACACCAAGCTCGTCGACATCAAGGTGGGCGTCGGCCGCACGGGCCGGGTCACGCCGTACGCCCAGGTCGAGCCGGTCACGGTCGCGGGCAGCGAGGTGGAGTTCGCCACCCTGCACAACCAGGAGGTCGTCAAGGCCAAGGGCGTCCTCATCGGCGACACGGTCGTCCTGCGCAAGGCCGGTGACGTCATCCCGGAGATCCTCGGCCCGGTGGTCGACCTGCGCGACGGCAGCGAGCGCGAGTTCGTGATGCCGGGCGAGTGCCCCGAGTGCGGCACCCCGCTCAGGCCCATGAAGGAGGGCGACATCGACCTCCGCTGCCCCAACGCCCGTACCTGCCCGGCACAGTTGCGCGAGCGCGTCTCCTATCTCGCCGGCCGCGAGTGCCTGGACATCGAGCACTTCGGCGGGGTGGCCGCCGCCGCGCTCACCCGCCCGCTGGAGCCGGCCGACCCGCCGCTGGTGGACGAGGGCGACCTGTTCGACCTGACGGTGGAGAAGCTGCTGCCCATCAAGGCCTATGTCCTCGACCCCGACAGCGGTCTGCCCAAGCGGGACCCCAAGACGGGCGAGGAGAAGGTCGTCACGGTCTTCGCCAACCAGAAGGGCGAGCCGAAGAAGAACACCCTCGCACTGCTGGAGAACATCGAGGCGGCCAAGTCCCGCCCGCTGGCGCGCTTCCTGAACGGCCTGTCCATCCGGCACGTCGGACCGGTCGCCGCGCAGGCCCTCGCCCGCGAGTTCCGCTCCATCGACCGCATCGAACAGGCCACCGAGGAAGAGCTCGCGACCACCGACGGCGTCGGCCCGATCATCGCCGCGGCGCTCAAGGAGTGGTTCGCCGAGGAGTGGCACCGCGAGATCGTCCGCAAGTGGAAGGCCGCCGGAGTCCCGCTGGAGGACGCCTCGACCGGCGAGGACGAGGGCCCACGCCCGCTGGAGGGGCTCACGGTCGTCGTCACCGGCACGCTGGAGAACTTCACCCGCGACGGCGCGAAGGAGGCACTGCAGAGCCGGGGCGCGAAGGTGACCGGATCGGTGTCGAAGAAGACCTCGTTCGTCGTTGTGGGTGACAACCCGGGATCGAAGTACGACAAAGCCATGCAATTGAAGGTTCCGGTCCTGAACGAGGACGGTTTCGGCGTCCTCTTGGAGCAGGGCCCCGAAGCCGCGGCCGAAGTCGCGCTTCCGACCGAGTAGTAGCGGTTGAAGTTCACCCGTTCGGCGCATATCAGTTGCATACGGGTGGCCCGGGCGCATTCGGGCAACCGTCGACGACCGGTGCCCGTGGAAGCCTTCCGCGGCCTACTGTTGAGATGTGCACCTGCCGTGCCCAGCTGCGGTTGGGGCATCCCCGTGCGCTCCCGGCGTGCGAGGAAGGTTTCTTCAACGCGGAGCTGCTGATGGCTGTCGGACATCGGGCCGCGTGGCGTGGGCACCGCCGGCTGTGAGAGGGACGGGAATGGAACCGACCGAGAGCGTCGCCCCGGACTCACGGCTGCGCCCGCGCCGGCGCGCGTGCACCTGGCGGGCCACCCGATGGACGGGCCGGGCACACGGGCGTACGGGAGGTCGGGCCCGCGCGGCCGGACCGGGCACCGCCACCGACGCCCACCCGCCCATACCCGTGGCCATCGCGCCCGCCCCCGGCCCGACCGGCGCCGACCCCGAACGGCACCTGTCCTGGCCCACCCTGCCCGCGAGCGTCGTGGCCGCCGCCGCGTTCGTCCTCGGCGCCGGCTTCTACCGCGCCTTCAGCGGCCACCACGCCCTCTTCCCGAGCGGCACCGTCGGCTGGGCGCTGGCCCTGCTCACCGGTGTCATCGTCGGCCACCTCGTGATGCTGGGCCGCGCCCGCTGGTGGCGCGGGACAGGCTCCGGCGCCGCGCTCACCCTCGCCGTGCTGCTGCTCTACGGCTGGGTGCCGGCCGGCATGGTCAGCCTCACCGTCGTCGTCCTGGTCGGCATCGCCCGGCGCCACCACTGGCGGCAGGGCGTGCTGCACGGCGCGGTGGACATCCTCGGCATCGGCACCGGCGCGCTGCTGCTCGGCCTGTTCGGCCGCGTCCCGAGCGTCGAGACGCCCTGGCGGCCCGACAGCTGGACCTTCGCCACCGCGCCAGAGGTGGTCCTCGCCGCCGTCGCCTACCTCGCCGTCAGCCGCGGCCTGCAGTGGTACCTGTACGCCCCGCGCGGCGGCGGACTGCCCACCGTGGCCCGCACCGCCCTGGTGAGACAGGGCCTGGTCGCCGTAGCGCTGCTCGGCATCGCACCGCTGCTGTGCGTCGTCGCCGTCGCCCAGCCGGTCCTGCTCCCGCTGTTCGCCATCCCGCTCATCGCCCTGGACTCCACCCTGTGGATGGCCCGCGCGCGTGCCGAGGAGCAGTTGCGCGACCCGCTGACCGGGCTGCCCAACCGGCAGTGGCTGCTGGAGCGGATCTGGACGGCCCTCGACGACGCCGAACGCATCGGCGCCCGCTCCGCCCTCATGCTGATCGACCTCGACCGTTTCCGGTCGGTGAACGACACCCTCGGTCATCTCGCCGGTGACCGGCTGCTGCTCCAGATTGCCGACCGGCTGCGGCTCGCCCTGCCGCGCGGAGCGGAGGCCGCGCGGCTCGGCGGCGACGAGTTCGCCGTGTTACTGCCCGTGGCCGACTCCACGACCTCGGCCACCCGGGTCGCCCGCGGCCTGGTCGCCGCGCTCAGCTCCCCGCTGGACCTCGACGGGCTCACCCTCGTCCTGGAGGCCAGCGCCGGCGTCGCCGTCTTCCCCGACCACGCGCTGGACGCCGAAGGGCTGCTGCGGCGCGCCGATGTGGCGATGTACCAGGCGAAGAGGGACCGTACGGGCGTCGAGGTGTACGAGTCCAAGCGGGACTCCAACACCCCCGACCGGCTCGGTCTGCTGGGCGATCTGCGCCGGGCGCTGGACGCGCACGAGGTGCAGCTGCACTACCAGCCCAAGGTCCGCTTCGACGGCCAGGTCGCCGGCCTGGAGGCGCTGGTGCGCTGGGTGCACCCCGAGCGCGGGAAGGTGCCGCCGGACGAGTTCATAGCGATCGCCGAGTCCTCCGGGCTGATGCCCCATCTGACCGAGTACGTCCTGGAGACCGCGCTCGGGCAGGTCGCCAAGTGGCGCGCGCAGGGGCTGCGGGTCCCGGTCGCCGTCAACGTCTCTCCGCGCGATGTCCACACGCCCGGGTTCGCGGGGTCGGTCGCCGCGCGGCTGGCCCGGCACGGGGTCCCGCCGGGGGCCTTGCAGCTGGAGATCACTGAGCATGTGCTGCTGGAGGATCCGCAGCGGGCCGCGGACACCCTGGCGGGACTGACCGGGCACGGCGTGAAGATGTCGCTGGACGACTTCGGCACCGGGTATTCGTCCCTGGTGCATCTGCGGCGGCTGCCGGTGAGCGAGCTGAAGATCGACCGGTCGTTCGTGGCGCGGCTGGCCGTGGACACCGAGGACGCGGAGATCGTGCGGTGCACGGTGGATCTGGCGCATTCGCTGGGGTTGCTCGTCGTCGCCGAAGGGGTGGAGGACGACGAGACGTGGGAGCGGCTGCGGGATCTCGGGTGTGACGCCGTGCAGGGGTGGCTCGTTGCCGCCGCCATGCCGCCCGAGGAGACGACGGCGTGGTTGCGGGCGCGGGGGTCCCGTGGGTGGCAACGGCCCCGCGCCGCGTTGCCTGCCGCCGAGTAGCCGCGTTGCCTGCCGCCGAGTAAGGGATTGGCCGGCCGCCGTCGACGGGTGCCAGTTCGTCGTGGCGGGTCGCGCCCATGCGGGGGAGCCGCACGTCGACACAGCCCCCGGCGCCTGCCTTCGCCTCCCGCAGAGGCGCCGGAGTCCTCCGTCCCAGATCCTAGCAGCGCTAGTCAATCTATCGATGCTCTGCTAGCTTTGCCCCTGTTCCTAGCATCGCTAGCAAGCATCGGGGAGATCCCATGGCCGTCACCGCGTACGCCCTGGCCGTCCTGCTCGACCTGTTCTGCGTGTTCCTCGGCTACCGGTTCTGGTTCCAGCCGGGCCCGGCCGCGGCCGGCTACGGCGTCGCAGCCGACCCCCGGGGCGACGCCGGCGCCTACCTGTCGGTCAAAGGCCTCAGGGACGGCACCCTCGGGCTGCTGGGCCTGGTCCTGCTGGCCGCCGCCGGTGCCCGCGCGGAGGCGTGGTTCATGGTCTGCGTGGCACTCGTCCCGCTCGTCGACACCCTGATAGTCCTGCGCCACGGCGGGAGGAAAGCGGTCGCGTTCGGCATCCACTTCGCCACCGCGATTGTCGTACTGATCAGCGCCGGACTGCTCTTCGCGGTCTGACCACCACACAAGGGAACGCATCATGTCGCTGTTCGTGCCCAAGTTCGACGATTCCGTGATCGTGCGCGGCGCCGAGGTCGAGGTGGTCGGGGGTGCCCCGGTCGGCGTCCAGCTGCTGGCCGACCAGAGTGCGACCGGAGGGGCGCTGTCCACCGTGCGCGTCACCCTGGCCGAGGGCGCCGACGGCGCGCGGCCGCACCTCCACCACAGCGGGGCGGAGATGTTCTACCTGCTCGACGGGTGTGCCGAGATCCTCTCCGGTGACGACATCGTGACCGCGGAGCGCGGTGACCTCGTCATCGTCCCGCCGGAGAAGCCGCACGCCTTCGCCGCTGTCCCGGAGGCCGCGGCGGACATCCTCATCGTCTTCACCCCGGGCATCGAGCGCTTCGAGTACTTCCGCCACCTGCAGCGCATCCGCCTCGGCGAGGCCACCCCGGAGAGCATCCTCGAGGTGCAGGACCGGTACGACAACCACTTCCTCAAGAGCGAGGTCTGGGACGGCCGCCGGGGCTGACGCGCGGGGCCGGGGAAACCGTTTCACGGCCACCCGCCCCCGCCCCATAGGATTGGGGCTAGTCGTCCCATTCCCGTCTGTCGCGCGACGCCTGGCCCGCGCGACCCGCCCTTCGGGCGGACGACGGGAACGGGAGGACTGGCCCCAGCCCGAACCACACACACTCACCCCAGAGGATCGCTGCATGCCTGGCATCACGCGCGAGGAGGTCGCCCACCTCGCCCGGCTGGCGCGTCTGGAGCTGAAGCCCGAAGAACTCGACCACTTCGCGGCACAGCTGGACGACATCATCGGCGCGGTCGCCCGCGTCAGCGAGGTCGCCGACCAAGACGTACCGCCGACCTCGCACCCGCTCCCGCTGACGAACGTCATGCGCGCGGACGAGGGCCGTCCCTCGCTCACCCCCGAGCAGGCGCTCTCCGGCGCCCCGGCACAGGAGCAGCAGCGTTTCAAGGTGCCGCAGATCCTGGGGGAGGAGTGACCACCATGACGGACAGCAACATCATCAAGCTCACCGCCGCGCAGATCGCCGAGAAGATCGCCTCCGGCGAGCTCACGGCCGTCGAGGTCACCGAGGCCCACCTCGCCCGGATCGAGGCCGTCGACGAGAAGGTGCACGCCTTCCTGTACATCGACCGCGCGGGCGCCCTCGCCCAGGCCCGCGCCGTGGACGAGAAGCGGGAGCGAGGGGAGAAGCTCGGCCCCCTGGCCGGCGTGCCCCTCGCGCTCAAGGACATCTTCACCACCGAGGGCGTCCCCACGACCGTCGGCTCGAAGATCCTGGAAGGGTGGATTCCGCCGTACGACGCCACCCTCACCAAGAAGCTGAAGGCCGCTGACGTCGTCATCCTCGGCAAGACCAACATGGACGAGTTCGCCATGGGGTCCTCCACCGAGAACAGCGCCTACGGGCCGACCGGCAACCCCTGGGACCTCACCAGGATCCCCGGCGGCTCCGGCGGTGGGTCGAGCGCCGCGCTCGCCTCCTTCCAGGCGCCCCTCGCCATCGGCACCGACACCGGCGGCTCCATCCGCCAGCCGGCCGCCGTCACCGGCACGGTCGGCGTCAAGCCGACGTACGGCGCGGTGTCCCGCTTCGGCATGGTCGCCTTCTCCTCGTCCCTCGACCAGGGCGGCCCCTGCGCCCGTACGGTCCTGGACGCGGCGCTGCTGCACGAGGTCATCGCCGGACACGACCCGATGGACTCCACCTCCATCGACGCCCCGGTCCCGCCGGTCGTCGAGGCCGCCCGCAACGGCAGCGTGCAGGGCATGCGGGTCGGCGTGGTCAAGCAGTTCCGCGGCGAGGGCTACCAGGCCGGAGTCATCCAGCGCTTCGACGAGTCGGTCGAGCTGCTGAAGGAGCTGGGCGCCGAGATCGTCGAGCTGGACTGCCCGTCCTTCGACCTCGCCCTGTCGGCGTACTACCTGATCGCGCCGTCCGAGTGCTCCTCCAACCTCGCCCGTTTCGACGGCCTGCGCTACGGTCTGCGGACCGGCGACGACGGCAGCCACTCGGCCGAGGAGGTCACCTCCCTCACCCGCGAGGCCGGCTTCGGTCCCGAGGTCAAGCGCCGCATCATGCTCGGCACCTATGCGCTGTCGAGCGGGTACTACGACGCGTACTACGGCTCCGCCCAGAAGGTCCGCACGCTCATCACGCGCGACTTCGAGAAGGCCTTCGAGCAGGTCGACGTCATCGTCTCGCCGACGACCCCGACCACCGCCTTCCCGATCGGCGAGCGCGCCGACGACCCGATGGCGATGTACCTCGCGGACCTGTGCACCATCCCGACCAACCTCGCGGGCAACGCGGCCATGTCCCTGCCCTGCGGACTCGCCCCGGAGGACAACCTCCCGGTGGGCCTGCAGATCATCGCCCCCGCGATGCAGGACGATCGCCTGTACAAGGTGGGCGCCGCCGTCGAGGCCGCCTTCGTGGAAAAGTGGGGTCACCCGCTGCTGGAGGAGGCTCCGTCACTGTGAGCAAGGCACTGTCCAAGGCCAAGGGCTTCAAGAAGTCCAAGTCCGGTACGTACCTGTCCATGGCCACCACCGCGTTCGGCGCGGTCGGTGTCGCCAAGCAGATCAAGAAGGCCCGCGCCGAGCACGACACGCTGCGGCTGATCGACGCCACGGTCTCGGCCGTGGCCATCGTGACCGGCCTCGCGATCCTCTACCGCGAGCTGAAGCGGCTGGGCGACGACGACGTCCTGCTGGGCTGAGAGGGAAGTTTTCACCGTGACCACCACGACCGACCTGGTGTCGTACGAGGACGCGCTGGCGTCGTACGACCCCGTCATGGGCCTTGAGGTCCATGTCGAACTCGGCACCAAGACCAAGATGTTCTGCGGCTGTTCGACGGCGCTCGGCGCCGACCCGAACACCCAGACCTGCCCCGTCTGCCTCGGCCTGCCCGGCGCGCTCCCGGTCATGAACGCGACCGGCGTCGAGTCGGCGATCAAGATCGGTCTCGCGCTGAACTGCGAGATCGCCGAGTGGTGCCGCTTCGCCCGGAAGAACTACTTCTATCCGGACATGCCGAAGAACTTCCAGACCTCCCAGTACGACGAGCCGATCGCCTTCAACGGCTACCTCGACGTGCAGCTGGAGGACGGCGAGACCTTCCGCGTGGAGATCGAGCGCGCCCACATGGAGGAGGACACCGGCAAGTCCACCCACGTGGGTGGCGCGACCGGTCGTATCCACGGCGCGCAGCACTCGCTCCTGGACTACAACCGTGCCGGCATCCCGCTCATCGAGATCGTCACCAAGCCGATCGTCGGCGCCGGCGAGCGCGCCCCCGAGGTGGCGAAGGCGTACGTCCGTGAGCTGCGCGAGCTCATCCGTGCCCTCGGCGTGTCCGAGGCCCGCATGGAGATGGGCCAGATGCGCTGCGACGTCAACCTGTCGCTGATGCCGAAGGGCGCCGACAAGTTCGGCACCCGCAGCGAGACCAAGAACGTCAACTCGCTGCGTTCGGTGGAGCGCGCGGTCCGCTTCGAGGTCATGCGCCACGCCGCCGTGCTGAACGACGGCGGCAAGGTCGTCCAGGAGACCCGCCACTTCCACGAGGACACCGGCTCCACCACCTCCGGCCGGACGAAGGAGGAGGCCGAGGACTACCGGTACTTCCCGGAGCCCGACCTCGTTCCGGTCGCGCCCACGCGCGAGTGGGTGGAGGAGATCCGCGCGGCGCTGCCCGAGCTGCCGCTGGCCCGCCGCACCCGGCTGCTCGCCGAGTGGGGCATCTCCGCCACCGACATGCAGGCCATCATCAACGCCGGTGCGCTGGACCTGATCGTCGCCACGATCGACGCCGGTGCCGACGCCGCCTCCGCCCGCAAGTGGTGGATGGGCGAACTGGCGCGCAGCGCCAACGAGTCCGGCAAGGCGCTGGACGAGCTGGCGATCACGCCCGCGCAGGTGGCCCGGGTCGCCGAGCTGGTCGCGAAGGGTGACCTGAACGACAAGCTGGCCCGCCAGGTCATCGAGGGCGTCCTCGCGGGCGAGGGCACCCCGGACGAGGTCGTCGACAAGCGCGGTCTGAAGGTCGTCTCCGACGAGGGCGCGCTGACCGCCGCCGTCGACGAGGCGATCGCCGGCAACCCGGGCGTCGCGGACAAGATCCGCGGCGGCAAGGTGGCCGCGGCGGGCGCCCTGGTCGGCGCGGTCATGAAGGCGACCCGGGGGCAGGCCGACGCGGCCCGCGTCAAGGAGCTGATCCTTCAGAAGCTGGGTGTCAGCGAGGGCTGAGCGACACCGCGGGAACCATCCGAGGGGCAGTGCACCGAGCTGGTGTACTGCCCCTCGCTCGCTTACAAGAACCTTATGAGGCGACAGAGTTCGCCGGAGTGTCCTGTGATGTCGCTCCCAGTCCTGTGAACAAGCCCACGATCGCGACAAACGATCATTTTCGCCTGCAAGAGTGTCTTGCGATTGCTCATGCGTTCTTTGCGGGCTGTTCAGTTTATGGACGATCGTTCCCGATCAAAGATCCACAAATCATCTCCTGGGAGCACGTCCGTGGCAGACCTCGCCCGTTGGTGTGTCCGGCATCGGCTGATCGCCGTGCTGCTGTGGCTCCTCGCCTTCGGCGGGGTCACCGCGGCCGCCGCCGTGGCCGGTTCGTCGTACTCGAACGCCTACGACGTCCCCGGCACCCAGGCGGGCCGCGCGGCACAGCTGCTCAAGGAGAGCTTTCCGGGCCTGGGCGGGGACAGCGACACCGTCGTCTGGCACACCGGCACCGGCACCGTCCGCGCCGCCGGCGTCGAGCAGACCATGACCCACACCCTGGACCGGATCGCCTCGCTGCCCGGCGTGGCCTCCGTGACCGGCCCGTACGGCCGCCAGGACGCACACCGGATCAGCGACGACGGCCGTACGGCCTACGCCACCGTCACCTTCACCCAGGAGGCCGAGCACATCGGCAAGGCCGAGGCGCAGGCCGTGGTGCGCACCGCCAAGGCCGCCGAGGGCCACGGGCTCCAGGTGGAACTGGGCGGCAGCGCCATAGGACTCACCGCGTCCCCGCGCGCGCACACGGCCGAGGTGGTCGGCGTGCTCGTCGCGGCCGTCGTGCTGTTCGTGGCCTTCGGCTCGCTCGCCGCCTCGGCCCTGCCCATCGCCACCGCCCTGATCGGCGTCGGCACCGCCTACTCCGGCATCGGGTTGCTCGGGCACGTCATGACCGTCGCCGACTTCGCACCCATGCTCGGCATGCTCATCGGCCTCGGCGTCGGCATCGACTACGCGCTGTTCATCGTGACCAGACACCGGCGCGGACTGAAACGCGGCCTGAGCGTCACCGAGGCCGCCGTGAACGCCGTGGCCACCACCGGACGCGCGGTCGTCTTCGCGGGTGCGACGGTGTGCATCGCCCTGCTGGGGATGCTGATACTGCGGCTGAGCTTCCTCAACGGCGTCGCCGTGGCCGCCTCGTTGACGGTCCTGCTCACCGTCGCGGCCTCGGTCACGCTGCTGCCCGCCCTGCTGTCGTACATCGGCCCCCGGGCCCTCAGCCGCCGCGAGCGGCGCCGGCTCGCCGAGCACGGGCCGCGTCCGGAGCTGCCCACCGGTCTCGCCGCCCGCTGGTCGGCGCTCGTCGAACGCCGGCCCAAGCTGCTCGGCTCGCTCGCCGTCGCCGTCATCGCCCTGCTCGCCCTGCCCACCCTCTCCCTCCACCTGGGCACCTCCGACCAGGGCAACGACCCGCGCACCTCCACCACCCGCAAGGCCTACGACCTGCTCGCCGAGGGCTTCGGACCGGGAGTGAACGGACCGCTCACCCTGGTCACCCGGGTGGACGGCGCCGACGACAGGCTCGCCCTGGACAACCTCGACGAGACCCTGCGCACCACCCGGGGCGTCGCCGCCGTCACCCCGGCCACTTACGCCGCCGGCACCGCCTACCTCACCGTCGTCCCCGACTCCGCGCCGCAGTCGCAGCAGACCAGTGAACTCGTGGACCGGCTGCGCACCAAGGTGCTGCCGCGCGCGGAGACCGGCACCTCCCTGCACATCCAGGTCGGCGGGGTCACCGCCGGCTACGACGACTTCGCGGGTGTGATCATCGGCAAGCTGCCGCTGTTCGTCGGCGCGGTCATCGGCCTCGGCTGCCTGCTGCTGCTCGTCGCGTTCCGCTCGCTCGGCATCCCGCTGAAGGCCGCCGTGATGAACATCGCCGCCGTGGCCGCCGCGTTCGGCATCGTCGTCGCCGTCTTCCAGTGGGGCTGGGGCAGCGAACTGCTCGGCCTCGGCCGGGCCGGGCCCATCGAGCCGTTCCTCCCCGTGATCATGGTGTCCGTGCTCTTCGGACTCTCCATGGACTACCAGGTCTTCCTGGTCAGCCGGATGTACGAGGAGTGGCTGGAGACCGGCGACAACCGGCGCGCCGTCCGCGTGGGCCTCGCCGAGACAAGCCGGGTCATCAACTCCGCCGCGGTCATCATGATCTCGGTCTTCCTCGCCTTCGTGCTCAGCGGCGACCGCGTGATCGCCATGTTCGGCATCGCGCTCGCCTCCGCCGTCGCCCTGGACGCCTTCGTCCTGCGCACCCTCCTCGTGCCCGCGCTGATGCATCTGCTGGGCGCCGCCAACTGGTGGCTGCCCGCCTGGCTGGAGCAGCGCCTGCCGCACGTCAGCATCGAGCCGCCCGAGTGCCGCGCCTCGCATGAGAGGCTCGGCAGGGTCTCGGTGGAGGAACTGCGGAAGGAACGGCAGCGCGATGTACGCGATATCCCTGGGTGACGACGGCGCCGAGCTGCGGCCCCTGGAGGTCTGGCACGCCGAGGAGCTCCTCGCCAACATCGACCGGGGGCGGGAGTTCATCGGCCGGCACATCGGGCTGCCGGACGTGATCACCGACCTGGACTCCGCCCGCGCCTACCTGAAGTCCTACGCCGACAAGCGCGGCGCCGACGCCGGCAGCCTGCACGGCATCCGGCTGGACGGGAAGCTGGTCGGCGGTCTGCTGTTCCGGGTGTGGGACACCCCGAGCGGGGTGTGCGAGGCCGGTTGCTGGCTGGAGCCCGCGGCGGCCGGGCGCGGGCTGGTCACCCGCGGCATGCGGGTGCTGCTGGACTGGGCCTTCGAGGAGCGCGGCATGCACCGTGTCGAGTGGTACGCGTCCTCCGCCAACGAGCCCAGCATCAACGTGGCCCGGCGGCTCGGCATGACCCGCGAGGGCATGTTCCGCGAGAACTACCCGCACCGGGGCGTGCGCGCCAGCACCGAGATCTGGTCGATGCTCGCGCCCGAATGGCGTGCGGCACGCGCGCGTACCGCCCACAACGATCATTAAGACACCTCTCAGACAGGGTCCGTACCGTGCCGGGCATGGCTACGAAGACAGAGGAAGGCGCCACGGCCGGCACCGAGGCGCAGGGCGACGACACGGCGGTGGAGGCCGCCATCACCGAGAAGGACACCGCGCGGGCGGAGGCTCTTGAGGAGCACTCCGGGAAGGCGGACGCCGTCGAGGAGGAGTCCGGGGAACAGGAACCCGCGCAGGAGAAGGTGCCCTCCGGGGTCGGTCAGGGCGCCGGTGCCGTCGTCTCCGCCGCGCTGGGCTTCGTCTCGCTCAGCGGCGGCTGGATCGGCACCGTCGCGGGCGCCCGCGAGCAGCTCGTCGGTCAGCTGCGCACCTCCTCCACCGCGAGCGTCGCCACCCAGATCAAGGCGGTCTACGGCAACGCCTGGCACAGCACCGCCCTGTGGGCCGGCCTGTTCGCGCTGGCCGCCCTGCTCACCGGTGTCGTCGTGCTCGCCCGGCCCGCCTTCGGCACCCCGGGCCGCCCGCAGGCGCCCTGGATCAAGTCGGTCGCGTGGGCCGGCGTCTCGCTCGGTGTCATCGGTCTGCTGCTGGCCGTCCTGAAGTACTCCGACGCCCTGCTCGCCCTGCCCTCGACCGGCTGAGAACCCACAGGCCCCAGGGGCCTTAGGGAATCCGAGAGCACCTCACGGACTCCCTAAGGCCCCTTACGCGCGCGTGGGGCCCGTACGCCGCCCGAAGATGCGGAACTCTCCCGATGTGGCGCACCCCCCTGGGAGGCGAAGGTGGAGGCATCGCAGAACGCGACGCACGACACCGGCTCTCCTCGAAGGACACGTCATGATCGAGATCGAGTACCACAAGATGCGCTCCGCCCAGCTGATCCTCGAGGCCGAGCAGCAGCGCCTGGCCCGCGAGGCCGCCCGGGCCCGGCGCGCCGCCCGCCGCGAGGGGTCCGTCGGCCGTGACAGCGCGGTCGCCGAGTCCCATACCGACCGGCCCCGCCGGCACCGGATCCCGCGCACCGCGTGAACACCGGACCGACGCAGGGGCCCGGAGCGGATGGCGGCCGTACGGGGGTCGGCCGCCTTCCGCACCTGCCGGACCAGGGTCGTACGACTGTCCACCCCAGTCGTACGACCCTTCCGTCTGTTTCCACACCCCTTCCGATCGCCGGTACGACGATCGCACCGAATCTGTGGAAAACCGCTGCCCTGCCGTCCGGGCCTCATGCGATGCTCGGGCCCGTGGAGACCAGGTCCGTAAGTCCCGTGTTCGTCGGCCGCACCGACGAGCTGGACACCTTGAACGACGCGCTCGCCCGCGCCCGCGCCGGCGAGCCCCAGGCGCTGCTGCTCGGCGGCGAGGCCGGGGTCGGCAAGACCCGCCTTGTAGAGGAGTTCGCCGCGGCCGCCGGGCCGCACGCGGTCGTCGCCGTCGGCGGCTGTGTGGAGATCGGCGCGGACGGGCTGCCGTTCGCGCCCTTCTCGGCAGCGCTGCGCGCCCTGCGCGACGCCCTGCCCGAGGAGTTCGCCGCCGCAGCCCACGGGCAGGAGGAGGAACTGGCCCGGCTCCTGCCCGACCTGGGCGAGGCCGGCGCCGGCCGCCACGACGAGCAGGGCATGGCCCGCCTGTTCGAACTCACCGCCCGGCTGCTGGAACGGGTCGCCGCGGAGCACCCGGTCGTGCTCGTCCTGGAGGACCTGCACTGGGCCGACGCCTCCACCCGCCACCTCCTCGCCTACCTCTTCCGGACCCTGCGCGCAGGCAGGCTCCTCGTCCTCGCCAGCTACCGCTCCGACGACATCCACCGTCGCCATCCACTGCGCCCCCTGCTCGCCGAACTCGACCGGCTGCGCACCGTCCGCCGCATCGAACTCGCCCGCTTCACCCGCGAGGAGGTGGGCCGTCAGATCGCCGGCATCCTCGCCGCCGAACCCGACCCCGCACAGGTCGACGAGATCTTCGAACGCTCCGACGGCAACGCCTTCTTCGTCGAGGAACTGGCCGCCGCCGCCTGTGACGGCTGCTGCACCGGCCTCACCGACTCCCTGCGCGACCTGCTACTCGTCCGCGTCGAGGCGCTGCCCGAGAGAGCCCAACGGGTCGCCCGGATCGTCGCCGAGGGCGGCTCCACCGTCGAGTACCGGCTGATCGCCGCCGTCGCCCAGCTCGGCGAGGACGACCTCATCGAGGCACTGCGGGCCGCCGTCGGCGCCAACATCCTCACCGTCACCCCGGCCGGCGACGGCTACCGCTTCCGGCACTCCCTGGTACGCGAGGCCGTCGCCGACGACCTGCTGCCCGGCGAACGCTCCCGGCTCAACCGCCGCTACGCAGAGGCGCTTGAGGCCGATCCCACGCTCGTCCCGGCCGACGCCCGCGTGATGCGCCTGGCCAGCTACTGGTACCACGCGCACGACCCCGCCAAGGCCCTGCCCGCCGTCCTGGACGCCTCCGTCGTGGCCCGCCGCCGGCACGCCTACACCGAGCAACTCGGCCTGCTGGAGCGGGCGATGGAGCTGTGGGACGGCGTCCCGGAGGAGGTGCGCTCGGCCCTGCGCCCGGTGGACTACACCGAGGTCTACCCGCCCTGCGGCTGTGACCCGGCCACCGCCCCGCTGCGCTATCTCGACCTGATGGCCGAGGCCGCCGTCGCGGGCCGGTTCGGGGGAGAACGCGAACGCGCGCTGAAGATCACCAAGCGGGCCCTGCGCCTCCTGGAGGACGACCCGGACCCCCTGCGCGCCGCATGGTTCTGGGTGCAGCGCTCCCGGCTGATCCAGGCCCAGGCCCGTGGCGACGGCTGGCAGGAACTGGCCACCGCCCAGGACCTGGTGCGGGGCCTGCCGCCGTCCGAGGTGCACGCCGAGGTGCTGGCCCTCGCCGCCAACTGGTCCATGCTGCACCGGCCCGGACCCGACGCCTTCGCCGCCGCCGAGCGTGCCGTGGAGTACGCGCGCATGGTCGGCGCCCGCGACATCGAACTGCACGCCCGGCTCACCCTGGGCTGCCTGGAGTTGGACTCCGGCGACACGGAGCGAGGACTGGCTCGGATGCGGCAGGTGCTGCGGGACACCCTCGCCGAAGGCGTGCACCAGGTCGCGGGCCGCGCCTACGTCAACATTCCCTCCCAGCTGCAGGGCATCGGCCGCGACCGGGAGGCGGTCCGCCTCCTGCGCGAGGGCATCGCCTTCGCCCGCGCCCAGGGGCTGCTGGACTCCGAGTCCTGGATACGCGGCAACCTGGCCGCGGCCCTGTACTCGCTCGGCGACTGGGCGGAGGCCGCCGAGGCCGCCACCCACGCGACCCGGGCCGGGCACAGCGCCAAAACCCGTGGCACGGGCGCCGTGCACCTGGCACACCTCGCCCTGGCCCGGGGCGACCTCGCCGAAGCCGGCCGGCAACTCGCCGCCGCCCGCGCCCACTACGGCACCCACGACCCCATGCCCCAGCACGTCCTGCCCCTGGCCCGGGTCGCCCTGGGCGTCGCCGCCGAGGAGGGCCGTATCGCCGACACCCGCGCCGAACTGCTGCGGGCCCTGGACGACGGCTTCCCGCCCGGCACCCACCGCTACGGCTGGCCGCTGCTGCGGGCGGCCGCCACCGCGGAGGCCGAGGCCCGGACCCTGCCCGCCGCCGAGCCGGGCCGCGCCGAGATCCTCGACCGCCTCGGCGAGGCCGTACGGCACCTCGCCACCGGCGCCCCGCTCTGGCAGGCCTACGACCACTGGACCCGCGCCGAGCTGCGCCGCGCGGAGGGCGAGGACACCGCCGACGACTGGTCGCCGGTCGTCACGGCCTTCGAGTGCCTGGACCGTCCCTATGAGCTCGCCCGGGTCCGCCACCGCCTCGCCGGGGCGCTCCTGGCCGGCGGCGGCGACGACGAACGCGACCGCGCGGTGGAACTGCTCCGGCTGACGGCCGCCGTCGCCGCCCACCTCGACGCCCGCCCCCTCGCCGACGCCGTCGCCCGCCTCGCCCAGCGCGCCCGCCTCACCCTGACCCGCGCGCCCCGGCAGGTCCTCGCCTCCGCCGACCCGGCCGCGGCCCTCGGCCTGACCAGCCGGGAGCGGGACGTCCTGCGCCTGGTCTCGGCCGGCCGCACCAACCGGCAGATCGCCGAGGAGCTGTTCATATCCCCGAAGACCGCGAGCGTCCACGTCTCCAACATCCTGAGCAAGCTCGGTGTCTCCGGCCGGGGCGAGGCGGCGGCGGTGGCGCACCGGCTGGGGCTGTTCCCGGCCGAGACGCTCACTGCCGGAGGCGCGGGCTGAGACATACGCTGGAGAAGAGCCGCAAGGGGGAGAAAGCGGGGAGGGGCCGTGTTCAACGCCTTCGAGGAACTGTTCGCACCCGGCCGCAAGCACAGCCGGGACGAACAGAACCGCCTGGAGCTGACCCGCGAGGACGTCGGCGACAACGACCCCGGACGGGGCCCGATAGACCTGTCCTCCGGGAAGGCGGTCATACGGCTGCCGCAGCCGTCACGGGCGGAGAAGGAGCCGCAGGAGAGCCCGGAGGAGAGACCCGGATCCGCGTGAACCGTCCGGCGAGCGCTACCTCACCTCCGCCTCCAGCACCCGGTCGTCCCCTTTCTTCGGACGGCCGCGGCCGTCCGTGTTGCTCGTCACCAGCCATGCCCTGTCGCCGCCTGCCGCGACCACCGTGCGCAGCCGACCGTACTCTCCGGTGAGGAAGGCCTGCGGTGCCGCCGCGGCCTCCGTGCCCTTGAGCGGGATGCGCCACAGGCGCCGGCCCCTCAGGCCCGCCATCCAGATCACGCCCTTGACACAGGCGATGCCGCTGGGGGAGGCCTCGTCGGGGTGCCACTGGGCAACGGGGTTCTGGAAGGCGGTGTCGGAGGACCTGCCCTCGGCCTTCGGCCAGCCGTAGTTCGCGCCCGGCTTGATCGCGTTCAGCTCGTCCCAGGTGTCCTGGCCGAACTCCGAGGCGAACAGGCGCTGTCTGTCGTCCCAGGCCAGGCCCTGGACGTTGCGGTGGCCGTAGGAGTACACCGGGGAGCCGGGGAACGGGTTGCCCGGGGCCGGTTCGCCCTCCGGGGTCAGGCGCAGGATCTTGCCGCCCAGGGACCGCCTGTCCTGGGCCAGACCCCGCTCGCCGCTGTCGCCGGTGCCCGCGTACAGCATGCCGTCCGGACCGAACGCGATCCGGCCGCCGTTGTGCACGACGCCCTTGGGTATGCCCTTGAACACTGTGTCCGGAGCGTCCAGTTGCTCACCGGGCGGCTTCCGCTCGTCGTACCGCATGCGGACGATGCGGTTGTCCGAGGCCGAGGTGAAGTAGGCGTAGATCATGTGGTCCGAGGTGTAGGCGGGGGAGAGGGCGACGCCCAGCAGACCGCCCTCGCCAGCCGGGGCGACCCCGGAGACCGTGCCCAGCTCGGTCCTGCGGCCCGTCTTCTCGTCGATCCGGATGATCGTGCCGTCGTCCCGGGAGGAGAGCAGCAGGCCGCCGTCGGGCAGCGGGGCCAGCCCCCATGGTGTCTTCAGGCCTTCGGCCACGGTGCGCAGCACCCTCACCGAGCCCTTGGCCGGCGGCACCGGCTCGGTGCCGCGGCCGGAGGGGGCCGTGCCCGGTGCCGTACCGGTGGCCGTCGTCCTCCCCGGAGGGCCGACCAGGGGTCCCCCTCCGCCCGAGGAGCAGCCGGCGGTCAGCAGGAGGGCGGCCACGGCGAACACGGCCGGCACAGCTCGTCCTTGCACGATCACGGTCCCTTCGAGGCGGTGGTCCAGCACCAGGTGCAAGTTCTCATACACCGCCCACCCGGGTTCCCGCCCCGGCACCACCGATCCCGGGAGGCCCTCAGTCCCAGGACCCCTGAGCCGCCGGCAGCCGTGCCATCTCCGCGAGGTCCTCCTCGGTCAGGCGCAGGTCGACCGCCGCCGCGTTCTCCATGGCCCAGCGTTCCTGCTTCGCGCCCGGCAGGGCGATCACATGGCGGCCCTGTGCCAGGACCCAGGCCAGGGCCACCTGGGCCGGTGTGACGTGCTCGCCGTGGCGGCGGGCGATGCGGCGCAGGCCCGCGACGATCGGCTGGTTGGCCGCCATCATCTCCGCCGTGAAACGGGGGTGGCGGGCCCGCAGGTCGTCCGGTTCGAAGCCCTCGCCTGGGGTCAACGTGCCGGTCAGGAAGCCGTTGCCCAGCGGCATCGCCGCGAGGAGACCCACGCCCCGCGCCTCGCACCACGGCAGCAGCGCCCGGAGCGCCTCCGGCGACCACACCGACAGCTCCGCCTCCACCGCGGCCACCGGGAAGACCTGCTGCACCCGCTGCAACTGGCGCAACGTACCGTCGTGCAGCCCCGCCCCGGAGCGGCGGCCGCCGCGCGCGCCCACCGCGCACAGGCCCAGTGCCCGCACCTTGCCGGCCCGCACCAGCTCGGCCATCGCGCCCCAGGTCTCCTCGACAGGCACCTCGGGGTCGGCGCGGTGCAGCTGGTAGAGGTCGATCACGTCCGTCTGCAGGCGGCGCAGGGAGGCGTCACAGGCCCGCTTCACATACCCGGGGCGGCCATTGGCCACGATGTGCTGCTCACCCACCAGCAGCCCCACCTTCGTGGACACGAAGGCGTCCGCGCGCCGCTCCTTCAGCACCCGGCCCAGCAGCAGCTCATTGGTGAACGGGCCGTACATGTCCGCCGTGTCCAGGAGGGTCGAGCCCAGGTCCAGCGCCCGGTGCACGGTCCTGAGCGATTCTTCGCCCCGCTGCCGCGACCCGCTGTACGCCCAGCTCATCGGCATGCACCCGAGTCCGACGGCCCCCACCGCGAGTGCCCCCGCGCCGATCGTCCTGCGCTCCACCTGCTCGTGAACCTCCCTCTGCCCGGACCCCAACCTAACCTCTGCACGCGCGCGTACCTGACATAGCCTCCATGGCATGAGTGCTGACGTGTGGCTTCCCATGGCGCCGGACGAGATCGAGGGGCTGCCCGAGGGGCCCCGGTACCTGTTCTGGGACGGGGGCGAGGACGGTGACCAGCCCTTTCCCGGCGACCCTGCGGACTGCGTCCTGTACGTGGTGCCGTACATGAAGCCGTGGCCGGTCAGGGTGCGTCCGCTGGAGCGGCTCACCAACGTCCAGGTGATCCAGACCCTCACCGCAGGAGTCGACGACGTCATGTCGCGGCTGTCCGCGATCCGGCCGGGCGTCCGGCTGTGCAACGCGCGCGGTGTGCACGAGGCGAGCACCGCCGAACTCGCGCTCGCCCTGACCCTCGCCTCCCTGCGCGGCATCCCCGGCTTCGTCCGGGCCCAGGAGCACGGGCGCTGGCAGAGCGCCTTCCACCCGGCCCTCGCCGACAAGTCCGTCCTCATCGTCGGCTACGGCTCCATCGGCGCCGCCATCGAGGACCGGCTCGCGCCCTTTGAGGTCGCGCGGGTGGCGCGCGTCGCGCGCTCTGAGCGCACCACGGCGCGCGGTCCGGTGCATCCGTTCACCGAATTGCCTTCTTTGCTTCCACACGCCGACGTCGTGATCCTTTCCACGCCCTTGACGGAGGAGACGCGGGGGCTGGTCGACACCGAGTTCCTCGCCCGGATGAAGGACGGAGCGCTGCTCGTGAACGTGGCGCGCGGTCCCGTCGTCGACACGAAGGCGCTGCTCGCGGAGCTGGAGAGCGGCCGTGTCACCGCCGCCCTGGACGTCACCGATCCCGAGCCGCTGCCGGCCGGACACCCGCTCTGGCAGGCCCCCGGTGTGCTCATCACCCCGCATGTGGGCGGACCCAGCTCCGCCTTCCTGCCGCGAGCCAAGCGGCTGCTCGCCGACCAGTTGACCCGGTTCGTGAACCACGAGCCCCTGCGCAACGTGATCCTGACGACGGGCGCGTAACCCCGGTTTCGGCACCCTCCGCAACCCCTCGGATGCGGCCCGTACCCGCATCCCCGCTGGTCGTCACGGAGCGTAGAGAACCTATGTCCCTGAGTGACGAACCTGGTGTATCGTCCCGGACAGGGGCTGCGCCGCCTACCGTTCGGCGCCGGGGATGGACATTTCAGATTTGTGAGGGGGGCGACGGGCGATGCACGGCCTATGGACGAGCGATCCGACGCGGCGGAGCCGCCGACGGCGGCCCTGGCGCACGACCGCGCGCAGACGCGGCCACCACACCAGCCACCACAGCCATCAGCAGCGCAGGCACAGCGGCCGCAGGAGGCATGCGCACCCAGCACACCGGGACCGTCGGTACCCGGGAGCGGCGCTCACCGGGAGGCCCCGGTGAGCGCGCCGCCCTCGGTGACGACCGCCTTCGACGCGGCCGTGCGCGCCTCGCATCCGCAGCAGGCGCCGCTGCCCCGGCGGCCGGCCGCCGGTGAACGCGCGCGCACGAAGGAGCAACTCGTTCTCGCCCTGGTCTGCGCGGCCTACGCCGTCGGGGCCGCGTTCGACTGGGGTACGGACGAAGTGGCACTGATCATGGGCGACTTCGGGCTGAGCGCCGCGGCGGGCACCGCATCGGTCTCGTGCTTCCTGTACGCCCGCAACCGGCGCGTCCGTTTCCGCTCGGCCTGGCTGCTGTTCGCCCTCTCCTCCGCGATGGCGGCCCTCGGCAACGCGGTCTGGGGCTGGTACGAGGTCGTCCTCGGCCGGCCGGTGCCCAGCCCCTCCTACGCGGACCTGTTCTTCCTGTGCTTCGCCCCGCCGGCCATCGTGGGCCTGCTGGTGCTCGCCAAGCGGCCGGTGACCAGGGCCGGCTGGATCTGCCTGGCGCTGGACGCCTGGCTGATCGGCGGCTCGCTGCTCACGCTGTCCTGGAGCCTGGCACTCGCCCAGGCGGCCCGGTTCGACGGACCGAGCGTGGCGCACACCGCGCTGTCGCTGGCGTACCCGCTGCTCGACATCGTGCTCGTCAGCATGGTGCTCGCGCTGCACTTCCGCGGCACCCCGGGCAACCGCACCGCGGTGAACACGGCGATCGGCGCGCTCGCGCTGACCGTGATGTGCGACGCGCTGTTCACCTCGCCGCTGCTGCACAGCAGTTACCGCTCCGGACAGCTGCTGGACGCCGGCTGGTTCGCCGGTTCGCTGCTGCTCGCCTACGCCCCGTGGGCCGCACCCCGCCGCAGGGGCGCGGCGGAGGCGCGCGTACCGGACGGGCACACGCGCGTGGTCCACGAGCACGTGCCCGGAGAGCGCGGCACCGGCCACCACCACGTGTCCGAGCCCGCCCCGGGAGGTGATCACAGCCGGTATCCGGCCGGCCGGCCGCTCACCGGCTCCCTCGCCGCCCTCACCCCGTACCTCGCCGCCGCCGTGTGCACCCTGGGCATCCTGTACAACGTCCTCAACGGGCGCCGACCCGACCATGTCGTGCTGATCACCGCGGGCGCCGTCGTGCTCGCCCTCGTCATCCGGCAGGGCATCATGCTGCTGGACAACATCACCCTGACCCAGGAACTGGCGCAGAAGGAGAACCACTTCCGCTCCCTGGTGCAGGGCTCCAGCGACGTGATCATGATCGCCGCGCCCAACGGCGTCCTGCGCTACGTCTCCCCGGCCGCCGCCGGGGTCTACGGCCGCTCCGCCGAGGAACTGGTGGGGACCGAACTGGCCGGCCTCATCCACCCGGAGGACCTGGGGTGCGTGGTGCATGAAGTGCGCCGCTTCCTCGCCGCCAGCCCCCTGGAGGAACCCACCACCCGCATCGAGTGCCGCTTCCGGTCCGGCGACGGCGGCTGGCTCAACGTCGAGTCGACCGTCAACCGCCACCACGGCGGCCTGATCTTCAACAGCCGGGACGTCACCGAGCGCGTCCGCCTGCAGGCGCAACTGCAGCACAACGCCGAGCACGACCCGCTGACCGACCTGCCCAACCGCGCGCTGTTCACACGGCGCGTGCAGCAGGCCCTGTCCGGCCGCCGCGCCACCGACCGGGGCGCCGCCCTGTGGGGCACGGCCGTGCTCTTCATCGACCTGGACGGCTTCAAGGCCGTCAACGACACGATCGGGCACCAGGCCGGGGACGAGCTGCTCGTCCAGGCCGCCCGCAGACTCCAGGACGCGGTCCGGCAGGGGGACACCGCGTCCCGGCTGGGCGGCGACGAGTTCGCGGCCCTGATCACCGGGGACGGCACCCGGGAGCGTGCCGCCCGGGAGCGGAACATCCTGGAGCTCGCCGACCGCCTCAGGGTGACCCTCTCCCAGCCGTACGCCATCGACGGCAGCGACGTCAGGGTCAACGCCTCCATCGGCGTCGCCTTCGCCGAACCGGGCCTCAGCGCGGGCGAGCTGCTGCGCAACGCCGACCTCGCGATGTACCGCGCGAAAGCGGCCGGAAAGGGCCGGGTCGAGCTGTACAGGCCGCAGATGCAGCAGGACGTCGTACGCAAGGCGGAGCTGGCCACCCGGCTGCGTGCCGCACTGCACGACGGCGAGTTCGCCCTGCTGCACCAGCCGGTGGTGTGCCTGGAGGGCGGCCGGATCACGGCGGTGTCGGCGCAGGCGCGCTGGCGCTCCTCGCAGGGGGTGCTGTTCACCCCCGCCGAGTTCCTGCGGGTGACCGAGGGCGGCGACAAGACCGCCGAGCTGGACCGCTGGATCCTGCAGGCGGCCGTCGAGCAGGCCGCCGAGCGGGCTGCGACCGGGACCGTCGTACCGGTGGCCGTCCGGATGAGCGCCCGGCGCTTGCTGGACCGCTCGATTCCGCTCGGCTCCGTGGAGGCGCTGCTGACCCGGCACGGGCTGCCGCCCGGCGCGCTGCTCCTGGAGCTGTCCGACACCGATCCGCGGGTGTGCCTGGACGACCTGGAGCGGCGGCTGACCGCGCTCAGCCGGCTCGGGGTGCGGATCGCGCTGGACGGCTTCGGCAGCGGCTACGCGGCCATCACGGCGCTCAGAAGGCTCCCGGTCGACGTCCTGAAACTCGACCGCAGTCTGGTCGAGGGCGTCGTGGAGTCCGCGCGGCTGCACAAGATCACCAGCGGTCTGCTGCGGATCGCCGGGGATCTCGGGCTGCAGTCCGTGGCCGAGGGCGTGGACCTGCCGGAGCAGGTCGTCGCGCTGCGCGCGATGGGCTGCACGCACGGGCAGGGCATGGCGTTCGGGGGGCCGCTGGACGAGTACCGGCTGCGCCGGGTGCTCGGATCCGGCCACTACCCGGTGCCGCGCGCACCGGCCGAGCCGGCGTTCGCGGGCTCGACACCGACTGGAGCGCCCCGGAGGTGAACGCGCCATGGAAAGGTGTGAGCGAGCCGAAGGGGCGCTCCGGGGTGTACACAGGGGGTGTTACAGCTGTCCTCGGAGGCGGCAGTGCCCTTCGTTCACATTCTGAGACTCCCGTCCCACCCACTTGACACGTGGTGCGCGTCAGGGGGAGGGTCAGTGCCATGCGCACCCGAATTCTCGTACTTGGACAGCGCGTCGGCTGAGCTGGGACCCACCGGAGGACGATCCGGCAACCCCAGCGACCTCACCGGCGCGCTCCCCTCGCTTGCCTTGCGGCACGAGGGGTTTTTTGTTGCACGAGTGCCTTTCGTGCAGCGCGTGAACTCCGTACAAACCTCGCAAAAACCCTCAGCATCGAGAAGAGAATGCCGATGACCGAGCAGGCCACCGGGGCCCATCCGCAGCCGCGGCCCCGATCCGGAGGACAGCAGTCCGCCCCCGTCGAGCACGTCACGGGTGCGCAGTCCCTCATCCGCTCCCTCGAGGAGGTCGGCGCTGACACGGTATTCGGCATTCCCGGCGGCGCGATCCTGCCGGCGTACGACCCCCTGATGGACTCGACGCGGGTCCGTCATGTGCTGGTCCGCCACGAGCAGGGCGCCGGCCACGCGGCCACCGGCTATGCGCAGGCCACCGGCAAGGTCGGCGTCTGCATGGCGACCTCGGGCCCGGGGGCGACCAACCTGGTCACGCCGATCGCCGACGCCCACATGGACTCCGTCCCGCTGGTCGCGATCACCGGCCAGGTCGCCTCGAAGGCGATCGGCACCGACGCCTTCCAGGAGGCGGACATCGTCGGCATCACCATGCCGATCACCAAGCACAACTTCCTCGTCACCAAGGCCGAGGACATCCCGCGGATCATCGCGCAGGCGTTCCACATCGCCTCCACCGGCCGCCCCGGCCCGGTCCTGGTCGACATCGCCAAGGACGCCCTCCAGGCGAAGACCGTCTTCTCCTGGCCGCCCACCATGGACCTGCCCGGCTACCGCCCGGTGACCAAGCCGCACGCCAAGCAGATCCGCGAGGCGGCCAAGCTGATCACCTCCGCCAAGAGGCCCGTCCTCTATGTCGGCGGCGGCGTCATCAAGGCGAACGCCACCGCCGAGCTGAAGGTCCTCGCCGAACTCACCGGAGCGCCCGTCACCACCACCCTGATGGCGCTCGGCGCGTTCCCCGACAGCCACCCGCTGCACGTGGGAATGCCGGGCATGCACGGTGCGGTCACCGCCGTCACCGCGCTGCAGAAGGCCGACCTGATCGTCGCCCTCGGCGCCCGCTTCGACGACCGCGTCACCGGCAGGCTGGACAGCTTCGCGCCGTACGCCAAGATCGTCCACGCCGACATCGACCCGGCCGAGATCGGCAAGAACCGCGCCGCGGACGTGCCGATCGTCGGTGACGCCCGCGAGGTCATCGCCGACCTGGTCCAGGCCGTGCAGAAGGAGCACAGCGAGGGCCACAAGGGCGACTACACCGCCTGGTGGAGCGACCTCAGCCGCTGGCGCGACACCTACCCGCTCGGCTACGACCAGCCCGAGGACGGCTCGCTCTCCCCGCAGCAGGTCATCGAGCGCATCGGCCAACTCGCGCCCGAGGACACGATCTTCGCCGCCGGCGTCGGCCAACACCAGATGTGGGCCGCGCACTTCATCCAGTACGACAAGCCCGCCACCTGGCTGAACTCCGGCGGCGCCGGAACCATGGGCTACGCGGTCCCGGCCGCCATGGGCGCCAAGGCCGGACAGCCGGACCGCACGGTCTGGGCGATCGACGGCGACGGCTGCTTCCAGATGACCAATCAGGAACTGACCACCTGCGCCCTGAACAACATCCCGATCAAGGTCGCCATCATCAACAACGGCGCCCTCGGAATGGTCCGCCAGTGGCAGACCCTGTTCTACAACCAGCGCTACTCCAACACCGTGCTGCACAGCGGCCCCGACGACATCAACCCGGAGGCCAAGGGCACGCGCGTGCCGGACTTCGTGAAGCTGTCCGAGGCGATGGGCTGCGTGGGCCTGCGCTGCGAGCGCCCGGAGGACCTGGACAAGGTCATCCAGGAGGCGAACTCCATCAACGACCGCCCCGTCGTCATCGACTTCATCGTCCACGAGGACGCGATGGTGTGGCCGATGGTCGCCGCCGGCACCTCCAACGACGAGATCATGGCCGCCCGGGACGTCCGCCCCGACTTCGGCGACAACGAAGACGACTGAGCGAGAGAGACGTAAAAAGATCATGTCCAAGCACACGCTCTCCGTCCTGGTGGAGAACACGCCGGGCATCCTCGCCCGGATCGCCGCCCTGTTCTCCCGCCGCGGCTTCAACATCGACTCGCTCGCGGTGGGCGTCACCGAGCACCCCGACATCTCCCGCATCACCATCGTGGTGGGCGTCGAGGACCTGCCGCTGGAGCAGGTGACCAAGCAGCTCAACAAGCTCGTCAATGTGCTGAAGATCGTGGAGCTGGAGCCCGGTCAGGCCGTGCAGCGCGAACTCGTCCTGGTGAAGGTCCGCGCCGACAACGAGACCCGCTCCCAGATCGTCGAGATCGTCCAGCTGTTCCGCGCCAAGACCGTGGACGTCTCCCCGGAGGCCGTCACCATCGAGGCCACCGGATCCAGCGAGAAGCTGTCCGCCATGCTCAAGATGCTGGAGCCGTTCGGCATCAAGGAGCTGGTGCAGTCCGGCACGATCGCGATCGGCCGCGGCGCCCGTTCGATCACCGACCGCTCGCTGCGCGCCCTCGACCGATCCGCGTAAAGCTGAAGTACGGCTGAAACCGGGCGGCCGGCGACACGCCGTCCGCCCGGATGCCGAGATCCCGAAACTTCCCTTCCCCTCACCGGCATACGGTGGGACGCACAACCTGCACACCAAGGAGAGAACCCAAAGTGGCCGAGCTGTTCTACGACGCTGACGCCGACCTGTCCATCATCCAGGGCCGCAAGGTCGCGGTCATCGGCTACGGCAGCCAGGGCCACGCCCACGCGCTGTCGCTGCGTGACTCCGGTGTCGACGTCCGCGTCGGTCTGCACGAGGGCTCCAAGTCCAAGGCCAAGGCCGAGGAGCAGGGCCTGCGCGTGGTGACGCCCTCCGAGGCCGCCGCCGAGGCCGACGTCATCATGATCCTGGTCCCGGACCCGATCCAGGCCCAGGTCTACGAGGAGTCCATCGCCCCGAACCTGAAGGACGGCGACGCGCTGTTCTTCGGCCATGGCTTCAACATCCGCTTCGGCTTCATCAAGCCCCCGGCCGGCGTGGACGTCTGCATGGTCGCCCCGAAGGGCCCGGGCCACCTGGTGCGCCGTCAGTACGAGGAGGGCCGCGGCGTTCCGTGCATCGCGGCCGTCGAGCAGGACGCCTCCGGAGGCGCCTTCGCGCTCGCCCTGTCGTACGCCAAGGGCATCGGCGGCACCCGGGCCGGCGTGATCAAGACGACCTTCACCGAGGAGACCGAGACCGACCTGTTCGGCGAGCAGGCCGTCCTCTGCGGTGGTACGGCCGCGCTGGTCAAGGCGGGCTTCGAGACCCTGACCGAGGCCGGCTACCAGCCGGAGATCGCCTACTTCGAGTGCCTGCACGAGCTGAAGCTGATCGTGGACCTCATGTACGAGGGCGGCCTGGAGAAGATGCGCTGGTCCATCTCCGAGACCGCCGAGTGGGGCGACTACGTCACGGGCCCGCGCATCATCACCGACGCCACCAAGGCCGAGATGAAGAAGGTCCTCGCCGAGATCCAGGACGGGTCCTTCGCCCAGCAGTGGATGGACGAGTACCACGGCGGCCTGAAGAAGTACAACGAGTACAAGCAGCAGGACGCCGAGCACCTGCTGGAGACCACGGGCAAGCAGCTGCGCAAGCTGATGAGCTGGGTGAACGAGGAGGCGTAAGCCTCACGTCAGGGGGCCGGGGCATGCTGCTCCGGCCCCCGTCTTCCATCTGTTGTCCACGCCGTCCAGCCCCGGACGGGTGATCCTTCCGTGGAGGCGCAAGACGCCCTGCGCCACGCCACTAGACTGCTGCACACAACACGCGTCAGGCCCACAGCGTCGTGCGTCTTCCGCGGCTAGCCCCCCTCCTCCGCCTGCGGCCGTCGGGACGGCCGTCCGCATGCTCTGGACTTGTGAGGACCTCACGTGAGCTCGAAACCCGTCGTACTCATCGCTGAAGAGCTTTCGCCCGCGACCGTGGACGCGCTCGGCCCGGACTTCGAGATCCGGCACACCAACGGAGCCGACCGAGCCGAACTGCTCCCCGCCATCGCCGACGTCGACGCGATCCTGATCCGCTCCGCCACCAAGGTCGACGCCGAGGCGATCGCCTCGGCGAAGAAGCTCAAGGTCGTGGCCCGCGCCGGCGTCGGCCTGGACAACGTCGACGTCTCCGCCGCCACCAAGGCCGGCGTGATGGTCGTCAACGCCCCGACCTCCAACATCGTGACCGCCGCCGAGCTGGCCTGCGGTCTGATCCTCGCCTCCGCCCGCAACATCCCGCAGGCCAACGCCGCGCTGAAGAACGGCGAGTGGAAGCGCAGCAAGTACACGGGCGTCGAGCTGGCCGAGAAGACCCTCGGTGTCGTCGGCCTCGGCCGCATCGGCGCCCTGGTCGCTCAGCGCATGTCCGCCTTCGGCATGAAGGTCGTCGCCTACGACCCCTACGTCCAGCCCGCCCGCGCCGCGCAGATGGGCGTCAAGGTGCTCTCCCTGGACGAGCTGCTGGAGGTCTCCGACTTCATCACCGTCCACCTGCCCAAGACCCCCGAGACCCTCGGCCTCATCGGCGACGAGGCGCTGCGCAAGGTCAAGCCGAGCGTGCGCATCGTCAACGCCGCGCGCGGCGGCATCGTGGACGAGGCGGCGCTCTACTCGGCGCTGAAGGAGGGCCGGGTCGCCGGCGCGGGCCTCGACGTGTACGCCAAGGAGCCCTGCACCGACTCCCCGCTGTTCGAGCTGGACCAGGTCGTGTGCACCCCGCACCTCGGCGCCTCCACCGACGAGGCCCAGGAGAAGGCGGGCATCGCGGTCGCGAAGTCCGTCCGCCTCGCCCTCGCCGGTGAGCTGGTGCCGGACGCGGTCAACGTCCAGGGCGGTGTCATCGCCGAGGACGTCAAGCCGGGCCTGCCGCTCGCCGAGCGCCTCGGCCGGATCTTCACCGCCCTCGCCGGTGAGGTCGCGCACCGCCTCGACGTCGAGGTCTACGGCGAGATCACCCAGCACGACGTGAAGGTCCTTGAGCTGTCCGCGCTCAAGGGCGTCTTCGAGGACGTCGTCGACGAGACGGTGTCGTACGTCAACGCGCCGCTGTTCGCCCAGGAGCGTGGCGTCGAGGTACGGCTGACCACCAGCTCCGAGTCGGCCGAGCACCGCAACGTCGTCACCGTGCGCGGCACGCTCGCGAACGGCGAGGAGGTGTCGGTCTCCGGCACGCTGGCCGGCCCGAAGCACGTCCAGAAGATCGTCGCGGTCGGCGACTACGACGTCGACCTCGCCCTCGCCGACCACATGGTCGTCCTGCGCTACGAGGACCGTCCCGGTGTCGTCGGCACCGTCGGCCGCATCCTCGGTGAGGCGGGCATCAACATCGCCGGCATGCAGGTCGCGCGTGCCGTCGCCGGCGGCGAGGCGCTGGCCGTGCTCACCGTCGACGACACGGTGGCCTCCGGTGTGCTGGCCGAGGTGGCCTCGGAGATCGGTGCGACGTCCGCCCGCTCCGTGAACCTCGTCTGACGCATCGACACCGTGAACCTCGTCTGACACATCGACAAACGCCGGGCGGGCTGACTTTCGTCAGCCCGCCCGGCGTTTTTCCGCGCTGTCCTACGAGTCGTCCCGCACCTCGATCCTCCGCAGGGACAGGGCCGCTCCCACCGCCGCCAGCATCAGGATCACCGCCCCGGCGATCGCCGCGCCCTGCATCCCGGTGGTGAAGGCCTCGCGGGCCGTGGCGAGCAGGGACCGACCGGCGGCGCCGGGCAGGTGGGCGGCCGTGGCGAGGGCGTCGCCCAGGGTCTCGCGGGCCCCGGCCGGGGCGGTGGCCGGCATCTCGTGGCGGTAGACCGCCGTACCGATCGAGCCGAGGACCGCCATGCCGAGCGCGCCGCCGAACTCGGCGCTGGTCTCCAGCAGGGAGGAGGCCGTGCCCGCCCGCTCCACCGGGGCGCCGCTCATGGCCAGGTCGGTCAGCTGCGAGACGATCGCGACCATCCCGCAGGCGAGGACGCCGGCCCCGGCGAGCGCCAGCCACAGCGAGTCGGTGCCGACGAGAGCGAGCATCGAGAAGCCGGCCGCCATGCCCGCGAAGCCGCCCGCGACGACGTAGCCCCGGTTGACGCCCCGCTGGACGAGCTGTGCGGTGACCGGACCGGCGAACCCGATGAACACCGAGGGCAACAGGCTCCACAGGGCCGCCGACAGCGGGCTCTTGCCGAGGACCGACTGCAGGTACTGCGTGGTGAAGATGGCCGAGCCCATCATGGCGAGGGCGGCGACGAGGTTGAGGACCAGTGCCGGGGTGAAGCCGTGGCCCTTCAGCAGGGCCGGCGGGATCAGCGGGGAGGCGTTCGTGCGCTGCCGGCGGACGAAGAGAGCCGCGAAGAGCAGGCCGACGATGACGGAGACGACGTAGAGCGGGTGCCAGCCCTCGGAGGGGATCTCCTTCAGGCCGTAGATCACGGGGAGCACGGCGGCCATCGACAGCGGGACGCTCAGCCAGTCGAAACGGCCCGGGTTCGGGTCCTTCGACTCCGGCAGCAGCACCGGGCCGAGAAGCAGCAGCAGCGCCATCGCGGGCAGGTTGACCAGGAAGACCGAGCCCCACCAGAAGTGCTCGACCAGGATGCCGCTCATCACCGAACCGAGCGCGATACCGCCGGTCATGACGCCGGACCAGAGCCCGATCGCCTTCGCCCGCTGGCCGGGGTCGGTGAACATCGTGCGCAGCAGCGCCATCGTCGACGGCATCAGGGTCGCACCGCCGATGCCGAGGACAGCGCGGGCCGCGATCAGGGTCTCGGCGCTGTTCGCGTAGGCCGCGAGGAGCGAGGCGGTGCCGAAGGCGGCGGCGCCCGTCAACAGGAGCTTGCGGCGGCCGATGCGGTCGCCGAGGGAGCCCATCGTCATCAGCAGGCCGGCCAGGACGAAGCCGTAGACGTCGAAGATCCACAGCTGCTGGGTGCCGCTCGGGTGCAGGTCCGCGGCGATCGCGGGGGTCGCGAAGTACAGGACCGAGACGTCCATCGAGACCAGCAGCAGCGGCAGCATCAGCACGCCGAGAGCGGTCCACTCGCGGCGCCCGGCGCGGGCGGGGGCGGCGCTTTCGGCGCCGGCGGAGGAGGTGGTGCTCGTCGAGTTCGTCATGACAGTGACTGTACGGGCGTCTTAAACGTTTGTATAGGACGAATGTATAATTCATCTGTCTAGGACGTCCGTATGGATCGGCGGTAGGGTTGGTGGGCATGGGACACCGTGAAGATCTGCTCGAAGGCGCCAAGCGCTGCCTGCTGGAGAAGGGGTTCCTGCGCACGACGGCGCGGGACATCGTCAAGGAGTCGGGCACCAACCTGGCGTCCATCGGCTACCACTACGGGTCGAAGGCCGAGCTGCTGGTGCAGGCGTACGTCTCGCTGATCGAGGGCGTGGGGGAGCGGTTCGACCCGGGGCTCGGCGGGACGGTCACCGAGCCTCCCGGTTCGCTGGCGCGCTTCCAGGAGGTGTGGACGAGCATCATCCGCACGGTGCCCGAGTCACGGGCGATCTGGATGCTGAGTTTCGAGCTGATGTTCCAGGACGAGCGGCTGGAGGAGGTGCGCAAGCTCCTGGCCGAGGCCCAGAAGGGGGGTCGCTCCGGTCTGGTGGCGATGTTCAGCGGCATCCCGGAGTCCGACGTCGACCCGGAGGCGGTGGACACCGAGGGCCGTCTCTACCAGACCCTTCTCAACGGCCTCATGGTCCAGTGGCTCTTCGACCCGTCCTCGGCAACCACCGCCGAGCAACTGACGGCGGGGCTACGGCGGATCATGGCGGCGGCGGGCGCGGAGACTCGATGAGAGGCTGGGCCGGGCGGGGCTGAGATCGCGTAGGCCGAGAGCTAGGGTCTGCCGCCCATCCGCGCCCGCTTCAGCGCCATGTGCAGAAGCAGGCGGTCCTCGCCGTCGTCCAGGTCCAGGCCCGTCAGCTGCTCCACCCGGGAGAGGCGGTAGTACAGGGTCTGGCGGTGGATGCCCAGTTCGGCTGCCGCGCGGGCGGCCTGGCCCGCGCAGTCCAGGTAGACCTCGGCGGTGCGGGCCAGTTCCCGGTGGGCGGGGGCGAGGAGTGGGCCGACCACGGGATCGTGCGCGGCCTGCGGCGGCAGCGCGGTCAGCAGCCGGTACGGCCCGATCCGCGCCCACTCCGCGACCGGCCCGAACCGCGGCTCGGCCAGCGCGGCCCGCGCGGCTGCGGTGGCCTCCTGCCAGACCGTGCCCAGCTCGGCGAGTCCGTTACGGGCATCACCGACCCCGGCCGCGCATCCGGCACCCGCAGCCACCCGGGCCGCCGCTCCGGCGAAGCCCGCCGCGGCCGCCGCGGCCGCCCGCGCCCCGGCCCCGCGCGCCGCGTTCCCCGATGCGCCAGGAGCCGCCCCGCCACCACCCGCCGTGCCGCGACCGCCCGCACCACCAACTGTCCCTCCAAGCGCCCCCTCCGCCTCCCTGAGCAACCGCCCAGCCGCCGTAAGGGCCGGTGTGCTCACCTCCGTGGTCCGTAGCCGTACCAGCAGCGCGAGGCTCTGTTCCGAGGGGCCCCAGGGGAGGGTGCACAGGGCGGTGGCGTGGGGGATGGTGCGGGCGGCGGGGGCGTCGTCCGGGTCCGGTGACGGCCAGGGGGCCACGCAGACGAGGGTGAACGGGCCGTCGGCGCGGGGGCCGAGGGCGGTGCGCAGTTCGGCCACCGCCATGTCCTGCTGCCAGCCGCGCTCGGCGGTGAGCACCGCCCGCAGCTCCCGGCTCAGCCCGGCCCCGGCCTCCGCCTCGTCCGCGAGCAGCGCGCCGATCCGGCCGGCCACCTCCATCGCGGCGGCCAGCTGGGCGTCCGTCGGCCCGGGGTCGCCTTCCAGAAGCCAGACGTAGCCGAGGACGACACCCCGGTGGCGTACCGGCAGGCAGATCCGGCCGCGGTAGACGCCCGCCTCCGGGCTCCGCGGGATCCGTACCGGGCCGGTCGCGCGGGTGATGCCGAAGCCCTCGAACCACGCGCGGACCGTGGCCGTGGAGCGCCGGGTCAGGATCGAGCGGGTGCGCACCGGGTCCAGTGCGGAGGGATCCAGCTCGTCGTCGCTGTCGTACGCCCCGAAGGCGATCAGCTCGAAGTCGCGGTTCTCCAGGGTCGCCGGGACCCCGAGCAGCTCCGAGATCTCGTCCACCAGCTCCTGGTAGTCGCCCTTGAACGCCTTGAAATCCGCCGCCACTCGGGCATTCTCCCTCATTTTCCGGTGGCCTTCATACATCTGTCTGAGATCCGGTGCACGGATGCGTGACAGCTGTCGATGGCTCACGATCGGAGAGATCCTTAGGTTTCACGGTGGTTCTCCGTGCCGTACCCGAAGCGTCGGGTAATGGCCTATTTGATGCTTGTCTGTGGAGGTGCCCCGTGCTGGGTCCCGTGATTCTCGCCGCGTCGCGCAGCGGCCGGATGCGACGCCTGATCTCGGCGGCCCCGGTGACCAAGCAGGTCGTCGACCGCTTCATCCCCGGCGAGACCGTCGACGACATCGTGCCGATCATCAAGGACCTGACGGCCAAGGGCCTGGAGCTGACGATGGACGTCGTCGGCGAGGACATCACCACCCCCGAGCAGGCCACCGCCGCCCGGGACGCCTACCTGCTGCTGATCGACCGCCTCAAGGAGCTGCAGCTCGGCGAGAAGGTCGAGATGTCGGTCAAGCTGTCCATGTTCGGGCAGGCGCTGGACGGCGGGCACGAGCTGGCGCTCGCCAACGTCCGGCCGGTCGTCGAGGCCGCCGCCGCCATCGGTACCACCGTGACGCTGGACGCCGAGGACCACACCACCCTCGACTCGATGTTCGCCATCCACGAGGAGCTGCGGAAGGACTTCCCGCAGACCGGCTGTGTCATCCAGGCCTACCTCTTCCGCACCGAGGCCGACGCCCGCCGCCTCGCCGCCGCCGGCAGCCGCGTCCGCCTGGTCAAGGGCGCCTACAAGGAGCCCGCCGAGGTCGCCTACCAGCAGAAGCACGAGATCGACAAGGCGTACGTCCGTGTCCTGCGGATCCTGATGGAGGGCGAGGGATACCCGATGATCGGGTCGCACGACCCGCGCCTGATCGCCATCGCCCAGGAGCTGGCCCACAAGGCCGGCCGCAAGCTCGACGAGTACGAGTTCCAGATGCTGTACGGCATCCGCGGCGACGAGCACCTGCGCCTGGCCGCCGAGGGCCACCGCATGCGCGTCTACACCGCCTACGGCACCGACTGGTACGGCTACTTCATGCGCCGTCTCGCGGAGAAGCCGGCGAACCTGCGCTTCTTCCTCCGCTCGATGGTCAGCAAGGGCTGAGTCCGAACACCCGCTCACGTACAAGGAGTCAAGGAACCTATGGACGCTGTGACCCAGGTCCCCACCCCCGTCAACGAGCCGGTGCACGGCTACGCCCCCGGCTCGCCCGAGCGCGCCCGGCTGGAGGCCAAGCTCAAGGAACTGGCCGAGAACCCGATCGACCTGCCGATGACCATCGGCGGCGAGCGGCGGATGGGCGGCGGCGAGCCGTTCCAGGTGGTCCAGCCGCACAACCACAAGGCCGTCATCGGCACCCTGCGCAACGCCACCCAGCAGGACGCCGAGGACGCCATCGACGCGGCCCTGGCCGCCGCCCCGGCCTGGCGCGCCATGTCCTTCGACGACCGCGCCGCGATCATCCTGCGCGCCGCCGAGCTGCTGGCCGGCCCCTGGCGCGAGACGATCGCCGCCTCCACCATGCTCGGCCAGTCGAAGACCGCCCAGCAGGCCGAGATCGACACGCCGTGCGAGCTGGTCGACTTCTGGCGCTTCAACGTGCACTACGCCCGCCAGATCCTCGCCGAGCAGCCCCCGGCGAACTCCCCCGGTGTCTGGAACCGCCTGGACCACCGCCCGCTGGAGGGCTTCGTCTACGCGATCACGCCCTTCAACTTCAGCGCCATCGCGGGCAACCTGCCGACGGCCCCCGCCCTCATGGGCAACGTCGTCGTCTGGAAGCCGTCCCCGACGCAGACCCACGCGGCCGTGCTGCTGATGCAGCTCCTGGAGGAGGCCGGTCTGCCCAAGGGCGTCATCAACCTCGTCACGGGTGACGGCATCGAGGTCTCCAAGGTGGCCCTGGAGCACCGCGACCTGGCGGGCATCCACTTCACCGGTTCGACCAGGACCTTCCAGTACCTGTGGAAGACGGTCGGCAACAACATCGAGAAGTACCGTTCGTACCCGCGTCTGGTCGGCGAGACCGGCGGCAAGGACTTCCTGGTCGCCCACCCGTCGGCCGACCGCGCGGTGCTGAAGACCGCCCTGACCCGCGGTGCCTTCGAGTACCAGGGCCAGAAGTGCAGCGCCACCTCCCGCGCCTACATCCCGGCCTCCATCTGGAACTCGGGCTTCAAGGAGGAGTTCGCGGCCGAGGTCGACTACCTGACCATGGGTGACGTCACCGACCTGTCGAACTTCATCGGCGCCGTGATCGACGACCGTGCCTTCGCCAAGAACAAGGCCGCGATCGACCGCGCCAAGGAGGACCCGACCTGCGAGATCGTCGCGGGCGGCAGCTACGACGACTCGGTCGGCTACTTCGTCCGTCCGACGGTCATCGTCTCCACCGACCCGGAGAACGAGATCTTCCGCACGGAGTACTTCGGCCCGGTCCTCGGCGTCTACGTCTACGAGGACGACAAGTACGACGAGATGCTGGCCCAGATGGAGTCGGTCTCCGACTACGCCCTGACCGGCTCGGTCATCTCCAACGACCGCGCGGCGGCCGCCTACACGATGGAGAAGCTCCGCTACGCGGCCGGCAACTTCTACATCAACGACAAGTCGACCGGCGCCGTCGTCGGCCAGCAGCCCTTCGGCGGCGGCCGTGCCTCCGGCACCAACGACAAGGCCGGCGCCCCCCAGAACCTCCTGCGCTGGACCTTGACCCGCGCCATCAAGGAGACCCTGGTCCCGCCGACCGACTACTCCTACCCGCACATGGGCTGACCCTCGGCCCCCGTGAACACGGGCCGGCAAGCCTGACCTCTGAGCAGGCTTGCCGGCCCGTTCCCATCCGCGGACGGTCCTTCCCCGGCAGCCGGCTGAGACGATGACGCCATGACCGTCCGACTGCGTCTCGCCCACACCTCCGCCCTCGACCCGGCCGAACTCGGCGCCGCCCGGGCCCTGTTGGACGAGGCGTTCGGCGGGGACTTCTCCGACGACGACTGGGATCACGGGCTCGGCGGGATGCATGTGCTCGTCCAGGACGGGCGTGGGCTCGCCGCGCACGGGTCCGTGGTGATGCGGCGCATCCGGCACCGGGGGCGCTGGCTGCGCACCGGGTATGTCGAGGCCGTCGCCGTACGGCCGGACGCCCGGCGCACCGGGCTCGGCGGGCGGGTGATGGGGGAGCTGGAGCGGGTGATCGACCGGGCGTACGACCTCGGCGCGCTCTCCGCGAGCGAGGAGGGGGCCCTGTTGTACGGCGGCCGGGGCTGGCGGCAGTGGGGCGGGCAGGTGCACGCCCTGTCCCCGGACGGAATCGTGCGGCTCAAGGAGGAGGAAGGGGGCGTCTGGCTGCGGCCCGCGCTCGCCGGTCCCCTCGACCGCGGCGGCGAGCTGGTCTTCGACTGGCGTGACGGCGACGTCACCTGAGGACGCGCCAGGCCGCGCGGACCAGGATCTTGCCCGAGTTCCCGCCGCGGCTCCTGCACGCGCGCCTGGTGGGCCGCCCAGGACTGGATACCGGCGGCGACCGTCCACGCCGAGGACGACGGGGCGGTGCTGTCGATGGTGGGCAGCGGGCTCGGCATGGCCGTCATGCCCCGTGCTCTCCCTCGGAACGCCGTCACCCGAACACACGAAAGCCCAGCTCAGGACGGTGTGACGGGGACCGCCGTCTCAGATAGTAGGAAGTCCGAGTAATTATGGAGACAGGAGCGGGCCGCTCCCTTAGTTTTGTAGGAGCCGAACGTCTCGCTCGATCAAGCGAATGGCGGTCGTGAGCCGGGCCCGGTGCAGGCAATCCCTGCGGCCCCCGCTCCCCGCCCCTTCCGGCGTCTCGCAATCTCTCATCGCCGTGCTCCGTGTTTGCCGAAGGAGTCGATTCCCATGGCCGAGACGACCGTCCGCCGCCGCGTCCGCCACGTGACCCGCGCCAGCGAGTCCGACCGCAAGAACGCCGCCGCCGCCCTCCAGCGCGCCCTCGACCGCCGCGACAACGGCGGCGAGACCGGCCACTGAGCCCTCGTCCGATGCCGTCCACGTCGTCCATATGGTGGACGGGGCATGTCATTCCCTGGGACGAGGAGTAGGGTGCCCGCATGTCTCGCAGCATCAATCTCGCAGTGATCCCCGGGGACGGCATCGGACAGGAAGTCGTGTCCGAGGGTCTCAAGGTCCTCTCCGCCGTCCTGCCGCAGGATGTGAAGCTGGAGACCAAGGAGTACGACTTCGGCGCCAAGCGCTACCACGCCACCGGTGAGACCCTCACCGACGCCGATCTCGACGCGCTGAAGCAGCACGACGCCATCCTGCTCGGCGCCATCGGCGACCCGTCGGTGCCGTCCGGCGTCCTGGAGCGCGGCTTCCTCCTGAAGCTCCGCTTCGCCTTCGACCACCACGTCAACCTGCGCCCGTCGAAGCTCCTGCCCGGTGTCGCCACCCCGCTCGCCGGCCAGCCGGAGATCGACTTCGTCGTGGTCCGCGAGGGCACCGAGGGCCCGTACACCGGCAACGGCGGCACCATCCGCAAGGGCACCGAGCACGAGGTCGCCACCGAGGTCTCCGTCAACACCGCCTTCGGTGTCGAGCGCGTGGTCCGGGACGCCTTCGCCCGCGCCCAGGCCCGCCCGCGCAAGAAGCTCACCCTCGTCCACAAGAACAACGTGCTGACCTTCGCGGGCCACCTGTGGACGAACGTCTTCAACAAGGTGGCCAAGGAGTTCCCCGAGGTCACCACCGACTACATCCACGTCGACGCGGCGACGATCTACCTCGTCACCGACCCGGCGCGGTTCGACGTGATCGTCACCGACAACCTCTTCGGCGACATCATCACCGACCTCGCCGCGGCCGTCTCCGGCGGCATCGGCGTGGCCGCGAGCGGGAACATCAACCCCTCCCGCGAGTTCCCCTCGATGTTCGAGCCGGTCCACGGTTCCGCGCCCGACATCGCCGGCCAGGGCAAGGCCGACCCCACCGCCACGGTCCTGTCGGTCGCCCTGCTGCTGCGCCACCTCGGCTACGACGGCGAGGCCGACCGCATCGACACCGCGGTCGCCGCTGACCTCACCGAGCGTGCCGCGCTGAGTGCCCGCAGCACCTCGCAGATCGGCGACGCGCTCGCCGCCCGAGTAGCCGGCTGACCCGGCGCTCCACCCACGAAGCCGCCGGGTCGGACGACCGCCCGGCGGCTTTTCCATGTCCCCGCCGGGTGCCACCATCGACCCCTGGGCCGCTTTCACCCCCATTCCTTCCGCCGTGGGCCCCGCGCGATAATCGAACGCGGAGCCGCGGTATGAGGGAAAGCTCGGACGTCCTATCACTGAGAGGTCGCAGTGACGGGGTGTGAGCGCGGCCCGTCACTACAACCGGTGAAGGACAAACCACTCATGACGACGCCCACGATCGAGCTCAAGCCCTCCGCCAGCCCCCTCGCCGCCGCAGAGCGCGAGGCGATCCTGGCCAACCCCGGGTTCGGCCGCCACTTCACCGACCACATGGTGACGATCAGGTGGACCGAGGGCCGCGGCTGGCACGACGCCCAGCTCGTCCCGTACGGCCCGATCTCCCTCGACCCCTCCACCCACGTCCTGCACTACGGCCAGGAGATCTTCGAGGGACTGAAGGCCTACCGCCAGCCCGACGGCTCGATCGCGCTGTTCCGTCCCGAGGCCAACGCCCGCCGCTTCCGCAACTCCGCCCGCCGCATGGCCATGGCCGAGCTGCCCGAGGAGCTGTTCATCGCCGCGCTGGACGCGCTGCTCACCCAGGACGCCGACTGGGTTCCGCCGCACGGTGGCGAACAGTCCCTGTACCTGCGTCCGTTCATGTTCGCCACGGAGGCCGCGCTCGGCGTGCACCCGGCGAACGAGTACCTGTTCATGCTCATCGCCTCGCCCTCCGGCGCGTACTTCGCCGGCGGCGTCAAGCCGGTCACCATCTGGGTCTCCGAGGACCACGTCCGCGCCGTCCCCGGCGGCACCGGCGACGCCAAGACCGGCGGCAACTACGCCGCCTCCCTGCTGCCGCAGGCCGAGGCCGCCGCGCACGGCTGCGACCAGGTCGTCTACCTCGACGCGGTCACCCGCACCAAGGTCGAGGAGAGCGGCAGCATGAACGTCGCCTTCGTCTACGGCGACCGGATCGTCACCCCGGAGCTGACCGGCTCGATCCTGGAGGGCATCACCCGTGACTCCCTCCTCCAGGTCGCCCGCGACCTCGGCTACACCGCCGAGGAGGGTGTGGTCACCCTGGAGCAGTGGCGTGCGGACGCGGCCTCCGGTGCCCTCACCGAGGTCTTCGCCTGCGGCACCGCCGCCGTGGTCACGCCCATCGGTCACGTCAAGACCAAGACGGACGCCTGGACCCACGGCGACGGCAACCCCGGCGAGGTCACCCTCCGCCTGCGCGAGGCGCTGCTCGGCATCCAGCGCGGTGTGACGGAGGACAAGCACGGCTGGATGCACAAGATCGGCTGAGGTCCGCTCGACCGGCTGTCCGACGGGAGTGAGGCGCGCGCGTGCGAGGCGTAGCCACCGTTCCCGCCCCGGTATCCACCTCTTCCGCGGGGGCGCGTGCCCCCGCGGACACGCATCCGGGGTGACACCCGGCACGGGGGAGGCCGACTTCCTAGCGCCCGTGCTCGGCGCCCACCGCTTCCCGCGCGGCCTCGACGCGGGCCGATGCCGGTGGCCGGGGCGTCAGCAGCAGGTAGATCAGGCCACCGACCGCGCCCGACAGCAGGAAACTGCAGTCCACACCGCCGGTCAGGTGCAGCAGCGGGCCCTGGTACGAGGGCAGCGACACCGCGAGCAGCCCGACGCCGGCGCCCAGCGCCCAGGAGACGGCCGCCCGCACGTTCCAGCCGGCGCGGTACCAGTAGATCCCGCCCCGCGAGCGGCGGTTGAAGACCTGCAGGGCGTCGGCGTCGTACACACCGCGGCAACGGGCGAAGCCGATGAGGGTGATCACGGCCCACGGGGTGCCGATGGCGGTGAGCAGCAGTACGAACGAGGTCATCGCGGACTGCGCGTTCCAGGCGTAGTGGCCGACGAACACGCAGGCCGTGGCGACGATCGCGACCGTGTGGGTGGCACGGGCGCGGGACGCCCGGGGCAGGATGGCGTCCAGGTCCAGGCCCATGGAGTACAGCATCAGACCGGCGTTGCCGACCGAACCGGCCGAGGCGGACAGCAGCAGCGGGATCAGGTACCAGGTGGGGGAGGCCGCCACCAGCGGGCCGGCGTAGTCCAGCGCCGCGTGGGCGCCGTACGCGGTGAAGGTGCCGAACAGCTGCGGCACCAGCAGGCCCAGGGTCAGCCCCAGCCAAGTGGCCCTCAGGACGCGGCGGCCCGAGTGCCGGGCCGGAGAGATGTAGCGCGTGTAGTCGCCGAGCAGGGTGATGAAGGCGATGGGACCGGACAGGCCGGCGGCCACGGCCGACAGGAACCAGGTCGGCCAGAACGAGCCGAGCAGATAGCCGCCCGTCTGGGGCATGGCCGCGGTGGTGAAGTGCGGGGCGTAGGCGAAGACGCCGAGCACCAGCAGGATCGTCATGCCGATGGACAGAACCTTGGACATGTTCAGCAGCACCCGGTAGCCGTACACCGCGCCCGCTACCGTGGCGCCGGCCAGCAGCGCGTAGACCACGGCGTACGACACCCCGTCCGCGGCCAGCCCGAACATCCGGCCGAGCACGCTGATCATCACGTCGCCGCCGATCCACACCGTCAGCGCGGTGTACCCGAGGGCGAGCAGCAGGCCGACGACCGAGCCGACCAGCCGGCCCCGGACGCCGAACTGGGCGCCGGAGGAGGTCGAGAGGTTGGTCGCGGTGCGCAGGGAGATGAGGGCCAGCGGTGCCGTCACCGCCGTACCGACGATCGTGCCCGCCACGATCGAGCTGAGCGACGCCCACCAGCCGAGCCCGAAGGACGGCGGCAGCCAGCCGAAGATGATCACCCCGAGGCAGAGGTTGGAGCCGAGCAGGATCGAGACGAGATCGCGCGGACCGCTGGTCCGCTCCTCGTCCGGGATGGTGTCGACTCCGCGCTGTTCTATCGGCATGCCTGGTCTCCTTCGACTGCCGCCGGTCGGTTTGAGCGACGTTCAATGTCTGTGAAGCAAGGCCGACAGTCAATGCTTCTGTTTCACGAATTCTGTGTTTAGAGTGATGTTCTAAAGTAGGGAAGACAAGGAGGTGCCGCGTCGTGAGACTGACCCCCACGGAACGTGACCGGCTGCTGCTCTTCGGAGCCGCCGAGCTGGCCCGGGCCCGCCGGGCGCGCGGCCTGAGGCTGAACGTGCCGGAGGCGACCGCGCTGATCGCGGACACCGTGTGCGAGGCGGCCCGGGACGGCAGGCGGCTCGCCGAGGCCATCGAGGCGGCCCGGTCCGTGCTCGGCCCCGAGGACGTGCTCCCGGGGGTCGCCGACGTCGTCACCGAGGTGATGGTCGAGGCGGTCTTCGACGACGGCTCCCGGCTCGCGGTGGTCTCCGACCCCATCGGCGGCGGCCTCGGCGACCAGGCACCGGGCGCGCTGCTCCCGGCGCCCGAGCACGTGGAGCCGGAGGCGGTCGTACGGCTCACGGTCACCAACACCGCCACCGTGCCGGTCTCCGTCACCTCCCACTTCCACTTCTTCGAGGCCAACCCGCGGCTGGACTTCGCCCGCGAGAAGGCCTACGGGATGCGCCTCGCCGTCCCCGCGGGCTCCTCGGTGCGCTTCGGCCCCGGCGAGAGCGAGGAGATCGGACTCGTGCCGATCGGCGGCGACCGGGTCGCGATCGGCTTCGCCGGACTGGTCGACGGGCCGCTGGACGCGCCCGGCGCCAAGGAGGAGGCCCTGCGCAGGGCCGAGGCCTGCGGATACCTGGGAGCTGAGAACCGATGAACCCCTACGAGTACGCGGCCACCCACGGCCCCCGCGCGGGTGACCGCATCCGCCTCGGCGACTCCGGGCTCACCGTCCGGGTGGAGTCCGACTCCCAGCGCTACGGCGACGAGTTCCTGGCCGGCTTCGGCAAGACCGCCCGCGACGGGCTGCATCTGAAGGCCGCCGCCGTCCGTGAGACCTGTGACGTCGTCATCAGCAACGTCGTGGTGATCGACCCGGTGCAGGGCATCCGCAAGGTGTCGATCGGCATCCGCGAGGGGCGCATCCGCGCCATCGGACGCGCCGGCAACCCGGACACCCTCGACGGCGTCGACGTCGTCGTCGGTACCGGCACCTCCATCGTCTCCGGCGAGGGGCTGATCGCCACCGCCGGGGCCGTCGACACCCATGTCCACCTGCTGTCGCCGCGCATCATGGAGGCCTCGCTCGCCTCCGGCGTGACCACGATCATCGGGCAGGAGTTCGGCCCCGTGTGGGGCGTCGGCGTCAATTCGCCCTGGGCGCTGCGCCACGCCTTCAACGCCTTCGACGCCTGGCCGGTCAACATCGGCTTCCTGGGCCGGGGTTCGTCCTCGCACAGCGCTCCGCTGGTCGAGGCGCTGGCCGAGGGCGGCGCGTCCGGCTTCAAGGTGCACGAGGACATGGGCGCCCACACCCGGGCCCTCGACACGGCCCTGCGGGTCGCCGAGGAGCACGACGTCCAGGTCGCCCTGCACAGCGACGGCCTGAACGAGTGCCTGTCGGTCGAGGACACCCTGAGGGTGCTGGAGGGCCGCACCATCCACGCCTTCCACATCGAGGGCTGCGGCGGCGGACACGTACCCAACGTGCTGAAGATGGCCGGAGTCCCGAACGTCATCGGCTCCTCCACCAACCCCACCCTGCCCTTCGGCCGGGACGCGGTCGCCGAGCACTACGGCATGATCGTCTCCGTCCACGACCTCAAGCCCGACCTGCCCGGCGACGCCGCCATGGCCCGCGACCGCATCCGGGCCGGCACGATGGGCGCCGAGGACGTGCTGCACGACCTGGGCGCGATCGGCATCACCTCCTCCGACGCCCAGGGCATGGGCCGCGCCGGTGAGACGGTCCGCCGCACGTTCGCCATGGCGGGCAAGATGAAGGCCGAGCTGGGCCCGATGGAGGGCGACGGCGAGGGCGACGACAACGCCCGCGTCCTGCGCTACATGGCCAAGCTGACCATCAACCCCGCCATCGCGCACGGTCTTTCCCACGAGGTCGGCTCGATCGAGGTCGGCAAGCTCGCCGACATCGTGCTGTGGCGGCCGGAGTACTTCGGCGCCAAACCACAGCTCGTCCTCAAGTCCGGCTTCCCGGCGTACGGCGTGACCGGCGACCCCAACGCGGCCACCGACACCTGCGAACCCCTCGTCCTCGGCCCGCAGTTCGGCTCGTACGGCGCCACGGCGGCCGACCTCTCCGTCGCGTTCGTCGCCAGAGCCGCCGTCGACCAGGGCAACGACACGATGCCCACGCGGCGCAGAAGGGTCGCCGTGCGCGGCACCCGGGGCATCGGCCCGGCCGACCTGCGGCTGAACGCCCGGATCGGAGCGGTCGACGTCGATCAGCGCACCGGTCTGGTCACCCTCGACGGCGACCCGCTGCGCTCCGAGCCGGCCGACTCCGTCTCCCTCAACCGCTTGTACTTCCTCTAAGGATCACCATGTCTGCTGCCGCCGACGGCTTCCGTATGCCCGCCGAGTGGACCCCGCACGAGCGCACCTGGATGGCGTGGCCGGGCCCCAACCCCACCTTCGACGACCCGGAGGACCTCGCCGCCTCGCGTGCCGCCTGGGCCTCGGTGGCCCGTGCGATCCGCCGCTTCGAGCCCGTGACCGTGGTGTGCGGCCCGGGCCGGTCCGCCGAGGCGCGGGCGCTGCTCGGCCCGGACATCGACACCGTCGAGCGGGAACTGGACGACGCCTGGATGCGGGACATCGGCCCCACCTTCCTCACCAACGGCAAGGGTGAACTGGCCGCCGTCGACTGGACGTTCAACGGCTGGGGCGCCCAGGACTGGGCCCGCTGGGAGCACGACTCCAAGATCGCCGCGTATGTCTCCGACCTGGCGGGCGCGAAGACGTACGCCTCGCAGCTGGTCAACGAGGGCGGCGCGATCCACGTCGACGGCGAGGGCACGGTCCTGCTGACGGAGACCGTCCAGCTCGGCCCCGAGCGCAACCCGCACTGGTCGAAGCAGGAGGTGGAGGCCGAGATCCACGCCCACCTCGGCACCAGCAAGGCGATCTGGCTGCCGCGCGGCCTCACCGGCGACTACCCGCCCCACGGCTTCGGCACCCTCGGCCACGTCGACATCGTGGCCGCCTTCGCCCGGCCCGGTGTCGTGGTGGCCCACTCCCAGCCGGACCCGGCCCACCCCGACCACGAGGTCACCAAGGAGGTCATCGGCATCCTGCGCTCCCAGACGGACGCCCGGGGCCGTGCCCTGGAGGTCGTGGAGGTGCCCGCGCCGACCGCCCTGGAGGCCGACGGCCACTGGGCCGACTACTCCTACATCAACCACTACATCTGCAACGGCGGCCTGGTGCTGTGCGGCTTCGACGACCCGCGCGACGAGATCGCCGCCGGCATCTTCCGCCGGCTCTTTCCCGAGCGGACGGTCACCCTGGTGGACGCGCGTACGATCTTTGCGGGTGGGGGCGGCATCCACTGCATCACCCAGCAGCAGCCGAAGGTCTGAGCGCGTAGGAGACAGGGATGGCCGGTGCGGCACGGGCGCGGAAGAACGCGCCGCCGCGCGAGGAGGTGCTTGCCGCCGCCATGGACATGATCGCCGAGCGCGGTCTGGAGAAGCTCACCATGGCGGCGCTCGGCCGCGAGGTCGGGATGAGCAGCGGCCATCTCCTGTACTACTTCCGTTCCAAGGACGAGCTGCTGCTGCAGACCCTGGAGTGGAGCGAGGGCAGGCTCGGTGCCGAGCGGGGCCGGCTGCTGGCCCGTCCCGGAACCGCGCGGGAACGGCTGTCCGCGTACGTCGACCTGTACGTCCCCGACGGCCACCGCGACCCGCACTGGACGCTGTGGCTGGAGGTCTGGAACCGCTCGCAGAACGCGGACGACGAGGCTCGCGCCCGGCAGGTCGCCATCGAGGGCGCGTGGCATCGCGACCTGGTGGCGCTGATCGCCGAGGGCATTTCGAGGGGCGAGTTCCGACGGGTGGACGCGGACCGCTTCGCGGCGCGGTTGCGTGCGCTCCTCGATGGTTTCTCCATCCACGTCGCCATCGGGCTGCGCGGTACCGGTCGGGAGCAAGTACTGGCGCACGTACGGGAGTTCATCGAGGAGGGGCTCGCTGTGGTTCCCTAGGGGCGCGGGGCATGGCCGACTGGAGCACGGCACCCTGCACGCCCTGTGGCAGCACGGGCGGGAGGCCTCGGTGTGGCCTGCCGTACGCCCTCGCGGATTCCAGTCTGACGACCGCATCCTGAGACGGGCGGCGAGCCGGGGGCAGGTTTGTGCCAGACTGCCCCCGTGCTCTCGTTCGCCATGATTATTGGCAGCAGGCGCGCCGGTCCGCAGTGACCACCTCGTACGACCAGGTGCGGGTGGCCACCGTCGTCCTCGACCCGCGCGCAGACCTCTCGCACCCGCGAGGGGTTTTTTTCGTTTTCCGGCCCACCTACAGCCGGGAGCGGTGCGCGAGGGACCATTGGGGGGACGGTGGAGCCGGTCATTCCGGTAAGACCGAAGATCCACAACAGGAGCTTTGACACCATGACCGAGACGGCAACCAGCGAGCTCGACGACTCGTTCCACGTCTTCGACACCACGCTGCGCGACGGCGCGCAGCGCGAGGGAATCAACCTCACCGTCGCGGACAAGCTCGCCATCGCACGGCACCTGGACGACTTCGGCGTCGGCTTCATCGAGGGCGGCTGGCCCGGCGCCAACCCCCGTGACACCGAGTTCTTCGCCCGTGCCCAGGCGGAGATCGACTTCAGGCACGCCCAGCTGGTCGCCTTCGGCGCCACCCGCCGCGCAGGTGCGAGGGCCGCCGAGGACCCGCAGGTCAAGGCGCTGCTGGAGTCCGGCGCCCCGGTGATCACCCTGGTCGCCAAGTCACACGACCGGCATGTGGAACTGGCGCTGCGCACCACGCTCGACGAGAACCTGGAGATGGTCCGCGACACGGTGTCGTACCTGAAGGGCCAGGGCCGCCGGGTCTTCGTGGACTGCGAGCACTTCTTCGACGGCTACCGCGCCAACCCCGAGTACGCCAAGGCCGTGGTCCGTACGGCCGCCGAGGCCGGCGCCGACGTCGTCGTCCTGTGCGACACCAACGGCGGCATGCTCCCCGCCCAGATCCACGCCGTCGTCGCCACCGTCCTCGCCGACACCGGCGCCCGGCTCGGCATCCACGCCCAGGACGACACCGGCTGCGCGGTCGCCAACACCCTGGCCGCCGTGGACGCGGGCGCGACCCACGTCCAGTGCACCGCCAACGGCTACGGCGAGCGCGTCGGCAACGCCAACCTGTTCCCCGTCGTCGCCGCCCTGGAGCTCAAGTACGGCAAGAAGGTGCTGCCCGAGGGCAAGCTCCGCGAGACGACCCGGATCTCGCACGCCATCGCCGAGGTCGTCAATCTGACCCCGTCCACCCATCAGCCGTACGTCGGTGTCTCCGCCTTCGCCCACAAGGCGGGCCTGCACGCCTCCGCGATCAAGGTCGACCCGGACCTGTACCAGCACATCGACCCCGAGCAGGTCGGCAACACCATGCGCATGCTGGTCTCCGACATGGCGGGCCGCGCCTCGGTCGAGCTCAAGGGCAAGGAACTCGGCATCGACCTCGGCGGCGACCGCGAACTGGTCGGCCGGGTGGTCGAGCGGGTCAAGGAGCGCGAGCTCAAGGGCTACACCTACGAGGCCGCCGACGCCAGCTTCGAGCTGCTGCTGCGGTCCGAGGTCGAGGGCCGCCCGCTGAAGTACTTCGACGTCGAGTCCTGGCGGGCCATCGTCGAGGACCGCCCCGACGGCACCCACGCCAACGAGGCCACGGTGAAGCTGTGGGCCAAGAGCGAGCGGATCGTCGCCACGGCGGAGGGCAACGGCCCGGTCAACGCCCTGGACCGCGCCCTGCGCGTCGCCCTGGAGAAGATCTACCCGCAGCTCGCCAAGCTGGAGCTGGTCGACTACAAGGTCCGCATCCTGGAGGGCAAGCACGGCACCCAGTCCACCACCCGCGTGCTGATCTCCACCTCGGACGGCGCCGGCGAGTGGTCCACGGTCGGCGTGGCGGACAACGTCATCGCCGCGTCCTGGCAGGCCCTGGAGGACGCGTACACGTACGGGCTGCTGCGGGCTGGGGTGGAACCGGCGGAGTAGAGCACCCCCGGCGGGGCGTCACGGCGCTCGCCAGATGTTGTCGAACGCCGCGTTCTCGATGCGGCGCCGCTCCCGCACGGCCCCCAGTTCCGTCACCGCGTCGCCGACCGCCAGCAGAACGGTGACGACCGCCTCCTCGCCGGGCTCCTCCTCCGGCGGCAGCTCGCCCTGGATGCCCAGGGTGGCGGCGAGCCCGGTGAGGGCCGGCTCGCGGGACCACCAGCGGTCGGCGGCATGGCGCCGGGCCGGGGTGTCGGCCGCGGCCGCCTTGTCGGCCCGGTGCGGCCAGCGGTGCCGCTTCCCGGAGAGCTGCCCCGAGGTGTCCAGGACGTCGCGGTAGGCCGTGGCCAGCCCCTCGCCCCGGCGCCACAGCCAGTCCTCGACCGTCTCGTACGGCTCCTCGCGCACGAGCGCCGCCCCGGCCTCGTCCAGCATCCGGTCACCCGTGGTCAGCACGGGCCCGGGCACGATGCGCTCACCGTCCAGGGTGAGCGCGCGTGCCCCGAGCAGGTCGATCAGCTCGGCCCCCGCGAGCGCCAGCGACAGATCGCCGGGCTCGACGGGGTGCTCGCCGGGTACGTCGAGGCTGACGAGGAAGAGATCCTGCGGTGTGGTCATACCTCATCGTCCCCCAGCCGACGAGCGGGCGCCGCTCAGCGGCGCCCCCGGGTGAACCCGCACCCGTCGGCGACGGCCTGGTGGGGGTGCGCTACTGCAGGTGCCACTTCTGGTTGGCGGCCCCGGTGCACGACCAGATCTGCGCCCGCGTTCCGTTCGCCGACGAGTTGTCGGTCACGTCGAGGCACTTGTTCGCGGCAAGGTTCACGACGTCCCCGGTGGACGCGTTGTACGACCACTGCTGGGCGCCGGTGCCGTTGCAGTCGTACAACTGCACCTTGGCGCCGTCCGCCGTCGAACCCGATGCCACGTCCAGGCACTTGCCGAGGGCCTGGACCGACCCGTCGGCCATGACCGTCCACTGCTGGGCGGCGGTGCCGTTGCAGTCGTAGAGCTGTACGGCCGTGCCGTTGGCGCTCGAACCGCCCGCCACGTCCAGGCACTTGCCGGCCAGGCCGACGAAGGAGCCGGTGTTCGAGCCGCCGCCGGACTGGGTGCCGGACCAGGTGAAGGTGGCCGAGGTCTTGCCGGGCAGCGAGTAGGTGGCGTGCTGCGAACCCCAGTTGATGGTCACCGTCTGCGCCGAGGAGGAGTCGTTGTACGCGATCAGCGCCTTGCTGCCGTCGGGGTTGCGCCAGGCCACGTTCGGCACGGTGGTGGACGCCGTGGAGGCGATCCGCTGGGCGCCCGGCCGGACGAACTTGGTCAGCTGGCCCATGTCGTAGTACTCGACGGTGTAGTCCACGGTGCCGCTCTGCCCGTCCCCGTTGTGCACGGTGACCAGGCCCGTGCAGGTGCCGCAACCGCCGTTGTGGGGGCCGCCGTTCTGGTCCACCGCCAGCGACCACTTCGTCACCGACTTCGCCCAGTTGCGGGTGTAGTCGATGATGTTGGACATGTCCTCGCGCTGCTGGTCGGCGATCCAGGTGCCACCGGAGTGCTCGGTGCCGAAGGCGTCCAGCGAGGGGTACTGGTTGTGCACGGTGGTCTGCTTGGTGACGTCACCGCCGTAACCGTGCCAGGCGATCCCGCCGAAGTTGGGGTGGTCGCGGATCGCCGGGTCGTCGACGCTCTGGGCCGCGTAGGAGTCGTAGGTGTCCCAGTTCCAGTCGTGGGCCAGGACCTTCGTCGAAAGGCCCGCCGACCGCAGCTGCGGAAGCAGGTCGTTCTTGAGGAAGTACTGGATTCCGGACGCGTTCCAGCTCATCGACGGGTAGCCGGAACAGCAGGTCGGCTCGTTCTGCGGGGTGACGTACGAGACGTTGATCCCCTGGTCCTTGTACGCCTGGAGGTACTTCACGAAGTAGGAGGCGTACGCCGAGTAGTCCTCGGCCTTGAGCCAGCCGCCGCCCAGCGAGCCGCTGTCCTTCATCCAGGCCGGGGCGGTCCACGGCGAGGCCATCACCGTCAGGGACGGGTTGAGCTGCAGCGCCTGCCGGGTGAGCGGCACGACGTCCGCGAGGTCGTGCGCGATCGAGAACTGGGTGAGGTTCGGGTCGGTCTGCCCGGACGGCACGTCGTCGTACGTGTAGCCGTACCGTGCGAGGTCCGAGGCGCCCATCGGGTTGCGCAGGAACGACAGTCCGATGCCGTCCGTCGGCGAGAACAGCTTGCGCATGGTCGCGTCCCGGGTGGCCTGGGACAGCGCCCCGCTGCTGTTCATCAGCCAGGCCGCGGTGTCCGTGAAGGACGCGCCGCCGCCGGTGAAGGTCTGGTAGCGGGTGTTCTCGTCGACGGTGATGTTCGTGCCGCCGCCGCCCGTGCCGGACTGGAACGCGAACGGCGTCTGTGCCTGCAGGCCGCGTACGACATGCCGGCCTGCGGAGTCGTCGGTGGTGGTGAGCCAGGCCGTGACCTGCTCACCGGCCGCGTGCGCGGGGGGTACGGCGGCAAAGAGGCCGGCTGCGGAGAGCAGTCCGGCCAGCAGCAGCCGGACCGTGCGGGGGGTTCTCCTCATGTGCGTCGCCCTTCAACTGACGTGCACTCTTGACGGGTTGGGGTGCCATTAGTTAACTCACGGCGTGATCTAAGCCATGAGTGAACCATGAGAGCCGAGGGAAGGTCCATGCCGAGAACCGCCCTGCTCGTCTCCGGGGCCCTGCTCGCCGCCCTGTTGCCCCTGTCCGCCGCGGCGCACGCCGCCGACGACCCCGGTCCGGTCCCCGTCGACCGCTTCGAGGGCGAGGTGCCCTTCGCCGCCCAGCCCGCCGACGGCATCTTCACCTGGGGGAGCGACGCCGACGACCCGCCCACCCTGCACCTCACCGACCGCACCGACGCCCCCGAGGGCGCCAAGGTCCTCACCGGCACCTACGACATCAGCGGCTACGGCGGGTTCACCCACGACTTCGCCGCCGACCGGCCCGCCCACGACTGGTCCGCCCACCAGGGCATCCGCTTCTGGTGGCAGGGCCGGGACAACGGCCGGAAGATCGCCTTCGAGATCAAGGACGGCGGCACGAACGGCGAGGCTTCCGAACTCTGGACGACCTCCTTCACCGACGACTTCACCGGCTGGAAGCAGATCGAGATCCCCTTCACCGACTTCCAGTACCGCACCGACTACCAGCCCGTCGGCGGCATCGACCACGTCCTCGGCCTCACCCGGATGTGGGGATACGCCGTCACCCTCCCGGCAGGCACCAAGGGCGACTTCGCCATGGACGACGTCGAGCTGTACGGCAAGGCCGACCAGTCGCTGCGCGCCTCCGTCGGCACCGACGCACCCCACCGGAATCCCCTGGGACTTCGCACCGTGCCTGTGCGTGAGCCGTGACGAGCGCTGGGGACGCTCCTACGAGTCCTTCGGCGAGGACCCGGCCCTCGTGCAGTCCATGGAGACCATCATCCAGGGCCTGCAAGGTGCCCCGGACGGGCGGAACCTGAAGGACGACGACAAGGTGCTCGCCACCGCCAAGCACTTCGTCGGCGACGGCGGCACCGCGTACGGCTCCTCCACCACCGGCACCTACACCATCGACCAGGGCGTCACCACGGTCACCCGGCAGCAGCTGGAGGACATCCACCTGGCGCCGTACAAGACCGCCGTGGAGCGGGGCATCGGCTCGGTCATGCCGTCGTACTCCTCGCTGAACATCGTCGGCGACGGCCAGGGCGCGGTGAAGATGCACGCCCGCGGCGACATGATCAACGGCGTGCTCAAGGGCCGGATGGGCTTCTCCGGCTTCGTCATCAGCGACTGGAACGCCATCGACCAGCTCCCCGGCGACTACGCGACCCACGTCCGCACCGCGGTGAACGCGGGCGTCGACATGATGATGGTGCCGTACTCCTACCAGGACTTCAGCGGCACGCTCGTCGACGAGGTGAGGGCGGGGCGGATCAGCGAGAAGCGGATGGACGACGCGGTCTCCCGCATCCTCACCCAGAAGTTCCGGCTGGGCCTCTTCGAGCGCCCCTACGCCGACACGTCCGGCGCCGCCGCCATCGGCTCCCCGGCCCACCGCGCGGTCGCCCGCCGGGCCGCCGCCGAGTCGCAGGTGCTGCTGAAGAACAGCGGTGGGCTGCTGCCGCTGAAGAAGAGCGAGAAGGTGTACGTCGCCGGGTCGAACGCCGACGACCTCGGCAACCAGACCGGCGGCTGGACCCTCACCTGGCAGGGCGCGTCCGGCCCCCACACCCAGGGCACCACCATCCTGCAGGGCATGCGGGACGCCGGCGGGAACGTCACCTACTCCAAGGACGCCTCCGCCCCGACCGACGGCTACGACGTCGGCGTGGTCGTCGTCGGCGAGACCCCGTACGCCGAGGGCGTCGGCGACGTCGGCAACGGCCACAGCCTCCAGCTGTCCGCGGCCGACCAGGCGGCCGTGGACAAGGTGTGCGCGGCCATGAAGTGCGCGGTGCTGATCGTCTCCGGCCGGCCGCAGCTCGTCGGCGACCGGCTCGACAGGATTGACGCGCTGGTGGCCTCCTGGCTGCCAGGCACCGAGGGCGAGGGCGTCGCCGACGTCCTCTACGGCAAGCGGCCCTTCACCGGACAGCTCCCCGTCACCTGGCCGAAGTCCGAGTCCCAGCTCCCGATCAACGTCGGAGACGCGTCGTACGACCCGCAGTTCCCCTACGGCTGGGGCCTGACCACGCTCACCGACGTCCCGCGGGGCGGCACGGCCGCGCTGAAGGCGCTGGGTGCGGCGGCGACGGCGGCCGAGCGGAAGGGTGACGACCGGGCCGGACGTGAACTGGTGACCAAGGCACGGCTGCTCGTCCAGCAGAAGACGGGCGAGCGGATGACACAGGCGGTGGCGGGGCCCTTCGCCGACGCCGACCACCTGCTGCTGACCGGCCGGTACGGAAAGGCGGTGGAGAAGCTGGTCGAGGCATACCGGGCCGCCGGGTAGACCTGCCCCTGTGCCCGGCTACGGGAGGCTTCGGGTAGTTTCGAAGGATGAAGGCCGTCCTGCGGACCCGAAGCCTCCCAGCCCTGCTGCTGGCCGCCCTCGCCCTGGTCGCGGCGACCGTGTTCGCCCCCGGGGCGAGCGCGGACACGAGTATCTCCGCCGTCGCCCAGGCCCTCCGCAAGAGCCCGGTCTACGTCGACCCGGCCGCCTCGGCCCAGTTGCCGAGGGCCGATGCCGACGCGCTCGCGAAACGCATCAAGGACGCGAACAAGCCCCTGTTCATCGCGGTGCTCCCGGCCGGCTACCCGACCGCGCACCTCTTCTCCGACCTGCGCGCGGCCACCGGCATCACCGGCCTGTACGGCATCCGCCTCGGCGACCGCTTCGACGCCCGCGCGGACTCCTCCGTGATGTCGGCGACGGCCCGGCGGAACCTGGTCACGAGCGTCCAGGGCGAGCCGGCGGGGGCCCAGCTCAGCGACTTCACCGACCGCGCCCTGGCCAACATGGGAGGCCACGCCCCTAAGAGCTGGGGCGGCTCGGGCGGGGGATCCTCCGGTACGGCCCTGATCGCGGTGGCCGCGGTGCTGGTGGCGGGCGGCGCCGGCGCCTACGCACTGGTGCGCCGGAGCCGCCGGCGGCGCGCCGAGGAGCAGCGGGCCGCCCTGGACCGCCTCCGGGTGGTCGTGGACGAGGACATCACCGCCTTCGGCGAGGAACTGGACCGCCTCGACTTCCAGCCGGCCGAGCCCGGCGCCGACGACGCGATGCGCGCCGACTACGAACACGCCCTGGACGCCTACGAGACCGCCAAGCAGCGCATGGCCGCCGCAAACCGCCCGGAGGACGTCCGCACGGTCACCGAGGCGCTGGAGGACGGCCGCTTCTCCCTGGCCCGGCTGGCCGCCCGCCGCGAGGGCCGGCCCCTGCCCGAGCGCCGCCCGCCCTGCTTCTTCGACCCGCGGCACGGCCCCTCGGTGAGCGACGCCACCTGGACCCCGCCCGGTGGCGCCCCGCGCGAGGTCCCCGTCTGCGCGGCCGACGCCACCCGGCTGGCCGACGGCCGCGACCCGGTCATCCGCGAGGTCGACACGGACTACGGCCGCCGCCCCTACTGGGACGCGGGCCCGGCCTATGGCCCCTGGGCGGGCGGCTACTTCGGCGGCGGCATCCTGCCTGGTCTGCTCGTCGGCACCCTTCTCGGCAGCATGATGGCCACCCCCTCGTACGCGGCCGACTACGGCACCGGGTACGGCGACTTCGGCCCCGGCGGTGACTTCGGGGGCGACTACCAGGGCGGCGACGTCTCCGGCACGGACTTCGACGCCGGGGACTTCGGCGGCGGGTTCGGAGACGGCGGGGACTTCGGCGGGGGAGGGGGCGACGGCGGGGGCGACTTCGGCGGGGGATTCTGAACGCCGGATCCGCCTCAGCCGGACCTGCCGGGATCCCGTCGAATGCCGCCGCGAGGGCCGTCGCGCTCAGGCGCCATGCTCGCCGGACGCGCGAGCGCCCGCCTCCCGTTTCCGGGGAGCGGGCGCGCTCGGGGTGGTGCCGGCCGGAGCGCCGGAGGCTCAGGCCTGCTTGATCGCCGAGATGTCGAAGTGCAGCTTGATCTTGTCGGAGACGAGCATCCCGCCGGTCTCCAGCGCCGCGTTCCAGGTGAGGCCCCACTCGGAGCGCAGGATCTCGGCCTTGCCCTCGAAGCCCACGCGCTCGTTGCCGAACGGGTCCTTCGCGGCGCCGTTGAACTCAAGGTCGATGGTGATCGGCTTGGTCACGCCGAGCAGGGAGAGGTCGCCGGTGATGCGGTAGTCGTCGCCGCCCAGGGCCTCCGCCTTGGTGGAGCGGAAGGTCATGACCGGGAACTCGTCGATCTTGAAGAAGTCGGACGACTTCAGGTGACCGTCGCGGTCGGCGTTGCCGGTCTCGACGCTCTCCACCTTGACGTCGAGCGCGGCGGTGGAGTTGCTGGGGTTGGCCCCGTCCAGGTGCAGAGTGCCGGAGAAGTCCTGGAAGGCGCCCTTGACGTTGGTGACCATCGCGTGGCGCGCCACGAAACCGATCGTGGTGTGCGCCGGGTCGATGGTGTAGTTGCCAGTCAGCGCGGTCAGGTCGGCGCCGGCGGCAGGGGCCTGCGGGGTGTTCTCTTTGCGGCTGAAGATGCCCATGTCGTTCTCCTGGAGGTTTCTGTTTAACGTTCAACGAACTCAACGGATCCGACCGTAGACCTATTCCGTCCGGTTTTCAACCTCATCCGCAGAGTGACTTCGCCGTAACGCCTGGTGATCGCATGCCCCGGGAGCCGACCGGTACGGTAGGGATGTCGAGTCCCTCCGGGTCCGCCGTCCGAGGCTCCGTGTCACCCCGGCGATGGCATACGCCAGCTACGAATGTGATGTGGCTCTCAGGTGACGTCTTTGTGGCTCCCCTACAACCCCGAGGCCCTGTGAGCAGTCGGAACGGCTGCACGCGGTCATGGTTCTGTTCACTGGCACCAGGAAAACGGTCCGGAGACTGTGCGGAGTCAACGGCCCTCTTTCCTTGGTGTCCTTCGTAAGGTCGCTACATGACCGTTTTGGAAGAGACGACGGGTGAGCCGACCGGCGAGCCGACGGACGCACGCGGACGGGTCGCCGAGCTGCACGACATTCGTGCCCAGGCCGTGGCCGGCCCCAGCGAGAAGGCGACCGAGGCGCAGCACGCCAAGGGCAAGCTGACGGCGCGGGAGCGGATCGAGCTGCTCCTGGACCCGGGGTCCTTCCAGGAGGTCGAGCAGCTGCGCCGGCACCGGGCGACCGGCTTCGGCCTTGAGGCGAAGAAGCCGTACACCGACGGTGTCATCACCGGCTGGGGCACGGTGGAGGGCCGTACCGTCTTCGTCTACGCGCATGACTTCCGGATCTTCGGCGGCGCGCTGGGCGAGGCCCACGCCACCAAGATCCACAAGATCATGGACATGGCCATCGCGGCCGGCGCGCCCCTCGTGTCGCTGAACGACGGTGCGGGCGCCCGCATCCAGGAGGGCGTCAGCGCCCTCGCCGGGTACGGCGGCATCTTCCAGCGCAACACCAAGGCGTCGGGTGTCATCCCGCAGATCTCGGTGATGCTCGGCCCGTGCGCGGGCGGCGCGGCCTACTCGCCGGCCCTGACCGACTTCGTCTTCATGGTCCGCGAGACGTCCCAGATGTTCATCACGGGCCCGGACGTGGTCAAGGCGGTCACCGGCGAGGAGATCACCCAGAACGGCCTGGGCGGCGCCGACGTGCACGCCGAGACCTCCGGCGTCTGCCACTTCGCGTACGACGACGAGGAGACCTGCATCGCCGAGGTGCGGTACCTCCTCTCGCTCCTCCCGCAGAACAACCGGGAGAACCCGCCCCGGGTGGAGTCGTCCGACCCCGTCGACCGCCGCAGCGACGTCCTGCTCGACCTGGTTCCGGCCGACGGCAACCGGCCGTACGACATGGCCAAGGTCATCGAGGAGATCGTCGACGACGGCGACTACCTGGAGGTCCACGAGCGCTGGGCGCGGAACATCATCTGCGCGCTGGGCCGCCTCGACGGCCAGGTCGTCGGCATCATCGCCAACCAGCCGCAGGTCCTCGCCGGCGTCCTGGACATCGAGGCGAGTGAAAAAGCTGCGCGCTTTGTCCAGATGTGTGACGCTTTCAATATCCCGATCGTCACCTTCCTCGACGTGCCGGGGTTCCTCCCCGGTGTCGACCAGGAGCACGGCGGAATCATCCGCCACGGCGCGAAGCTGCTGTACGCCTACTGCAACGCGACCGTGCCGAGGATTTCGCTGATCCTGCGCAAGGCGTACGGAGGTGCCTACATCGTCATGGACTCCCAGTCGATCGGCGCCGACCTCACCTACGCCTGGCCGACCAACGAGATCGCCGTCATGGGCGCGGAAGGCGCCGCGAACGTCATCTTCCGTCGCCAGATCGCCGGCGCGGAAGACCCCGAGGCCATGCGCCAGAAGATGGTCAAGGAGTACAAGGCCGAGCTGATGCACCCGTACTACGCGGCCGAACGCGGCCTCGTGGACGACGTCATCGACCCCGCCGAGACCCGTGAGGTCCTGGTCAAGTCCCTGGCCATGCTGCAGTCCAAGCACGCCGACCTGCCCTCCCGCAAGCACGGCAACCCCCCGCAGTAACCGAGCGGACCCGCCGCGGCAACCCCGCGGACCTCTCTCTCACGGAGACTGACACCCATGAGCACTCCTGACATCCGCGTCGAGAAGGGCCACGCCGAGCCCGAGGAAGTCGCCGCCATCACGGCCGTCCTCCTGGCCCGCGCCGCCGCCCAGCCGACGCCTGCGGTCCACACCCACCGACGCGCCAAGGCCGGCTGGCGCCGCCTGGAACGCGAGGGCGGCTTCCGGGCGCCGCACAGCTGGCACGGCTAGGCTGCGCCGCTCCACCGGTTCTTGAAGGGCCCCTCCGCGGAGGGGCCCTTCCCGCTGTCTGCGCACCGACGAAAGAACCCCGCGCCCTCAAGGGGCGCGGGGTTCCTCATGAGCGATCGCCTACCGCAGGCGGGCCATCAGAGCGTGCTCCACCAGAGTGATGAGCGTGGACTTGGCATCAGCCCTGTGGCGGGCGTCCGTCGTGATGATCGGGGTGTCGGGGCCGATCTGGAGGGCCTCACGGACCTCGTCGGGGTTGTACGGCTGGTTGCCGTCGAAGCCGTTCAGCGCGATGACGAACGGCAGGCCGCTGTTCTCGAAGTAGTCGACGGCGGGGAAGCAGTCGGCGAGGCGCCGGGTGTCCACGAGCACCACCGCGCCGATCGCACCGCGTACCAGGTCGTCCCACATGAACCAGAAGCGGTCCTGGCCCGGGGTGCCGAACAGGTACAGGATCAGGTCCTGGTCCAGGGTGATGCGGCCGAAGTCCATGGCGACGGTGGTCGTCGTCTTGTCTCCGGTGTGGGTGAGGTCGTCGATGCCGGCCGAAGCGGACGTCATGACGGCCTCTGTGCGCAGCGGGTTGATCTCCGAGACGGCGCCGACGAACGTGGTCTTGCCCACGCCGAAGCCGCCCGCCACCACGATCTTCGCGGAGGTGGTGGAGCGGGAAGGACCGCCGCTAGAGCTTGCGAAGTCCACTGAGCACCCTTTCGAGCAGTGTCACGTCTGGCTGGCCACCGGCGTTCTCGTCGCCGCCGGGCTGATGGATGGCGACCAGGCCCGCCTCCGCCAAGTCGGCGACGAGGATCCTGGCCACGCCGAGGGGGATTGTCAGGAGCGCGGAGATTTCGGCTACCGACTTGATCTCACGGCAGAGGTTGCAGATCCGCTGATGCTCGGGCAGTTGGCCCTGCATCTGGTGCGGAGCGGCGGTGGTGTGCACCAGTGCCTCGATGGCGAGCTGGTAGCGCGGGCGGGTCCGGCCGCCGGTCATGGCGTACGGACGCACCAAGGGGTTGTTCGATGCCGTCGCGGGCGCCGGCTCGGGGCGGCGCTGCGGTTGCACCGGCTGGATCCGCGGGGCCGGCGGCTGGTCGTACGGCGACGGGCCGGGGCCCTGCGGCGCGTACGGCTGCCGATGGCTCGGGGAGGAGGGGAAGTTGTACCGGTTCGCCGAACCGCCGTCCTGGCCCTGGGCAGGGCCGTACGACCAGTTTCCCGAATGCGAACCGCCTGGGGGTGTTGCCACTTTCTCCTCCTCCGACTGCGCCGGGCACCCATCCGTGTGGAGCCGCGTCCCGAAACCTTACGGCCCCGGGACGCGTATACGCACCGTTGGTCTGTTAGTTGAGAAGGCTTCCCTGGAGCTCTGCACGCAGATCCGGGGTGAGGACCGTGCCCGCACGGTCCACCAGAAGAGCCATCTCGTACCCGATGAGACCGATGTCCGCTTCCGGGTGGGCCAGTACGGCGAGCGACGAGCCGTCGGAGATGGACATGATGAAGAGGAATCCCCGCTCCATCTCCACAACCGTCTGATTCACACTGCCTCCCTCGAAGATCCGGGAGGCGCCTGCCGTCAGAGACGTCAGACCGGAGGCGACGGCCGCGAGCTGGTCGGCGCGGTCGCGGGGGAAGCCTTCGGACATCGCCAGAAGGAGTCCGTCGGCGGAGACCACCACCGTGTGGGACACCCCCGGGGTGTTGTCCACGAAGTTGGTGATCAACCAGTTCAGGTTCTGTGCCGCCTGGCTCATCGGGCTCACACTAACGCTCCTGGTTGTAGGTGCTGTCAGGACCGAAGCCCTGGCCGTTCGTTTCACTGCCTGCGTTGCGTCCGCGCTGGACGCCTCGACGCAGGTTGCTCAGCCTGCCCCGGACGTCCTCCGGGGCGCGGGAGACCTGTGGGCCCCCCTGGGGGGTGGTTTCGGCGGCACCCGAGACCAGATTGGCCTTGGGCACCCGCCGCGGCAGGCCGGAAGCGGTGACCCCGCCTGCCTTGGGCTTCCGGAGCTGCGCCGCCTGCTGCCAGCGCTCGTCGTTCTGCGAGCGCCAGCCGCTGTCGCCGTTCGACCCCGGAGCGTTGCCCGGCGCGGGAGCCGGCGCTTCCTGCTGCACGCGCGCCGTGCCCGCTCCGGCCGAGCCGTTGGAACCGCTCGCGACGGATCCGCGGCGGGGCAGCCCGGCGTCGGTCAGCTCGTGGGCGGCGGGAGAGGCCGGTCCCGGACGGTCGAAGCCTACGCGGTTCCGCTCACTCGCGTCAGCGGCCTGCGGGGATTCCGTTTCCGGAGCGTAATGAGCCGGATAGCCGTTCTGGTAGCCGTCCTGCTGCGGTTGCTGCGGCCAGTCGTCCTGGTACGACGGGCTCGCGGCCGGCTCCGGGTACGCCGGCTCCGGGTAACCGCCGTTCGGGGACAAGGAGTCGGGTCGCGGCTGCTCGCCGTTCGGCGCGTAGTACTGCTCGTCGTACGGCTTGTCGTAGGACGTCGAGTGCGACGCCGAGGGCGACTCCGTGTAGGTCTCCTGGTACGGCTCCCGGTACGCGGCCTGCTGCCCCTCGTACCCGGGCTCCGCGTACGGGGAGTGCTGCTCCTGGTAGCCGGGCTGCCCGTTCAGCAGCGGGTCCTCGTACGCCGGGGTCTCGGCGGCCTCCTGCTGCGGCAGGCCCGGCTGCTGGCCGTGCGACTGCGCCTCCAGGGCCGCCCGGCGCTCCTCGCGCATCAGGGAGCGGCCGACCGGGTCCAGTTCGCGGATGTCGTCGGGGACGTCCGAGTACCGGCTGTCGTCGAAGCCCAGTTCCGCGGCGGTGCGCAGGGGCTGCGCATGATTGAAGTTCTCACCCTGGAACTGCTGCTCCGGGATGATCTGCGAGACGGTGAACTCCTCGCGCTCCAGCGGGGCCTCGCCGCCACCGCCGTGCGTGATCGCGTCCGGCAGCATGACCAGCGAGGTCGTACCGGCCTGCTCGCCCGAGGGGCGCAGCTGGACCCGGATGCCGTGCCGGTCGGACAGCCGGCCCACCACGAACAGGCCCATGCGCTGGGAGATCGCGGCGTCCACGGTCGGCGGGTTGGCCAGCTTGTGGTTGATGTCCGCGAAGTCCTCGGCGGTCAGGCCGATGCCCTTGTCGTGGATCTCGATCATGACGCGGCCGTCGGGCAGACGGGTCGCGGTGACGCGGACCTTGGTCTGCGGGGAGGAGAACGTGGTGGCGTTCTCCAGCAGCTCGGCCAGCAGGTGCACGAGGTCGGTGACCGCGCGGCCGTGGATCTCGGCCTCGGGGACGCCGGACAGCTCGATGCGCTCGTACTGCTCCACCTCGGAGGAGGCGGCGCGCAGCACGTCGACCAGCGGGACCGGCTGGTCCCAGCGGCGGCCGGGCTCCTCGCCGGCGAGGACCAGGAGGTTCTCGCCGTTGCGGCGCATACGGGTGGCCAGGTGGTCCAGCTTGAAGAGGTTCTCCAGCTGGTCCGGGTCGGCCTCGTTGTTCTCCAGGTCGGTGATCAGGGTCAGCTGGCCCTCGATCAGCGACTGGTTGCGGCGCGAGAGGTTGGTGAAGATCGCGTTGATGTTGCCCCGCAGCAGAGCCTGCTCGGAGGCGAGCCGGACGGCCTCGCGGTGGACCTGGTCGAAGGCGCGGGCGACCTCGCCGATCTCGTCCTTGGTGGTGATCGGGATCGGGGCGACCCGGGTGTCGACCCGGCCGGGGTCGGTGCGCGAGAGCTGGTCGACCAGCATCGGCAGCCGCTGCTCGGCGATGCCGAAGGCGGCGTTGCGCAGCTGGCGCATCGAGCGGCTCATCTGGCGGGCCACGGCACCGGCCAGGATGAAGGCCAGCAGCAGGGCGACCACGACGACGGCACCGGTGATGATCGCGGAGGTCTTGGCGTTGTCGGCGATGTCCGAGGCCTCGTTCACCGCCTTGTCGGCCATGTCCGACTCGATCTGGCGGTAGGCGTCGAACTTGAGGGTGTTGACCGCCCACCAGTTCTCGTAGGTGACGCCACCGAGAGCGAGCTGCTGACGCGTGGCCGGGCTCGTGGAGTCGAGCGTGGCGAGGGCCGTGACCATCTTCTGCGGGTTGGACGGGGGCGCCACGTAGTTCGGGTCGGCGGCTTTGGCCTGCTGGGCCATCGCCGCGGCCTTGGTCTGGATGTCCTTCTTCTCGGCGTCCAGCCTGTCCGCGTCGGCCTGGGTGCCACCGCCGATGTACTCCTCGACGGCGATGCCCTCAAGGTAAGCGTAGGAGGAGAGGGCGACGCGCTGGGTGGCCAGGTTGGGGGCGTCCGGGCCCGGCTTGACCAGCATGTGCATGCCGATCGAGCGCTCCAGCGACAGCGCTGCCTTGGTGAGCGACATCGCGTAGACGGTACGGCCGTAGGAGGTGATGTTGCCGGTGCCCAGGCCCAGCTCGTTGGCGAACTCCATCAGCGGGTGGGCGACCTTGACGTAGCCCTCCTCGGTCTGCACGCCGGTGAACTTGGAGGTGTACGCGCCGGCGCGCAGTGTCTGCAGGAAGGGCTCGGCCTCGCGGAACAGCTTCAGCCGGCGCTCCAGGCCGGACTGGTGCGGCATGTTCTGCGCGGCCTGGTCGAAGGCGTCGGCGGCCTGGTCGGTGGCATTGCGGGCCGCCGTGATGGTCGCCTTGTCCTTGGGGGACGCCAGCTTGCCCTTCAGCAGCGGGGCCGCGGTGATGTCGCGCTCGTTCTCGAGCGCGTTGGCGTACGACAGCGAGGCGCGCACCAGGCGGGCGGTGTTCTCGGCATCGCGGGCCTGCTGCCAGGTGTCGATCGACGTCTTCACCTGGAAGCCGCCCATGACGAGCCCCACCGCCACGGGTATCAGCAGGATCGCGTTCAGTCTGGTCGGCACGCGCCAGTTGCGCGGGGAGAACCGGCCGCCGCTCGGCGCGGGAGCGGCAGCCGGCTCCGCACCGCTCACAGGGGTGGGCGCCGCAGCGCGCGGCGGCGGGGTGAAGTTGCCCCGCGCCGACGGCTCGGGACCGTTCTTGCTTCGCCTCACTCGACCAACAACCTCTCGGCGGTCGGCACCTACGTCGTGCCGCAGTCTCTCAGAGCCCGGTTCGTCATCGACTAGTGAGTACGTCTTTGACTATTGGGCAGTTCAGGCATTCCAGCACGTGGACCAGTGCTCTTCCAAACAGCGGAAACCCGTTCGTGATGCTCTTGTAAGGCCCAGATAAAACGGTCATAAAGAGCGAGCCCCGGCAAAATGCGGGGCGATTGTGAGCACAGCGGTACTGTGCGAACGCGTCGCGTGGTGACGCCGGGGGATTCCTCTGCCGAACTGTTATGAACACCGGAGCCGACCGTGTCAAAGGCCACAGTCGGCTCCGGCTTTCTTTACGACAACTGCCGTATGTGACGTCGTACTTGAGTACGGACGCCGGTGTTACTTGAGCCGTGCCATGAGAGCGTGCTCGACCAGGGTGATCAGCGCACTCTTGGCGTCCGCCCGGTGCCGGGCGTCGGTCCTGATGATCGGGGTGTCCGGACCGATCTGCAGCGCTTCCCGCACTTCCTCGGGGGCGTAGGGCTGCTGGCCGTCGAAGCCGTTGAGGGCGACGACGAACGGCAGGCCGCTGTTCTCGAAGTAGTCGACGGCGGGGAAGCAGTCGGCGAGGCGCCGGGTGTCCACGAGCACCACCGCGCCGATCGCACCGCGTACCAGGTCGTCCCACATGAACCAGAAGCGGTCCTGGCCCGGGGTGCCGAACAGGTACAGGATCAGGTCCTGGTCCAGGGTGATGCGGCCGAAGTCCATGGCCACCGTGGTGGTGGTCTTGTCCCCGGTGTGGGTGAGGTCGTCGATGCCGGCCGAAGCGGACGTCATGACGGCCTCTGTGCGCAGCGGGTTGATCTCCGAGACGGCGCCGACGAACGTGGTCTTGCCCACGCCGAAGCCGCCCGCCACCACGATCTTCGCGGAGGTGGTGGCCCGGCCCGCGTCAGAGCTTGCGAAGTCCACTGAGCACCCTTTCGAGCAGCGTCACGTCCGGTGCGCCGCCGTTGTTCTCGTCGCCACCCGGCTGGTGGATGGCGACCAGGCCGGCCTCGGCGAGATCGGCCACCAGGATCCGGGCCACCCCGAGCGGCATGGTCAGCAGCGCGGAGACCTCCGCGACCGACTTGACCTCCCGGCACAGGTGGCAGATGCGCTGGTGCTCCGGGAGTAGTCCCATGAGCGCTGCCGGGTCGGCCGTGGTGCTGATCAGGGCCTCGATCGCGAGCTGATACCGCGGCCGGGTCCGGCCACCGGTCATCGCATACGGCCGTACCAGTGGCTGGTCGCCCTCGTCACCGTACGGTTCCGCGTACGGATCGTGATGGGCGGTGGGCGGGGTCATGAATCCTCCGGGCGGGACAGCAAGTCGGTCAGTCAAGCCGTCGTACGGGGCCGGTGGGGGGATTGTGGCGGCCGGACGGTGTTTTCGTGAGGTGGGTGGTGCCGGGGCGGTCAGTGAAGCAGACTGCCTTGGAGTTCGGCGCGCAGGTCCGGGGTGAGTACCGCCCCTGCGCGGTCGACGAGCAGTGCCATCTCGTAGCCGACGAGACCGATGTCGCACTCGGGGTGGGCCAGGACCGCGAGGGACGACCCGTCCGAGACGGACATCAGGAAGAGGAACCCGCGTTCCATCTCGACGACCGTCTGCGCCACGGTGCCGCCCTCGAAGATCCGGGAGGCCCCGGCCGTGAGGGAGGTCAGCCCGGACGCGACGGCCGCCAGCTGGTCGGCACGGTCCCGCGGGAAGCCTTCGGACATCGCCAGCAGAAGGCCGTCGGCGGAGACCACCACCGTGTGCGACACCCCGGGGGTGTTGTCCACGAAGTTGGTGATCAACCAGTTCAGGTTCTGTGCCGCCTGGCTCATCGGACTCAACTAACGCTCCTGCTGGTGAGTGGGGCTCGGGTAGCTGCCGGTCTGGCCGCTGCCGGCCTGACGGCCCTGAGCGATGCCCCGACGGAGATTGGTCAGCCGTCCGCGTACGTCATCGGGCGCACGCGAGACCTGCGGACCGGCTTGGTGCTGTTGCTGCTGAGCCGTGCCCGGGACGAGGTTCGCCCGGGGCACCCGGCGCGGCAGGCCGGAGGTGGTGATACCGCCCGCCGCCGGCTGCCGGACGCGCTCGGCCTGGCGGACGATCTCGTCGTTCGGCGAGGTGCGCCAGGAGCCGGTGGTGGAGCCGTTGCCGTTCGTGCCCGTGGGTCGCTGCGGCGTCGGGGAGGGCGCCGGCTGCTGCGGCGCGGACTCCTGCTGCTGCGAACCGCCGTGGAACCAGTTGGTCTCCAGCGTGTCGTACAGCGGGGTACGGCCGTCGACCGGGCCGCTGGCCGGCGGCAGGGCCTCCGGCTCACGGTGCACCGGACGCTGCTGCTGCGGGGCCTGCGGGCGCGGGGCGCCGAAGTCGTCCCGGCCGGCCGGCTGTGGGCGCTCGAACTGACCGGTGTGGGCCGGGTTCTGGCGCCCGGGCAGGGCGTGCCGCCCGGTGGAGCTGCCGTCGTAGCCGCCGTCGAAGCCCTGCGGAGCCGCGAACTGGCCGGTGTTCCGGCCCGAGTTCAGCCCGGGGTCGGCCTGCTGCGGCGCCGGCGTGCCGAAGACGTCGGAGCGGACGAACTGGCCGGTGCCCTGCTGGTCGCCGGGGCCGTCGAACCGGCCGGGCAGCTGCGCGGCGTCGGGCCGGGCGAACTGGCCGGTCTGCTGCGGGCTGTCCGGACGCGTGAACTGGCCGGTCGGGTACGGGTTTTCGGGACGGGTGAACTGGCCCGTCTGCTGCGGGTTCTCCGGGCGCGGGAACTGGCCGGTGTGCTGGGGTCCGCCCAGGACGTTCGGCTCCGGGCGCGGGAACTCGCCCGTGGCGGCCGGGCCCTGCGCGTCGATCCGGGGCATCTCGGCGGTCGAGCCCGGACCCTGCCGGTCGTCGACGCGCGGCATGCGCGCGGTGTGCGCCGGGTCCTGCTCGTCGTGGCCGCGCGGGGCGTCCAGCGAGGCACGCGACAGCGGGGCCTGGGTGTCGCCCCAGTCCGGGGTGCGCGGCTGCTGGTCACCGCCGGGCAGCTCGGCCCGCGGGCCGCCGCGCGGCGGCAGCTGGGGCTGGCGGCCCTGGTCGGAGCCGGGCCGCTGCTGGCCACGGCCGCCGAAGGCGTCACTGCCGATGGCGTCCTGCTGCGGGGCGCCGGGCGCCTGACCGCCGAAGCCGCCCGCACCCGCGGGCATCGGCCGGCCCTGCGGGCCACCGAGACCGGGACCGCCGGGAGCGCCGAGGCCGCCCTGGGGACCGCGCGCACCGCCCGGCGCACCGGGACGGCCGCCCTGGCCGGTGCCGGGCAGCGCGGCCCGGGGCCCCTGGCCGGCGCCGACCTGGCCGCGCGGAGCGGGACCCGTACCGAGCAGACCGCCACCGGACGGGGCGCCGCCGCCCGCGTTGCCGGCCTGGCGCCGGGCCGCGGCCGCACCGGCCGCGGCCTGCGCGGCGGCGGGACCACCGGTCGCGCCGGGCGCGCCCGGCTTGCCCGGACCGGGCTTCTTGCCGCCCTGGGCCACGTCCACGGGCAGCATGACCAGCGCGGTCGTACCACCGGAGTCGGACGGGCGCAGCTGGATGCGGATGCCGTGCCGCTGGGACAGCCGGCCGACCACGAAGAGGCCCATGCGGCGGGAGACGGAGACGTCCACGGTCGGCGGCGAGGCGAGCCGCTCGTTGATCGCCGCGAGGTCCTCGGGGGAGAGGCCGATACCGGTGTCGTGGATCTCGATCAGCACCCGGCCGTCGGGCAGCGCGTGACCGGTGACCTTGACCTTGGTCTGCGGTGAGGAGAACGAGGTGGCGTTCTCCAGCAGCTCGGCGAGCAGGTGCACGAGGTCGTTGACCACGCGGCCGGCGACCTCGGTGGTCGGCACGGAGGCCAGCTCGATGCGCTCGTACTGCTCCACCTCGGACGCGGCGGCGCGGAGCACGTCGACCAGCGGGACCGGGCGGGTCCAGCGGCGGCCGGGCTCCTCACCGGCGAGGACGAGGAGGTTCTCACCGTTACGGCGCATACGCGTCGCGAGGTGGTCGAGCTTGAACAGCGAGGACAGCTGGTCCGGGTCGGCCTCGCGGGACTCCAGTTCGGAGATCAGCGACAGCTGGCGCTGGATCAGACCCTGGGAGCGGCGCGAGAGGTTGGTGAACATCGCGTTGACGTTGCCCCGCAGCAGGGCCTGCTCGGCGGCGAGGCGGACCGCCTCGCGGTGCACGTCGTCGAAGGCCGCGGCCACCTGGCCGATCTCGTCCCGGGAGTGCACACCGACCGACTCCACGGAGGTGTCGACGTCCTGCGGGTCGGACTCCGACAGCTGCTTGACCAGCTCGGGCAGGCGGTCCTGGGCGACCTTGGTCGCGGTCTCCTGCAGCCGGCGCAGCGAGCGGATCATGGAGCGGGCCACGATGAACGCGCCGACCAGCGACACACCGAGCACGAGCAGGATCAGCGCACCGGAGATGATGGCGTCCTGCTGGGTGGCGCTCTTCAGCTCGCGAGCCTTCTGCTCCATCTCCTCGAGCAGCGTGTGCTCGATCTTCTTCATCTGCTCGATCTTGGTCGAGCTGTCGTCCACCCAGTCCTTGTACGAGCGGGCGTTCACGCTCTGCAGGCCGTCGGGGGAGTCGAAGACGCGCTTGGCGTAGGTGTCCGCGGACTCGATCGTCGGGTTGCCCTCGTCGATCGGCTTGAGGAGTTCCTCGGCGTTGTTGTTCGCGTAGATCTTCCGGAAGATCGAGATCTCGGAGTTCTCGCTCTGGTACGCCGACTGGCCGTAGAGGCGGTCGTTCGTCGACAGGTCGCCCCTGGTCGACGTGGTCGCGGGCAGTGCGGCGGCGATCGTGGCGCGCTGCACGGAGGCGTACTCCTTGGCGGTGGAGAAGGCCGCCAGGGCGCGGGTGCGCGAGATCATCTCCGGGTTGCTGGACGCCTGGGCCATGTCCTGGGACAGGTCGATCAGCTGGGTGATCAGCCGGTGGTAGGACTCGATCGTCTGGGTCGAGTTGCCCTTCGTCCCGTAGGCGCCCTTGCGGATCTTGGCCAGCTGGTCGAGCTGGTTGAAGATGCCGACGAGGTTGTCGCGAACGCCCTGGAGGTTGCCGTTCTTGCTGGCGGCGTCGATCTCCTGGGTGGAGTTCTCGAAGTTCGCGAGCGCTCGGTCGGTCTTGTCCCGGTAGCCCTTGACCGTGTAGTCGCCCGCGTTCAAGCCGTGCGCCAGGGGACCGGCGGACTGGTCGCGCTCGTCCTGGAGCGCCTGGGCCAGCTCGGTCGCCTGCTTGGTCATGTCCGTCAGCAGCTTCATGTTGTCGAGCTGCTGGATGTCGGTGATGTTCTGGTCGATGCGCAGCGCGCCCAGCGAGGTCGCGGCGACCACGGGCAGCGCCAGGAGCGAGACCAGGCGCGTGGAGATGCGCCAGTTGCGCAGCGCCATGCGGGAGCCGGGGCCGGCGGAGCCCTGGGCGGGCTTGATGGGCGGCGCGGGGGCCGCGCCGGAGTTGCCGGTGCCGGTGGCCGACACGCCGGGGCGTCCGCCGCGCTCACCGCCGTCCGCGGACGGGGCCGGGCCCGGGTTCTGGGCGTGCTGGGGCGAGGAGCTGCCCTTCATGGGGCCAGTCCCGTCGTGCGACTCCGGCTCCGCCGAAGCGCTGCCATCCCTCTTGAAACGTCCCTGCACTAGCGTCGCAACCTCTGGACCAGGCGCCCCTCCGCGTGAACGGCGGGACACGGTGTCGGCGTTTTGGGAAGCGCCATGAATACGCCCCCCGGTGGTCTTGGGTGACCGGCGCTGGTTTCCCCCTGTCTCACCCGCCACTCGGCGCTCCTTCGCGCCCCCTGTGCGCCGGCTCGATCCCCGCAGCGGTCCGTGGAATTCCAGCACAGTGCCGGATCTCCAACAAGGGCCGTGTCCCTAGCTGTGACCTCCGTGACGGGCTGTGAGTGCGGCGTCACCAGTAGTGGAAGCCTATCCGGGTCATATCGGGCGTAACTCTGCGAGTTGCCGCCGGGCGTCAGGTGTCTGAGTCGCCATGATCAGGAGCGGAATGATGGCTTCAAGGGGTCAATGTCCGTTTCGCTGGGCCGCGTTGACCGTGAGATTTGACCGAATTGTTCCTGACGTCGTGAGCAAACTCACACACGCCTCGTCGGCAGTTGGTGCCTTCGCCGGGGAATCGGATGTTTAGCCTGACGCTTTACAAGAGGGACGACTCTGCCAACCCACCCGACCAGAGGGCACAGGATCACAACGGTGAAGACGACGATGATGTTCCACAAGATCGCCAACCCGCGACGCACCACCCTGGCGCATCTGAAGGACGCCGGCGAACTGCAGATCCCCGAGCAGCCGGAGCACTCCCTCGACCTTCCCGTCCAGACGGCCAACCCCCGGCGCACGGTGCTGGTGGACGTCCCCGTCGGCGCGACGGCGACCGCAGAGTAGCCGACGGGCGCCTTGGCGATCATCCTGAACACACCGGCGGCCGTGCTCCCGCGGCCGCCGGCGCACCGTACGGCCCTCCCGGGACACCCGGCGACAGGGCCGTACCGCTTTTCCGGCCGGGCTCCGGCGGTCATACCGGTTAACCTGGGGCGTCAGTACGCCGGTTCTCAGTAAGGGGCGCAAGGATCCCGTGCGCATCGCCAGGTTCTCCATCGACGGGAACGTAGCCTTCGGCGCGGTCGAGGGCGACAAGCAGGACGAACTCGTCCTTGACATCATCAAGGGCATCCCGTTCGCGGACCACGAGCTGTCCGGTACGAAGGTTCCGCTGAGCAAGGTCAGGCTGCTCCCGCCGGTGCTCCCCAACAAGGTCGTGGCCTTCGGCCGCAACTACGCCGAGCACGCGCGCGAGCTGGGCAACGAGGTGCCGGACGCCCCCTTCGCCTTCTTCAAGCCGTCCACCTCGGTGATCGGCTCCGGCGACGACATCCAGTACCCCTCCTTCTCCGAGGAACTGCACCACGAGGCCGAGCTGGCCGTCGTGATCGGCCGGATGTGCCGCGAGGTGCCGCGCGACCGCGTCAAGGACGTGATCTTCGGCTACACCTGCGCCAACGACGTCACCGCCCGCGATGTGCAGCGCCGCGAGAAGCAGTGGGCCCGGGCCAAGGGCTTCGACACCTCCTGCCCGCTCGGCCCCTGGGTGGAGACCGGCCTGGACCTCGACCGCGCGAACGACCTCACCATCCAGCTCACCGTCAACGGCGAACAGCGCCAGCTGGGCCGTACGAGCGAGATGATCCACCCCATCGAGGACCTGGTCGTCAACATCTCCGAGGCCATGACCCTGCTCCCCGGCGACGTCATCCTCACCGGCACCCCCGCGGGGGTCGGCCCCCTGAACGTCGGCGACGAGGTCGCCGTCTCCATCGAAGGCATCGGCACTCTCACCAACAAGGTTGTCAAGCGTGGCTAGCGCACCCGGCTCCCCCGTACGCGTCCGTTTCTGTCCCTCGCCCACCGGTAACCCGCACGTGGGCCTGGTCCGCACCGCCCTGTTCAACTGGGCGTTCGCCCGGCACCACCAGGGCACCCTGGTCTTCCGCATCGAGGACACCGACGCCGCCCGCGACTCCGAGGAGTCCTACAACCAGCTGCTCGACGCGATGCGCTGGCTCGGCTTCGACTGGGACGAGGGCCCCGAGGTCGGCGGCCCGCACGCGCCGTACCGGCAGTCGCAGCGCATGGACATCTACGCGGACGTGGCCCGGAAGCTGCTGGACGGCGGCTACGCCTACCACTGCTACTGCTCCCAGGAGGAGCTGGACACCCGCCGCGAGGCGGCTCGCGCCGCGGGCAAGCCGTCGGGTTACGACGGCCACTGCCGCGACCTGACCGCCGAGCAGGTCGAGGAGTACGAGGCCCAGGGCCGCACCCCCATCGTCCGCTTCCGGATGCCCGACGAGACGATCACCTTCACCGACCTGGTCCGCGGCGAGCTGACCTTCACCCCGGAGAACGTACCGGACTACGGCATCGTCCGCGCGAACGGCGCCCCGCTGTACACGCTGGTGAACCCGGTCGACGACGCCCTGATGGAGATCACCCACGTCCTGCGCGGCGAGGACCTGCTCTCCTCCACCCCCCGCCAGATCGCCCTCTACAAGGCGCTGACGGAGCTGGGCATCGCCAAGCAGACCCCGCAGTTCGGCCACCTGCCGTACGTGATGGGCGAGGGCAACAAGAAGCTCTCCAAGCGCGACCCGCAGTCGTCCCTGAACCTCTACCGCGAGCGGGGCTTCCTGCCCGAGGGCCTGCTCAACTACCTGTCCCTGCTGGGCTGGTCGCTCTCCGCGGACCAGGACATCTTCACGATCGCCGAGATGGTCGCCGCCTTCGACATCTCCGACGTGAACCCCAACCCGGCGCGCTTCGACCTGAAGAAGTGCGAGGCGATCAACGGCGACCACATCCGCATGCTGGATGTGAAGGAGTTCACCGAGCGCTGCCGCCCGTGGCTGAAGGCCCCGTTCGCCCCCTGGGCGCCCGAGAACTTCGACGAGGCCAAGTGGCAGGCGATCGCCCCGTACGCCCAGACCCGCCTGAAGGTGCTGTCGGAGATCACCGACAACGTCGACTTCCTCTTCCTGCCGGAGCCGGTCGAGGACGAGGCTTCGTGGGCCAAGGCGATGAAGGAGGGCAGCGACGCCCTGCTCCGCACGGCCCGGGAGAACCTGGCGTCGGCCGACTGGACCTCCCCCGAGTCCCTGAAGGAGGCCGTCCTGGCCGCCGGCGAGGTGTACGGCCTCAAGCTCGGCAAGGCCCAGGCCCCGGTCCGCGTCGCCGTCACCGGCCGCACCGTCGGCCTGCCGCTCTTCGAGTCCCTGGAGGTCCTGGGCAGGGAGAAGACGCTGGCCCGGATCGACGCGGCGCTGGTGAAGCTGAGCGCGTAGCCGGCACATGCGTCAGGGGCGGCATCCGGAGGGTTCCGGGTGCCGCCCCTGTTGCGTCGGTCACTGGGCGTCGGCTTCGTCGATCAGATAGGCGCTCTCGTCGAAGATCTCCAGCACGACGACGACCATGATCGCGCCGGCCACCATGTACTCCAGCATGACGCCCGGGGCCACATACGCCTTGCGCAGATGCTCGTCAGGGCCCAGTTGCGCGGTCGATGTCTTCCGGAACGGGTCACGGGCCAGTATCCGTACGGCCCTGTCCAACTGCGCTCGACGCTCTGCCGGCAGGGCGTCGAACGTCGCACGGGCCTCGACGGTGAACTGGACGCGGTACTCGCTCATGCGGACCAGTGTGCCAGCCGTTCGGCGGTACCGTCGGTGGCATGACGATCAGAGCCGTGGTCTGGGACGTGGACGACACCCTGTTCGACTACACGAGCGCCGATCGCGAGGGCATGCGGGCGCATCTGGCGGCGGAAGGGCTGCTCGGCGGGTACGACGGCCCCGAGCGGGCCCTCGCCCGGTGGCGGGAGATCACCGACCGGCAGTGGGCGCGGTTCTCGGCGGGGGAGGCCACCTTCGAGGGGCAGCGGCGCGACCGCGTACGGATCTTCCTGGACGTGGACCTGACCGACGACGAGGCCGACGCCTGGTTCCAGCGGTACATCGGGCACTACGAGGCCGCCTGGAGCGTCTTCCCGGACGTCCTGCCCGCCCTGGAGGCCCTCTCCGCCAGCCACCGGCACGCGGTGCTGTCCAACTCCAGCATCACGGTCCAGGAGCACAAGCTGCGCACCCTCGGCCTCCTCGACCGCTTCGAGGCCGTGCTGTGCGCCGCCGAGCTGGGCGTCTCCAAGCCGGAGGCCGCCGCCTTCCTTGCGGCCTGCGAGGCGCTGGGGCTGCCCCCGCACGAGGTGGCGTACGTCGGCGACCACCCGGAGATCGACGGGCGGGGCGCCGCCGAGGCCGGGCTGCTGTCCGTGTGGATCGATCGCGGGACGGGTTCCGCACCAGCCGCCGGAGAGGCCGTCTGCCGTCGGATCTCGACCCTCGCCGAACTCCCCGCGCTCGTCCGCACGGATACCCGTTTTGGAGCCCCGTCCACCTTCAGGTAATGTTCTTCCTGCGCCGAGGGGAGCGGGCCGAAAGGCCGGAGCCCCGAGGAGCAAGCTAGAACGAGGACCCCGCAGGGGCTTGAGTTCCAGTGGCCTATGGTGTAATTGGCAGCACGACTGATTCTGGTTCAGTTAGTCTTGGTTCGAGTCCAGGTAGGCCAGCTCGCAGAGCTTATCTGCAAAGCCCCCGTTGTGTAGCGGCCTAGCACGCTGCCCTCTCAAGGCAGTAGCGCCGGTTCGAATCCGGTCGGGGGTACTGATCCTGATCCTGTCGGGATCGCTAGGGCCCCCGTTGTGTAGCGGCCTAGCACGCCGCCCTCTCAAGGCGGTAGCGCCGGTTCGAATCCGGTCGGGGGTACTGACTGGTCTAAACCATCATTGGTCTATGGTGTAATTGGCAGCACGACTGATTCTGGTTCAGTTGGTCTTGGTTCGAGTCCAGGTAGACCAGCTCGGACCTGCGGAAACGCAGAGTCCACGCCCCCGTTGTGTAGCGGCCTAGCACGCCGCCCTCTCAAGGCGGTAGCGCCGGTTCGAATCCGGTCGGGGGTACGCACAGGGAAGGCCCTCCACTTCGGTGGGGGGCCTTCGCCGTACCCGGCCCTACTCGAAGCCGTACCGCCGGCCCGACTCCTCCTCCTGGGCCAGTCGGCGCAGGGCCTGCAGCATCGGCTCGGTCAGCACCGCGCCGAGCACCGCCGTCTCCACCTTCTCCGCCTCCGACGGGTGCGTCTCCACGAAGTCCAGGTCGAGTTTGGCCACCTCGTGCATCAACTTGGCGTAGGACGCGAGGAGTTCGTGCCCCCAGTCGTAGCCGAGCCGGCGGAACGCGGCCACCGCCACCACCAGGGAGCGGTACGCGGGGGAGATCGTCGTCAGCAGCTTCGCGTTCGACCAGCTCAACTGGTCCAGCAGCTCGTCCGCCTCCCGGTGCGCGGCCCGCACGAAGTCGTCCTCCTCGTCCGGCTCCGGTACCTGCGGCAGCGCCCACAGGGCCGCGCCCAGCCGGATCGAGCGGCTCAGGGACTCGTCGTCGACGTTCCGCAGCACCTCCCGGACCGTGGCCACCGGGAGACCGCCGACCTGGATCATCGCGCGCACCAGCCGCAGTCGGCGCAGGTGCTCCTCACCGTACTCGGCCGTGGTCGTGTTGAGCTGGCGGCCCGGCGGCAACAGGCCTTCGCGCAGGTAGTACTTGATCGTCGCGGTGGACACACCACTGCGTCTGCTCAGTTCGGCGAGCCGCATGTCTTGCGCTCCTTCTTGGATAACGTCACTATCCAAGCATCGCCACTTGGATAGCGTCGCTCACCAACGAGGGGAAGTCATGGTGTCCCGTACGACCGCCGACGCGAAGGGCGAGGTCGTCGTCCTGCTGATCGGCATGCGCATCAACCGCTTCTGGGCGGTGCACCTATGGCTGCCGGTGATGCTGGGGATGTTCCGCATGCTGCGGGAGCTGGAGAAGGACCCCGCGCGGGGACTGCGCGCCAAGGTGCTGCTGACGGCGTCTTTGCGGACGTACTACGTCGTGCAGTACTGGGAGTCCAAGGACAAGCTGTACGCCTACGCGACCGCGCCGGACGCGTTCCACCACCGGGCGTGGGCCGCCCTCAACCGCAAGGAGCGCAGCGGCAGGCTGCGCGGGCAGGTCGGGATCTGGCACGAGGCGTACGTCGTGCCGGAGGGCTCGTACGAGGCGATCTACGGGGACATGCCGGCGTTCGGCCTCGCGGCCGCGCACGGGCAGATCCCGCTGGAGAAGCGGGGCCGGTACGCCAAGGACCGGTTCGCCCACCGGTCGCAGCAGGAGCCGGTGGCGGACAAGACCGGCTGAACCGGGGGATCGGGGGAGCGAGGAGGGTCTGCCGCGGCGTTGAGGCGGCCCTCCTCGGTGTTCCCGAGTCCGGGCTCAGCCCGAGCGGCGCAGGGCCTCGGAAAGGCGCGCGGCGGCGTCGATGACCGCCTGGGCGTGCATACGGCCGGGATGGCGCGTCAGGCGCTCGATCGGGCCGGAGACGGACACCGCGGCCACCACGCGGTTGGACGGGCCGCGTACCGGCGCGGAGACGGACGCGACGCCCGGCTCGCGCTCGCCGATGGACTGGGCCCAGCCGCGCCGCCGTACGCCCGACAGGGCCGTCGCCGTGAAGCGGGCGCCCTGCAGACCGCGGTGCAGCCGCTCGGGCTCCTCCCACGCCATCAGGATCTGGGCCGAGGAGCCAGCCTTCATCGTGAGCGTGGAACCGACCGGGACGGTGTCCCGAAGGCCGGACAGGCGTTCCGCCGCGGCCACACAGATCCGCATGTCACCCTGGCGCCGGTAGAGCTGTGCACTCTCGCCGGTGACATCACGGAGGTGGGTGAGCACGGGGCCCGCCGTCGCGAGCAGGCGGTCCTCGCCGGCCGCCGCCGCCAGCTCCGCGAGACGCGGGCCGAGAATGAAACGGCCCTGCATGTCGCGTGCCACCATGCGGTGGTGTTCCAAAGCCACGGCCAGGCGGTGAGCCGTGGGTCGTGCCAGTCCGGTCGCGCCGACCAGACCCGCGAGGGTGGCCGGACCGGACTCCAGAGCGCTCAGGACGAGGGCCGCCTTGTCCAGAACGCCGACGCCGCTACTGTTGTCCATGCAACGATACTCGCGTCTCACTCTGTGAAACGCAAGTTCAATTTTCCGTGGAACGCGCCACTCTGGAATCACACAGCGGCCCGCAGACCAACGGGCCCGGCGGTGGACGCCCGGAATCACGACTTCATGGGGCCCGCACACGGGCAGTCACCGCATCCCCAAGATCTCTAGTTGGGCCGGTGCATGCTTGCCGGCCGGAGGGAAAGCGATGGGTAGGACACTCGCGGAGAAGGTCTGGGACGACCATGTCGTCCGGCGCGCCGAGGGCGAGCCCGACCTTCTCTTCATCGATCTGCACCTGCTGCACGAGGTGACCAGCCCGCAGGCCTTCGACGGGCTGCGCAAGAACGGCCGTCAGGTGCGCCGCCTCGACCTCACCATCGCCACCGAGGACCACAACACCCCGACCCTCGACATCGACAAGCCCATCGCGGACCCGGTCTCCCGGGCCCAGCTGGAGACGTTGCGCAAGAACTGCGCCGAGTTCGGGGTGCGGCTGCACCCGCTGGGCGACGTCGAGCAGGGCGTCGTACACGTCGTGGGTCCGCAGCTGGGGCTGACCCAGCCGGGCACCACCGTGGTCTGCGGTGACTCCCACACCTCCACGCACGGCGCGTTCGGCGCGCTGGCGTTCGGCATCGGCACCTCGCAGGTCGAGCATGTGCTGGCCACCCAGACGCTGCCGCTGGCCCGCCCCAGGACCATGGCCATCACCGTCGAGGGCGAGCTGCCCGAGGGCGTCACCGCCAAGGACCTGATCCTGGCGATCATCGCGAAGATCGGCACGGGCGGCGGCCAGGGCTACATCCTGGAGTACCGCGGCTCCGCCATCGAGAAGCTCTCGATGGAGGCCCGGATGACCATCTGCAACATGTCGATCGAGGCCGGCGCCCGCGCGGGCATGATCGCCCCCGACGAGACCACCTTCGCCTACCTCAAGGGCCGCCCGCACGCCCCCGAGGGCGCCGACTGGGACGCCGCCGTCGAGTACTGGAAGACGCTGAGGACGGACGAGGACGCGGTCTTCGACGCCGAGGTCGTCATCAACGCCGACGAACTGTCGCCGTTCGTCACCTGGGGCACCAACCCGGGCCAGGGTGCGCCGCTTTCGGCGTCCGTCCCCGACCCGGCTTCGTACGAAGACGCTTCGGAGCGCCTCGCCGCCGAAAAGGCCCTGGAATACATGGCGTTGGAGGCCGGTCAGCCGCTGCGCTCCATCAAGGTGGACACCGTCTTCGTAGGCTCCTGCACCAACGGCCGCATCGAGGACCTGCGCGCCGCCGCGGACCTGCTGCGCGGCCGCAAAGTCGCCGACGGCGTACGGATGCTGGTCGTCCCGGGCTCCGCGCGCGTGGGTCTGCAGGCCGTCTCCGAGGGCCTGGACGTGGTCTTCAAGGAGGCCGGCGCCGAATGGCGGCACGCGGGCTGCTCGATGTGCCTGGGCATGAACCCGGACCAGCTGGCCCCGGGCGAGCGCTCCGCCTCCACCTCCAACCGCAACTTCGAGGGCCGGCAGGGCAAGGGCGGCCGGACGCACCTGGTGTCGCCGCAGGTCGCGGCCGCGACCGCCGTCCTGGGCCACCTGGCCTCGCCCGCCGACCTGTCCGACACCTCTGTGCCCGCTGGAGTCTGATCAGTCATGGAAGCCTTCACCACCCACACCGGCCGGGCCGTCCCGCTGCGCCGCAGCAACGTCGACACCGACCAGATCATCCCTGCTCACTGGCTCAAGAAGGTCACGCGGGACGGGTTCGAGGACGGGCTGTTCGAGGCCTGGCGCAAGGACCCCGAGTTCATCCTCAACCGCCCCGAGCGGCAGGGCGCGACCGTGCTGGTCGCCGGCCCCGACTTCGGCACCGGCTCCTCCCGCGAGCACGCCGTCTGGGCGCTGCAGAACTACGGCTTCAAGGCCGTGATCTCCTCCCGCTTCGCGGACATCTTCCGCGGTAACTCGCTGAAGAACGGCCTGCTCACGGTCGTCCTGGAGCAGAAGACCGTGGACGCGCTGTGGGAACTCACGGAACAGGACCCCACTGCTGAGGTCACTGTGGACCTTGAGGCTCGTGAGGTGCGTGCCGAGGGCATCACCGCCTCCTTCGAACTGGACGAGAACTCCCGCTGGCGCCTGCTGAACGGCCTCGACGACATCTCCATCACGCTGCGGAACGAGGCCGACATCGCCGCCTACGAGGCCAAGCGGCCGTCGTACAAGCCGCGGACGCTCCAGGCCTGAGCCGGACCCCGGCCGGGTCGCGTTTCGGCCACCCCAACACCCCGTCTGTACCCCCGATCGCCACGATTGGGGGTACAGCCATGTCTGCACCCGAACAGCCCCCTGAGCTTCTCGCTTCGTGCTCAACTTGCCACGTTACGAAGGTCGTTGCCTGGGTACGTGAGTGCTGGGACCGCGCCCTCCGCAAGTGCCTGAATGGCCAATCGAGGCGGTAGTTGCCCCCTGCGCAGGCGACAACTCGCCCCAGATGGCACAATCTGTGCATGGAACACGACGGCCAACTCCAGCTCTATACGGCGGTCGCGAACCAACTGAAGGAAGCGCACGCAAGGGTGCGCGCACTGCAAGTCCCGGAGGGCGTACGGATGGCGCTGACCCGGAAGCTGCTGGTCATTACGGCCGCGGCCAAGCACGATCTCGCCGCTGCGGCAAGGCGGCTCGAGCGGTTCAACGCGGACCTCGACGAGGGTCGGATCCCCGACGAGGACCACTGAACAGCCCGAGATCACCGAGTCCGTTGCGGCACAAGGGTGATTAGCCCGTTTCGTGTTTGATTTGCGGTATATATCTGCCTAACGTGCGAAAAAGCTTGAACACTTTCGTTCTGGCGATGTCTCCGAAGGGGAAGACGTGAACAAGGCGCAGCTCGTAGAAGCGATTGCCGACAAGTTGGGTGGCCGCCAGCAGGCCGCCGAGGCTGTCGATCATGTCCTGGACGCCATCGTCCGCGCGGTCGTCGCGGGCGAGCGGGTCTCGGTCACCGGCTTCGGGTCCTTCGAGAAGGTGGACCGCCCCGCCCGTTACGCCCGCAACCCTCAGACGGGCGAGCGGGTTCGGGTCAAGAAGACCTCTGTGCCGCGGTTCCGCGCCGGTCAGGGCTTCAAGGACCTGGTGAGCGGCTCGAAGAAGCTGCCGCGCGGTGGCGAGGTCTCGGTCAAGAAGGCGCCCAAGGGCAGCCTGACCGGCGGCGCCGCTGCGACGGTCAAGAAGGCCGCCGCGAAGAAGACCACCAAGGCGGCCGCGAAGAAGGTCGCGGCCAAGAAGGCGGCGCCCGCGAAGAAGGCGGCCGCCGCGAAGAAGACCACGGCGAAGAAGGCGCCCGCCAAGAAGACCACGGCGGCCGCCAAGACCACCGCGGCGAAGAAGGCCACCGCCAAGAAGGCGACGGCCAAGAAGGCCCCGGCGAAGAAGGTCACCGCGAAGAAGGCCCCGGCCAAGAAGTCGACGGCCCGCAAGACCACCGCCAAGAAGGCCACCGCCCGCAAGTCGACGTCGTAAGGATGCCAGGCACTCACGCGCCGGGCCGGACTCCCTGGGGAGCCCGGCCCGCGGCGTGTGTAAGGGCAGTTACAGGGTCTGAAGGGTTACGAGGGTGATGCGCAGCGCGTCGCCCTGCCCCTCGGCCTCGATCCGCACCCGCTGCCCGGGGCGCAGGAGCAACAGGCCGCCCGCGTCGAACGCGGCGGTGTCGAACGGCACCGGGGTGCCGTCGTCGAGGAGCACCTGTCCGCTGCGGGTTTCGGGGTCGTAGGTGTATGCGGTGGCCTGCATGACGGCCAGCCTAATGTTCGCCGCCGCGGGATGCGCCGCGGGGCCGCGCCCCGAACTTCCGCCCAGCCCCGGCGCCGGGTGCCCTCAGGGCTCCGGGATCAGCAACCCCGCCGACACCGCGGCCGTATACGGTCCCACGCCCAACGCGAGCGCCGCTCGTAGATCGTTCCCGGTGTCCACGTCCTGTCGTACCGAATCCACCCCCGCCAGCTGGATTTCCGCCGCTCCGGACGCGCGATGACGGGCACGGGAATCCACGCCGAACTCCGGCTGCAATTCCTGCTCCGGCCCCGCGGTCAGCAAAGTCGTGCCCAGTGCGGCCGCATCCGCGAGAAACGCCCGGGAAAACTCCGCCGCCGCGCCCAGGACAACGGCCAGTTCCGCCGGGCGCAGCGCGGGCAGGTCGGCGTTGAGGGCCGCGACCGGTGTGCGCGGGCGTATCTCCCGTACGACGGCCGCGCCGTGCGCCAGCGCGGCGTTCAGGCCGCCGGCCGGCGTGTCCGGGACGATCCGCGCGCCCAGCACGGCCAGCTCGCGTGCCGCCCGCTCGTCGTCCGTGACGACCGCCACATCCGCCACGGCCGGACAGGACAGCGCCGCGGCCACCGTGTCCTGCGCGAACGCGAGCGCCAACCCCGGGCGCACCCCGTCGCCCGCGGTGTCCGAGAGCCTGCTCTTGGCCCGCGACAGGGGCTTCAGGGGGATGACCAAGGTCCACTGCACCGGCATACCGTCCCTCTCTTGTCGCGATCATTGTCCCCCGCGCCATCTGGCGCCGTCGGTGGCGGGGCGTACGGTGTTCTCGACAGACCGGCGGCACGGGGCGACAATCGTGCGGCCCCCGCCGAGGTGGCAGCCCCCTAGAGGAAGGTGTCCTTGTGCCCCGCCGCAGAATCGGCTTCTGGTACCGCTTCGCCGCGGTGATCTGCAAACCGCCGCTGGTGGTTCTGATCAAGCGGGACTGGCGTGGAATGGAGCACATTCCGGCCGAGGGCGGATTTATCACCGTGGTGAACCACAATTCCCACGTGGACCCCTTCGCGTACGCGCACTATCAGTACAACACCGGAAGGGTTCCGCGATTCCTGGCGAAGAGCGGACTATTCAAGAAGGGATTCGTCGGCGCCGCCATGCGCGGCACCGGGCAGATCCCCGTCTACCGCGAGTCCACGGACGCGCTCAGCGCCTTCCGGGCCGCGATCGACGCCGTGGAGCGCGGCGAGTGCGTCGCCTTCTACCCCGAGGGCACCCTCACCCGCGACCCGAACGGCTGGCCCATGACCGGCAAGACCGGTGCCGCCCGCGTCGCCCTGCAGACGAAGTGCCCGGTCGTCCCCGTCGCCCAGTGGGGCGCCAACGAACTGCTGCCGCCGTACGCCAGGAAGCCGAACCTCTTCCCGCGCAAGACCCATCACGTGCTCGCGGGCCCGCCGGTGGACCTCTCGCGCTTCTACGACAAGGAGATGACCCCGGACCTGCTCAAGGAGGCCACCGAGGTCATCATGGCGGCCATCACCCGCCTCCTGGAGGAGATCCGCGGCGAGAAGGCGCCCGAGACGCCCTACGACCCGCGCCGCGAGCGGATCGAACAGCGGCGCCGCACCGAGGCACAGACGGCGGAGACCAAGGGCAAGGAACCGGAGGGGCAGGGCAAGTGAGCAAGGCGGTCAAGACGGCGGTCATGGGCACCGGCTCGTGGGGCACCGCCTTCGGCATGGTCCTCGCCGACGCGGGCTGCGAAGTCACCCTGTGGGCCCGCCGTCCCGAACTGGCCGAGGCCGTCAACTCCACGCGGACCAACCCCGACTACCTGCCGGGCGTCGAACTCCCGGAGAACCTGCGTGCCACCTCGGACCCGGCCGAGGCCCTGCGCGACGCGGACTTCACGGTCCTCGCCGTGCCCTCCCAGACCCTGCGCGCCAACCTCGCCGAGTGGACCCCGCTGCTCGCCCCGGACACCGTGCTCGTCTCCCTGATGAAGGGCGTCGAACTCGGCTCCACCATGCGGATGAGCGAGGTCATCGACGACGTCGCCAAGGTCGGCTCCGACCGCATCGCGGTCGTCACCGGGCCCAACCTGGCCCGTGAGATCGCCGCCCGCATGCCCGCCGCGGCCGTCGTCGCCTGCACCGACGTGGCCGTCGCCCAGCGCCTGCAGGCCGCCTGCCACACGCCGTACTTCCGGCCGTACACGGAAACCGACGTGGTGGGCTGTGAACTGGGCGGTGCCGTGAAGAACGTCATCGGGCTCGCCGTCGGCATCGCGGACGGCATGGGGCTCGGCGACAACGCCAAGGGCTCCCTCATCACCCGGGGCCTCGCCGAGACCGCGCGGCTCGGTGTGGTGCTCGGCGCCGACCCGCTGACCTTCTCCGGACTCGCCGGCCTCGGCGACCTGGTGGCGACCTGCTCCTCGCCGCTGTCCCGCAACCACACCTTCGGCACCAACCTCGGCAAGGGCATGACCCTGCAGGAGACCATCGCGGTCACCAAGCAGACCGCCGAGGGCGTCAAGTCCTGCGAGTCCGTGCTGGATCTGGCCCGCCGGCACGGCGTCGACATGCCCATCACCGAGACGGTCGTCGCCATCGTGCACGAGGGCAAGTCACCGGTGGTCGCCGTCAAGGAGCTGATGTCGCGCAGCGCGAAGCCGGAACGACGCTGAGCGAACCCCTGAGTCGACGCTGTATCCGGGCTCTACCAACGGGTACTCTCAACGCGATATGAGCACCGAGAACCTCCCCCAGAGCCCTGAGCAGCAGCCCCGCAAGCCGCGCGTGGCCGTCGTGTTCGGCGGCCGCAGCTCCGAACACGGGATCTCCGTGGTCACCGCGGGCGCCGTCCTCAAGGCCATCGACCGGACGAAGTACGACGTCCTGCCGATCGGCATCACCAAGGACGGCCGGTGGGCGCTGACCGCCGACGAGCCGGAGCGCATGGCGATCACCGACCGCCGTACCCCCAACGTCGAGGAACTGGCGGAGTCGCACGAGGGCGGCGTGGTGCTCCCCGTCGACCCCGCGAGCCGCGAGGTCGTCTACAGCGAGCCCGGCTCGGTGCCCAAGGCCCTCGGCGAGGTCGACGTCGTCTTCCCGGTGCTGCACGGCCCGTACGGCGAGGACGGCACCCTGCAGGGCCTCCTGGAGCTGTCCGGGGTGCCCTACGTGGGCGCCGGCGTGCTCGCCTCGGCCGTCGGCCAGGACAAGGAGTACATGAAGCGGATCTTCACCTCCTACGGGCTCAAGGTCGGCCCGTACGTGGTGATCCGGCCGCGCGAGTGGGAGCGGGACGAGTCCGCCGCCCGCAAGAAGATCGTCGACTTCGCCGGCGAGCACGGCTGGCCGCTGTTCGTGAAGCCCGCGCGCGCGGGCTCGTCCATCGGCATCACCAAGGTCGACGACCTGTCCGGGCTGGACGAGGCGATCGCCACCGCGCAGGCCCACGACCCGAAGATCCTCGTCGAGGCCGCCGTACGCGGCCGGGAGATCGAGTGCGGCGTCCTGGAGTTCGAGGACGGCCCGCGTGCCTCCGTCCCGGCCGAGATCCCGCCGCCGGACACGCACGCGTACTACGACTTCGAGGCCAAGTACATCGACTCCACGCCCGGTATCGTCCCCGCGCCGCTCACCGAGGAGCAGACCGCCGAGGTGCGGCGGCTCGCGGTCGAGGCGTTCGAGGCGGTCTCCTGCGAGGGCCTGGTCCGCGCGGACTTCTTCCTCACCGAGGACGGCGAGTTCGTGATCAACGAGGTCAACACCCTGCCCGGCTTCACGCCGATCTCGATGTACCCGCAGATGTGGCAGGCCAGCGGCGTCAGCTACCCCGAGCTGATCGACCGCCTGGTGCAGGCGGCGCTGCGCCGCTCGACCGGACTGCGCTGAGCGGCCCGCGAGTCACCCGCGCATGGAGGCGATCCCCGTGGGGATCGCCTTCTTCACGGCCGCCGCGATGTCGGTGAGCACGGCCGTGCCCTCCTCCTGCGCGGACATCCCCTTGGGCAGGGCGATCTGCACATAGGCCACGCGGCCCGCCGTGGTGAACCGCCAGGTGCCGTCGCCCTGCTTCTCCATCAGCCAGTCGACGCCGTTCACGTCGCCCGCGATGGCGTCGGGGTCACCGCCCTCGGCCACCTTGGGGTCGATCATCTTCGGCGGCCGTACGACACCGCAGCGCAGTATGATCGCCGGGTTTCCCCAGCCCGCCGTGTAGGCGGACCGGGGTTCGGGGTCGTTGCGGCTTCGCCCGTCGAGCTTCTGCGGCAGCACCCGGTGCAGATTCCGGCACACCGGCGCCGTTTTCGCGTCGGGGCTGGGAACCGCCACGGTCGCGCTGCCGTCTGCCGAGGAGCAGCCCGCGACCGCGAGCAGCAGCGCGGGCGCGAGCACGCCGAGGGGCCGGTGAGCGAAGAACTTCACCGGCCAAGCGTAGACGGGGGCTACAGATGCACGACCGGACAGGTCAGGGTGCGGGTGATGCCGTCCACTTGCTGGACCTTGGCGACCACCATGCGACCGAGATCGTCGACCGTGTCGGCCTGGGCGCGCACGATGACGTCGTAGGGTCCCGTCACGTCCTCGGCCTGGATCACTCCAGGGATCTGGCTGATCGTCTCGGCGACGGTCGACGCCTTGCCGACCTCCGTCTGGATCAGGATGTACGCCTGTACCACGGAACCTCCAGGGCGGCCACGAGGATCATGTGGGGAAAAGGAACGCCACGGTATCGCGTCGCCGCTCGCCGCGGGGAGACCTGCGGGAACCGGGCTTGCGCGCCAGGGTGCAGGCACGACGGAAGTTGACGGTCGCAAGACCGCTGCGACGGTCATCCTGACCGTATCGACAGTCACCTCGACCGTATCGGGGACACTGATGGCGCGCGACTGGGCATGGCATGGCAGAGAAGGGGAGCAAGGCAATGAAGGGCACTGTTGGTGAGCTCGGTGAGTTCGGGCTCATCAGGGAGCTCACCTCCCGTCTCACCACCACCCCGGCGGTCCGGATCGGCCCCGGCGACGACGCCGCGGTGGTCGCCGCGCCCGACCGCCGGGTGGTGGCGAGCACCGACATCCTGCTGGAGGGGCGGCACTTCCGCCGCGACTGGTCCACGGCCTACGACGTCGGCCGCAAGGCGGCGGCGCAGAACCTCGCCGACATCGCCGCGATGGGCGCCGTACCGACCGCCCTGCTGCTCGGCCTGGTCGTCCCGGCCGAACTCCCGGTGACCTGGCCGAGCGAGCTGATGGACGGCCTGCGCGACGAGTGCCAGGTCGCGGGTGCCTCCGTGGTCGGCGGTGACGTGGTACGCGGCGACACGATCATGGTGTCGATCACCGCGCTCGGCGATCTGCGCAACCAGGAGCCCGTCACACGGGCCGGCGCCCAGCCCGGCGACCTGGTGGCCGTCACGGGCTGGCTGGGCTGGTCCGCGGCCGGTTACGCGGTCCTTTCCCGCGGTTTCCGCTCCCCGCGCGCCTTCGTGGAGGCCCACCGACGTCCCGAGCCGCCGTACCACGCGGGTCCGGCCGCCGCCGGGCTCGGCGCGACCGCGATGTGCGACGTGAGCGACGGGCTGATCGCCGACCTCGGGCACATCGCCGAGGCGAGCAAGGTCCGCATCGACATCCGCTCGGGCGCGATCGACATCCCGAGCCAGATGAACGACATCGGGCAGGCCGTCGGCGTCGATCCGCTGCAGTGGGTGCTGACCGGGGGAGAGGATCACGCGATCGTCGCGACCTTCCCGCCGGACACCAAGCTCCCGGCCCGCTGGAAGGTCATCGGCGAGGTCCTCAACCCCTCCGCGCTGCCGCAGGTGACCGTCGACGGGGCGCCCTGGACCAGCAAGGGCGGCTGGGACCACTTCGGGGACATCGAGTCATGAGTCTTCCGAGGGTGCTCACGGTGGCCGGCTCCGACTCCGGGGGCGGGGCCGGCATCCAGGCCGACCTGAAGACGATGCTGGCGCTCGGCGTGCACGGGATGAGCGTGATCACGGCCGTGACCGCGCAGAACTCGCTGGGTGTCCAGGGCGCCTGGGAGCTGCCCGTGGCGGCCGTGCGGGCCCAGTACCGCAGCGTCGTGGACGACATCGGCGTCCAGGCCGTGAAGACCGGCATGCTGGCCTCGGCGGAACTGGTCGAGGCGGTCGCCGAGTTGATCTCCGGCACGGACGCGCCGGCCGTGGTCGACCCGGTGGGCGTCTCCAAGCACGGCGATCCGCTGCTCGCCGCGTCCGCGCTGGATTCGGTACGGACGAAGCTGCTCCCGGTGGCGACCGTGGCCACCCCGAATCTGGACGAGGTGGCCCAACTCACGGGGGTACGGGTCCAGTCCGAGGACGATCTGCGCCGGGCCGCGGACGCCGTGCTGGCGTACGGGCCGCGGTGGGTGCTGATCAAGGGCGGGCATCTGGCGGGCGAGGCCGTGGATCTGCTCACGGACGGCGCCGACGAGTACCGGCTGCGTGCGCCCCGCCACGACAACCGGCACACGCACGGCACGGGCTGCACACTGGCGTCCGCCGTCGCGTCGGGGCTGGCGAAGGGGCTCTCCGTGCCGGAGGCGGTCACGGCGGCCAAGGAGTACGTCACGGGCGCGATCGCCGCCGGGTTCGCGCTGGGGGCGGGGATCGGGCCGGTGGATCACGGCTGGCGCTTCCGTGCCTGATGTGCTTCCGGGTCTCGGGTACGGCAAAAAGCCGGTCCACCCTCGGGTGGACCGGCTTTTTGCAGCGAACCAGGCAGTGGCCGCGCGCTCAGCTGTAGCGTCAGCGCGAGACCTTGCCGGCCTTGATGCACGAGGTGCAAGCGTTCACGCGCTTCGGCGTCCCGCCGACCACGGTACGCACACGCTGGATGTTCGGGTTCCAGCGGCGGGACGTACGGCGGTGCGAGTGCGAGATGTTGTTGCCGAAGCCCGGCCCCTTGCCGCAGACGTCGCAGTTGGCAGCCACGGGTCACTCCAAAGACTTCAGATGCACTTACGGTTAATCCCGGCATGCCGGGATCGAGATCCTAAGACCTGAGATCTTGAGTGGCGGTGCCAGGGGAACGGCCCGATCGGATCGGGCAACCGGAGCAGCATACAACGGCTGCGCCCGTAGAACGAAACTACCATGGCAGATCAGGACCCCGCTCCCGGCCCTGTTCCGGTGGACGCCGCTTCGGGGTCTACGCTGCGTCCCACGTCCAGCCAGTTCAGGGAGGCGCAGGTGGCGCAGGTGCCGCAGACATTCCTCGATGCTCTCGCGGTGCGCACCTGGTGCGGTCTGGCGCTCGGAGCGCTCGGTCGCGCGCGCGAGGAGATCGACGCGATCAACGTCTATCCGGTGGCCGACGGCGACACCGGAACGAATCTCTACCTCACCCTGGAATCGGCGGCCACCGCCGTGGAGGCGGTGTTCGCCGGGTACGAGACGGGTACTGATGAGCCCTCTCTGGCGGACGCCGTGCACGCGATGGCCCACGGGGCGCTCATCGGGGCCCGGGGCAACTCCGGGACGATCCTGGCGCAGCTGCTGCGCGGCATGGCGCAGGTGCTGGCCCAGGGCGGTGAGGCGGCGCACATCGACGGCGCGGGGCTGCGGCTGGCGCTGCGGCGGGCCGCCGACTCCGCCCGGCAGGCCGTGGCCCACCCCGTCGAGGGCACGGTGCTGACCGTCGCCTCGGCCGCGGCCGAGGCCGCCGAGGAGGCCGACGGCGACTGCGGCACGGTCGCGCGGGCGGCCTACGAGGGTGCGCGGACGGCCCTTGCGGCCACTCCGCGCCAGCTGCCCGTGCTCGGCCGGGCCGGGGTGGTCGACGCCGGCGGACGCGGGCTCGTGGCGGTGCTGGGTGCGCTGGTGGAGGCGTTCACGGGGGAGGCGGTACGGGAGGTGCCGGCCGCGCGGGAGAGCCTCGCGGCGGTGCGGGACACCGCGGACGCACCGGACGTCGTTTCCGGCGGGCACGCGCGCGTGGCCGGGGCCTGCGGTGCTGCGGGCGCCGGTGCGGATGCCGATCTGCATGCGCGCGTGGGCGCCGGTTCCGCTGCGGGCGCGCACGCCCGCGTGGCCGTGCCCGACGCAGGCCTGTGCGCCGAGGGCGAGACCGGCGGGCCCGCCTACGAGGTGATCTATCTCCTGGAGGCCGGCGACACGGCCGTGGCCCGGCTGCGGGAACGCCTCGACGCGCTCGGCGACTCCCTGGTCGTGGTCGGCGGCGACGGGCTGTGGAACGTCCATGTGCACGTCGACGACGCGGGCGCCGCCGTGGAGGCGGGCGTCGAGGCCGGGCGGCCGTACCGGATCAGGATCACCCACTTCGGGCTGGGGGACGTGCACACCGGCGGCGAGCGTCCGCCACGCGAGCGTGCCCAGCGTGCCGTCGTCGCCGTCGTGCCGGGCGAGGGCCTGGCCGGGCTGTACACCGAGGCGGGCGCCACGACCGTCCTCGCGCGTCCCGGGGAGCCGCCCGCCAGCGGGGAGCTGGTGCAGGCGCTGCGGCGGGCCCACGCGCGCGAGGTCGTCCTGCTGCCCAACGACGCCGAGCTGCGCCACACGGCCGCCGCGGCCGCCGAGCAGGCCCGCACCGAGGGCATCCGGGTGGCCCTGATCCCGACCCGCTCGGCGGTCCAGGGCATCGCCGCGCTCGCCGTGCACGAGCCGGCGCGCCGGTTCGACGAGGACGTGGTCCAGATGACCGCGGCGGCGGGCGCCACCCGGTACGCCGAGGTCGTCGTCGCCGAACGCCAGTCCTGGACGACGGCCGGCATCTGCCAGGCCGGGGACGTGCTCGGGCTGATCGACGGCGACGTGGCGGTGATAGGCCCCGACGTCACCGCCACCGCCCGGACCGTCCTCGACCGCATGCTCCAGGCCGGCGGCGAGTTGGTCACCCTCGTCGTCGGCGACGGGGCCCCCGAGACCGTCGCCGAGCAGTTGGAGGCCCGCGTACGGGAGTCCTACCTCGCCGTGGACACGGTCGTGTACCGGGGCGGCCGACAGGGGGCCCTGCTGCTCATCGGCGTGGAGTGAGCCGGGTTCACGACTCCTGCTCCAGCATCCGGGCGGCCTCCACCCGGCGCGCCCGGACGGTCTCGTCCCCGTCGTCGGCGCCCCGGTAGGCCACGAGCACGGCACGCGCGCGTGCCGCCGCCTCGGCGGGCCGGCCGAGGTCCGCAGCCAGCCGCCCGGCGGCGAGTTGGGCACCGGTACGGTCGTGCAGCGCGTCCGGGCCGAGCGTGGTGAACAGGTCGGCCGCGCGGTCCAGCTGGATCAGCGCCGCCTCGAACACGGCCTGGATCGCGCCCTCTTCGGTTTCCTCGGACCGCTCCGCCCCCTCGGTCGCCGAGCGGGTCAGCAGCTCGCCGAACTGCCCGTGCGTGTGGGCGAGTTCGCCGGTGAGCTGTGCCATGGACACCGGGTCGGCCGCGGCCCGACGCGCCCGCTCGCACGTGCGCACCGCCTCCGCCATCAGCTCTCGCGCGCCCTCCGCGCCGCGCTCCCCGCGCAACGCCAGCCAGCCGCGGGCGCGCAGTGAGCGGACGAGGAAGGCCGGGTTGCCCAGCGCCCGCCACAGCTCGCCCGCTCGCGCGTAGGCCTGGTCGGCCTCGTCCAGCAGGCCGGCCTTGCTCAGCGACTCGGCGGCGAGGTGGGCGAGCGTGGCGTGGTCCTGCTGCTCGGGCCAGTGCCGGGCGGTCTCGGCGGCCCGCAGCCGGTGTTCCGCCGCCGCCCGGTGATCACCCAGCTCGCCCAGGCAGTCGCCGAGCCACCACTGCGCCTGTACGACGGCTCCGTCCCCGTGCGTCTCGGCGGACAGGTCGGCCAGCGCCGACTCCAGCACCTCGGCGGCCTCGGCGCACCGCCCCTGCCGCAGCAGGAAACCGCCCAGCTGCTGCCGCGCCCAGGCGCCCAGCGTGCCGCTCTCGCCCGCCTCGTCGGCCCAGTGCGCGGCCTGCAGCGCATGTTCGGTGGCCTCGACGACCTCACCCCGGGCGCCGACGACCTCGGCCAGCTGCAGATGCAGCTGGGCCCGGCCGACCGGCTCCAGGTACGGCCCGCCGTGCTCCAGGGCGGCCCGCAGCGCCCGTTCCGCCTCGCCCGGCTCACCGGCCTGATGGGCCAGCGCGGCGACCTGCATCTCGTACTCCACGGCGAACCACGGCAGCCCGGCGCTCACATACGCGTCGGCCGCCCGCCGGAACAACTCCGCGGCCCGCCCGCCGTCCCCGCGCACCCCGGCCAGCTCGGCGAGCATGCCCCGCGCCTCAGCGGCCCGGGCGGCCAGCCGCACATCATCCGCGGTCCGCCCCTCGACGAGCGCCAGCACCTCACGCACGGCCTGCTCGACCTGCGCGAACACCGACGTGTCGGGGACGCGTCTGTCGGTCGACGCGTCCTCGGGCGCGGAGCCGCCCGGTACCGGGGCCTCCAGGACCGGCGCACCCTCGTGTACCCGTCGCATGAGGATCCGCGCCCGGCTCATCAGGACCGACGCCGTCTGCCGTACGCCGGTGGCCTCCTCGGCGTACAGGGCGAGGGCCTCGTCGTACAGGCCGGTGACCACGTCCAGTGCCGCCTGTACGTCGCCGGTCAGGGCGCGGACGTACGCTCCACGCGCGCGTGCCGCCAGGGCCTCGCCGGGGTCGCCCGCCTCGGCGTACAGGGCCGCCGCCTGCTCGAACAGCTCGATGCCCTCGGGGCCGCGGGCCATCGCCTCGTGCTCGGCCAGTTCCGCGCGGTCGCGCGGCTCCAGATCCGTACCGCGCGCGGCCCGCCGGACCGCGGCCCAGGCCTCCAGGGCGTGTGGCCGCAGGGTCTCCGACAGCCGGCGTGCCTCGGCGAGCAGGGCCGCCAGGCCGGGCTCGCCGTGCCCCTCCGTGGGCGGGGGCGCGGCCACCGGCGCCGGCCCCGTGCGCACCGTGCGCACGCCCAGCGGCAGGCGCTCCACCAGCGGCCGCTGAGCCATACGCGCGCGTGCCCGGGCGCCGATGTTCGACGTGCCGTTGCGCCGGTCGAACCGCTCGGCCAGCTCCAGCGTCTCCACGCGCGCGTGGCCGGCGAGTTCCTGTGCCGTCCAGGTCCGCCCGGCCGGACCCGGCACCCGCTGTCCGCCGAGGCCCAGCTCGGTCAGCCGGTCCATCAGCAGCGTCACCACGGCCAGGAAGTCCAGCCGGCTGCGCGGATGCCCCGTGTCGGTGAAATACGCCGGCCGCTCGGCGAGCAGCTCCAGAGCGCGTGCCTCATTGCCGGTCAGTGCGCAGAACTCCACATGGTCGGCGTACGCGCCGCGCATCGACTCCATCGGGCGGACCAGACGAAAGCCCCGCAGATGGTTCGCGCGGGCCTCGTCGGCGCGCCCCAGGCGCAGCAGCGGGGCCAGCGAGGAGGCCAGCACGGTGTGCGGTTCGTGCGCGCAGGCGAACTCGCCCTCCAGCACCGGCCGCCAAAGCTCCAGGGCCTGAGCGTCCCTGCCGCGCTGGACCTGCCACTCGCCCTGCCCGTGCAGCTCGCACGCGTGGCAGTCGGCCATCGTGTCCCGGTCCGCGGCGAGCCACGCGGCGTACGCCCGCTCCGCGCGCGCCAGGTCCCCGACGTGCGCGGCCACAGTGAACTCCGCGCCGCGCACGGCACGTTCGGAGTGCCCGGCGAGCCGGTAGCGGTGCTCCATCTCGGCGAGCCACTTCTCGATCGAGGCGAGCGGGATGTGCGGCTGGTCCAGCATGCCCGCCGACATCCACTTGAAGACCCAGTGCAGCGAGTGCGCCTCGTACGCGTCGAAGTCCTCGGGCCGTTCGTCCCACATGCGCAGCAGCCGCGCGAACGGGACGAACATCTTGTCCTTCTCGGAGCTGTAGTTGTAGACCTTCAGCTGGTGCCCGAGCGCCTCGATGACGGCCAGCGGGACGCCGAGGCCCTCAGCCTCGGCCAGCAGCCGCTCCGCGCGCGCGTTGCGGGCCGGGCCCTCCGGCTGCTCGGAGTTCTCCGCCATCGCCCGGCGCAGCGCGTCGAAGTCCGCGATCTCGCTCATCGCCCGTCACCCTCCCCATGGGTCGCCCACTCCAGCAGGCCGATGAACGCCCGGTTCAGCAGCGCCGAGTCGGCCGGCCGGAGCGGGCGCTGCGCCATCAGCAGGGCCTGCCCGTACAGCGACTCCGTGGCGGTTCCGATCAGTTCCGGGTCCTTCAGCGAACCGATGCGCCGCACCAGCGGGTTGAGATGGTTGAGTACCAGACGCGCGCGTGGTGCGCTGCCGCGCAGCGAGCCGAGGATGCCCGCCCACAGGTCGTCGGCCTGCTCCTCGGCCGCCGCGCGGGCCTGCTCGTGCCGCGCGGAACGGTCGTCCAGATGCAGCGCGGGCACGGACAGCGGATGGAAGGCCCGCAGGACGACGTCACAGCCCAGCGGGTCCAGCTTCGCCCGCGCCGCCGCCAGGAAGCCGGACAGGGCCAGCTCCTCGCCCGGGTCGACCGCGTCCAGGTGCGCCGTCACGGTGTCCGCGTCCAGCTCGGCGACCACCGTCCCCGGCCGCACCGACGGCAGCGCCTCCACCAGGTCGCCGTCGTACGTGTAGCCGCCGTTGACCACGCCGACGCCCTGCGCGGAGGCGATCGGCGCGACCTGCCGGTACTCCTCGACGGTCCGCGTGAAGTGCACCACCGGGTGGCGTTGTGCGAACTCCTCCAGCGACAGCTGCCCGTCGGTCGTCTCGAACGGCAGCCAGGGCAGCATCGTGCGCAGCATGTCCCGGTCGTGCCGGGCGAGCGACTTCACCCCCAGGTGATGCACGGCGAGGAAGGCCGTCAGCCGCTCCGGATCACCGGCGGCAAGCCCCGTGAGCCACGAGCGAATCCTCTCCCCGAGCGCCTCCCGCACCGCGGCCAGCGTCTCGTCCTCGTACAGCGACTCCCGTGAGGCCGTCGGCCGCAGACTGTCGGTGTCCAGCACACAGCGCACGAAGAACGCCCAGTCGGGCAGCAGCTGTTCGGCCCGCTCGGTCAGCAGCATGCCCTTCAGATGCACCCGGTGGGTCGCCCGCTGGGCGGGGCTCACGGCCGCCGGCAGCACATACGCCACCCCGCGGATCCCGGCCAGCGGCACGTCCAGGTCGATCGAGTCCAGCGGGGTGAACCCGAACAGCTCGTGACAGTGCCGGGCCAGCGCCACCCTTCTGCTCGAAGGGCTCGGGTACGGCCGGTCCCAGGGCGCGGGCAGATCCGTCACCGGCTCCTCGCCCACCCGGACGTCGTACGGCAGCAGCGCGCCGAAGTCGCGGGCCAGGGCCAGCACCCGCTCCGGCGCCAGCCACTCGGCCGCCCCCGGCCGCGCGGTCAGGTGGACGGTCGTACCGGGCTCGGGCCGTGCGGAGTCGGGCAGGGTCCGCACGGTGTACGAGCCGTCGTCGCGCGCCGTCCACTCCACCGGTGGTGCGCCCGGCGTACGGGCGCTGCGACTGACCACCCGGATCCGCTCGGCGACCACGAAGCACGCGAGCAGGCCGATGCCGAACTGGCCGAGGAAGTCCGAACGGGCCTCCTGCAGGCCCTCGGCCCGCTTGGAGCTGCGCCCGATGGTGGCGAGCAGATCGTGCACGTCCGCCTCGGTGAGCCCGATCCCGGTGTCCTCCACGCGCAGGCCGCCGTCGTCGGCGTGCAGCCGCACCCGGGCCGGGGCCTCGGGCTCCGCGCCCCGCCGTGCCGTGATGGCGTCGACGGCGTTCTGCAGCAGCTCGCGCAGATAGACCTTGGGGCTGGAATAGAGGTGATGGGAGAGCAGGTCCACCAGACCGCGCAGGTCGACCTGGAACATGTGAGGAGGGTGAGGTGACTGGGATGCCTGGGCTGACTGTGAGGTCTGGGAGTCCATCGTCACTGCGCCGGAGGGGAGTGCGTGCGGCGCGGGGTCGGGCGGTCCCGGCGGGGCGGTGACCGCGAAGGATGGCCGGAGCGCGCCATCCTAGGGCCGGAACAGTCCAGCTGACCAGGGGTTTCGCGGCATTGTCAGTGCGGTGGTGTGCAATGGATCTCGTGCCCGCACTGCAAGAACCACTGAAGCAGCCACTGAAGTCGGTGCTCGGCCCCGCCACCGCGAAGGTGATGGCCGAGCACCTCGGCCTGCACACCGTCGGCGACCTCCTCCACCACTACCCGCGCAGATACGAGGAGCGCGGCCAGCTCACCCAACTCGCCGAGCTGCCCATGGACGAGCACGTCACGGTCGTCGCCCAGGTCGCCGACGCCCGCCTGCACACCTTCGCCTCCGCCAAGGCCCCCCGCGGCAAGGGCCAGCGCCTGGAGGTCACGATCACCGACGGCAGCGGCCGGCTCCAGCTGGTCTTCTTCGGCAACGGTGTCCACAAGCCCCACAAGGAGCTGCTGCCGGGCACGCGCGCGATGTTCGCCGGCAAGGTCTCGGTCTTCAACCGCCGCCTCCAACTCGCCCATCCGGCATACGAGTTGCTGCGCGGCGACAGCGAGGAGACCGTGGAGAGCTGGGCCGGCGCCCTGATCCCCATCTACCCGGCCACCGCCAAGCTGGAGTCCTGGAAGATCGGCAAGGCGGTTCAGACGGTGCTGCCCACCGCACAGGAAGCGCTGGACCCGCTTCCCCCCTCCCTCCGCGAGGGCCGTGGCCTGGTCCCGCTCCCCGAGGCCCTGCTCAAGATCCACCGTCCGCACACCAAGGCCGACATCGCCGACGCCCGCGCCCGCCTGAAGTGGGACGAGGCGTTCGTCCTCCAGGTCGCCCTGGCCCGCCGCCGCTACGCGGACACCCAGCTCCCCGCCGTCCCGCGCACACCCAGGCCCGACGGCCTCCTCACGGCCTTCGACGACCGCCTGCCCTTCACCCTCACCGAGGGCCAGCAGAAGGTCTCCGAGGAGATCTTCGACGACCTCGCCACGGAACACCCGATGCACCGCCTGCTGCAAGGAGAGGTCGGCTCGGGAAAGACGCTGGTGGCCCTGCGCGCCATGCTCGCCGTGGTCGACGCGGGCGGGCAGGCGGCCATGCTCGCGCCCACCGAGGTGCTCGCCCAGCAGCACCACCGCTCGGTCACCGAGATGATGGGCGAGCTGGCCGAGGGAGGGATGCTGGGCGGCACCGAGCACGCCACCAAGGTCGTCCTGCTCACGGGCTCCATGGGCGCCGCCGCCCGCCGCCAGGCCCTGCTCGACCTGGTCACCGGCGAGGCCGGCATCGTCATCGGCACGCACGCCCTGATCGAGGACAAGGTCCAGTTCCACGACCTCGGCCTGGTCGTGGTGGACGAGCAGCACCGCTTCGGCGTCGAGCAGCGCGACGCCCTGCGCGGCAAGGGCAAGCAGCCCCCGCACCTGCTGGTCATGACGGCCACCCCCATCCCGCGCACGGTCGCCATGACGGTCTTCGGCGACCTGGAGACCTCCGTCCTGGACCAGCTCCCCGCCGGCCGCTCCCCGATCGCCAGCCATGTGGTCCCGGCCGCCGACAAGCCCCACTTCCTCACCCGCGCCTGGGAGCGGGTCCGCGAGGAGGTGGCGAACGGCCACCAGGCGTACGTCGTCTGCCCCCGCATCGGCGACGAGGAGGACGACCCCAAGAAGGCCGGCAAGAAGAAGTCCCCCGAGGACGAGGCGGAGAAGCGCCCGCCGCTCGCGGTCCTGGACGTCGCCGACCAGCTGGGCCGCGGCCCCCTCCAGGGCCTGAGGGTGGAGGTCCTGCACGGCCGTATGCACCCGGACGACAAGGACGCAGTGATGCGCCGCTTCGCGGCCGGCGAGACGGACGTCCTGGTCGCCACCACGGTCATCGAGGTCGGGGTGAACGTCCCCAACGCCACGGTGATGGTCATCATGGACGCCGACCGCTTCGGCGTCTCCCAGCTCCACCAGCTCCGAGGCCGCGTCGGCCGTGGCTCCGCCCCCGGCCTGTGCCTCCTGGTCACCGAGATGCCCGAGGCCAGCGCGGCCCGCCAGCGGCTGAACGCCGTCGCCGCCACCCTCGACGGCTTCGAGCTCTCCCGCATCGACCTCGAACAGCGCCGCGAGGGCGACGTCCTCGGCCAGGCCCAGTCCGGCGCCCGCTCCTCCTTGCGGGTCCTCGCGGTCATCGAGGACGAGGAGGTCATCGCGGAGGCGAGGCAGGAGGCGACGGCCCTGGTGACGGCGGATCCGGAGCTGGAGCGCCTGCCGGGCCTGCGGACGGCTCTGGACGCCCTGCTGGACGAGGAGAGGGAGCAGTACTTGGAGAAGGGTTGAGGTGGACCTGCCCCAAGGGGCGCGGGGCCGTGCTCCGTATGCGGCTACCGCCGCGCGGGCGCAAGCAGCCACAATGAACGGTAAAGCCGCCCACGAAGAAGGACCCCACATGACCCGCGTGATCGCCGGCCGGGCCGGCGGACGGCGCCTCTCGGTACCCCCCGGCACCGGAACCCGGCCCACCTCCGACCGCGCACGCGAGGGCCTCTTCTCCACCTGGCAGTCCCTCCTCGGCGGCCCCCTGGACGGCGAACGAGTCCTCGACCTCTACGCCGGCTCAGGCGCCGTGGGCCTGGAGGCCCTCTCCCGCGGCGCGAGCCACACGCTCCTCGTGGAAGCGGACGCCCGCGCAGCCAGGATCGTCCGGGAGAACGTGAAGAACCTCGGCCTCCCCGGCGCCGAAGTGCGAGCGGGCAAAGCGGAACAAGTCATCAGGACCGCACCCCCCGCCGAGCCGTACGACCTCGCCTTCCTCGACCCCCCGTACGTTGTCACAGATCACGATCTTCGCGAGATCCTGCTCACACTCCACTCGGAAGGCTGGCTCGCTGAGCAAGCGCTCGTCACCGTGGAGCGCAGCACCAGAGGTGGCGCATTCCAGTGGCCGGACGGCTTCGAGGCGATCAGGTCCCGTCGCTACGGCGAGGGAACGTTTTGGTACGGTCGCGCCGCCTCTACGTGCGAAGACGCACGATGACCGGACCGGAGAGCGAGGGATCACAAGTGCGCCGCGCCGTCTGTCCCGGGTCGTTCGACCCGATCACCAACGGACACCTCGACATCATTGCCCGAGCCTCCCGTCTCTACGACGAGGTCTACGTCGCAGTGATGATCAACAAGTCCAAGAAGGGCCTGTTCGAGATCGAGGAGCGGATCGAGCTGATCCGCGAGGTCACCGCCGACTACGCCAACGTCCGGGTCGAGGCCTTCCACGGCCTGCTCGTCGACTTCTGCAAGCAGCGCGACATCCCCGCCATCGTCAAGGGCCTGCGTGCCGTCAGCGACTTCGACTACGAACTGCAGATGGCCCAGATGAACATCGGCCTCACCGGCGTGGAAACGCTGTTCGTGCCCACCAACCCCACCTACAGCTTCCTCTCCTCCTCCCTGGTCAAGGAGGTCGCGGCCTGGGGCGGCGACGTCTCCCACCTGGTGCCCGCCCCGGTGCTGGAAGCCCTGAACAAGCGCCTGCGCAAGGTTTGATGGGACCGAGGGGACTACAGTCGTCCCGTCCGTCTCCATCCCGGCTGTAGAGAGTGGCGAGCACAGGTGGACGTGCAGAAGAAGCTCGACGAGATCGTCTCCACGGTCTCCGGCGCCCGGTCCATGCCCATGTCGGCGTCCTGCGTGGTCAACCGCGCCGACCTGCTCGCGATGCTGGAAGAGGTGCGCCAGGCCCTGCCCGGCTCCCTCGCACAGGCGCAGGAGCTGATCGGCGACCGTGACCAGATGGTCGAGCAGGCCCGTCAGGAAGCCGAGCTGATCATCTCCAACGCGCACGCCGAGCGCGGCTCGCTGATCTCCGACACCGAGATCGCCCGCCGCTCCCAGGCCGAGGCCGATCGGATCCTCGCCGAGGCCCGCAAGGAGGCCGAGGAGATCCGCGCCGAGGCCGACGACTACGTCGACTCCAAGCTCGCCAACTTCGAGGTCGTCCTCACCAAGACCCTCGGCTCGGTGGGCCGGGGCCGCGAGAAGCTCCTCGGCACCGGGCCCGGCCTGGACGAGAACGGCTACGAGGACGAGGACGCCCCCGAGCGCAGCCACGACCCGGAGACCCTGCGCCACAACGCCGACCAGTACGTCGACGCCAAGCTGGGTGCCTTCGAGGCGGTGCTCGCCAAGACCCTGGAGGCCGTCGGCCGCGGCCGGCAGAAGCTGCACGGCCGGATCGCCACGGACGACCTCGGCGCCCTCGCCGACGACACCACGACCTTCCAGCACTCCAGCGACGCCGACTACCTCGCCGACCTCGCCGCCCTCGCCGAGCAGGACACCCCGGCCGAGCGCCCGGACCGCCAGCCGCAGCCGCAGCAGCAGCCGTCGTACGACCCGCAGCCCGCGTACGCGTCGTACGAGCAGCAGCAGCCCGACCCCTACGGCGGCTTCCCGCAGCAGCCCGCGTACAGCCAGCAGGACCCTTACAGCTACCAGCAGGCCGACCCGTATGCCTATCAGGGCTACGACCAGCAGCAGGCCGCCTACGACCCCCAGCAGGCCCACCAGCAACAGCAGCCCCAGCAGGGCTACGCTCTCGACGAGACCAGCCTCTTCGACACGGGCATGATCAGCGCGGAGCAGTTGAGGGCGTACGAGCAGGGCCGGGGACTGTAGGCGCGGAACGCGCCGCGCGACCGCCCGCGACCACCGGATTGGGCCGAGAGCGAAAGGTCCAGTATCCTGGCTCTTCGGTCGCGTGTACGTCCGCGATCACCGCTGCCCTCGACATCGACGGGCGGCGGCCCTCCGAGCTCGAAGATCGAAAGCAGGAATGGCCTCCAACGCCCGCCTCGACCACCGCAACCCCCTCGTGTTCGACACGCACGAGCTGGGTCGGCGTCCTGGCGCGCTGCAGCGCCTGACCCGCACCATCGACGCTCCCGCCGATCTCGGCATCCAGGGGGTCATCGGAGTGCCGGAAGGCGCCCCGGTGGAGCTCGAACTCCGCCTTGAGTCGGTCATGGAAGGGGTGCTCGTCACAGGCACCGCCCGTGCACAGGCCGAGGGGGAGTGCGTAAGGTGTCTGGAGCCGGTCGGGCTGGAGCTCGAAGCGGACTTCCAGGAACTGTTCTCGTACCCTGACGCCGACGACCGGGGCCGTGTGATCGCGGAACCGGGCGACGACGCCGAGGACGACGAGGACAGGTACTTCCTCGAGGACGGACTGTTCGACCTCGAACCTCTGCTGCGTGATGCGGTGGTGCTCGCACTGCCGATGCAGCCGGTGTGCCAGGAAGACTGCCCGGGCCTGTGCTCCGAGTGCGGAGCGCGGCTCGCGGACGACCCGGACCACCACCACGACGCCGTCGACATCCGTTGGGCGGCATTGCAGGGACTCGCCGGTTCACTCGAAGATGGCGAGAAGGACGAGATGAGCGGCGCCGAAGCGGGCGTCGACGAGAAGCAGGAGAAGTAGCCGTGGCTGTTCCGAAGCGGAAGATGTCGCGCAGCAACACGCGCCACCGCCGGTCGCAGTGGAAGGCTGCGGTCCCCACCCTGGTTGCGTGCGAGCGCTGCCACGAGCCCAAGCAGCAGCACATCGCGTGCCCGTCTTGCGGCACCTACAACAAGCGCCAGGTCCTCGAAGTCTGAGCGGGCTGGTGAGAGGCACTGTGTCCAGTCCCAAGAAGGCGGAAGACGCCAAGGCGGACGCACCCGCCAAGAAGAAGGCGGACAACCAGGCCTCGTCCCACACGCTTCTGGAAGGGCGGCTCGGCTACCAGGTCGAGTCCGCCCTTCTGGTGCGCGCGCTGACCCACCGTTCCTACGCGTACGAGAACGGCGGTCTGCCGACGAACGAGCGGCTGGAGTTCCTCGGTGACTCCGTCCTCGGCCTCGTCGTCACGGACACGCTGTACCGCACCCACCCCGACCTGCCCGAAGGCCAGCTGGCCAAGTTGCGGGCCGCGGTGGTCAACTCGCGTGCGCTGGCGGAGGTCGGCCGTGGCCTCGACCTGGGCTCCTTCATCCGGCTCGGCCGCGGTGAAGAGGGCACGGGCGGCCGGGACAAGGCGTCCATCCTCGCCGACACCCTGGAAGCGGTGATCGGTGCGGTCTATCTCGATCAGGGCCTCGACTCGGCGTCCGAGCTGGTGCACCGGCTCTTCGACCCGCTGATCGAGAAGTCCTCGAACCTCGGTGCCGGCCTGGACTGGAAGACCTCCCTCCAGGAGCTGACCGCGACCGAAGGACTCGGCGTGCCCGAGTACCTGGTCACGGAGACCGGCCCCGACCACGAGAAGACCTTCACTGCTGCCGCCCGCGTCGGAGGCGTCTCGTACGGCACCGGCACCGGCCGCAGCAAGAAGGAGGCGGAGCAGCAGGCCGCCGAGTCCGCCTGGCGGGCCATCAAGGCCGCCGCGGACGAGCGCGCCAAGGCGGCCAGGGAAGCGGCCGCCGCGGACGCCGAGGCGGTCAAGGCGGCCAAGGAGGCCGTCGCCAAACACGGCGAACCGGCTGCCGGGGAAGCCGTCGCCAAGGACGGCGACCCGTCGTCCGCTCCCGCCTGACCCACAGCAGTACCGAGCGCCCGCCCCGCCGTTGCCGACGGGGCGGGCGCTCCGCTCGTCCACCGCTCTGTACGGGGGTCCCGATGCCCGAGTTGCCCGAGGTCGAGGTCGTCCGGCGCGGTCTCGCGCGCTGGGTCGCCCACCGCACCGTCGCCGAGACCGAGGTGCTGCACCCGCGCGCCGTACGCAGGCACCTGGCGGGGCCCGACGACTTCACGCACCGGCTCAAGGGCCATCACATCGGCACGCCCAGCCGCCGCGGCAAGTACCTGTGGCTGCCGCTGGAGGAGACCAACCAGTCCGTCCTCGCCCACCTCGGCATGAGCGGTCAGCTGCTGGTGCAGCCGCACGAGGCGCCGGACGAGAAACATCTGCGCATCCGGATCCGGTTCGCCGACTCACTCGGCACGGAACTCCGGTTCGTCGACCAACGCACCTTCGGCGGGCTGTCGTTGCACGACAACACCCCGGACGGCCTGCCCGACGTCATCGCGCACATCGCCCGCGACCCCCTCGACGAGCTGTTCGAGGACGAGGCCTTCCACCTGGCGCTGCGCCGCAAGCGGACCACCATCAAGCGGGCCCTGCTGGACCAGTCGCTGATCAGCGGCGTCGGGAACATCTACGCGGACGAGGCGCTGTGGCGCGCCCGCATCCACTACGAGCGCCCGACGGCGAACTTCACCCGTCCGGTCACCGCCGAACTCCTCGGCCACATCCGCGACGTGATGAACGCCGCCCTCGCCGTGGGCGGCACCAGCTTCGACAGCCTGTACGTCAACGTCAACGGCGAGTCCGGCTACTTCGACCGGTCCCTGGACGCGTACGGCCGTGAGGGCGAACCCTGCAAGCGGTGCGGCACCCCGATCCGCCGCCGTCCCTGGATGAACCGCTCCAGTTACTTCTGCCCGAAGTGTCAGAGGGCGCCGCGCGTGTCGTCGTAACGCGCGCGTGCCGCGAGGACGTCGTCCATGGCGTCCTCCACGCAGTGGATGAGCGCCAGCAGCCGCCCGGCCACCTGACGGCCCAGGGGGGTCAGTTCGTAGTCGACGCGCGGCGGGTTGGTCGGCTGCGCCTCGCGGTGCACCAGGCCGTCGCGCTCCAGCGCGTGCAGCGTCTGGGACAGCATCTTCTCGCTCACCCCGTCCACGCGGCGGCGTAGTTCGTTGAAGCGCAGCGAGCCTTCGTACAGCGCGCCGAGCGTGAGCGCGCCCCAGCGTCCCGTGACGTGCTCCAGCGTGCCGCGGGAGGGGCAGGCCTTGGCGAACACGTTGTACGGCAGGTCCTGCGTCTCGGTGCGCTCCTGCGTGGTGTCCATCCCCCAAGCGTACTCGAACACAGCGCTAACTGGGAGGTTGCACTAACCGGAAGTTAGTGCTTTCCTTTCATCAGTCTCAGTGACCTGCCCATCTCAGGAGAACGCATCGTGACCACCCCTGTCGTTTCCGTCGCCTACCACTCCGGCTACGGCCACACCGCCGTCCTCGCGGAGGCCGTCCGCGTCGGCGCCGCCGAGGCGGGCGCCGAGGTGCACCTGATCAAGGTGGACGAGATCACCGACGAGCAGTGGGAGACGCTGGACCGCTCCGACGCGATCGTCTTCGGCTCGCCCACCTACATGGGCACCGCCTCCGGCGCCTTCCACGTCTTCGCCGAGGCCACCTCCAAGCGCTGGTTCGGCCAGGACTGGAAGGACAAGCTGGCCGCCGGCTTCACCAACTCCGGTTCCAAGAGCGGCGACAAGCTGCACACCCTGCAGTTCTTCCAGATCCTCGCCGCGCAGCACGGGATGAACTGGATCAACCTCGGCCTGCACCCCGGCTGGAACAACAGCGCGGGCTCCGAGCACGACCTCAACCGCCTCGGTGTCTTCACGGGCGCGGCGGCCCAGACCAACGTGGACGAGGGCCCGGACGCCGTGCACAAGTCCGACATCGCCACGGCCGAGCACCTCGGGCGCCGCGTCACCGAGACGGCGCGGGTGTTCACGCGGGGACGCGCGGCCTGAGGGCTCAGCGACGGTTCACGGCGTTCCGCTTCTCAGTACCCGAAGTCCTGCGTCCACCAAGGCCCGCCCGGGCCGAAGTGGACGCCGACACCCAGGGTCTTGAAGTCGCAGTTCAGGATGTTGGCGCGGTGGCCGGGGCTGTTCATCCAGGCCTCCATGACGGCCGCCGCGTCGGCCTGACCGCGGGCTATGTTCTCGCCGCCGAGGTCGGTGATCCCCACCGCCGCGGCCCGGTCCCACGGCGTCTTGCCGTCCGGGTCGGTGTGGTCGAAGAAGTCCCGCGCCGCCATGTCGTCGCTGAACGACTCGGCCAGCTTCGTCAGTGAGGACCACGCCGTCAGCGGGCTGCACCCGACCTTCGCCCGCTCCTGGTTGACGAGCTTCAGCACCTCCGCCTCGACGGCGTCCGCCGTGGACACCGCCACCGGTGGGGCACTCGTCTTCGGTGCCTTGGGCGTCTTCGGAGCCTTGGACGCGGTACGCGACGGGGTGCTCGTCGGCTTGCCGGCCGGCGTCGCCCGCGGCGTCGGCTTCCCGGTCGCCGTCTTCGACGGGGTGGGCCCGGGCGAGGCGGACGCCGTCGCCGGGTTCGACGTGGCGGCGGAGGCGGACGGGCTCGTGGACGCCGAGCCCCCGGAGTTCGGGCCGGCGCCGCCCTCGGAGTTGGCGGCGCTGCCCGAGGTGCCGCCCTGTTCGGCGGCCGTGTTGCTCGGTGTGTCCGCCGCCTGTATCCGCTCGCCGCCGGTGGTGTGCGTGGCTCCGCCGAGCCGGTAGTTCTGCAGCCCCGGCACCACGCCCGTGGCCACCGCGGCCGTACCGAGAGCCACGGCCGCGGACACCCCGAGCAGACCCGAGCGCACCGGCCGCGCGGCCTTCTTCCGGCGCCGGTGGCGGGAGGAGGGGCCGCCGGCCGGCGTGAAGCCGCCGTCCCCGAAGCCGCCCGGCCCGCCGCCCCGCGCCGCGAACAGATAGGCGTGCGCCTTGGCGGTCGCGTCGGCATAGTCCAGCGGCCGCAGACCGGTCGCCGGGGTGTAGGCCTCGGGGTTGAGATACGGCGCGATGCCCCGGGGAGCCTGTGCACGCCGGACGATGTCCGTCTGCTCGCGACGCAGGATCCACCCTGGGTACTCGAGGCGGAGGACCTCACCCGGGTACGAGTCCTGCCGGACGATGTCACCCGGGTACGAGTCCTGCCGGACGACCTCACCCGGGTACGGGCCGTGGCGGACGCTCTCACCTGCGCACGGGTCCAGCCAGGCCTCACCTGCGTACGAGTCCCGCTGGATGCCACCTGCGTACGAGTCCTGCCGGGCGCCACCTGCGTACGAGTCCAGCCAGGAGTCACCCGCGTACGAGTCCAGCCAGGAGTCACCCGCGTACGAGTCCAGCCAGGAGTCACCCGCGTACGAGTCCAGCCAGGAGTCACCCGCGTACGAGTCCTGCCACGGCTCACCGGTGCTCGAGTCCTGCGGGGCGCCGGTCCCGGTGCGGGAGTGGCGGGTGTGGGTGACGTCCGTGGCAGCGCGGCCGGCGGCGGAGCGACGGTGGCGTCCCATGTCCCTGCCCTCTTCCTCGTCCTCGCGGTCGACCGGCGCCTGCGCGGCGAGTGACTCCTCATGGCCAACCAAGCTCACTCGATCGAGTGAGTTTCATATGAGATGCATTGGGCGGGACGGTACCGCATTGCCATCGGTGGCGGATGTGAACCGAGTGACATCGGCCGGTTAGGTTGCACTCATGAGCGAGGATGTGCGACTGATCGCCTGGGTGCGTGGACGCGTGCAAGGCGTGGGTTTTCGCTGGTTCACGCGCGCCAAGGCGCTGGAGATCGGGGGCCTGAGTGGTTTTGCTCTCAATTTGGCCGACGGTCGGGTCCAGGTCGTCGCGGAGGGGTCGCGCGAGGGCTGCGAGGGGCTGCTGAACTGGCTCCAGGGCGACGACACGCCCGGACACGTGGACGGAGTCACCGAGATCTGGGACACACCCCGCGGCGGCTACGACGGCTTCGCCATCCGCTGAACCGGTTCTGTATAGGGGCGCAGGCAGGCGCACAGGGAGCTGCCGGGGGCACATGCGCACAGCAGAAACGGCCTGGTGGTTGCCAAGAACGGCCCGGCATGGCAGGCTCCCCAGCAACAACTGATCGTCACGCCCTGAGGGCTCCGGATGACTTGCAGCGCCGCCGTTTTTCCGGCCGCGCGCCCCGGTTTGCCCGCCAATACAGGGCGTGATCGTGTTGACCGTCAAACTTTTTGGTGAGACGCTGAAAGCCCCGCGCACCTTAGCTGTTTGGCATGGAGCAACAGCAGAGCAACACCCGGATGTGCCAAGCACCGCGGGTGCAATCCCTCACGACCCACACCGCATCGGTCGGTCACTCATTGTGGAGGACCATCCATCATGGCAAAGGCGCTTCTCGGTTACGTCGGCGGCTCCGACCCTCGACTCCTCGCCGAGATGCGACGGCTGCAGCAGCGCGTTCAGGACCTGGAGTCCGAGCTCGTAAGGATCCAGGCGGAGAACGACGCGCTGGCGGCTGCCGCCTCTCAGGACAGGATCATGGAGAGCATCGACGCACACCAGGCGGAGCCTGCGCTCACCTGATCACTGCATCGCTCCACGACAGCAGTCGCAGCGATCGGGCTGCCGTATCAACCGCTCAGTTGATCGGACGACCGCAACCCGGCCGTCAGAGTTGCAAGGGACGCTTCGGCGTCCCTTCCTTCTTGCCCCGCGCATCCTTTCACTGTCTTTAACGTACGGTGTGCCCTGCATGTTCAATGGCGAAACCGTGGGGTTGCGAGTGTTCGTGGAGTGAGATAGCGGCGCCCGGTAGAGTCCAGCGGCGTGCACCTCAAGGCCCTGACCCTCCGCGGGTTCAAGTCGTTCGCCTCGGCGACCACGCTCCGGTTCGAGCCGGGGATCACGTGTGTCGTCGGCCCGAACGGCTCGGGCAAGTCCAATGTCGTGGACGCGCTCAGCTGGGTCATGGGCGAACAGGGCGCCAAGTCGCTGCGCGGCGGCAAGATGGAGGACGTCATCTTCGCCGGCACCACCGGCCGCCCGCCGCTGGGCCGCGCCGAGGTGTCCCTGACCATCGACAACTCCGACGGCGCGCTGCCCATCGAGTACGCCGAGGTCACCATCACGCGGATCATGTTCCGCAACGGCGGCAGCGAGTACCAGATCAACGGCGACACCTGCCGCCTTCTGGACATCCAGGAACTCCTGTCCGACTCGGGCATCGGCCGCGAGATGCACGTCATCGTCGGCCAGGGCCAGCTCGACTCCGTCCTGCACGCCGACCCGATGGGCCGCCGCGCCTTCATCGAGGAGGCGGCCGGCGTCCTCAAGCACCGCAAGCGCAAGGAGAAGGCGCTGCGCAAGCTGGACGCGATGCAGGCCAACCTCGCGCGCGTGCAGGACCTGACCGACGAACTCCGCCGCCAGCTCAAGCCCCTGGGCCGCCAGGCGGCGGTCGCCCGCCGGGCCGCCGTCATCCAGGCGGACCTGCGCGACGCCCGCCTGCGCCTGCTGGCCGACGACCTCGTACGCCTCCGCCAGGCGCTGAAGGCCGAGATCGCGGACGAGGCGGCCCTGAAGGAACGCAAGGAGGCCGCCGAGCAGGACCTGAAGAAGGCCCTGCACCGCGAGGGCCTCCTGGAGGACGAGGTACGGCAGCTCACGCCCCGCCTGCAGCGCGCCCAGCAGACCTGGTACGAGCTGTCCCAGCTGGCCGAGCGCGTCCGCGGCACGATCTCGCTGGCCGACGCACGCGTGAAGAGCGCGACGTCCGCGCCCCCGGACGAGCGGCGCGGCCGCGACCCCGAGGACCTGGAGCGCGAGGCCGCCCGGATCCGTGAGCAGGAGGCCGAGCTGGAGGCGGCCCTGGACGCGGCCCAGCACGCCCTCGACGACACGGTCGCCCACCGCGCCGAACTGGAACGGGAGCTGGCCGTCGAGGAACGCCGGCTGAAGGACGTCGCCCGCGCCATCGCCGACCGCCGCGAGGGGCTGGCCCGCCTGTCCGGCCAGGTCAACGCGGCCCGCTCCCGCGCTGCCTCCGCCCAGGCCGAGATCGACCGCCTGGCCACGGCCCGCGACGAGGCACAGGAACGCGCGGCGCGCGCCCAGGAGGAGTACGAGGCCCTGCAGGCCGAGGTCGACGGCCTCGACGCCGACGACGCGGACCTGGCCGAACAGCACGAGGCGGCCAAACGGCAGCTCACCGAGGCCGAAGCCGCCCTGAGCGCGGCCCGCGAGGCCCTCACCACCACCGAACGCACCCGCGCCGCGACCCAGGCCCGCCACGAAGCGCTGGCCCTGGGCCTGCGCCGCAAGGACGGCACCGGCATACTCCTCGGCGCCCGAGACCGCCTCACCGGAGTCCTGGGCCCCGCGGCGGAACTCCTCACGGTCACCCCCGGCTACGAGATCCCCCTGGCAGCGGCCTTCGGCGCGGCAGCGGACGCGATCGCCGTATCGACCCCTGCGGCCGCGGCCGAGGCGATCCGAATGCTCCGCAAGCAGGACGGCGGCCGGGCGGCACTGCTGCTGACAATGGAGCCGGCCTCAGGAGGCGCGCCCCAAGGGGGCGCGGGGCAGCATCGACATGCGGCTCCGCCGCAGGGCGCGACCAGCCACGACGAACCCGCCGCCGAACCGCCGACCATGGCACCCCCCGGTGGGCGCCTCGCCGCAGACCTTGTCCGCGGCCCCGCCGACCTCATGCCCGCCGTCCACCGCCTCCTGCGAGGAATCGTCGTCGTCGGCACCCTGGAGGACGCCGAGGACCTCATCGGCACCCACCCGGACCTGACCGCTGTCACCGCCGAAGGCGACCTCCTCGGCGCCCACTTCGCCCACGGCGGCTCCGCCGGCGCACCCAGCCTGCTGGAGGTGCAGGCCTCCGTGGACCAGGCCGCGGCCGAGCTGGTCGAGCTGGCGGTGCGCTGCGAGGCGCTGGCCCAGGAGCAGCGAACGGCGGCTGAACGGCGTGCCGAGGCCGCCACCCTCGTGGAAGAGCTCGCTGACCGGCGCCGGGCGGCGGACCGGGAGAAGTCGGCCGTCGCCCAGCAGCTCGGCCGGCTCGCCGGACAGGCGCGGGGTGCCGCAGGCGAGGCCGAGCGGTCGGCCGCGGCCGCCGCACGCGCGCAGGAGGCGCTGGAGAAGGCCGTACAGGAGGCCGAGGAGCTGGCCGAGCGGCTGGCGGTCGCCGAGGAGATGCCGGTCGAGGAGGAGCCGGACACCTCCGTACGCGACCGGCTCGCCGCCGACGGCGCCAACGCCCGGCAGACCGAGATGGAGGCCCGGCTCCAGGTCCGTACCCACGAGGAGCGGGTGAAGGGGCTCGCCGGGCGGGCCGACTCGCTCGACCGTGCCGCACGCGCGGAACGCGAGGCACGCGCGCGTGCCGAGCAACGCCGCGCCCGGCTGCGGCACGAGGCGGCCGTGGCGGAGGCCGTGGCCTCCGGCGCCCGGCAGCTGCTCGCGCACATCGAGGTGTCCCTCGCCCGGGCCGAGCAGGAGCGCACCGCCGCCGAGGCCGCCAAGGCGCGGCGCGAGCAGGAGCTGACCGCCGCGCGCACCGCAGGTCGGGAACTGAAGGCGGAACTCGACAAGTTGACGGACTCGGTGCACCGCGGCGAGGTGCTCGGCGCCGAGAAGCGGCTGCGCATAGAGCAACTGGAGACCAAGGCGCTGGAGGAGCTTGGTGTCGAGCCGGAGGGGCTGGTGACCGAGTACGGCCCGCACCAGCTCGTGCCGCCCTCGCCCCCTGCCGAGGGCGAGGTGCTGCCCGAGGACCCCGAGCACCCGCGCAACCAGCCCAAGCCCTTCCACCGGGCCGAACAGGAGCGCCGGCTCAAGGCCGCCGAGCGGGCCTACCAGCAGCTCGGCAAGGTCAACCCGCTGGCGCTGGAGGAGTTCGCGGCGCTGGAGGAGCGGCACAAGTTCCTCAGCGAGCAGCTGGAGGACCTGAAGAAGACCCGTGCCGACCTGCTGCAGGTGGTGAAGGAGGTCGACGAGCGCGTCGAGCAGGTCTTCACCGAGGCCTACCGGGACACCGCCCGCGAGTTCGAGGGCGTGTTCAGCAGGCTGTTCCCCGGTGGTGACGGCCGCCTGGTGCTGACCGACCCCGACAACATGCTCACCACCGGCGTGGACGTCGAGGCGCGCCCGCCGGGCAAGAAGGTCAAGCGGCTCTCCCTGCTCTCCGGCGGCGAGCGCTCGCTGACCGCGGTGGCGCTGCTGGTGTCGATCTTCAAGGCCCGGCCGAGCCCGTTCTATGTCATGGACGAGGTCGAGGCGGCGCTGGACGACACCAACCTCCAGCGGCTGATCCGGATCATGCAGGAGCTGCAGGAGACCTCGCAGCTGATCGTGATCACGCACCAGAAGCGCACGATGGAGGTCGCCGACGCGCTCTACGGCGTGTCGATGCAGGGCGACGGCGTCTCCAAGGTCATCTCCCAGCGCCTGCGGTAGCGCCGCGGTCAGCGCCGCCATTCAAGATCAACTCACTCAGGGTTCAAGAAGTGAACACTGAGGCCTCGGACACATCGAAAAACTCACAGCAGCTGAACTATTGACTTCGAAACTTGAAGGAATAGTCTCTGCAACGTTGCTTTTACCTTCAGGTCTCACCTGTAAGGGCTCTACCCCCACCGGCAGCGTTGCCGTGGCCCGAGGAGATTTACGTGACCAGCACAACGCAGGCACCTCAGTCAGGAGCCAGGACGGCCCAACCCGAACATCTCGGGCACGTCATCTTCATCGCGGCGGCTGCCGCCATGGGCGGTTTCCTCTTCGGCTACGACAGCTCCGTGATCAACGGCGCGGTCGAGGCCATCCGGACCAAGTACGACATCGGTTCCGCGGCCCTCGCCCAGGTCATCGCGATCGCCCTGATCGGCTGTGCGGTCGGTGCCGCGACCGCCGGCCGCATAGCCGACCGGATCGGCCGTATCCGCGTCATGCAGATCGCCGCGCTTCTCTTCGTCGTCAGCGCCGTCGGCTCCGCGCTGCCCTTCTCCCTCTGGGACTTCGCCGTCTGGCGCGTCGTCGGCGGCTTCGCCATCGGCATGGCCTCCGTCATCGGCCCCGCCTACATCGCCGAGGTCGCCCCGCCCGCCTACCGCGGCCGCCTCGGTTCCTTCCAGCAGGCCGCGATCGTCGTCGGCATCGCCATCTCCCAGCTGGTCAACTGGGGGCTGCTCAACGCCGCCGGCGGCAACCAGCGCGGTCACCTGATGGGCCTGGAGGCCTGGCAGGTCATGCTCGGCGTCATGGTCGTCCCGGCCGTCCTCTACGGCATGCTCTCCTTCGCGATCCCCGAGTCCCCGCGCTTCCTGCTCTCCGTCGGCAAGCGTGAGCGCGCCAAGGAGATCCTCGCCGAGGTCGAGGGCAAGGACGTCGACCTGGACGCCCGCGTCGCCGAGATCGAGCACGCCATGACGAGCGAGCACAAGTCCACCTTCAAGGACCTGCTCGGCGGCGGCTTCTTCTTCAAGCCGATCGTCTGGGTCGGTATCGGCCTGTCGGTCTTCCAGCAGTTCGTCGGCATCAACGTCGCGTTCTACTACTCCTCGACGCTGTGGCAGTCGGTCGGTGTCGACCCGACGGACTCGTTCTTCTACTCCTTCACGACCTCGATCATCAACATCATCGGCACCGTGATCGCGATGATCTTCGTGGACCGCGTCGGCCGCAAGCCGCTCGCCCTCATCGGCTCGATCGGCATGGCCGTCGGTCTGGCGCTGGAGGCCTGGGCGTTCTCGTACCACCTCGTCGACGGCAAGCTCCCCAGCACCCAGGGGTGGGTCGCCCTGATCGCCGCCCACGTGTTCGTCCTCTTCTTCGCCCTGTCGTGGGGTGTGGTGGTCTGGGTCATGCTCGGCGAGATGTTCCCGAACAAGATCCGCGCCGCCGCCCTGGGCGTGGCCGCCGCGGCGCAGTGGATCGCCAACTGGGCCATTACCGCGAGCTTCCCGTCGCTGGCCGACTGGAACCTCTCCGGCACCTACGTCATCTACACGGTCTTCGCCGCGCTCTCGATCCCGTTCGTCCTGAAGTTCGTCAAGGAGACGAAGGGCAAGGCACTGGAGGAGATGGGCTGACCAGCCCCGTGAACTCGGGGAGAAGGGCCAAGTCCCCGCTGCCCCTCTCCTCGTACCTTCCGCCGCCCCCGGCCCGGCCACTGCCCGGTCCGGGGGCGGCGGTGTCGTACGCGCCGGTCACCAGATGAGAACGCGGGCGCCCAGTCGCCGGGCCCGTCGCGTCGTCGCCTCGATGTTGTCCAGGCGGCTCTCGATGCCGTACGGATGCTCCCCGAGCGCCGCGCAGATCATGTCCAGGTGGGTGCGCAACAGGGCGATCTCCTCCAGGAACCGGGGAAGCTCCTCGGTCGGGACCTCCATCCAGTCGCCGTCGAGCCGGGGAAGGTAACGGGCGCCCAGCGAGCGCACCACCTCCGAGCCCCACACCTTCCACCGCCAGGACTCGAACCCGGCCGAGTCATTGCACCCCTCGGGCACGTCGAGCACGTCGAACTCGCCGTTCGGCCCGCGGACGACCACATCCACACTCAGACTCACGGTCCCAGTGGAGCACCGCCGGACCCACCCGGACCACCGGATATCGCCGCAGGTCAGTTGCCCAGTGCCGGAATCACCCGCTCCGCGAACAGCCGCAGGCTCCGCCACCCCTCCTCCAGCGGCATCCCGCCCACCAGGGGATGCAGTACGAGGCTGTCGGCGCCCAGTGCCACGCACTCCTCCGGCGTGAGGATCCGGTACACGCGCTCCGCGCGCAGTTCCTCCACCGTCGTGGCCGCCGATCGCACCGCCGAGCGGATCCCGCCCGACTGCCAGGAGGCGTAGGTCCGCGCCTCGTGCAGGAAGTGCTCGCCGTACTCCGCCCACGCCCGGTCCGGGTCCTCGGCGATGTGCAGCAGGGGAGTCTCGGCCGCGGGCATCATGACCCAGCCCTCGGTGCCGTACTCGGTGAGCCTCTCCTTGTAGTAGGACTCCAGCTCCGGCAGGTGTGCGCTCGGGAAGAACGGCAGGCCGAGCCGGGCGGCCCGGCGGGCGGCGGCCTTGGAGGAGCCGCCGACCAGCAGGAGCGGGTGCGGGTCGGTGTACGGGCGCGGGGTGAGCCGTACCGTACGGCCCCGGTACGCGAAGTCCTCGCCGGACCACGCCCTCAGCAGGGTCTGCAGCAACTCGTCCTGGAGCCGCCCCCGGAGTTTCCAGTCGACGTCGAACAGGGCGTACTCCTCGGGCCGGTAGCCGATCCCGGCCACCGTCACCAGCCGTCCGCCGCTCAGCAGGTCCAGTACGGCGATCTCCTCGGCGAGCCGCAGCGGCTCGTGCAGCGGGCCGATCACCGCCGACACGGTCACCGCGATCCGGCGGGTCGCCCCGAACACCGCGCCCGCGAAGGCGAACGGCGACGGCAGCCAGTTGTTGTCGGCACCGTGGTGCTCCTCGGTCTGCACGGTGCCGATCCCGTGCTCGTCCGCGTACGCGGCCATCTCCAGGGCGGCCCGGTAGCGGGCGGAGAGGGCGGCGGGGCCGGCGCCGGGAGCGACGAGGTTGAAACGGACGACCGTGACGGGCATGGGAAGTCCCCCTCCGGTGCGATGCGGTGGAGGGGGACGTTAGCTGACGGGGCGTCAGATCGCCATGGGGGAGAGGAGTTAGGGTCGCGGGATGAGCGAAGCCGTACCCACGGATCCGCGGGCCGAGGCGGGGCGTGGCCGGGTCGCGCTGTGGCTGGACCCGGACGACCTGCGGTGGCCGGCCGGCCACCGCCGCTGCCCCGCCGACGCCGACCAGGAGACCCGGGACCGCTGCTCCCGGCTCCGCTTCCGGGCGAGTGCCGCCCTGCACAAGAGCGGCCTGCCCGGCTGAGGCCCGTCACACGGAGGCGGTCGCGCGCTCCTCGGCCGGCTCGGCGACCTCGGCCGGCTCGGCGGCCCCCGCCGGCTTCGGCAGCGCCAGGTACAGCAGGCCCGAGATCACGATCGTGGCGACCCAGCCGAGGCCGTACTCGCCGATGACGTTGTTCTTCGCGAGCGGGCCGGTGAACCAGTCCGAGGTCGTGAACATCAGTCCCGACACCAGGCCGATCGCCCAGGCGGCCACCGCCGCGGGGGAGAAGCCGCCCTTGTACCAATAGGCGCTGGTGCGGGTGGTGTCCGTCATGGCGCGGCCGTCGTACTCGGTACGGCGCAGCATGTCCGCGCCGAAGACACCGACCCAGGCGGAGAAGGCGACCGCCAGCAGCGACAGGAAGGCGATGAACGAGCCCATGAAGCTCGTCGCCACCAGCATCAGCACACCACCGAAGACCAGCGAGATCACGGCGTTCACCGAGACCGCCCAGTGCCGCGGCACCTTGATGCCGAGGGTCTGCGCGGTGAAGCCCGCCGAGTACATCGACATCGAGTTGATCAGCAGCATGCCGATCAGCGCGATGAACAGGTACGGCACCGCGATCCATGTCGGCAGGATCTCACCGAGGAAGGAAACCGGGTCGGTGGCCGAGGCCAGGTCCGGCGTGGACACCGCCATCACCGCGCCCATCAGGACCATGGGCAGCACGACGATGCCGGCGCCGCCCACCGCCGTACCGACGATCGCCTTCGACGACGCCGTACGCGGCAGGTAGCGGGTGAAGTCCGGAGCCGTCGGGATCCAGCTGACACCGCCCGCCGCGATCATGCCGACACCGGTGATCACCGCGGCCGTGGAGCCGCCGCCGTGGTGCAGCACCTTCGACCAGTCGGTGTTCGCCACGAGATAGACCAGGACCAGCACCGAGAAGACGCCGAAGAGATAGGTGGCGTACTTGTTGCACTTCTGCACGGCGTTGATACCGAGGCCCGAGATCGCGAAGGTCGCCACGACGAACACCAGCAGCATCACCATGTCCAGCACGCTGTTCGCCTTGATGCCGAACAGGATGTCCAGGATGGTGAGCATCGCGTAGGCGCCGGTGACCGCGTTGATCGTCTCCCAGCCCCAGCGCGCGACCCAGATCAGCGAACCGGGCAGCAGATTGCCGCGCTGGCCGAAGACCGCGCGCGAGAGCGCCATGCCGGGCGCGCCGCCGCGCTTGCCGGCGATACCGATCAGACCGACCAGGCCGTACGACACGACCGGCGCCGCCACGGCGACGACGAGCGCCTGCCAGATGTTCAGGTGGTACGCCACGACCAGGCTCGCGCCCATCGTCAGCAGGAGCACGCTGATGTTGGCGCCGACCCAGGTGGGGAACAGTTCACGGGTCTTCGCGGTGCGCTCGTGATCGGGGACCTGCTCGATACCTCGGGTCTCGAGAGCGCCTTCGGTCTCGACGGTTTTGCTCATGAAAAAGGGGCACCAGACGTGGGGGGACAGGGACGGTCGGGACTCTACGCGCGTCGACAGAGTCGCCACCATCGTACTTTGCTCCGAGTCCTGGTAATAAGTGGCGTTTGTCTCTCGGAGGAAGCCACAAACCGGCTCCTGCGGCGAGGGCACGTCACGGCCCACCGTATGAACCGTGACACGCCCTGGGTGACGCTGCTTCGGGTACCCGACGGTCCTGATACTGGACCCGTTGTGACTCCGCCCATGTGGGCTTCCGGCCGACGCGAGGTCGGACCGCGGGCCAGCCCGGCCCGGCGGGCCAGTGGCCCCTGCGCGTACAACGAACAGGCCGATCGGGGGTCACGCATACTGGCCTTGTTATGGAAACCGTCATCCTTGCTGTAGTCATCGCCGTGGTCGTGCTCGCGGCACTCGGCGGGCTGGTGGTGGGCACCCGGCGCAAGAAGCCGCTGCCTCCGCCGCCTCCGAAGACGCCCGACATCACCGCGCCCCCGGCCGAGCCGCACATCGGCGAAGAGGCCGAGACGCCGCGCGAAGAACCGCGCCGGACCATCGAGGAGGTGGATCTCCCCGGCGGCCCCGCACCGGTCGTCGTGGAGGAGCCTCCCGCTGTCGCGGCTCCCGAGATCGAGATCCCGGAGCCCACCGCGGGCCGGCTGGTACGGCTGCGCGCCCGCCTGTCCCGTTCCCAGACCGCCCTCGGCAAGGGCCTGCTCACGCTGCTCTCGCGCGAGCACCTGGACGACGAGACCTGGGAGGAGATCGAGGACACGCTGCTCACCGCCGACGTCGGCGTGCAGCCCACCCAGGAGCTGGTCGAGAGCCTGCGCGAGCGCGTGAAGGTCCTCGGCACCCGCACCCCCGAGGAGCTGCGCGGCCTGCTGCGCGAGGAGCTGCTCAAGGTCGTCGGCACGGAGTTCGACCGCACGGTCAAGACCGAGCCCGCGGACCGCAAGCCCGGCATCGTGATGGTCGTCGGCGTCAACGGCACCGGCAAGACCACCACCACCGGCAAGCTCGCGCGCGTGCTCGTCGCGGACGGCCGTACGGTCGTGCTCGGCGCCGCCGACACCTTCCGTGCCGCCGCCGCCGACCAGCTCCAGACCTGGGGCGAGCGCGTCGGGGCCTACACCGTGCGCGGCCCGGAGGCCGGCGACCCCGCCTCCGTCGCCTTCGACGCGGTCAAGGAAGGCAAGGAGATGGGGGTCGACGTCGTCCTCATCGACACCGCCGGCCGCCTGCACACCAAGACCGGCCTCATGGACGAGCTCGGGAAGGTCAAGCGGGTCGTGGAGAAGCACGCGCCGCTGGACGAGGTGCTGCTCGTCCTGGACGCCACCACCGGCCAGAACGGCCTGGTGCAGGCCCGCGTCTTCGCGGAGGTCGTGGACATCACCGGCATCGTGCTGACCAAGCTGGACGGCACGGCCAAGGGCGGCATCGTCGTCGCGGTCCAGCGCGAGCTGGGCGTGCCGGTCAAGCTGGTCGGCCTCGGCGAGGGCGCGGACGATCTCGCGCCGTTCGAGCCGGAGGCGTTCGTGGACGCGCTGATCGGGGACTGACTGGTCACCGAACCCGGTAGCTGACAGGAAGCGCCCGCCCCAAGGTGCAGTTGGGTCGGGCGCTGCTGCTTTTGCGCCTAAGCCGGCGCCGCTTTCGCGGACGTGGTTGCTCGCCGTCGTGGTGTCTCAATTGATGGTTGCTGTGGTCGGGGCAGGGAGAACTGCGCTCGCGCCCGCGACCGCACCGGACCGAGGCCGAGCTGGAGGCGTTCGTGGACGATGCGACTGGTCTACGCCCGCGACCGGTGTGCCACGTACGCCAGCGTGCCCAGCAGCAGGCGGGCCGCCGGAGGGCGGGTCGCCGAGTCCAGTGCGGGTGGGCGCAGCCAGCGGACCGGGCCCAGGCCGCCCCGGTCGGAGGGCGGCGCGGTGATGTGCGTGCCGGGGCCGAGGCCGCGCAGGTCCAGGGCCGAGGGGTCGTCCCAACCCATGCGGTACAGCAGCCGGGGGAGCTCCGCGGCGGCGCCGGGCGCGACGAAGAAGTGGGCGCGGCCGTCCGGGGTCGCGGTCACCGGACCGAGGGGGAGTCCCATCCGCTCCAGGCGGGCCAGGGCGCGGCGCCCGGCGGCCTCGGAGACCTCGACGACGTCGAACGCCCGGCCCACCGGAAGCATCGCCGCGGCACCCGGGAACTCCGACCACGCCTTGCTCACCTCGTCCAGCGTGGCCCCGGCCGGCACCTGGGGCGCGAAGTCCAGCGGATGCGCCCCCGGCGCCGGGCAGTCGGCGTGTCCGCACGAGCAGACGCCCGCCGCGGCCCGCGCTCCCGGCACCACGTCCCAGCCCCACAACCCGGTGAACTCGGCGACAGCGGTGCACTCCGACGCACGGCCGCGCCGGCGCGTGCCGGAGCGGATCTCGCGAATGCCGCCGATCGTGAAGCCCATGCCCCCTCCAACGGGTCCAGCGCGCCGGTGGTTACGACACGGAACGAGACGGAAGCGGAACGTAACGCTACGGCTCCGCCTTCCCCGGTCGACGCGCGGACAAGGCGGCGCCTTGAGGTGCAACGGGTGGCGCATCGGGGTATTCGCGCCCCCGCGTGCTTCACTCCGCCCACTTCCGGCCGTCCTATGTCAAGTGAATCGCGTACGGCCGACCGTGAGTTCATTCGAAGGGGTGGCGAATGGTGGCGTTTCCGGGATCCCGGTGGTTGGGCGGGTGATCGTAGGATTACTGTGAGTGCGCGAGTCCGGTCGGCATATGCATGGATGGGTATGCCGGAGGCGAGTCGCCAGCTCGTTCGAAGGGTGAGAACCGGCGGACAAGAGGCCGTATTTACCGGCATTCTGATAAGGCTTGGCGCACTCGACGACAAGTGGTCTCAGGGATGGGGGCGTTCCAGTGAGCGGCAACGGCGGTAGTGGAGCGAACGCTGACAGGCGCCCCAATGAGCTGCTCGGCTCGTGGTTCGTGCGCAGCGGCTGGTCCAAGGGCGAGCTGGCCCGCCAGGTGAACCGCCGGGCGCGCCAGCTGGGCGCCAACCACATCTCCACCGACACCTCGCGGGTGCGCCGCTGGCTGGACGGGGAGAACCCGCGCGAGCCGATCCCGCGCATCCTCTCGGAGCTGTTCTCCGAACGCTTCGGCTGTGTGGTCTCCATCGAGGACCTCGGCCTGCGCGCCGCCCGCCAGTCGCCCTCCGCGTCCGGAGTCGACCTGCCCTGGACGGCCGCGCAGACGGTCGCCCTGCTCAGCGAGTTCTCGCGCAGCGACCTGATGCTGGCCCGGCGCGGCTTCCTCGGCACCTCGCTGGCGCTGTCCGCCGGCCCCTCCCTCATCGAGCCCATGCAGCGCTGGCTCGTCCCGAGCCCCGGGTCCCCGGTCGCCGTCGAGCCGGAGCCCGTCCTCGACACCCGCAGGCCCGGCCGGCTGTCCAAGCCCGAACTGGATCTGCTGGAGTCCACCACGCGCATGTTCCGGCAGTGGGACGCCCAGTGCGGCGGCGGCCTGCGCCGCAAGGCGGTCGTCGGCCAGTTGCACGAGGTCACCGACCTGCTCCAGGAACCCCAGCCCGAGGCCACCACCCGCAAGCTCTTCAAGGTCGCCGCCGAGCTCGCCGAACTGGCCGGCTGGATGTCGTACGACGTGGGACTCCAGCCGACCGCGCAGAAGTACTTCGTCCTCGCCCTGCACGCGGCCAAGGAGGCCGGCGACAAGCCCCTCGGCTCGTACATCCTCTCCAGCATGAGCCGCCAGATGATCCATCTCGGCCGGCCCGACGACGCCCTGGAGCTGATCCACCTCGCCCAGTACGGCAGCCGGGACTGCGCGAGCCCGCGCACCCAGTCCATGCTGTATGCGATGGAGGCCCGCGCGTACGCCAACATGGGCCAGCCCGGCAAGACCAAGCGCGCGGTCCGCATGGCCGAGGACACCTTCGCCGAGGCCGACGAGTGGGACGAGCCGGACCCCGACTGGATCCGCTTCTTCTCCGAGGCCGAGCTGTACGGAGAGAACTCCCACTCCTTCCGCGACCTCGCCTACGTCGCCGGACGCAGCCCCACCTACGCCTCCCTCGCCGAGCCGCTGATGCGGAAGGCGGTGGAGAAGTTCGCGGAGGACGGCGAGCACCAGCGGTCGTACGCGCTGAACCTGATCGGCATGGCCACCGTGCACCTGCTCCAGCGTGAGCCCGAGCGGAGCACTGACTATGCCGCCCAGGCCATGGAGATCGCCAAGAAGGTCCGCTCCGAGCGTGTGAACACTCGTATTCGAAAGACGGTCGACACGGCCGTACGGGACTACGGCGATCTCGCCGTCGTCGTCGACCTCACCGATCAGCTCGCCGCCGACCTGCCGGAAACCGCCGAAGCGGTCTGACACACCCGGCTCCCCCGCCCCGGCCGCGGCCGGTCCTCCCGAACTGCCCGACTCGGCTCCCCCACGCCAGGTCATCGGAGAGGCCCCGCCGCGGCCGGCCTGTGTCACGGCAGGCCCGCCGGCGTTGGTTGCGTCACGATAACGATCGGCAAGCCGCGAATCCGGCGGTTCATCCAGGCGTAACAAGCAGGGCGCCTTCGTCACCCCGGCGAAACAACGAGGGGCTTCCACCGAAACCGCGCTGCGCCAATCTCATGGCGCATAACCGGCCCACACCCCACGACCCGCCGGACCGCTCAGGCACCGCCCGCACGGGGCCGTACCAACCGACGAGGAGACGCCGATGGCTCCAGCCATCATGCTTGCGGCGGACGCACCCAAGCTGTCGTCCGCCAACACAGGCTTCATGCTGATCGCTTCCGCCCTGGTGCTGATCATGACGCCGGGTCTTGCCTTCTTCTACGGGGGCATGGTCCGCGTCAAGAGCACCCTGAACATGCTGATGATGAGCTTCATCAGCATGGGCATCGTCACCATTCTGTGGGTGCTCTACGGCTTCTCCCTCGCCTTCGGCACGAACAACGGCCTCATCGGCTGGGACTCCGACTGGTTCGGCCTGCGCAAGATCGGTCTGACGGAACTCTGGCCCGGCTACACCATCCCGATCTTCGTGTTCATGGTCTTCCAGATGATGTTCGCGATCATCACCCCGGCCCTGATAAGCGGCGCCCTCGCGGACCGCGTCAAGTTCTCGGCCTGGTCGCTCTTCATCGCCCTGTGGCTCACGCTCGTCTACGTTCCGGTCGCCCACTGGGTCTGGGGCGCCGACGGCTGGGCCTACAAGCTCGGCGTGATCGACTTCGCGGGTGGTACGGCGGTCCACATCAACGCGGGTGCGGCGGCGCTCGGTGTCATCCTCGTCATCGGCAAGCGCGTCGGCTTCAAGAAGGACCCGATGCGCCCGCACAGCCTCCCGCTGGTCATGCTCGGTGCCGGGCTCCTGTGGTTCGGCTGGTTCGGCTTCAACGCGGGCTCCTGGCTCGGCAACGACGACGGCGTCGGCGCGCTGATGTTCGTCAACACGCAGGTCGCCACCGCCGCCGCCATGCTGGCCTGGCTCGCCTACGAGAAGATCCGGCACGGCGCGTTCACCACGCTGGGTGCCGCCTCCGGCGCGGTCGCCGGCCTGGTCGCGATCACCCCGTCCGGCGGCGCGGTCTCCCCGCTCGGCGCGATCGCCGTCGGCGCCATCGCCGGTGTCGCCTGCGCCGCGGCCGTGGGCCTGAAGTTCAGGTTCGGCTACGACGACTCCCTCGACGTCGTCGGCGTCCACATGGTCGGCGGCATCATCGGCTCCCTGCTGATCGGCTTCTTCGCCACCGGCAAGGGCCAGTCCACCGCGACCGGTGTCTTCTACGGCGACCACTCCTTCACCCAGCTGTGGAAGCAGTGCGCCGGTGTCGGCGCGGTCCTCGCGTACTCGCTGATCGTCTCCGCGGTCCTCGCCTTCCTGCTCGACAAGACGATCGGCATGCGGGTCACCGAGGACGAGGAGATCTCGGGCATCGACCAGGCCGAGCACGCCGAGACCGCCTACGACTTCAGCGGCGCCGGCGGCGGTGTCATCGGCTCCGTCGCCCACGCCCCGGCCCTGGCCGCCACGCAGACCAAGAAGGTGGACGCATGAAGCTCATCACCGCCGTCGTCAAGCCCCACCGGCTGGATGAGATCAAGGAGGCCCTGCAGGCCTTCGGCGTGCACGGCCTGACGGTCACCGAGGCCAGCGGTTACGGTCGTCAGCGGGGCCACACCGAGGTCTACCGCGGTGCCGAGTACACCGTCGACCTGGTCCCGAAGATCCGCATAGAGGTCCTGGCCGAGGACGACGACGCCGAGCAGCTGATCGAGGTCATCGTCAAGGCGGCCCGCACCGGCAAGATCGGTGACGGCAAGGTCTGGTCCCTGCCGGTCGAGACGGCCGTACGGGTCCGCACCGGCGAGCGCGGTCCGGACGCGCTCTGACCTCAACTTTCGAGAACGGGAGTCGCTGGGTGACGGGAACGGACGAGCGGATGGCAGAGGACTCGGGACCCAGCGGCTACGCGGCGGCCCGGCTGCGCCTCCTCACCGAGGGGGCGCGGTCCGGGCCGCCGCGCCGTGCCGCCCTCGCGGAACTGACCGACGACTGGCTCGCCGGGCTGTTCAAGGCGGCCGCCGAGGGATTCCCGGGCGCCTGTCTGGTCGCCGTCGGCGGCTACGGCCGCGGCGAGCTCTCCCCGCGCAGCGACCTCGACCTGCTCCTGCTGCACGACGGCAGTGACCCCAAGGCGGTCGCCGCGCTGGCCGACCGCCTGTGGTATCCGATCTGGGACCTGGGCCTCGCCCTCGACCACTCCGTGCGCACCCCGGCGGAGGCCCGCAGGACCGCCGGGGAGGATTTGAAAGTCCAACTCGGCCTCCTGGACGCCCGCCACCTGGCCGGCGACCTGGGCCTCACCGCCGGCCTGCGTACGGCCGTCCTCGCCGACTGGCGCAACCAGGCCCCCAAACGCCTCCCCGAACTCCAGGAACTCTGCGCCGAGCGCGCCGAGCGCCAGGGCGAGCTGCAGTACCTGCTGGAACCCGACCTCAAGGAGGCCCGCGGCGGCCTGCGGGACGCCACCGCCCTGCGCGCCGTAGCCGCCTCCTGGCTCGCCGACGCCCCGCGCGAGGGCCTCGCGGACGCCCGCCGGCGGCTGCTCGACGTACGGGACGCGCTGCACCTGGCCACCGGCCGGGCCACCGACCGGCTCGCGCTCCAGGAGCAGGACCAGGTCGCGGCCGAGCTGGGCCTGCTGGACGCGGACACCCTGCTGCGGCAGGTCTACGAGGCGGCGCGGGTCATCTCGTACGCCAGCGACGTCACCTGGCGCGAGGTGGGGCGCGTGCTGCGCTCGCGCGCCGTCCGTCCCCGCCTGCGCGCCATGCTGGGCGGGGGAAAGCCCGTCGCCGAGCGCTCCCCGCTCGCCGAGGGCGTGGTGGAGCAGGACGGCGAGGTGGTGCTCGCCCGCGCCGCACGCCCCGAACGCGACCCCGTGCTCCCCCTGCGCGCTGCGGCCGCCGCCGCGCAGGCCGGCCTCCCGCTCTCCCTGCACGCTGTACGGCGCATGGCCGCCACCGCGCGCCCCCTGCCCACGCCCTGGCCCGCCGAGGCCCGTGAGCAGCTGGTGACGCTGCTCGGCTCCGGCCGGCCGACGGTCGACGTCTGGGAGGCACTGGAGGCGGAGGGCCTGATCAGCCGCCTGCTGCCGGACTGGGAACGGGTCCGCTGCCGCCCGCAGCGCAACGCCGTCCATATGTGGACGGTCGATCGGCACCTGATCGAGACGGCCGTGCGCGCCTCCGAACTGACCCGTCGGGTCAGCCGCCCGGACCTCCTCCTGGTCGCCGCACTGCTGCACGACATCGGCAAGGGCTGGCCCGGCGACCACTCGGTGGCCGGCGAGATCATCGCCAAGGACGTGGCGGCCCGGATCGGCTTCGACCGCGCGGACGTGGGCGTGCTGTCCGCCCTGGTCCGCCATCACCTGCTGCTGATCGAGACGGCCACCCGCCGCGACCTGGACGACCCGGCCACCGTCCGCTCGGTCGCCGAGGCGGTCGGCACCCAGAGCACCCTGGAGCTGCTGCACGCCCTGACCGAGGCCGACGCCCTCGCCACCGGCCCCGCGGCCTGGTCCTCCTGGCGCGGCTCGCTCGTCGCCGACCTGGTCCGGCGGGTCTCCGCGGTGCTCGCCGGCGACGCCCCCGACGAGCCGGAGCCCGCCGCGCCCACGGCCGAGCACGAACGGCTGGCGATCGAGGCGTACCGCACGGGCGGTCCGGTGCTCGCACTGCGCGCCCAGCGGGAACCGGTCACCGAGGAGGAGTCCGCCCAGGAACCCCTCGGCGTCGAGCTGGTCATCGCCGTACCCGACCAGCCCGCCGTCCTGCCCGCCGTCGCCGGTGTCCTCGCCGTGCACCGGCTCACCGTCCGCACGGCCGAGCTGCGCGCCCTGCGCCTGCCCGACGACGTCGACGACGGCTCGGTGCTGCTGCTCAACTGGCGGGTCGCCGCCGAGTACGGCTCCCTGCCGCAGGCCACCCGGCTGCGCGCCGACCTCGTCCGCGCCCTGGATGCGACCCTGGACATCGCCGGCCGGCTCGCCGAACGGGACGCGGCCTATCCGAGGCGCCGCGGCTGGGTGGCCCCGCCGCCGAGGGTGACCGTCGCTCCGGCGGCCTCCCACCACGCCACGGTGATCGAGGTCCGTGCCCAGGACGCCCCGGGCCTGCTGTACCGGATCGGGATGGCCCTGGAGAAGGCGGGGGTGCGGGTGCGGAGCATGCATGTGTCGACGCTGGGTTCCAACGCGGTGGACGCCTTCTACGTCACGACCGGCGCGGGCGAGCCGCTGCCGGGAGCGGACGCCGGGTCGCTGGCACGGGTCCTGGAGGAGACGCTGCGGGCGTGACCGTGTGTCCCCGGTCGCGAACAGAGCAGGCGGGGACGATTTGCTTGCGGGGCCGGATACCCTGGAGGGCAGCCCGAACTGACTCCGACCTCGAGGACCGACGCCACCGTGTTCGATACCCTCTCCGACCGCCTCAGCGCGACTTTCAAGAATCTCCGCGGCAAGGGGCGCCTCAGCGAGGCGGACATCGACGCCACGGCGCGCGAGATCCGTATCGCGCTCCTCGAAGCGGACGTCGCCCTCCCGGTCGTCCGGACCTTCATCAAGAACGTCAAGGAGCGGGCGCTCGGCGCCGAGGTCTCCAGGGCGCTGAACCCGGCCCAGCAGGTTCTGAAGATCGTCAACGACGAACTCGTCACCATCCTCGGCGGCGAGACCCGGCGGCTGCGCTTCGCCAAGCAGCCGCCCACCGTGATCATGCTGGCGGGTCTGCAGGGTGCCGGTAAGACCACCCTCGCGGGCAAGCTCGCCAAGTGGCTCAAGGAGCAGGGCCACTCGCCGCTGCTGGTCGCCGCCGACCTCCAGCGCCCGAACGCCGTCAACCAGCTGAGCGTCGTCGCCGAGCGCGCCGGCGTCGCCGTCTACGCGCCGGAGCCGGGCAACGGCATCGGTGACCCGGTCAAGGTCGCCAAGGACTCCATCGACTTCGCGAAGTCCAAGGTCCACGACATCGTGATCGTGGACACCGCCGGCCGCCTGGGCATCGACGCCGAGATGATGCAGCAGGCCGCGGACATCCGCGACGCCGTCTCCCCGGACGAGATCCTGTTCGTCGTCGACGCGATGATCGGTCAGGACGCCGTCAACACCGCCGAGGCCTTCCGCGACGGCGTCGGCTTCGACGGCGTGGTGCTCTCCAAGCTCGACGGTGACGCCCGCGGTGGTGCCGCCCTGTCGATCCGGCAGATCACCGGCAAGCCGATCATGTTCGCGTCGAACGGCGAGAAGCTCGACGACTTCGACGCCTTCCACCCGGACCGGATGGCCTCCCGCATCCTCGACCTGGGTGACCTGCTCACCCTGATCGAGCAGGCGGAGAAGACCTTCAGCCAGGAAGAGGCCGCCAAGATGGCCTCGAAGCTGGCGTCCAAGAAGGGCCAGGACTTCACCCTGGACGACTTCCTGGCCCAGATGGAGCAGGTCCGGAAGATGGGCTCCATCTCCAAGCTGCTCGGCATGCTCCCGGGCATGGGCCAGATCAAGGACCAGATCCAGAACATCGACGAGCGGGACGTCGACCGCACCGCCGCGATCATCAAGTCGATGACCCCGGGCGAGCGCCAGGACCCGACGATCATCAACGGCTCCCGCCGCGCCCGTATCGCCAAGGGTTCGGGTGTCGAGGTCGGCGCGGTGAAGAACCTGGTCGAGCGGTTCTTCGAGGCCCGCAAGATGATGTCCCGCATGGCCCAGGGCGGCGGCATGCCGGGCATGCCGGGGATCCCGGGCATGGGCGGCGGTCCCGGCCGGCAGAAGAAGCAGCAGAAGAAGGCCAAGGGCAAGCAGCGCTCCGGCAACCCGATGAAGCGCAAGCAGCAGGAGCTGGAGGAGGCTCAGCGCCGCGAGGCCGCCGCACAGGGCGGCGCCTTCGGGCTGCCGCAGCAGGGCGGTCAGGACTTCGAGCTGCCGGACGAGTTCAAGAAGTTCATGGGCTGAGTCCCGAGCCACACGGTCATCGCGTTCATCGGCTGAGCGCAGGTTCGTACGTCCTTGAGGGCGCCCTCCCGCCGAGGGGCGCCCTCAGCGCGTGCCGAGGTCCGCCGTATGCCTTAACGTCCAGATATGAGCGATGCGGCGCCACCACGCAAGACTCCTGATCAACCGTGGCGCACCGAGGGCACCCCCGACGAATCGCCTCGGCGGCCCGGCGGCGGACGGATCCGCGGCGGAAAGTGGTGGGGGCTGCTCGTCACCGCGGTGATCGTCTTCCTGCTGGCCTATGTCGGACTGAACTATCTCGGCCAGGGCAACCAGCCGACCATCTCGTACACCGAGTTCAGCCGGCAGGTCGGCGCCGGCAACGTCGCGAAGATCTACTCCAAGGGCGACGCGATCCAGGGCCAGCTCAGGACCGCGCAGGCCAACCCCGAGGGCGGCGGGAAGTACACCAGGTTCAAGACACAGCGCCCGGCCTTCGCGAACGACAGGCTCTGGCAGAACCTGACCAGCCACGGGGTGACGGTGACCGCGCGGCCGGTCGTGCAGGAGCGCAGCCTCCTGGCCAACGTGCTGATGTCCCTGATCCCGATCGCGGTCCTGGTCGTGGTGTGGATCTTCTTCGCGCGGCGGCTCGGCGGGGCCCTGCCCGGCATGGGCGGCCTCTTCGGCCGCCGGGCGCCGCCCAAACCGGTCGGGCTGCGGCCGGGCACCGAGCGCACGACCTTCGCGGACGTGGCCGGCATCGACGAGGTCAAGGGCGAACTGGACGACGTCGTCGACTTCCTGGAGCACCCCGACGTCTACCGCCGGATGGGCGCGAAGCTGCCCCGCGGTGTGCTGCTCGCAGGCCCGCCCGGCACCGGCAAGACCCTGCTCGCACGCGCGGTCGCGGGCGAGGCCGGCGTGCCCTTCTTCTCCGCCTCGGCGTCCGAGTTCATCGAGATGATCGTCGGCGTCGGCGCGTCCCGCGTCCGCGAACTCTTCGCCGAGGCCCGGAAGGTGGCGCCGTCGATCATCTTCATCGACGAGATCGACACCATCGGCCGGGCGCGCGCCGGCGGAGCTTCCATGAGCGGGCACGACGAGCGCGAGCAGACGCTGAACCAGATCCTGACGGAGATGGACGGCTTCTCGGGTGCGGAGGGCGTGATCGTCGTCGCCGCGACCAACCGCGCGGACATCCTGGACCCGGCCCTGACCCGTCCCGGCCGCTTCGACCGGGTGGTCAACGTGGCCCCGCCGGACCGGGCCGGGCGCGAGTCGATCCTGCGCATCCACACCCGGGACATCCCGCTCGCGCCCGACGTCGACCTGACCCAGCTGGCCCGTGTCACCCCGGGCATGACGGGCGCGGATCTGGCGAATCTCGCCAACGAGGCCGCGCTGCTCGCGGTGAAGCGCAAGCAGGAGCAGGTGACCGCCTCGGACATGTCCGAGGCGCTGGAGAAGGTCCAGCTGGGGGCCGAGCGCACCCTCGTGATGCCCGAGGAGGACCGCCGGCGTACCGCCTACCACGAGAGCGGCCACGCCCTCCTGGGCATGCTGCAGCCCGGCGCCGACCCGGTCCGCAAGATCACCATCGTGCCGCGCGGCCGGGCTCTCGGCGTGACCATGTCCACGCCCGAGGTGGAGCGGTACGCCCACTCGGAGGAGTACCTGCGCGGTCGCATCATCGGCGCCCTGGGCGGGATGGCGGCCGAGGAGGTCGTCTACGGAGTGGTCACCACGGGTGCGGAGAACGACCTCGAACAGGTCACCAACATCGCGCGCGGGATGGTGGCCCGCTGGGGCATGAGTGAGCGGGTGGGCCGCCTGTCCGCCCTCCCGAGCGATGCCCAGCAGGCCTACGGCCTCTCCGCCGCCCCGCAGACCCTCGATGTGATCGACGCCGAGATGCGCCGGATCGTGGACGAGTGCTACGAGGAGGCGTGCCGCAAACTCCGCGACCACCGCGGCCAGTTGGACGCCCTCGCGCAGGCGCTGCTGGAGAACGAGACGCTGGAGGAGACGGACGCGTACCGGATCGCCGGGATCACGCGCCTCACCAAGGACAGCGAGGTCTGAAAGGCTCGCTAGGGCACGCGCGCGACGAGGTAACGGAAGACGTTCGGCATCCACACGGTCCCGTCCGGGCGCCGGTACGGGTGCAGGGCCTCCGTCAGCTCCTTGTCGACCTGCTTGGCGTCCGTCGCCGCGATCGCCGCGTCGAACAGACCGGTCGACAGCAGCCCCCGTACGGCGCTGTCGACATCGGCGTACCCGAACGGACAGGCCACCCGCCCCGAGCCGTCCGGCTTCAGCCCCGCCCGCTGGGCGACCTCCTCCAGGTCGTCGCGCAGGGCGGGCCGCCAGCTGCGCGCGCTGCGCAGCGGATCGGCCAGTCTGGTCGCCACCCGCAGCACCGAGGAGGTGGCGCAGCGCTCCGGCGGACCCCAGCCGGCCAGCACCACCGCGGCCCCGCGCGCCGCCAGCGGCAGCGCCTCCGCCAGCAGCTCACCGAGCCCCTCGGAGTCGCCCGCGAGACACCCGATCGGCTCGAAGACGGTCACCAGGGTGTAGGCGGCGGTCTCCGCCCCGGCCGCGTCCCGTGGTGAACCCGCGACGAGCTGCACGACACGCGCGCGTGGGCCGCCGCTCGCGCCGCGCGCCCTGCCGTCGCCGTGCGGAGCGCGCCCGGCGTCGCCGCGTGCACCGGACTCGGCGGGCTCACCGGCGCGGTGTGCACCGGGGACCCCGCGCTCACCGCCGCCTCCGTTCCGCGTCCCGGCCCGACCGGGGCCGTCACCGCTGCCCCCTGGCGTACCGGGTCCGCCGGGGAAACCCGGCCCGCCACGACTGCCGCCGTGCTCCCCGGGCCGGCCGAAGGCGCTCCCGTCGGTGCCGCGCGAGGCGCCCGGCAGCAGGCGTTCGCGGGCGAGGGCGAGCCGCTCGGGCGAGGCGGCGTCGACACCGGTGACGCCGGCACCTCTGCCGGCCGCCAGCAGCAGCGCGAGCCCGGCGCCGCAGCGCAGGCCCAGCAGCCGGGTGGCGGGGCCCACTTCGAGCCGTTCGTAGACGGCTTCGTAGAGCGGCACCAGCATCCGCTCCTGGATCTCGGACCAGTCACGCGCGCGTGCGCACAGGTCCACGCGGGGTGCGGAATCCGCGTGAGGCATGTGCTGCCGCACGAGCGTAGGTGTCATAGGTAAGCGCCCCAATCCGCCGAGAGTTCACCGCTGTGCCCGGTTGCGTGGCCCCCGTGCCGTGCGCGCGCACTTCCCACGTATGCCAGGTAACTCCCGGCTCGCTGCCCCGTCCAGGGGTCGTGGGGCCCTGCTTGGGCTCCGGGCGCGGGTGTGGCGAGATTTCACGTCCCGGCAATCTGGATGGCCGTACGGTGTCCGCTCCGGGGGAACGAGCCGGTGCCGGGGGTCGGACGGCGGACGGTAACGTCACGCGCGTCGCTGACGCTGACCGGAGTGAGACTTCACGACGAGAGCGGCCGAAACGTCCCTTGCGCAACAGCCGACCACCCCTGCGCCGGGGTCTGGACACCAAGCCAGGGGGCGGCCCGCAGGGCCTCGTTCGAGGGCGGTGGTGGGCGACGGGTGGGCGTAGCGCGGACTACGCACCAGCTTGGTATGAGCTGTGCGGCTTCTCCGCAGATCAGCGCACCCGCCCTCGTCCGGACGCATCAGCGGCAACTGACGGGTACGTGCAAATTATTTGGGATGCCCCGGAATAGGAACACATTCGAGCCCCCGCTCGTTGTCATTACGTGAGCACGACACAGACACCCCCTGTTCTCGCCGCAGAGCTGGCGCAGGCGTGGGCCGACATTCAGCGGTACCACCCCGAGCTGCCGGACCTTGCCGCGCCAGAATCCCTGATCGGAGAGTCGTCGTCCGCCTGCGGACACGAGCTCTCCTTCGAGCGACTGCTCCATGAGGCAGTCCACGGCATCGCCGCCGCCCGTGGGATCCGCGACACCTCCCGCGCCGGCCGCTACCACAACCGCCGTTTCCTCGCGATCGCCGAGGAGCTGGGCCTCGACCACCCCGAGGAGCCGCACCCGAGCAGCGGTTTCTCGCTGGTCACGCTCAACCCCGAGGCCAAGCGGCGCTACCGCCCGACCATGGAGCGGCTGCAGCGCGCCCTGAAGGCCCACACGGCGGCGACCTCCTCGGACACCACCCGCAGCTTCCGCGGCCCGGCCGCCCGGCACGGCTCCTCCGGCGGCGGTGTCCGGGTCAAGGCTGTCTGCGACTGCGGTCGCAACGTCCGCGTGGTCCCCTCGGTCCTGGCCCAGGCGCCCATCGTCTGCGGCGGCTGCGGCAAGCCGTTCAGAATCCCGGAGGTCGCGGGAGCCGCATGATCGCGAGCCGCGGAAGTACCGGCATCTCGTGGGTGCCGGGCTGCGGACGGCGACCGTGCGGTACCGGGCAGCGCACCCGACGTGACCTCACCTCCACGCCGGGTGCCTGCCAGGCATGCCCGAAGCTCATCGACCCACCCTCGGCCGGGAGCGACCCACAGGGTGTGGCACAATGGCTAGCTGTACTCGACAGCCGCACAGGACCCCTCTCTCCTCCGGCTGACGCGTCCATCGGGCACTCGGGTACCGCAACCCCACGCGGCAGCTCGCCGTGCCCAACCACGTCAAATCCAGGAGAACCCACTCCCGTGGCAGTCAAGATCAAGCTGAAGCGTCTGGGCAAGATCCGTTCGCCTCACTACCGCATCGTCGTCGCCGACTCCCGTACCCGCCGTGACGGCCGGGCCATCGAGGAGATCGGCAAGTACCACCCGACCTACAACCCGTCGGTCATCGAGGTGGACGCCGACCGCGTGGCGTACTGGCTGGGTGTCGGCGCGCAGCCGACCGAGCCCGTGCTCGCCATCCTGAAGAAGACCGGCGACTGGCAGAAGTTCAAGGGCGAGCCCGCCCCGGCGCCGCTGCTCGTCGCCGAGCCGAAGGCCGCGCGTCCGTCGTTCGAGGCTCTCGGCGGTGACGACGAGGGCAAGGGTGAGGCGATCACCCAGAAGAAGAAGGCTGAGAAGAAGGACGAGGCGGCCGCCGAGTCCGAGTCGACCGAGGCCTGAGCAGCATGCTCGAAGAGGCGCTTGAGCACCTCGTGAAGGGCATCGTCGACAACCCTGACGATGTGCAGGTCGCCTCGCGCAACCTGCGCCGCGGGCGCGTGCTCGAGGTCCGGGTCCACCCGGACGACCTCGGCAAGGTGATCGGCCGCAACGGCCGCACCGCGCGTGCCCTGCGCACCGTCGTGGGCGCCATCGGCGGTCGCGGTGTCCGCGTCGACCTCGTCGACGTGGACCACGTCCGCTGACGCTTCATCGCAACCGGCTCGGGCCGGGGAGGGCCAATGGCCGTCCCCGGCCCGCAGTCGTATGAGCAGGACGCCGGCAGGAGATGACAGGAGAATTGGACACGTGCAGCTGGTAGTCGCACGGATCGGCCGTGCCCATGGCATCAAGGGCGAGGTCACCGTCGAGGTACGCACCGACGAGCCGGAACTCAGGCTCGCGCCCGGCGCCGTACTCGCCACGGACCCCGCCTCCGCGGGACCGCTGACCATCGAGACGGGGCGCGTCCACAGCGGCCGCCTCCTCCTGCGCTTCGAGGGCGTCACCGACCGCAACGCCGCCGAGGCCCTGCGCAACACCCTCCTGATCGCCGAGGTCGACCCGGAGGAGCTGCCCGAGGGCGAGGATGAGTACTACGACCACCAGCTCATCGACCTGGACGTGGTCACCGAGGACGGGACGGAGGTCGGCCGGATCACCGAGATCTCGCACCTGCCCTCCCAGGACCTGTTCATCGTCGAGCGCCCCGACGGGACCGAGGTCATGATCCCCTTCGTGGAGGAGATCGTCACCGAGATCGACCTGGAGGAGCAGAAGGCGGTCATCGCCCCGCCGCCCGGTCTGATCGACGACCGCGCGGAGATCGCGTCCCCCCGCGACACCGGGGAAGGGTCGTAATGCGCCTCGACGTCGTCACGATCTTCCCCGAGTACCTGGACCCGCTGAACGTCTCCCTCGTCGGCAAGGCACGCGCGCGTGGGCAGCTCGATGTCCAGGTCCACGATCTGCGCGCCTGGACGTACGACCGCCACAACACCGTCGACGACACGCCCTACGGCGGCGGCCCCGGCATGGTCATGAAGACCGAGCCCTGGGGAGACGCCCTGGACACGATCCTCGCCGACGGCTACGAGACCGGCGCCCAGGCCCCCGCGCTGATCGTCCCCACCCCCAGCGGCCGCCCCTTCACCCAGGAGCTGGCCGTGGAGCTCTCCGAGCGCCCCTGGCTGATCTTCACACCGGCCCGCTACGAGGGCATCGACCGGCGCGTCATGGACGAGTACGCCACGCGCGTGCCCGTCTACGAGGTCTCCATCGGCGACTATGTGCTGGCCGGCGGCGAGGCGGCCGTCCTGGTCATCACGGAGGCCGTCGCCCGGCTGCTGCCCGGCGTCCTCGGCAACGCCGAGTCGCACCGCGACGACTCCTTCGCGCCGGGCGCGATGGCGAGCCTCCTGGAAGGTCCCGTCTACACCAAGCCGCCCGTCTGGCGCGGCCGGGACATCCCGGACGTGCTGCTCAGCGGCCACCACGGGAAGATCGCCCGTTGGCGCCGCGACGAGGCCCTCAGGCGTACGACCGCCAACCGGCCCGACCTGATCGAGCGCTGTGACCCCAAGGCCTTCGACAAGAAGGACCGCGAGATGCTCTCCATCCTGGGCTGGGAACCGGACCCGGAAGGCCACCCGTACGGCCGATTTTGGCGGCGGGCCGAGGGCATGGAAGAATAGACCGCTGTTGTGCGCCCGTCCGGCGTGCGCCTCTGCCACAGGGGGACACGACGCCCGCCCCGACCCGCACACGGCTTCGTGCAAACTCCTAGTTTCCGTTGATGACCTGTGGCATCAGCGAAGAAAGCAGACGAAATGTCTCACCTGCTCGACTCCGTCGACGCCGCGTCGCTGCGCAGCGACATCCCCGCCTTCCGCCCGGGTGACACCGTCAACGTCCACGTCCGCGTCATCGAGGGCAACCGCTCCCGTGTGCAGCAGTTCAAGGGCGTTGTGATCCGTCGCCAGGGCTCCGGTGTCCGCGAGACCTTCACGGTCCGCAAGGTCTCGTTCTCCGTCGGCGTCGAGCGCACCTTCCCGGTGCACACCCCGATCGTCGAGAAGATCGAGCTCGTCACCCGCGGTGACGTGCGTCGCGCCAAGCTGTACTACCTCCGTGACCTGCGCGGCAAGGCCGCGAAGATCAAGGAGAAGCGCGAGAGCTGAGCACTCTCCGGTGCCCATGGCCGGGCGGGATAGCATCTCGCCCCGATGGACACCGAAGCACAGCCGACGGAACGCGACCGCTCCTCCCACCCGGATTCCCCGGGCCCGGAGGGACGGTCGCGTTTCGCGTTGGTGGCGCGGATCGCCGACTGGCTGCCGGGCGGCCGGATCACCCTCACGCTCTTCCTCTGCCTGGCGTTTTTGCTCGTGCTCAACACTTTCGTGGTGCAACCGTTCCAGATTCCGAGCGGATCCATGGAACAGGGCTTGAGGATCGGGGACCGCGTTCTCGTAAATAAGTTGGCGTACCGTTTCGGTGCCCAGCCGCAGCGCGGCGACGTGATCGTGTTCGACGGTACGGGATATTTCGGGGACGCCGACTACATCAAGCGCGTGGTCGGTGTGGGGGGAGACCATGTGGCCTGCTGTGACAAGCAGGGGAGGATCGAGGTGAACGGCCGCGCCGTCGACGAGTCGGCGTTCCTCCATCCCGGGGACAGCGCCTCCAGCGTGCCCTTCGACGTCGTCGTTCCCGTTGGCCGTCTGTTCGTCCTCGGCGACCACCGCAGCGACTCCAGCGACTCCCGCGACCATCTCGGCTCGCCCGGCGGCGGCATGATCCCGGTCGGCGACGTCATCGGCCGCGCCGACTGGATCCTGTGGCCGTACGACCACAGGAAGCACCTGACGCGGCCCTCCGCCTACGCGCGCGTGCCCGGCCCGGAGGGCGCGCATGGGTAACCGCGGCAAACCGCGCGGGGTGCCCGGCAGCCCCGCCGACAATCTGCTGCCCACCGGATCGCGCCGCACCTCCGCGCCCGGCGGCGGCCGCACGCGCGCGGAGCGGCGGAAACTCCAGCGCAAGGTCAAACGCAAGCGCCGGCGTTCAGCCGTTCGGGAGATCCCTCTCCTGGCCGGTGTCGCCGTCCTCATAGCCCTCGTGCTGAAGACCTTCCTCGTCCAGGCGTTCGTGATCCCGTCCGGCTCGATGGAGCAGACGATCCGGATCGGCGACCGCGTCCTGGTCGACAAGCTCACCCCGTGGTTCGGCTCCAAGCCGCAGCGCGGGGACGTCGTCGTCTTCCACGACCCGGGCGGCTGGCTGGCCGACGAGCAGACGGCCAAGAAGCACGACCCGGTCGTCGTCAAGCAACTCAAGGAGGGCCTCACCTTCATCGGGCTGCTGCCCTCCGACAACGAGAAGGACCTGATCAAGCGGGTCATCGGGGTCGGTGGCGACCACGTCAAGTGCTGTGACAAGCAGGGCCGGGTCACCGTCAACGGGGTACCGCTCACCGAGGGGGACTACATCTATCCGGGTGACGCTCCGTCCGCCCAGCCCTTCGACATCACCGTCCCCAAGGGCCGGCTGTGGGTCATGGGCGACCACCGGGGCAACTCCGCGGACTCCCGTTTCCACCAGGACACCCCGTACGGCGGAACGGTGTCCGAGAAATCCGTCGTCGGCCGGGCCGTCGCCATCGGCTGGCCGATCGGCCACTGGACACGCCTTCAGGAACCTAAAACCTTCGCAAGCGTGGCCGACTCCCCGTCTGGTGCGACCGCCGGTACCCCGCTGTCGCATAGGGTTGCCTCCGAGAATCCGAACGGAACGACCCAGCTCCCGACCCCTGCGGAACTCCCGCTCGTTATGGGAGTGGTGGGCCTGCGTCGTATGTGGTGCAGGCGGCGGCACAGAGTAAGGAGTTGGCGTGGGGGATGTGGCGGTTGGCGCACGGTCGGGGCACGACGGCGAGGAGCACCGCGGGCACCCCGTGGAAGCGAACACCCCCGTGCCGAACGGCGCCATGACTTCCGGGAATGACGCGGCGGGCGACGAGAGCGCGCCGGACGACGAGCAGCGGCCGAGGGCCGAGGGCGCGGGTGCGGGCGAGGCGGCGGACCGGCCGAGGAAGCCCCGCTCCTTCTGGAAGGAGCTGCCGATCCTCGTCGTGATCGCGCTCGTTCTGGCGCTGTTGATCAAGACGTTCCTGGTGCAGGCTTTCTCGATCCCGTCAGCCTCGATGCAGGACACCCTCCAGGTGGGCGACCGCGTCCTGGTCGACAAGCTCACCCCGTGGTTCGGCTCCAAGCCCGAGCGCGGCGAGGTCGTGGTCTTCCACGACCCGGACGACTGGCTGGCGGGCGAACCGGCAGCGAGCCCGAACGCCGTGCAGCAGGTCCTCAGCTGGATCGGCCTGATGCCGTCCGCCAACGAGAAGGACCTCATCAAGCGGGTGATCGGCGTCGGCGGCGACACGATCCAGTGCAAGGGCACCGGCCCGCTGCTGGTCAACGGCCATGCGCTGAACGAGCCGTACGTCTACCCCGGCAACACGCCGTGCACCGATGACGAGACGGGCGGCCAGTTCAAGGTGACGGTGCCTCAGGGCTACATCTGGGTGATGGGCGACCACCGCCAGAACTCCCGCGACTCTCGCTACAACCAGTCCGACAAGCACCACGGCATGGTCCCGGTCAGCGACGTCGTGGGCCGCGCGATCGTCAAGGCCTGGCCGATCAACCACTGGGGCACCCTGCCGATCCCGGACACCTTCGACCAGCCCGGCATCAGCGACCAGTCCTCGGCGTCCGCGGCCCTGACGGTGGCCCCGCAGGGCGTGGCCATCGCCGCGGTGCTGCCGCTGGCGGTGTGGCGGCGCCGGCGCGCGGACCGGCTGGAGTCCAAGGCCGAGCAGAAGACGGCCGCGGGCAGCAGGTGACCGCAGAGGTCCCGGCGGTCGGCTCGTGTACACCGAGGACGGCAGCGGCGGCGTTCCCGAGCCGCTGAGCCCTTCGTACGGGCCGATCTGCCCCAGGCATCCGGAACCTGTGAGTCCGGCGCCTGCCGGGCCGTTGCCGCCGGTCCCGCGGCGGTCCTGGAACGGGGGCTGCCCCTGCCCGGTACTGCCGGGTAGGGTGCGGGTCCATGGGTGGCGAGAGCACGACGCGTACGGCCCCGCGCAGCGGCGGGACAGGCACGGCACAGCCCGGCGGCAGCCGGCTCGGACAGCGGCTGTCTTCGGTGGCCGTGGCACTGGGCCTGGTGCTGTTCCTCGGCGGATTCGCCTGGGCGGCGGTGACGTACCGGCCGTACACCGTGCCGACCAGCTCGATGACGCCCACGATCGACGCCGGCGACCGGGTGCTGGCGCAGAAGGTCGACGGCGGTCAGGTGAAGCGCGGTGACGTCGTCGTCTTCACGGACAAGAGCTGGGTCACAGGCGCCAAGGTGGTCAAGCGGGTGGTCGCGGTCGGCGGCGACACCGTCTCCTGCTGCACGAACGGCAAGCTGACCGTCAACGGCAAGCAGATCGACGAGCCCTATCTGCCCAAGGGCAGCCTGGCCGAGATCCAGAACTTCCCGACGGTGACGGTCCCCGAGGGCCGGCTGTTCCTCCTCGGTGACGAGCGCCAGGGCTCCCTGGACTCCACGGCCCACCTCACCGACGCGGCCAAGGGCACGGTCTCCCGCGACGCCGTGAACGCCCGCGTGGACGCGGTCGTCTGGCCCTGGAAGGGCTCGCTGAAGCGCCCCACCGGCTTCGAGGCCCTCGGTACCCTCTCGCAGCCGGGTCCTCTGTCCACGATCGAGCTGCTGATCGCCGCCGGCGCCGTCCTGGTGCTGGCCGGCGGCGCCTACGGCCCGATCGCGAGTCGCGTGGGCCGCTCCCGCGCGCGTAGCGCCCGCCCGGAGGCGGCCGGTGTCCGCTGAGACCACGCGGACCGGCGAGGACTCGTACGGGGAGTCGTACGAGGGCGGGCTGCGCAAGGTGGCCCGGGTGGTCCTCCTCGACCCGGAGGACCGCATCCTGCTCCTGCACGGCCATGAGCCGGACGATCCGGCCGACGACTGGTGGTTCACCCCCGGCGGCGGTCTGGAGGGCGCCGAGACGCGCGAGGAGGCCGCGCTCAGGGAACTCGCCGAGGAGACCGGCATCACCGACGTCCAACTCGGCCCGGTGCTGTGGCGCCGCAGGTGCTCCTTCCCGTTCGCGGGCCGCCGCTGGGACCAGGACGAGTGGTACTACCTGGCCCGTACGACGCAGACGGCCACCGCGGCGCAGGGGCTGACGGAGCTGGAGCGGCGCAGTGTCGCCGGGGCGCGTTGGTGGACGTGTCAGGAACTGACCCGGGCACATGAGACGGTGTATCCGACCAGACTCGCCGAGCTGCTGCGCAGGCTGCTCGACGAAGGTCCCCCGGCCAGTCCTGTGACCCTCGATGCGGAAATCGTCTGAGGGCCCGTCGGACTGGCGCACAATGGGGGGATCGCACGGCTGAAGGGGAACATGCCATGAGCGCCGAGGACCTCGAGAAGTACGAGACCGAGATGGAGCTGAAGCTCTACCGGGAGTATCGAGATGTCGTCGGTCTGTTCAAATACGTGATCGAGACCGAGCGTCGTTTCTACCTCACCAACGACTACGAGATGCAGGTGCACTCGGTGCAGGGCGAGGTGTTTTTCGAGGTGTCGATGGCTGATGCCTGGGTGTGGGACATGTACCGGCCGGCGCGCTTCGTGAAGCAAGTACGGGTCCTCACGTTCAAGGATGTGAACATCGAGGAGCTGAACAAGAGCGACCTGGAGCTGCCGGGCGGGTGACGGCTGCCGGTTCCCTGTGGGGGACAGGGTTTTCCACAACCGCTGAGTTTTCCACCAAGATCAACATCTTGGGGCGGGATGCGTGACGGTTGGCGCCGGAGGTGGTGCCGACATGAACGCACGAGAAGCACTCGGCAAGTACGGCGAGGACCTGGCCGCCCGGCGGCTCGCCGCGACCGGAATGACGATCCTGGAGCGCAACTGGCGCTGCGGCCGTTCCGGCGAGATCGACATCATCGCGCGAGACGGTGACGCACTCGTCGTCTGCGAGGTGAAGACCCGCAGGGGCGGCGACTACGAACACCCCATGGCCGCGGTGACCCCCGAGAAGGCGGCCCGGCTGCGCGAGCTGGCCGAGCACTGGATCCACGCCCACGGAGGGGCACCGCCGGGCGGCGTCCGCATCGACCTGATCGGCGTCCTGCTGCCCCACCGCGGCGCCCCGTCCGTCGAGCACGCACGGGGGGTGGCCTGAATGGGGTTCGCCCGCACCTGCTCGGTGGCCCTGGTCGGCGTCGAGGGAGTGGTCGTCGAGGTCCAGGCCGACCTGGAACCGGGCGTCGCCGCCTTCACCCTGGTCGGCCTCCCGGACAAGAGCCTGACGGAGAGCAGGGACCGGGTCCGGGCGGCGGTGGTGAACTCGGGCGGCGAGTGGCCGCAGAAGAAGCTCACCGTCGGACTCAGCCCGGCCTCGGTACCCAAAGCCGGCTCCGGCTTCGACCTGGCCGTCGCCTGTGCGGTGCTCGGCGCCGCCGAGCGGATCGATCCGCGTGTCCTCGCGGACATCGTCATGATCGGGGAGCTGGGCCTGGACGGCCGGGTCCGACCGGTCCGCGGCACACTGCCGGCCGTGCTCGCGGCGGCCGACGCCGGCTACGAGCAAGTGGTCGTACCCGAGTGCGCAGCCGCCGAGGCCGCGCTGGTCCCCGGCGTCTCCGTGCTCGGCGTCCGCAGTCTGCGCCAGCTCATCGCGGTGCTCACCGACGAGCCCGTCCCCGAGGAGGAACCGGACGAGCAGGGCCGTCCCGACCCTCTCCTGGCCGGTCTGCGCGTGCCGGGCACGGGCGCGGCCACCGGCATGCACAGTGTCGGCACCGCACAGCACGAACACGATCACGACCTGGCGGACGTCGTTGGCCAGACCTCGGCCCGTACGGCCGTGGAGGTGGCCGCCGCCGGCGGGCACCACCTGTTCCTGGAGGGTCCGCCCGGCGCGGGCAAGACCATGCTCGCCGAGCGGCTGCCCGCCGTCCTTCCCCGGCTCACCAGGGAGGAATCGCTGGAGGTCACGGCGGTGCATTCGGTGGCCGGGCTGCTGCCGCCGGGCAAGCCGCTCATCGACGTGGCTCCCTACTGCGCCCCGCACCACTCGGCCACGATGCAGTCCCTCGTCGGCGGAGGCCCCGGCATCGCACGGCCCGGGGCGGTCTCCCTAGCCCATCGCGGCGTGCTGTTCCTGGACGAGGCGCCCGAGTTCCACAGCCAGACCCTCGACGCCCTGCGACAGCCGCTGGAGTCGGGCCATGTCGTGATCGCACGCAGCGCGGGCGTCGTCCGGTTCCCGGCCCGCTTCCTCATGGTGCTGGCGGCCAACCCCTGCCCCTGTGGACGCTTCTCGCAACGCGACTCCCTGTGCGAGTGCCCGCCCTCGGCGATCCGCCGCTACCAGTCCCGGCTCTCCGGTCCGCTGCTGGACCGGGTGGACCTGCGTGTCGAGGTCGATCCGGTCACCCGGGCCCAGCTCGTCGAACCTGGCGCCCGGGGCGAGTCCACGGCGACCGTGGCCGAGCGGGTACGGCGGGCCCGTGAGCGCACGGCGGCCCGCCTCGCCGGAACCCCCTGGCGCACCAACAGCGAGGTCCCCGGCCGCGAGCTGCGCAGCCGCTACCACCCCGTCGCCGGTGCGATGGACGAGGCCGAGCGCAACCTCGAGCGGGGCGTGCTCACCGCCCGCGGCATCGATCGGGTGCTGCGCGTCGCCTGGACGGTTGCCGACATCGTCGGACACGACCGCCCGGACGCCACCGACGTCGCCCTGGCCCTGCAACTGCGCACCGGGGTGCCACGAGGGGTGCCGATGGCCATCGGGGCCCTGACATGACCACGGGCGAGGCCCTCGGAGACGAGTTGCTCGGGCGGGTCTTTCTCTGCCGGGTGATCGAGCCGGGGGACGAGGCCGGTGGGCGGTGGGTTCGGGAGTTCGGGGTGCGGGAGGTGGTGCGGCGGCTGCGGGACGGGGTGCCGGCCCTGCCGGGGGTGAGCGAGGTGCGGTGGGCCGGGCTGGTCGCGCGGGCCCGGCGGGCCGAGCCGGAGCGGGATCTCGCGGTGGCCGGGGAGGCCGGGGCGCGGTTCGTGGGGCCCGGGGACGCCGAGTGGCCCGGACAGCTCGATGATCTGGGGGATGCCCGGCCGATCGGGCTGTGGGTGCGCGGTCGGGCCAGTCTGCGGATGTGGGCGCTCCGGTCCGTCGCCGTGGTGGGTGCGCGGGCCTGCACCGAGTACGGCACCCATGTCGCCGCCACCCTCGCCGGCGGCCTCGCCGAGCGGGGCTGGGTCGTGGTCTCGGGCGGCGCGTACGGCATCGACGGCGCCGCCCACCGAGGCGCCCTCGCCGCCCGCGGAGCCACCGTCGCCGTCCTGGCCTGCGGCGTCGACCGGCCGTATCCGCGCGGCCACGCCGCCCTGATCAGCCGGATCGCGGAGCAGGGACTGGTCGTGGGCGAGCTGCCCCCGGGCGACCATCCGACGCCCAGCCGGTTCATCCTCCGCAACCGTGTCATCGCCGCCCTCACCAGAGGCACCGTCGTCGTGGAGGCCGCCTGCCGCAGCGGCTCGCTGGCCACCGCACGGGCCGCGGCGCGCCTCGGCCGCTTCACCATGGGCGTGCCCGGCCCCGTCACCAGCGCCCTCTCCGCCGGCGTGCACGAACTGCTGCGCGGAGAGGCCGCCCTGGTCACCGACGCCGCGGAGGTCGTCGAACTGGTGGGTGACATGGGTGAACTGGCGCCGGCCCGGCGCGGGCCCGTGCTGCCGCGCGACCTGCTGGAACCCGCCGCCCGCTCCGTCCTCGCCGCCCTGCCGGGCCATCGCGCGGCCACCGCGGAGGAGATCGCGCTCGGCACGCCGACCACCCGGGACGAGGCGATCGCGAGACTGTACGAACTCCGCGCACTTGGTTACGTCGAACGACACGGCGATGGCTGGAAGTTGACACGCCAGGCGGTGATGTCGGTCCGCACCGGTCGCGGTCCGTGCTGACCGAGCGTGTTCGGCCGTCCGGGGGAACCTCCGACGCCCTTGAGGTTTCCCGGAGTTGACGCCCCGGCCGGTCACGCAGAGCGAGCCGCGGAACCAGCGCGCGACACCGCCGAGAGCGCCCCGCGCACGGGTGGAGCCGCACTGTTCGCACACCGCGACACCTCAGTCACGCTACGCTCACGAAGGCGCCGACACAGATCGCGCCAACTCGACACCAGACCGACAGCTCACCCAGGCAGCCCACATCGCCCCCCGAACCCCAGCTCCTCTCACTTCGCAGCACTTCACGGCACTTCACGGCAGAACGGCACAAGGCGACGAATGCCCCAGCACACCTCCGGGTCCGACCGGGCGGCGATCCCCCCAGCCGCCCGCGACGGTGGCAGCGTGCGGCCGCCCGCTCCCTCGACGCTCGACGAGCTGTGGCGGTCGTACAAGGCGACGGGGGACGACCGGCTGCGGGAGCAGCTGATCCTGCACTACTCGCCGCTCGTGAAATACGTCGCGGGCCGGGTGAGTGTCGGTCTGCCGCCCAACGTCGAGCAGGCCGACTTCGTCTCCTCGGGCGTCTTCGGGCTGATCGACGCGATCGAGAAGTTCGACATCGACCGAGAGATCAAGTTCGAGACGTACGCGATCACCCGGATCCGGGGCGCCATGATCGACGAGCTGCGGGCGCTGGACTGGATCCCGCGGTCGGTGCGGCAGAAGGCGCGGAACGTGGAGCGGGCCTACGCCACCCTGGAGGCGCGGCTGCGGCGCACCCCGACCGAGGGCGAGGTGGCCGGCGAGCTGGGCATGGAGGTCGACGAACTGCACGCCGTGTTCAGCCAGTTGTCCCTGGCCAACGTGGTCGCGCTGGAGGAGCTGCTGCACGTCGGCAGCGAGGGCGGGGACCGGCTCAGCCTCATGGACACGCTGGAGGACACCGCCGCGGACAATCCCGTGGAGGTGGCCGAGGACCGGGAGTTGCGCCGTTTCCTGGCGCGGGCGATCAACACGCTGCCCGAGCGGGAGAAGACCGTGGTCACGCTGTACTACTACGAGGGGCTCACGCTCGCCGAGATCGGCAACGTGCTCGGGGTCACCGAGAGCCGGGTCAGCCAGATCCACACCAAGTCCGTGCTGCAGCTGCGGGCCAAGCTGGCGAGCTTCGGGCGCTGAGGCCGGCGGCACGTCGGTGCCGTCGCGGCGAGTGGCTCCCGTTCGGCTGGGGGCGTCCGTAAAGTGGTTGACGTGCCAAGGATTCGAGCGGCCTCCGTGGCCGAGCACCGGTCGATGCAGCGAGCCGCCCTGCTGGACGCGGCTCGGTCGTTGCTGTCCGAGGGCGGGACGGAAGCGCTGACGTTTCCCGCGCTGGCCGAGCGGACCGGGCTGGCGCGGTCGTCCGTGTACGAGTACTTCCGGTCGCGGGCCGCCGTGGTCGAGGAGCTGTGCGAGGTCGACTTTCCGCTGTGGGCGGCGGAGGTGGCGGCCGCGATGGAGCGGGCCGAGTCCGCCGAGGGCAAGGTCGAGGCGTATGTACGGCAGCAGCTGGCGCTGGTGGGGGACCGGCGGCACCGGGCGGTCGTCGCCATCTCCGCGAGTGAGCTGGACGCCGGGGCGCGGGAGAGGATCCGGGCGGCGCACGGCGGGCTCGTCGCGATGATCGCCGAGGCGCTCGGGGAGATGGGGCATGAGCAGCCTCGGCTGGCGGCGATGTTGCTGCAGGGAGTTGTGGACGCGGCCGTGCGGCGGATCGAGCTGGGGGCGGCGGAGGATCCCGCGGTGGTGACGGACGCCGCGGTGGCCATGGTGTTGCGGGGTGTGAAGGGCTGACGCCGGCTGCCGCCGGGCGGGGGCGGAGTCGCTCGCTCGCGCTCGCGGGGTGCCCCTACGACGGCAGCGGCACCCCCAGCACCGGCAGCAGCCTCGGTGGCCCCCTGTGCAGGAGCCACGGCGGTAGCAGGGACAGAGGGTCCAGGTAGGTCCTCCCTCGGCGCAGGCCCCAGTGGACGCACCAAGCGGCGCAGTGGGAAGCCGTCGCCTCCACCGTGCCCACCGTCTCACCCGCCCTCACCTCGTCCCCCTTCCGCACCAACGCGCTCACCGGCTCGTACGTCGTACGAAGATCCGTGCCCTTCAGCTCCACGGAGACCACCCCCTTCCCCGCCACGCGCCCCGCGAAGGACACCCGGCCCGGTGCGACCGCTCGTACGGGAGAACCGGCCGGCGCCGCCAGGTCCACGCCCCGGTGACCGGGGCCGTACACCGTCGCCGGTGGCTCCCAGCCCCGTAACACCAAGGGCCGGACGCCCACCGGCCAGGTCCGCGCGATGGCCGGGACCGGGGCCTGAGGGGGCGGTGCGGGGGCCGGAGGCGGGGTGTCCGCCCAGGACCGGCAGGGCGCCAGGGCGGCCAGCGCCAGGCAGAGGAGCAGAACCGCCGGCGGCAGGACATATCGCATCGCTTCTCGCATGCGACAACCGTCCCGCACCCTGCCGATCACGGCCGGAGTCTGTGGACAACCCACCGGTTGTGGACAGCGGCGTCACCCGGTGCCCCGGCGGTCCCGTACACTTCTTCTGGCGATCCGGGTCACCGGGTCGACTTCGCACGCCCCGACACCAGGCCGTCAAGCGGTCGGTGTCAGCGCCTCTCGGTCCTTCGCGGCAAGGCGCGTCGCGGGCGTCAGGCGCGGGAGCCGTCCGGCATCCGCGGCACAACCGAGAAACTCAAGGAGATACGGCCATGGCCGTCGTCACGATGCGGGAGCTGCTGGAGAGCGGCGTCCACTTCGGTCACCAGACCCGTCGCTGGAACCCGAAGATGAAGCGCTTCATCTTCACCGAGCGCAACGGCATCTACATCATCGACCTGCTCCAGTCGCTGTCGTACATCGACCGCGCCTACGAGTTCGTCAAGGAGACCGTCGCCCACGGCGGCACGGTCATGTTCGTCGGCACCAAGAAGCAGGCGCAGGAGGCCATCGCCGAGCAGGCCACCCGCGTCGGCATGCCCTACGTCAACCAGCGCTGGCTGGGCGGCATGCTCACCAACTTCTCGACCGTCTACAAGCGTCTGCAGCGCCTCAAGGAGCTCGAGCAGATCGACTTCGAGGACGTCGCCGCGTCCGGTCTGACCAAGAAGGAGCTTCTCGTGCTCTCGCGCGAGAAGGCCAAGCTGGAGAAGACCCTCGGTGGTATCCGCGAGATGCAGAAGGTGCCGAGCGCCGTCTGGATCGTGGACACCAAGAAGGAGCACATCGCCGTCGGTGAGGCCCGGAAGCTGAACATTCCGGTTGTCGCGATCCTCGACACCAACTGTGACCCCGACGAGGTCGACTACAAGATCCCGGGCAACGACGACGCGATCCGCTCCGTCACCCTGCTCACCCGTGTGATCGCCGACGCCGTCGCCGAGGGCCTCATCGCCCGCTCCGGCGTCGCCACCGGCGAGAAGGGCGAGAAGGCCGCGGGCGAGCCGCTCGCCGAGTGGGAGCGCGACCTGCTCGAGGGTGAGAAGAAGGCCGACGAGGCCGAGAAGCCGGCCGAGGCTGCTGCCGAGGCCCCCGCTGCCGAGGCCCCCGCTGCCGAGGCTCCGGCTGCCGAGGCTCCGGCTGCCGAGGCTCCGGCTGCCGAGGCTCCGGCCGCCGAGGCTCCGGCCGCCGAGGGCGAGCAGGCCTGACGCACGCGTTGACAGCGGGGGGCGGTACTGCCACCGACAGCGCCTTCGGCGCGGTGAAGTCCACCCCCGCTGTTCACCCGTAGGTCCGCACGACGTACGCAACCCGCGTCTACATGTGGGACGCACACCGTGCGGATCTCCAGATCTCCCAGACTTCGAGAAAGACTCACAGACTCATGGCGAACTACACCGCCGCCGACGTCAAGAAGCTCCGTGAGCTCACCGGCGCCGGCATGATGGACTGCAAGAAGGCGCTGGACGAGGCCGAGGGCAACGTCGACAAGGCCGTCGAGGCGCTGCGCATCAAGGGCCAGAAGGGCGTCGCCAAGCGCGAGGGCCGCTCCGCCGAGAACGGCGCCGTGGTCTCCATCATCGCCGACGACAACTCCTCCGGCGTCCTGGTCGAGCTGAAGTGCGAGACCGACTTCGTCGCCAAGGGCGAGAAGTTCCAGGCCGTCGCCAAGAAGATCGCCGAGCACGTCGCCGCGACCTCCCCGGCCGACCTCGAGGCCCTGCTCGCCTCCGAGATCGAGCCCGGCAAGACCGTCCAGGCGTTCGTGGACGAGGCCAACGCCAACCTCGGCGAGAAGATCGTCCTGGACCGCTTCGCGCAGTTCGCCGACGGCTTCGTGCTCGCCTACATGCACCGCACCATGCCCGACCTGCCCCCGCAGATCGGTGTCCTGGTCGAGCTCGACAAGCCGAACGTCGAGGTCGCCAAGGGCGTCGCCCAGCACATCGCCGCCTTCGCGCCGAAGTACCTGGCCAAGGAGGACGTGCCGGCCGACGTCGTCGAGTCCGAGCGGCGCATCGCCGAGGAGACCACCCGCGCCGAGGGCAAGCCCGAGGCCGCGATCGCCAAGATCGTCGAGGGTCGTCTCAACGGCTTCTTCAAGGACGCCACGCTGCTCGGCCAGCCGTACGCGCTCGACAACAAGAAGTCGGTCCAGAAGGTGCTGGACGAGGCCGGTGTCACCCTGAAGCGCTTCTCGCGCATCAAGGTCGGCATCTGAGCCCGTTCCGCGATCGACGCGCGACCCGCGGGAAATTCTCGGTAGGGTCGACAGCAGTCGTCCGCGCACACCGCCACACCCCGGGGTGGGGCGGACGGCAGCAGATCTGACGAGGAGGCCATTGCCGCGTATGGGAGCGAAAAGCGACCCCACCGGCAATGGTCTTCTTCGTATGTGCAACACGTGAAAGAGGCGGGATCTCCATGACCACCAAGGCCCAGAAGAGCGACGACGGCAAAGTACGCGGCCGGTTTCTGCTGAAGCTGTCCGGAGAGGCCTTCTCCGGCGGCGGGGGCCTGGGCGTGGACCCGGACGTGGTGCACAAGATCGCCCGCGAGATCGCGGCCGTCGTGCGCGACGGGGCCCAGGTCGCGGTCGTCATCGGCGGCGGCAACTTCTTCCGCGGCGCCGAACTCCAGCAGCGCGGCATGGACCGCGCCCGCTCCGACTACATGGGCATGCTCGGCACCGTGATGAACTGCCTCGCCCTCCAGGACTTCCTGGAGAAGGAGGGCATCGACAGCCGGGTGCAGACCGCCATCACCATGGGACAGGTCGCCGAGCCGTACATCCCGCTGCGCGCCGTGCGGCACCTGGAGAAGGGCCGCGTGGTCATCTTCGGCGCCGGTATGGGCATGCCGTACTTCTCCACCGACACCACCGCCGCCCAGCGCGCCCTGGAGATCGACGCCGAGGCGTTGCTCATGGGCAAGAACGGCGTGGACGGGGTCTACGACTCCGACCCCAAGACCAACCCCGACGCCGTCAAGTTCGACGCCCTCGGCTACGGCGAGGTCATCACCCGCGACCTCAAGGTCGCCGACGCCACCGCCATCACGCTCTGCCGCGACAACAAGCTCCCGATCCTCGTCTTCGAACTCCTCGCGGAGGGCAATATCGCCCGTGCCGTCAAGGGTGAGAAGATCGGCACGCTGGTGGGTGACCAGGGCAGCCGGGACTGACCCGGCAGCAACCCGGCCGGTGGCGCGCGGCCCCGTAAGGGGGCCGGACCCTGGCCGGGGGATGGACAATGTCCTGCCGGTCGGGAACCGTGCAGGAAGAAGACGCGACGCAGCCGGCCGCCGCCCGCCAAAGGAACCGCAGCCGGGCCTTACTCAAGACACGCAGGAGCAAGTGGTGATCGAAGAGACCCTCCTCGAGGCCGAGGAGAAGATGGAGAAGGCCGTCGTGGTCGCCAAGGAGGACTTCGCCGCGATCCGCACCGGCCGTGCGCACCCGGCGATGTTCAACAAGATCGTTGCCGACTACTACGGTGCCCCGACGCCGATCAACCAGCTGGCCTCGTTCTCCGTGCCGGAGCCGCGCATGGCGGTCGTGACCCCGTTCGACAAGAGCGCGCTGCGCAACATCGAGCAGGCGATCCGCGACTCCGACCTGGGCGTCAACCCCAGCAATGACGGCAACATCATCCGGGTGGTGTTCCCCGAGCTGACCGAGGAGCGCCGCCGCGAGTACATCAAGGTCGCCAAGGGCAAGGGTGAGGACGCGAAGGTCTCCATCCGGTCCGTGCGCCGCAAGGCCAAGGACGCCATCGACAAGCTGATCAAGGACGGCGAGGTCGGCGAGGACGAGGGCCGCCGCGCGGAGAAGGAGCTGGACGACACCACGGCGAAGTACGTCGCCCAGGTCGACGAGCTCCTGAAGCACAAGGAAGCGGAGCTGCTCGAAGTCTGATGAGCGACTCTTCCTGGGGGGCGCCGCCATCGGCCGGCCAGGCCGGGTACTGGGGGCCCACCGAGGGCGGGCCCGCCCAGCCTGTCCCGGGGGCCGTCCCGGCGGGTCCCGCGTACGATGCGCCTGAGCCGCAGCAGACTCGCCCCATGCCCATCGTGCCCGAGGACCCCGCGTACGGCGCACACGCGTACGGCGGAGACCAGGGCGGCGACCGGGGGGCCGCTCGCCGGAGCGGCCCCCTGTTCCAGGAATTCCACGACGAGTTCCGCCCCGAGCCCCCGCAGGCCCGCACCCTCCCGGCCGAGAACCAGAATCCGGAGCCCATGCCCGACGCCCACCAGCCGGCCCCAGCGCCGCAGAAGAAGAGCGCGGGCCGTGACCTGAGCGCGGCCATAGGCGTCGGGATCGGGCTCGGTGTGGTGATCGTCGCCTCCCTGTTCATCAAGAAGGCCGTGTTCGTCGGGGTCGTCGCGGTCGCGGTCGTCGTCGGCCTGTGGGAGCTGACCAGCAGGCTGCGGGAGCGCAAGGACATCAAGGCGCCGCTGGTGCCGCTCGCGGTGGGCGGAGCGGCGATGGTGGTGGCGGGGTACGTCCGCGGCGCCGAGGGCGCCTGGGTCGCCATGGCGCTGACCGCCCTGGCCGTCCTGGTCTGGCGCATGACGGAGTCGCCGGAGGGCTATCTCAAGGACGTCACGGCGGGCGTCTTCGCGGCGTTCTACGTGCCGTTCCTGGCCACGTTCGTGGCGATGATGCTGACCGCGTCCGACGGCCCCTGGCGGGTCCTCACCTTCCTGCTCCTGACGGTCGTCAGCGACACCGGCGCCTACGCGGTCGGCTGGCGGTTCGGCAAGCACAAGCTGGCCCCCCGCATCAGCCCCGGCAAGACCCGCGAGGGCCTGGCGGGCGCGGTGCTGTTCGCGATGGTCGCGGGCGCGCTGTGCATGCAGTTCCTGATCGACGACGGCACCTGGTGGCAGGGCCTGCTGCTGGGCCTCGCGGTCGCGGCCAGCGCCACGCTGGGCGACCTCGGCGAATCCATGATCAAGCGCGACCTGGGCATCAAGGACATGGGCACCTTGCTCCCCGGCCACGGCGGCATCATGGACCGCCTCGACTCCCTGCTCCCGACGGCACCGGTGGTCTGGCTCCTGCTGGTGCTCTTCGTCGGCTCCGCGTGAGGATGTGTCGTACGGCTTCCGGGCCCCGTCCTGTGCGCAGGGCGGGGCCCGTCGGCATTGGTCGTACGGCTCCTGAAGTGGGACGATCTGGAGGGTAGAGCCCTCTGTCCGGGAAAGGAGGGCCTCATGTCCGCCTTCCATGAAGAGATCGACGTCGACCGGAGTCCGGGCGATGTCTGGGCGTACCTCAGCGACCCGTCCCACCTGCCGGAGTGGCAGAAGAGCGCGGTGTCGGTCGAGCAGCTCGACGACAGCCCCTTCGGACTCGGGTCCCGGATCCGGATCACCCGCCATGTCGGCCGCCGCGACGTCCCGACGACCATGCGGGTCACCGAGTTCGAACCGCCGCGCTCCTGGAGCATGCAGGGCACCGAGGGCCCGGTCCGGGGCCGGGTGCACGGCGAGGTCGTCCCGCTCCCCGACGGGCGTACGCGCGTGACCATGGACCTGGACTTCGAGGGCCACGGCCTCGGCAGGGTGCTGATCCCTCTCGTCGTACGCCCCCAGGTCCGCCGGGAACTCCCGGAGAACGAGCGGCTGCTCAAGGAGCGGCTGGAGCACGCCGCGATCTAGCCGGCCAGCCGGGGGGAGTGCTCACCTGGCCCGGATCGCGGCGATGTCGAACTGGAGGCGGACCTTCTCGCTCACCATGGTCCCGCCCTGGGCCAGCCGGGCCTCGTAGGTCAGTCCCCAGTCGGAGCGGTTGATGGTGGTGGTGCCGTCGAAGCCGACCCGCTCGTCACCGAACGCGTCGATGACATGACCGATGTAGGTGAGTTCCAGGTCGACGGGGCGGGTGGTGTCCTTGATCGTGAGATCGCCGGTCATGCGGTAGACGTCCTCGCCCGTGAGCTGTACGGACGTGCTCGTGAAGGTCATCCGCGGGTGCGCCCCGGCGTCCAGGAACTGCCGGCCCACCACATGCGCGTCGCGCTGCTCGACACCCGTGTCGACGCTGGCCGTGTACAGCACGATGTCGGCCCGGGAGCGGGTCGGCTCGCGGCCGTCGAAGTACAGACGGCTCTCGTACTCGGTGAACGCGCCCCGCACCGTCGTCACCATCGCGTGCCGCACGGAGAACCCGATCCTGCTGTGGGCGGGATCGATCAGCCACTCGCCGGTGAGGGCCGCCAGCCCGGGATCGGGAAGAACGGCGGTACCGGTGGCACCGGCCGCCGGGCCGGCGGTCGCCACGGGCGTGGCGGACTGCTGCGCGCGCCGGTGGAAGGAGTTGCGGCCGAAAAGGTTCATGGCTCGTGGTTACGGCAGCGCAGTGGGCCGGACAAGGCCCGATCAGGAAACCCGACCGTTCCCCGGCAGAACTTCACAGGTCGTAGTAACGGCGACCGTCCCGTGCCGACCGCAATCCCCTTTTAGTCCGAGTGTCCCGATTTGGGTATTGACGTCATGTCTGCGGCATATGACGATAGGCGGAATCACGAGCGCCGAACCGTCGCCCTGTGAACCGCGCGGCGCTCCCGTCTCGGCCCGAAGGAGGGCGGCAATGAAGACGTTCCGGAGGCATCTGCCGGGCAAGAAATCGGCGGTGGCGGCAATGATCCTGGGGGCGACCCTACTCGTCGCCCCGACCGCGACCGCCGCCACCGCGAGCCCGAAACCCCAGAGCCCCAGCCTCGACCGCTGCATCCACAGCGCTGGTCCGGCCGGGCGCTTCTATTACCCGGGCTTCGCCAACGTCCCCTGCCTCTGAGTGGCGCATCGGACCAGGAGGGCTCAGTCACGCGCGGCTGAGCCCTCCTCCTGTAGTCGTAGCAGGCGACACCCGCAGGTCACCCGATTGGATCTGCGACACTGGTACAGCCATGCCTAAGCCCGGAGAACTCACTTTCGTCGCCCCGCGCGGAGCCCAGAAGCCGCCGCGGCATCTTGCCGATCTCACGCCCGCCGAGCGCAAGGACGCGGTGGCCGAGATCGGGGAGAAGCCGTTCCGCGCCAAGCAGCTCTCGCAGCACTACTTCGCGCGGTACGCGCACGACCCGGAGCAGTGGACCGACATCCCCGCCGGATCGCGTGCCAAGCTCCAGGAAGCGCTGTTCCCCGAGCTGATGACCGTCGTCCGGCATCTGTCGACCGACGAGGGGACCACCCGCAAGACGCTCTGGCGGCTGTTCGACGGGACCCTCGTCGAGTCCGTGCTGATGCGGTACCCGGACCGGGTCACCATGTGCATCAGCTCGCAGGCGGGGTGTGGGATGAACTGCCCGTTCTGTGCGACGGGGCAGGCGGGGCTCGACCGGAATCTGTCCACCGCGGAGATCGTCCACCAGATCGTGGACGGGATGCGGGCGCTGAGGGACGGCGAGGTGCCGGGTGGACCTGCTCGGCTCTCCAACATCGTCTTCATGGGCATGGGGGAGCCGCTCGCCAACTACAAGCGCGTGGTCGGTGCCATCAGGGCGCTCACCGATCCCGCCCCCGACGGGCTGGGGCTCTCCCAGCGCGGGATCACCGTGTCCACCGTCGGGCTCGTGCCGGCCATCCACCGGTTCGCCGACGAGGGCTTCAAGTGCCGGCTCGCGATCTCCCTGCACGCCCCCGACGACGAGCTGCGCGACACCCTCGTCCCGGTGAACACGCGCTGGAAGGTGCGCGAGGTGCTGGACGCCGGGTTCGAGTACGTCGAGAAGAGCGGGCGCCGGCTGTCGATCGAGTACGCGCTCATCCGCGACATCAATGACCAGGCCTGGCGAGGGGACCGGCTGGGTCGGCTGCTCAAGGGCAAGCCCGTGCACGTCAACCTCATTCCGCTGAACCCGACTCCGGGCTCGAAGTGGACCGCCTCGCGGCCCGAGGACGAGAAGGCGTTCGTGGAGGCCATCGCCGCCCATGGTGTGCCCGTCACCATCCGGGACACCCGGGGCCAGGAGATCGACGGGGCCTGTGGTCAGCTGGCGGCCACCGAGCGGTAATCTGGCCACCGTCCATCACATTTTCATATTCCGACAGGGGAGCGCCACAGCGCTGAGAGTGCGGCGGACAGGGCCGCAGACCCTCTGAACCTCGCCCAGGTCATTCTGGGTAGGAAGTTCGGTCATCACTCGAGCTGTTGCGCCCTGCCCGGGTCCTTTCCACAAAGGCCCGGGCAGGGCCGCGTCTCTTCCTGGCCAACCCCAGGAGGACATCCAGTGCACAACAAGACCTTCGTGGCCGTGGCGGTCGGGCTCGGCCTGATCACGCTGTCCGCGTGCGGATCGACGCACGCGTCGGCACACGCCAAGTCGTCCACAGGCGCCAAGACCGTGACCCTCGTCAGCCATGACTCGTGGGCCGTCTCCAAGAACGTGCTCCAGGACTTCGAGAAGAAGACCGGGTACAAGGTCCAGGTCCTCAAGGACGGCGACGCCGGGCAGGCCGTCAACAAGGCGATCCTGACCAAGGACAACCCGCAGGGCGACGTCTTCTTCGGCGTCGACAACACCCTGCTGTCCCGCGCCCTCGACAACGGCCTCTTCCAGCCGTACACCGCCAAGGGCCTCGACAAGACCGGCGCCGCCTACCAGCTCGACAAGGACAAGCACCGGGTCACGCCGATCGACTACGGCGACATCTGCGTCAACTACGACAAGTCCTACTTCAGCAAGCACAGGCTGACCCCGCCGCAGTCCTTCGCCGACCTCGCCAAGCCCGAGTACAAGAACCTGCTGGTCACCGAGAACGCCGCCACCTCCTCGCCCGGCCTCGGCTTCCTGCTCGGCAGCGCCGCCCAGTTCGGCGACAACAGCTGGCAGGACTACTGGAAGAAGCTCAAGGACAACGGCGTCAAGGTCGTCGACGGCTGGGAGCAGGCCTACTACCAGGAGTTCTCCGGTTCGTCGGAGGGCAGGAAGGCCGGCGGTGACCGGCCGCTCGTCGTGTCGTACGCGTCCTCGCCGCCCGCCGAGGTCATCTACGCCAAGAAGCGGCCCAGCACCGCCCCGACCGGGGTGTCGTACGGGACCTGCTTCCGGCAGATCGAGTTCGCCGGGCTGCTCAGCAACGCCCAGAACCCCAAGGGTGCCAAGGCGTTCATCGACTTCCTGGTCTCCAAGGAGTTCCAGGAGGACATGCCGCTGAACATGTTCGTCTACCCGGTGGTCGACGGTGCGAAGGTGCCCGCCGAGTTCACCGAGTACGGCAAGGCCGCCGAGCACCCCGAGACCATGGCCCCCGGCAAGATCGCCGCCAACCGTGACCAGTGGGTCAGGTCGTGGACCTCGCTCGTACTGAAGTAGCCCCTCGCAGGAGGGACTGGCGCGGGAGCGCGGCGCGGCTCGGGCTGATGGCCCTGCCCGTCGCGTTCTTCGCGCTGTTCTTCGCCTGGCCCGTGGCCGCGATCGTCGCGCGCGGGCTGAAGGTCGACGGCGTCTGGCAGTTCGGGCGGCTCGCGGACGTGGTCACGCAGCCGGACATCCGGCACGTGCTGTGGTTCACCACCTGGCAGGCGCTCGCGTCCACCGCGCTCACCCTGCTGCTCGCGCTGCCCGCCGCCCATGTCTTCGCCCGGCTCGACTTCCCGGGCAAGCAGGTGCTGCGGGCCGTCGTCACGGTCCCGTTCGTGCTGCCGACCGTCGTCGTCGGCAGCGCGTTCCTCGCTCTCGTCGGGCACGGCGGCCTGCTGGACGACCTGTGGGGCGTACGGCTGGACACCACGGTGTGGGCGATCCTGCTGGCCCACGTCTTCTTCAACTACGCGGTCGTCGTACGGACCGTCGGCGGGCTGTGGTCCCAGCTCGACCCCCGGCAGGAGGAGGCCGCCCGCATGCTCGGCGCGTCTCCGCTCGGCGCCTGGCGGAAGGTCACCCTCCCGGCGCTCGCGCCCGCCGTGGCCGCCGCCGCGCTGATGGTGTTCCTGTTCACCTTCACCTCCTTCGGCGTCGTCCAGATCCTCGGCGGCCCCACCTTCTCCACCCTCGAAGTGGAGATCTACCGGCAGACCTCCGATGTCTTCGATCTTTCCACGGCCGCTGTCCTCACCCTCGTCCAGTTCGTCGCGGTCGGCGCGATCCTCGCCGTGCACGCCTGGACGGTACGGCGCCGGGAGACCGCCCTGCGGCTGGTCGACCCGAGGGCGACCGCCCGCCGCCCGCGCGGCGCAGGGCAGTGGGCCCTGCTCGCCGGCGTCCTCGTCACCATCGCGCTGCTGCTCGTCCTGCCCCTCGCCGTCCTGGTCCGCCGCTCCCTGGACGCGCCGGACCTCGGCTACTACCGGGCGCTGACGAACTCCGACGGCGGTACGTTCCTGGTGGCGCCCGTGCACGCGGTGTGGACCTCGCTGCAGTACGCCGTCGCCGCCACCGCCATCGCCGTGGTCATCGGAGGTCTCGCCGCCGCCGCGCTGGCCCGCCGGGACGCCGGACGACTGGTCCGGGGCTTCGACGCGCTGCTGATGCTGCCGCTCGGCGTCTCCGCCGTGACCGTCGGCTTCGGCTTCCTGATCGCCCTGGACAAGCCGCCGCTGGACCTCAGGCAGTCCTGGATCCTCGTCCCGCTCGCGCAGGCGCTGGTCGGCGCCCCCTTCGTCGTACGGACCATGCTGCCCGTGCTGCGCGCGGTGGACGTACGGCTCCGGGAGGCCGCCGCCGTGCTCGGGGCCTCCCCCTGGCGGGTGTGGCGGGAGGTGGACCTGCCGCTGGTGCGGCGGGCGCTGCTGGTCGCGGCCGGGTTCGCGTTCGCCGTCTCGCTCGGCGAGTTCGGGGCGACCGTGTTCATCGCCCGGCCCGACAACCCCACGCTTCCGGTCGCCGTGGCCCGGCTGCTCAGCCGCCCCGGAGACCTCAACTACGGCCAGGCCATGGCCCTTTCGACCATTCTGATGGTGGTGTGCGCCGCCGCGCTGCTGCTCCTGGAGCGGCTGCGCACCGACCGGACGGGGGAGTTCTAGATGGTGCCGGCCGGACTGAGGAGTTCTGGATGCTGCTGAGCCTCGATGCCGCGACCGTGCGCTTCGGCGGGCGGGCCGTGCTCGACGCGGTCGATCTCGACGTCGCCGAGCACGAGGTGGTGTGTGTGCTCGGGCCGAGCGGCTGTGGGAAGTCGACCCTGCTGCGGGCGGTCGCCGGGCTCCAGTCGCTCTCCGGCGGGCGGGTGCTGCTCGACGGCCGCGACCAGTCGGGTGTGCCCGCGCACCGGCGGGGCGTGGGCCTGATGTTCCAGGACCACCAGCTCTTCCCGCAGCGGGACGTCGGCGCGAACGTGGCGTTCGGGCTGCGTATGCACGGCGTAGCCAAGGGCGAACGGGCCGCCGAGGTGCGGCAGTTGCTGGACCTGGTCGGGCTGCCCGGGGCCGCCCGGCGGGCCGTGACCTCCCTGTCCGGCGGCGAGCAGCAGCGCGTGGCCCTCGCCCGCGCGCTCGCGCCCCGGCCCCGGCTGCTCATGCTGGACGAACCGCTCGGCCAGCTCGACCGCTCGCTCCGGGAACGCCTGGTGGTCGAACTGCGGGAGCTGTTCGGCCGGTTGGGTACGACCGTGCTCGCCGTGACCCACGACCAGGGCGAGGCGTTCGCGCTGGCCGACCGGGTGGTGGTGATGCGGGACGGGCGGATCGCGCAGTCCGGCACGCCGCTGGAGGTGTGGCAGCGGCCCGCCGACGCGTTCGTGGCCCGCTTCCTCGGCTTCGACAACGTGGCCGAGGCGACCGTCGCGGGGACGGCCGCCGACAGCCCCTGGGGCAAGCTGCCGGTCCCCGACGGCTCCCCGCAGGGCGCGCGCACCCTGCTCGTCCGGCCCGCCGGGGTACGGCTCGTGGCGGCCGACGCCGGACTGTCGTGCACGGTGACCGCGCGCACCTTCAAGGGCACCCATGTGGCCGTCCACCTCCAGCCCGCGGACGGGCCGCGCCTGGAGGCGGCCTGCGCGCTGCGGGAGGCCCCGGAGGTCGGCGCGTCGGTCGGTGTGGAGTTCGACGCGACCGAAACGGTCGTCCTCGGCTGATCGTCGGGCCCCTAGGGTGAGGGGCATGACATTGCTCGCACACGATCGCTACTGCGATGAAATCGCACTCCAGGTCGGCCAGTTCAGGGCGCTGGTGACCTCGGGTGCGGATCTGGCGGCCACCGTGCCGACCTGCCCCGAGTGGACGCTGGAACGGCTCGTACGGCACATGGGCGGCGCACTGCGCTGGGTGGCCACACTCGTCCGGACCCGGGCCCAGGAGATGGTCCCGCACGAGCAGGTGCCGCTCGGCGGGGGACCGGAGGCCGAGGGGGACGCGGCAGCCCTCGACGCATGGCTCGCGGAGGCCGGCGAGCTGGTCGTCGGGGCGCTGCGCGAGGCCGGTCCCGACGCCAAGGTGTGGTCCTGGACGGGCATGTCCACGAGCGCGTTCTGGGCCCGCCGGATGACCCATGAGATCACCGTTCACCGCGCGGACGCCGCGCTCACCGTCGGGGCGCCCTACGAGGTGGCGCCCGAGGTCGCCGCCGACGCGCTGGACGAGTGGCTGCAGCTCGTGGAGTGGGTGCAGCGCGCCGGGGTGCGGGAGTGGGCCACGGAGCTGCGCGGCCCGGGTCGCAGCATCCACCTGCACGCCACCGACACCGGCCCGGAGCTGAACGCCGAGTGGCTCATCGAGCTGGGCGAGGACGGCATCGGCTGGCGGCGCGGCCACGAGAAGGCCACGGTCGCCCTGCGCGGCCCGCTCACCTCCGTGCTGCTCGCCTTCTACAACCGGCTGCCGCTGGACGCCCCCGGCCTTGAGGTCCTCGGCGAGCGTGAGCTCATGGAGTTCTGGCGGAAGCAGGCCACCTTCGGCTGACACACGACCGCGGCCCGTCCCCTGGGGATAGGGGGACGGGCCGCGGCGCCAATACCTGATGCGGAAGGGCGTCAGCCGTTGCCGCGGGCGCCACGACGGCGCATGCCGAACCAGACCGCGCCACCGCCGACGACGACCAGCGCGCCCGCGATGCCGGCGATCAGGCCGGTGTTGGAGTTGGCACCGGTCTCGGCGAGGTTCGAGTCACCGGCCGCCGGGGACGGTGCGTTGCCGGACGTGCCCGCCGGAGCGGAGCTGGATCCGGAGGCCGACGGGGTCGGGGTCGCCGACTCGGCCGGGGCGGACGTCGACGGCGACGGCTTCGGCGTCGAGGAGGCCGGCGGGGCCGGGGTGGAACTCTCGGTCTTGCAGGCGGTGGACGGGGTCACCAAGTTCTCCTTGATGTCCGCGTCGAGGATGTTGGCCGCCTTGATGTGGATGCGGTAGGTCGCGTTCGGCTTCCAGTCCTCGGAGAAGGTGACCGGAGTGCCCTCGGCCGAGCCCTTGACCTCCTGCTTGCCCACCTGGGTCTCGATGCCACCGTTGCTCTCGAGGAACACGGTGACCTGGGCCGGGGTGCCGTAGCCGTCGGTGTCGGTGACGACGATGACGCCCTTTTGGCCGTCGCACTTGGCTTCGGCCTTGAAGTCCTGGATGTTGCACGCGAACGCCGAGCCGGACAGACCCAGCACGACCGCGGCGGAAGCGGAGACAACACCCAGAGCGCGCACGGAACGACGTACGCCACGGTGAGTTATGGACAACGTTTGTCCTTTACAGAGTGCAACTGCGGGGGGTTCAGGAGGCGTTGAGGCACCGGATGAGGTGAGTGCCCCACCACCCCCAAGAGGCTCACAGGTCTATAAGCGCTCCATAAGCAGTGTCAACGCATATGCCGTCAACGGCCGTTGGCTTTACCCGCTTATTACACACCGAGACGTTTGATCGCGTCCGGAGCCTGCTCGATCCGGTCAACGAGGGTGATACGGGACTCCATCGACCGGTCCCGGGCGAGTGCCCGCAACAGCTGCCAGGCCGGCAACTCCCGTGTCCAGTGCGCCTCGTCGACGAGCACCATCGGCGTCGGCTCGCCCCGCGACTCGTAGTAGTTCGGCGTCGCGTTGTCGAAGATCTCCTGTACGGTCCCGGCGGCGCCCGGCAGGAAGACCACCCCGGCGTTCGAGCGGGCCAGCAGGCCGTCCTCGCGGGTGGCGTTGGCGAAGTACTTGGCTATGTGCGCGGCGAAGGCGTTGGGCGGCTCGTGGCCGTAGAACCAGGTGGGGATGCCCACCGACGCGCCGCCGCCGGGCCAGCGCTCGCGGACCTCGAAGGCGGCGCGCGCCCAGTCGGTGACGGAGGGCCGGAACGAGGGCGCCTTGGCGAGGAGCCGGAGCGCGTCGTCCAGCATCTCGTCCGCGAAGGGCGCTGCGTACGCGCCGAGGTTCGCCGCCTCCATCGCGCCGGGACCGCCGCCGGTGGCAACCGTGAACCCGGCACGGGTCAGCTCCCGGCCGAGCCGGGCGGCGCCGGCGTACGCGGCCGTACCGCGCTCCATGGCGTGGCCGCCCATGACGCCCACCACCCGGGCGCCGACGAGGAGTTCGTCGAGGGCGTCCGAGACGGCGTCGTCGTGGACCGAGCGGAGCATCGAGGCGAAGATGTCGCCGTCGGCCCTGGTCCGCTGGAACCAGGCGTAGGCCTGGGCGTCCGGAGTCGCCTCGTAGCCCTCGTCGAGCGAGTCGAAGAGTTCGCCGGGCGCGTAGACGAAACCGCGGTACGGGTCGAACGGCAGCCCCGGGACCGGCGGGAACACCAGGGCCCCGGAGGCGCGGACCCCGGTCGCCGCCTCGGCGTCCATGGGACAGCCGAGGAAGACGGCGCCGGTCGTGTCGGTGCTGAGCAGGACGTCCGTACGGTTCGTCAGATCGACGGCCTGGACTCGGTATCGGGCGAGTGTGCCGTGCTCGGCGACGACCTCGTCGAACTCGGCGAGGGACTCGATCTCACGGTCGCGGGCGGCACGGTTCGGCTGGGCGGGTGTCGGATGCACCCGCCCATGCTAGGTGTCAGCCCTGGACCGCCGCCGGGTCCATCCAGATGACCTCCCAGGTGTGGCCGTCGAGGTCGTCGAAGGCGCGGCCGTACATGAAGCCGAGGTCCTGGGTCTGGCCGCTCGGGGTGGCGCCCGACGCGAGGGCCTTGTCCACCAGTTCGTCCACCTTCTCGCGGCTCTCGGCGCTCAGCGCGACCAGCACCTCACTGGTCTTCGAGGCGTCGGCGATCTCCTTCTCGGTGAAGGTCGCGTAGAAGGGCTTGGTGAGCAGCATCGCGACGATGGTGTCGCTGATCACCACGGAGGCGGCCTTCTCGTCGCTGAACTGCGGGTTGATCGTGTAGCCGAGGTCCGTGAAGAACTTCTTCGAGGCGTCGAGGTCGTTCACGGGCAGGTTCACGAAGATCATCTGCTGGTACATGAGGTGTCTCTCCCGGGGCGGTTCGCTCGTTCAGGGTCAGTGTGTTCGGTGGGTAGACCGGGGGCCCCGGGAGAACTCATCGGTCGCCGCGGATCCTTTTTCACCGGTCCACGGGGAGAGCGGCCAGGGCGGCGACGGCCAGGGTCAGCGGGCCGAACAGCGCCAGCAGGGCCGCCGCGCGCAGGGTCGCGGCCGCGCGCAGGGTCGCGGCCGGGGCGCCGAGCCGGAGCAGCGCGGCGGTCGTGTCGGCCCGGCACTGGCGCGTCTCCACGGCCGCGGTGAGGAGGGTGGCGACCGTGCAGCCGGTGACGAGGAGCGCGCCGAGGGTGGTCAGCGGGCCGAACGTCGGCGCCGGGCCGGAGTGCAGCGTGGCCATGGCGTAGCCGGCGGACGCGACCGCGCAGACGACGCCGAGGGGGCGGCCGATGCGGGTGGCCTCCGTCATGAGGACCCGTCCGGCCAGGAGGCGGAGGGCGCCGGGGCGGGTGCTCTGCAGGAGCCGGCCGCACAGGTGGGTCAGGCCGGGGCCGGCCAGCACCAGGCCGGCCGCGGTGAGGAGCCGGCCGAGGAGCAGGGCGGCGTGCGCGTGCTCGGCGTAGGCCTGGACCGCGAGCCCGGTGGCGAGGAGGGCGACGCCCCAGGGGAGGCCGGCGGGGGCCTCTTTGGGGGGTTGGGGGGCGCTGTCGGCCCAGCCCCCGTCCTGGGTGGGAGGCTCGGGGTCGGGTTCGCCGCCCGGCGCTGAGTGGCTGTCGCCCGCGTCCGCCCGTGCCGCCCCGGAGGCACGACGGCCCGCGGGGTGCGGAGGGGATTGCGCGTCGTCGTCGCGTGCGCCCGCCGCCTGACGACCGGGCCGCTCGCCGTCGTGGGTGCCTCCGGCCTGCTCGTCGTCGGCCGTCGCCCCGTGCTTGTCCCGAGGACCATCGGTCCCCGGTCGCCCGCGCGCCCCGAATCTCCCGTACGCCCCGAAGGTCTCCCGGGCCATCGAGTAGCCGTACGCCCCGAAGCGGCCGTATCCGGACAGGAGCGGGGTGGCGGGGCGGGGGTCTTTCGGGCGGAGGGTCAGGGCCACCGTGGTCGAGGCGAGGGCCGGGACCAGGCCCAGCAGGGTCAGGGCCGCCGGGACCGGGAGGTGTTTGCCCGCGGCCAGGAAGTCCCCCGCCGCGCCGCCGAAGGGCGCGGCGGTGAGGTCGCCGCGCAGATGGAGGAAGGCCACCGCGGCCAGCAGCGAGCCCAGGGTGCAGGACATCGCCGTGGTCAGCGCGGAGACCGCCATCAGACGCGCCGGACCGAGGCCCACGGCGGACAGCCCCGTGCGCGGCCGGGTGCCGGGGTCGGTGCGGGCGACGGCCAGCGCGAAGTACACGGTCGCGGCGAGCGGCACCGCGCACCAGGCGAGCCGCAGCGCGGCGGCGTCCGCGTGCTCCGGGTGGTTCACGGCGTAGCCGAGGCAGGCGAGCAGGAGGAAGCCGGTGCCGCCGGCCGCCGCGGCCACCAGCAGGCGGCGCAGCTGGACGGCGGGCCCGGCCGCCCCCGTCAGACGGAGAGCGACCACGCGGCGCGGCCTTCCGTCTCGGGGGCTTCGGGCAGGTGCACGGTGCTGACACGCCGGCCGTCCAGCAGGGCCACGGTGCGGTCGGCGAGGGCGGCGGTGTCGGAGTCGTGTGTGGCGAGGACCACGGTGATGCCGTGCGAGCGGGCGGCCGAGGTGAGCGTGCGCAGCACATGGGTGCGGTCGGCGCGGTGCAGCGGAGCCGTGGGCTCGTCGGCGAAGAGGACCGTGGGGGCCGTGGCCAGCGCCCGGGCGATGGCCACGCGCTGGCGCTCGGCCTGCCGGAGTTCGCGCGGGCGGTTGCGGGCCCGGTCGCCGACGTCGAGCCGTTCCAGCCATTCCAGCGCGGCGACCTTGGCCCTACGGCGGCCGGCGCCGCGCAGCATCAGGGGGAGCGCGGCGTTCTCCCAGGCGTTCAGCTCGGGGACCAGCACCGGCGCCGGGTCGATCCAGCCGAAGTGGTTCCGGCGCAGCCGTTCCCGGCGCATCGGGCCCAGGGTGTGCAGGGGTGTGCTGTTGAACCACACCTCGCCGCCGCCCACCGGCACCAGGCCGGACAGACAGCGCAGCAGGGTCGTCTTGCCGCTGCCGCGCGGGCCGGTGACGGCGAGGATCTCGCCCACGCGCACGCCGAGCGAGATCCCGGCGAGTCCCGGGGAGCCGTCGGGGTGCCTGAAGTGCAGGGAGCGTGCCCAGAGCACGTCGTTGTCCGGCGGGGCCTCGGCCTCCATGGGCGTACACCTCGTTCTGATCCGTTTTCCCGTGCCTCATCCCTCGTGTGGGGGAACGAAGGCTGGGCCGATCGGTCACTGGCACGCTAGGCAGCCGTCGCCGGGAGGCCGGACAGCACACGGCCCCGGGCCGCCGTTCTCACTCGAACGGACGGCACCGGGGCCGGGGTAGATCAGCTGATCGGAGGAATCAGGCTCAGAGCTTGGTCCACGCCTCCGTCAGCGTCGCGCGCAGGATCTGCTCGATCTCGTCGAAGGTCTCCTGGTTGGAGATCAGCGGCGGGGCGAGCTGGACGACCGGGTCGCCGCGGTCGTCGGCACGGCAGTACAGGCCGTTGTCGAACAGCGCCTTGGAGAGGAAGCCGTACAGGACGCGCTCGGTCTCCTCCTCGTTGAAGGACTCCTTGGTGTTCTTGTCCTTCACCAGCTCGATGCCGTAGAAGAAGCCGTTGCCGCGGACGTCGCCGACGATCGGCAGGTCGTGCAGCTTCTGCAGGGTCTGCAGGAAGGCGCCCTCGTTGTCCAGCACGTGCTGGTTCAGGCCCTCGCGCTCGAACAGGTCGAGGTTGGCCAGACCCACCGCGGCGGAGACCGGGTGGCCACCGAAGGTGTAGCCGTGCAGGAAGGTGTTGTCGCCCTTGTAGAACGGCTCGGCGAGCTTGTCGGAGATGATGCAGGCGCCGATCGGGGAGTAGCCCGAGGTCATGCCCTTGGCGCAGGTGATCATGTCCGGGACGTAGCCGAACTTGTCGCAGGCGAACATGGTGCCGAGGCGGCCGAAGGCGCAGATGACCTCGTCCGACACGAGCAGCACGTCGTACTTGTCGCAGATCTCGCGCACGCGCTGGAAGTACCCGGGCGGCGGCGGGAAGCAGCCGCCGGCGTTCTGCACCGGCTCCAGGAAGACCGCGGCGACGGTGTCCGGTCCCTCGAAGAGGATCTGCTGCTCTATCTGGTCGGCGGCCCAGCGGCCGAAGGCCTCCGGGTCGTCACCGAAGATCGGCGCGCGGTAGATGTTGGTGTTCGGCACCTTGTGCGCGCCCGGGACGAGCGGCTCGAACGGCGCCTTCAGGCCGGGCAGACCCGTGATGGACAGGGCGCCCTGCGGGGTGCCGTGGTAGGCGACCGCGCGGGAGATGACCTTGTACTTGGTCGGCTTGCCCTTGAGCTTGAAGTACTGCTTGGCGAGCTTCCAGGCCGTCTCGACGGCCTCGCCGCCGCCGGTGGTGAAGAAGACCTTGTTCAGGTCGCCCGGGGCGTAGTCGGCGAGGCGCTCGGCCAGCTCGACGGCCTTCGGGTGGGCGTAGGACCACACCGGGAAGAAGGCCAGCTCCTGGGCCTGCTTGAACGCGGTCTCGGCGAGTTCCGTACGGCCGTGACCGGCCTGGACCACGAACAGACCCGCGAGACCGTCGAGGTAGCGCTTGCCCTTGTCGTCGTAGATGTAGGTGCCCTCACCCCGGACGATGGTCGGGACCGGGGAGTTCTCGTACGAGGACATGCGGGTGAAGTGCATCCACAGGTGGTCGTACGCGGTGCGGCTGAGGTCCTTGGTGCTCACGGTTATCGGGTCCTCACGGTTATCGGGTTCCCCACATGTAGGTCTGCTTCTTCAGCTTCAGGTAGACGAAGCTTTCGGTGGAGCGCACTCCGGGCAGGGACCGGATGCGTTTGTTGATGACGTCCAGCAGGTGGTCGTCGTCCTCACAGACGATCTCGGCGAGGATGTCGAACGAGCCCGCGGTCATCACCACGTACTCGACTTCCGACATGTCGGTCAGCGCGTCCGCGATCGACTCGACATCGCCCTCGACGTTGATCCCGACCATCGCCTGTCGGCGGAAGCCCACGGTGAGCGGGTCCGTGACGGCGACGATCTGCATCACGCCCTGGTCCAGCAGCTTCTGGACGCGCTGGCGCACGGCCGCCTCGGAGAGCCCGACCGCCTTGCCGATCGCGGCGTACGGCCTGCGGCCGTCCTCCTGGAGCTGCTGGATGATGGCGAGGGAGACGGCATCCAACTGGGGGGTGCCGCCGTTCCTGGACTCGCGGGTGGAGTCCCTCTGGTCTGCGCTTCGACTGGCCACGGCCTCACTGTGCACGAGGTCTCGACAGTTTCGCAAGCCCCGATCGATGAAATTCGTTGTTTGAGACTCCTGGTCGTGCGGATTTCGCAGAAGTCGTGGCGGCGGGGGTGTTGAAAACGTGGGCGCGGCGGCTAGGGTGGGTGTCTCAGTGAGTGGACGGAAAGAACCAGATCAGGAGGCCGGCAGTGAGCACCGAGCTGCGTCGTCTGCGCAACTACATCGACGGTGAGTTCCGGGACGCCGCCGACGGACGGACCACCGAGGTGGTCAACCCCGCGACGGGCGAGGCGTACGCGACCGCGCCGCTGTCCGGCACGGCGGACGTGGACGCCGCGATGGAGGCCGCCGCCCGCGCCTTCCCGGCCTGGCGCGACACCACCCCCGCCGAGCGGCAGAAGGCCCTCCTCAAGATCGCGGACGCGTTCGAGGAGCGTGCCGAGGAACTGATCGCGGCCGAGGTGGAGAACACGGGCAAGCCGATCGGGCTCACCCGCTCCGAGGAGATCCCGCCGATGGTCGACCAGATCCGCTTCTTCGCGGGCGCGGCGCGGATGCTGGAGGGCCGCTCGGCCGGCGAGTACATGGAGGGGATGACCTCGATCATCCGCCGTGAGCCGGTCGGCGTCTGCGCGCAGGTCGCGCCCTGGAACTACCCGATGATGATGGCCGTGTGGAAGTTCGCCCCCGCGATCGCGGCCGGCAACACCGTGGTTCTCAAGCCCTCGGACACCACCCCGGCCTCCACCGTCCTGATCGCCGACATCATTGGCTCGGTCCTGCCCAAGGGCGTCTTCAACGTCGTCTGCGGCGACCGTGAGACCGGTCGGCTGATGGTCGAGCACGACACCCCGGCGATGGCCTCGATCACCGGCTCGGTCCGCGCCGGCATGTCGGTGGCCGAGTCGGCGTCGAAGGACCTCAAGCGGGTCCACCTGGAGCTCGGCGGCAAGGCCCCGGTCGTCGTCTTCGAGGACACCGACATCGCCAAGGCCGTCGAGGACATCTCCGTGGCGGGCTTCTTCAACGCCGGCCAGGACTGTACGGCCGCCTGCCGCGTCCTCGTCCACGAGTCGATCCACGACGAGTTCGTGGCCGCGCTGGCCAAGGCCGCCGAGGACACCAAGACCGGTCAGCCGGACGACGAGGACGTCCTCTTCGGCCCGCTCAACAACCCCAACCAGCTCAAGCAGGTCGAGGGCTTCATCGAGCGGCTGCCCGCGCACGCGCGCGTGGAGGCCGGCGGCAAGCGGGTCGGCGACAAGGGCTACTTCTTCGCGCCGACCGTCGTCTCCGGCGTCAAGCAGGACGACGAGATCATCCAGAAGGAGGTCTTCGGCCCGGTCATCACCGTCCAGTCCTTCTCCGACGAGAACCAGGCCGTGGAGTGGGCCAACGGCGTGGAGTACGCCCTCGCCTCCTCGGTGTGGACCAAGGACCACGCCCGCGCCATGCGCATGTCCAAGAAGCTCGACTTCGGCTGCGTGTGGATCAACACCCACATCCCGCTGGTCGCGGAGATGCCACACGGCGGCTTCAAGAAGTCCGGGTACGGCAAGGACCTGTCGGCGTACGGCTTCGAGGACTACACGCGGATCAAGCACGTGATGACGTCCCTGGGCGAGTAGGCACCGGCGACAGCAGCTGAGCGGCCCCCGGACGGGTACACCTTCCCGTCCGGGGGCCGGCTCACCACTGGTGGCCTGTCAGCGCTCCGATCAGCGCGCCGGGGAAGACCGCCAGGGTGAGCGGAGGCCGCCGAGGAACAGGGGGCGGGGGGCGCCGGCGAGCACCAGCAACGGGGCGAGGAAGAGCTGCGTGGAGGTGATCAGCCCCGGGTTCCTGCCCGCCACGAGCCACAGCCGGCGGCTCGGCAGCGGGGCGAACGAACCACTGGGCACTCCGCGCCGGTAGGTCAGCTCTCGGCCGTCCGCGTCCACATGGACGTAGTGCTGTTCCCACGGGGTGCTGGTGGAGAAGGCTCTCTCGGTGCGGGAGTAGCGGGCCAGGACCCGTCCCCCTCGCAGGGCACGCCGGCTTTCCCAGGCGGCCGTGCACAACACGAACCCGCCACCGGCAAGCCCGAGTGCACCCCGCCCGCGCGGGTGAGCGAAGCCAACCCGAGGGCAACAGCCGCGCCGACCGCCGGTACGGCGTACGCGGCCGTGCGGGAGAGGCGCTCCGCCGCCCAGCCTCCCGCCGCCGAGCCGCACGCGATGCCCGCCAGCAGCCCCGTCATCATCAGGCTCATGCCCTCCGAGATTGGTGGCGACCAGGCAGCCGAACGCCTGCACCCAGCCGGCCAGGAAGCCGACGAGCAGGCAGTAGACGGCCAGTACGGTGAGGGCTGCCCGCAGCAGCAGCTGCTCCGGGGCGTAACGATCCCTCAGCCGCGGCTTCGCCGCGCCGACGGCCGGGGTACGAGGGGCCTCGCCGTCGTCCCCCGCTCTTTCCGGCGCTCCCTTCTTCGGCCGGGTGATCGCCGGCGCCGTCCTCGCCTGCGCTGCCCGCTCCCGCGGTTCGGCCCCCGCCGTGCTCTCGGTCGGTGGGGCCCCGACGAGACGGGCGTTGACCCGGTTCAGCACGGCGAGCCCCTCGTCCAGCTCACGCCTGGCCAGGGCCGGGTTTCGTGCGGCCTCCCCGGTGGCCTTGTCGTAGGCGTCCAGCGCACGGGCGTACTCGACGGTCATCACGTGCGTGGTGCCCGGACGGTCGGCGGCGAAGGGATGCCCGGCCAGCATCTCGCCGAACGCCGTCAACTGGTCCTGGAAACGGGCAGCTCCTCCCTCGCCCTGCGGCGCCGCTCACCCCGTGGCAACATCCGGTCATTGTCCGGCTGGGAGACGACCGGGGCACCTGCGGAAACCGGAGGATTTCCCGGCCGTTCGCTGCCGTACCCCGGCAACGGCGGATGACCGTGACCGACAAGGTGTCTCACAGCCGGAGTCATGCTCGACGCAGCGTCGATTGTCGGTCCGTGCGGCGGAACGGCATCCTTCCGGGATGCCCCAGACTTCCTCTCGTACGTCGCCGATGTCCCGCCGCTCCCTCCTGCGCGCACTCGGCGGCACCGCCGCGCTCGGTGCCCTGGCCGGCTGCGGGGTGCCCGCCGCCTATGTCGCGCCCGGTGACCGGGCCGTCGCCGACGAGTCCGCGGGGGACAAGAGACTGACCTGGGCGAACTGGCCGTTGTACATCGACACCGATGACAAGAACCCGAACAAGCGGCCCACGTTGGAGGCGTTCGAGAAGCACACCGGGATCTCCGTGGACTACGTCGAGGAGATCAACGACAACGACGAGTTCTTCGGCAAGATCAGCCCGGCGCTGATGAACCATCAGTCCACCGGCCGCGACCTGATCGTCACCAGCGACTGGATGTGCGCCCGGTTCGTCCGGCTCGGCTGGGTCCAGGAGATGGACCGGGCGCACCAGCCGAACGTGGCCAAGTGCCTGGACCCGCTGCTCCGTTCGCCCGCCTTCGACAAGGGCCGCAGGTTCTCGGTGCCGTGGCAGTCGGGCATCACCGGCATCGCGTACAACCGCAAGAAGCTGGGCCGCGAGATCCGGCACGTCAAGGACCTCTGGGCGAGCGACCTCAGGGGCCGCGTGACCCTCCTGTCCGGCCTGGACGAGTCCTTCGCGCTCCTCATGCAGGGCAACGGCGTGGACATCACCCGGTGGACGGCGGACGACTTCCACACCGTCTGCGACGAGGTGGAGCGCGAGGTGCGCCGGGGCCAGATCCGCCGCTTCACCGGCAACGACTACACCAAGGACCTGGTCAGCGGGGACGTCCTGGCCTGCCAGGCCTACTCCGGCGACGTCATCCAGCTCCAGGCCGACAACCCCGACATCCGCTTCGTCGTCCCCGAGGAGGGCGCCGAGCTGTGGTCGGACTCCCTGATGATCCCCAACCGGGCCCGCCACAAGGCCAACGCCGAGCGCCTGATCGACTACTACTACGACCCCGCGGTCGCCGCGGAGCTCGCCGCCTGGGTCAACTACGTCTGCCCCGTGCCCGCCGCCCAGGACGTCCTGGCCTCCTCGAAGGACAAGGACACCGCGTCCCTCGCCGACAACCCCCTGATCTTCCCGGACTCCGCCATGCGCGAGCGCCTGGTGATCGCCCGGGACATCACCTCCACGGAGCGGGTGGAGTTCGCCAAGCGGTGGAACAGGATCGTGGGGCTCTAGTGACCGCTGCGCACAGGGTGGTCCTGGCCCTCGGTCCACGCCCCGGCTCGGGCCAGAAAGGCGCGCCAACTGGCCGATGCGAAGCGAAGGGTGGCGTGGTCCCTGTCCTTGGTGTCACGGACCATGATCCGGTCACCGGTGCAAGCGACCTCGACGCAGTCGTCCGTTCCGAGGTCACTGAAACTGCTCTTGCGCCACGCCCACGGCTCTGCCACTCACGCCTCCCCCGCCTCGCATGTGGAGGGACTGCCGACCCGGCCGGCTCGGCGAGGTGAGGTGCCACCTGCCGTCGACCGGTTACGGGCCCTCGTCCCCCTCAGCCCGAGTGATCGCACAACGGAAAACCAGCACTCGTCCTTCACCGTAACAATGCCTCGCGGGAAAGAACATGACACATCGCGCCGCGCCGAGGGCGGTGGCCCGACATGGCCGGTTCGGTGGCCGGTGACGCACCCGGCTGTTCCGGACCCACTCCTTCCGGCGCGCGGCGCGCTAGGCTGACGGGAGGCATCTCACGAGGGGATGATCGATGACGCGTGCGGCTCCCTTTCCCTCTCCTCGGTCCTTGCTCTGGATGCAGGCGCTCTACGTGATCGTGTCCGGCACCCTGGCGTACGGCGCCGGATACGGTGCCGCCGGGCTGTTCGACTCGACACCGCTGGGAATCCTGGCAGCGTCGCTCGTCATGGTGGCCGGGGGTTGGTGGGGGCACTCCCTCCACCGGGCGGTTCACCGGGCGTTGACGCATCGGGCGCGGCGTCGGAGCGAACTGCTGCTTCCGCTCGAATGAGTTCGCGGGCCGGCGTACGACGCCCGAGCCACCGCCGCAACCGCGCGGTGACCAGCACGCCGAAGCCGCAGCCCAACGCGCCGAGCCAGCGGCCCGGATCGGGGATCAGGACCGTGAACACCACGGTGAAGAAGCCACCGAGCACAACCGGCGGGATGGTGACGAGCCACAGCAGATGCACCGTGCGCGTGCGGGACGGCAGTACGTCGTGGATGATCTCGTTGCAGATGTGGATCCAGGTGTCCACCCGCCTACGTCCTGCCATGCCCGCACCCCCGCACCCATCGCCGACCGCGCCGGGTGAACCCCGCGCCAACCTGCGACCTTGCCATCGGCCACCTCGGTGATCCCTGGTCAGAAACCGCAGCCGGCGGTGCGGCTGCGGGCAGCGCCTTGCCTCGCGGTCCGACGCGTCGGGGCCGATGACCCGTCACCGGGTCCGGGGGTGTGGCCGTCCTGCGTGCCGTTCCTGATCCTCCGGTTTCGCTGTGCCGCCGTCAGGGGGCCTCGGCCGGCGCAGCCAGTGTCAGGTCAGGGCCGTCGTCGTCGACATCGGCCGCCATGGTGCGCAGAAAGGTGCCGATGTCGTCCCCGAGCGCCTGGTCCTCCAGACCCCAGAAAACCTCCAGATACTGGCCGGTGACCTCCGGGTCGTTGCTCGAGTACGACTCTCCCTTCGGGTTCTCGAGATAGACGGAGTCCGGCATTCCCTCTTCACGGAACTCGAAGTGCGTGAAGGGCCCCATCAAGCCCCGGTGCGCACCCACGCTGAAGGGGAGCACCTGGATGGTGATCCGCGGATGCGCGCTCAGGTCCGCCAGTCGCTCCAGCTGGGACCGCATGACCTTCGGGCCACCGATCTGCCGGCGGATGACCGACTCGTCCATGATCAGGAACAGCTCGGGCCCCTCGTCGCCCTCAAGGATCTCCTGCCGGGCCAGCCGGGCCTCGACAAGCCGGTCCAGGCGTTCCGGCGAGGTCGCCTGCCCGGTTCCCGCGGCCATGGCCCGCATGTACTCCTCCGTCTGGAAGAGCCCGGGTACAACGAAGAAGTGAAACCCGCGGATGATCGCGGCGGACGACTCCAGAGCCAGGAAGGACAGGAATTCCTTGCTCAGCACGTCCCGGTACTCGGTGAACGGCATCTTGCGGCTGCTGCGCGCCAACTGCAGCAGTTCGTCGACCTTGCGGCGATCGGTCATCCCGTACTCGCTCAGCAACGCCTTGAGGTCGTTGACCGAGATCGCGACCTCTCCCGCCTCGATCCTGATCAGCTTGGACGGGCTCCAGTACATCTTGGTGGCGACTTCACGCTGCGTCAGTCCCACCTGGTTCCGGGCCTTCCGCAACTCCGTCCTCAGACGTAGGCGCTGCACGGCAGCGCTCGGAGTGCTCACGATCGCCACCTCCCTACCTTGAAGGTCCAATGTGCAATGTAGCAGATAGTCATATCGCCTGGGAATACCTCACTAGTTGCGCGCACAAGGGCACTTGACTGCACGTCAGCGACCTGCACGCTGGGCGGGCCGCGCAGAACGGAGCATCGCGAGATGCGACATGGCAGAAGTGCAACTCGCCTTCCGCCTGTCTGCATGATGGGCGTCACCGTACCGGATCTGACGGACCGACATGTCTCCGTTCGGGTGGTACGCCACCGACTGTGCCATGGCATTTCACGGCCGATTGACGCATGGCTGACCATCCCTCCGTGCTCCTACGATGGAAGCCACCGTCGGGGGAGGGTGGACGTGACGAGCAGTACACCGCAGGGAGCCGGGCGCCGGCTGGAGGATGCGATCGCCTGGGCGGTCCGGAACGCGGACGGGATCGTCGCGATCGCCGTCGCCCTCGTCGTCGGGCTGATGGACGTCCTCAACCAGAACATGGACACCAACATCGTCTCGGGCGCCACCCTGCTGGTGCTCGCGGCGCTGGTGTACGGCTCCCTCACCGAACGCCGCCGTCGGATGGCCGACATCCGCGCCGCGACCGCCGGGACGAGCCGGGCCATCGAGGACCTGGCGATGGTGCGCACCCTCTCCGGCGCCGAGGTCGCCCTCGCGCACGAGCGGGCCCGGCGCACCACCACCCGCTGGGTGTTCAAGGGCGGCACCGGTACCTACCTGCGCGCGGTCACGCTGCCCGAGTGCGTGCTGGAGGCACAGCGGCAGCGGCGCTCCCTCAGCATGAAGATCGACATCGTCAATCCCGCCGACGAGCAGGTGTGCGCCGCCTACGCGCGGTTCCGCAGCACCTTCGGTTCCGGCCCCGGTGACGCCGAGTGGACCGTCGAGCGCACCCGCAAGGAGGCGTACGCCACCGTCGTCGCCGCGAGCTGGCACCGGCAGCGGCTGGACACCCTGGAGGTCGACGTCCATCTGTCCTCCGTCGCACCGGCGTTGCGGTTCGACCTGTCGGACAGCTGCCTGATCATCACCCAGGACGACCCCAGCCGGGTCGGCCTCTGCGTGGAGCACGACCGCCCGCTCTACGACTACTACGTCACCGAGCTGCACCAGAGCCGGGAACAGGCCGTCAAGCTCGACCTGCGCGAGGCCGTCCCGCTCGCCGACGAACCGACCGTCGACGAGGTCAGACGCCTGCTCGACCGGCTCGGCCTGCCGCTTCCGCCGAGCTTCACCGACCGTGACGTCGGCGACATCATCGACAAGGCGCTGCGCGCGGAGAACCCGTACCGCAGGTGAGCGAGCGCCGTGTTCCGGCCACGGGGAACCAAGGGGACCCAGGGGGACCGAGGGGGAAGGACCATGGACTACCCGGCCCTGGAACGGGCCGCCCGGCGGTACGCCACCGCCGAGCTGACACGACACGCCGCATCGGAACTCGACCTGATCGTCTCCGGCCGCCGCACCCTGCGCGCGGTACGCCATCCACTGGGGTTCGTCTGCCTGCCCATCCTGCGCGACGGCGGCGACGGTGTCTGCGTCCACGTCTTCGGCACACCGGAGGCGCAGCCCGACGACTCCGTACCCCAAGTGCACTGCCACAGCTGGGACTTGACGAGCACCGTGCTGTACGGGCAACTCGACAACCGGCGGGTGCACATCGACGACGACCCCGGCGACCCCACCCACCGGGTCTTCGAAGTGCTCAGCGACCCGTCCGGCGTGGACGAACTACGGCCCACCGAGCGGCTGGTGCGCTGCCGGCCCGGCGTGCGCCAGACCAGTGCGCGGGGTCAGAGCTACGCCCTCCCGGCGGGTGAATTCCACACCAGTGTGGTGCCGGACGGCCGCCCCACCGCCACCCTGGTCCTGGGCCGGACCCTGCCCGGCCGGGTGGACCTCTCCCTGGGCCCGCCGTCCGCCCCGGGGCACCGCATGGTCCGCCGGACCTGCGACGCGACCCAGACCGCCCGGATCGCTCGGGCCGCCCTCAGGAGGATCCATGAGCCCGAACCCTGACCCCCGGTCCTCGCCGGCCGGTTACGACGCCGAGCACCGTACGGCCGTCGGCGCCGCCGAGGAGGCCGGGGCGCTGCTGCGGTCCCGCTTCCCCGACGGCTTCGCCGCCCGGCCCAAGGGCGAACTCGGCGACGTGGTCACGGACTTGGACGTCGCGGCCGAGCGACTGGTGGTCGGGCGGATCCGGGACCGCTTCCCGCGCGACCGGATCCTCGCCGAGGAGTCCGGTGAACTGGTCGGGGACGGCGGGGGCCGCACCTGGCTGATCGATCCGCTCGACGGCAGCAACAACGTGGTGATCGGGCTGGCCGTGTACGTCGTCGGCATCGCGTTGTGCGTCGATGACACACCGGTGGTCGGGGTCGTCCACGACCCGATGACCGGCCGTACGTGGTCCGCGCTGCGGGGCGGTGGGGCCCACGGCCCGGGCGGACGCCTCGCCGCCCCCGCGCAGGGCCGTCCGCTCCCCGCCGCCGGTCCGTTGCTGGCCTGGACCCAGGGCCACGCCGTCTCCCGCGACGACCCCCTGGCCTGCTCCCTCAGGCACACCCTCGAACTCCGCTCCCGGCGCCTGCTCCAACTCTGGGCGCCCCTGGTGGCCTGGGCGATGCTGGCCCGGGGGGACATCGACGGCTTCGTCGGCTACCGCGCCGAAGCCATTGACCTCCCCGCCGGTGCGCTGCTCGCCCGCGAGGCCGGCATCTCCCTACGGCACCTCGACGGCGCGGAGTTCGGCGGCGGTTACGGCGGCCCTGACACCGGGCGCTCCTTCGTCGCCGGGCGCCCGGAACTCCTGCCGCACCTCCTCGACCTCGTCAGCCCTTTCTCTCCCGGCACCGAGGACACTCACACGGCGGAAACCGCCCCGACAGGCCCAACGGCGCGGCGTTCTTCGGCGGCCGGTACGTCACCCTGGGCCCCTACGTCCGGCCACCGTCCCGGGAGACCCTCAGCGTGAGGAACACCCCGACGTAGCCGTCTTCTTCGTCGTGCATTGCAGCGCCTTTCACAATCCGTGGCGATCCATGCACAGGTGAAGGGTGGCCATCGAGGACAATCCGATCTCGCGGGTGCGGTACGGGGAGGAACTCAGGCGACGGAGGGAGGCGGCGGGTCTCACGCAGGAGGAGCTGGGCCAACGTGTCGCGATGTCCCGCACACACATCGCCCATATCGAGGCGGGGCGGCGGAGGCCGGATGTGGAGGACGCGCGGCGGCTGGACCGGGAGCTGGGCACGGACGGGTTCTTCGAGCGGTTCCTGCCGGCGCTGGACGGCAGGAAGGTGGCGGAGCACTTCGCAGAGGCCGCAGAGCTGGAGAGTCAGGCCGTGGCCATCAAGCAGTACGCGGGTGTGCTGGTGCCTGGTTCCCTCCAGACGCCGGATTACGCCCGCGAGGTGCTCAGTTCCGGTCACCCGGCGAAGAGCGATGTGAAGCGTGACAGTCTGCTCGTCACCCGCCTTGAACGTGCCCGCATCCTGGACAACTTCGACTCGCCCAGGCTGACGGTCCTGCTCGGCGAGGCGGTCCTGCGCCAGATGATCGGCGGGGCTCAGGTGATGTGCGAGCAGTTGCGGCGCATTCTGGAGTTGGGCGAGAGCCGCCGCATCCGCGTACACGTGCTCCCCTTCACGGCGGGCGCCCATGCCCTCCTTGAGGGCCCGGTCAAGCTCATGTGGTTGGAGGAGCTGCCCCCCGTGGCATACGTGGAAGGCCTGAAGTCGGGGCGTATCTGGGAAGTCCAGGAAACGGTACGTGAGCTGGAGGACGTCTACGATCACGCGCTGGGCGACGCATTGTCGCACCGTAAGTCCCTAGCGTTGATCGGGTCAGTCGCGGAGGATTACGAGCATGAGACGCAGCGAGAGCACGAACCCGATAACTGCCTGGCGTAAGTCAACGTACAGCGGTGAAAGCGGCGGTGACTGCCTCGAAGTAGACGACACCAGCGCCCCCACCCATGTCCCCGTCCGTGACAGCAAGAACCCCACCGGCCCCGCCGTCGTCTTCTCGGCACCCGCCTGGTCGGCGTTCCTCGGTGCCCTGAAGACGAACGGCTAGCGCGTCACGGCCAGCGCAGCCACCGCCGCCCCCACCGTGCACGCCGCCAGTACCGCGCCGGTCCCCATCAACCGGCGGACCGGCACCCGGACGCCGTACGCATGGCACCGCTCGTACCAGAGCAGCGTGGCCAGGGACGCCCATGGTGTGATCACCGGTCCGGCGTTCGTGCCGACGAGCAGAGCCAGCAGTTGGTCGTGGTTTCCGACAGGAACCGCCGCCTCCCCGGCCAGATAGACCGGCAGGTTGTTGAGGGCGTTGGACAGGCCGCCGCCGACCGCCGCCGCGCGGAACAGGCCGAGCGTGCCGCCGTCGGTGCCGACCGCCGAGGCCAGCAGATGGTGCAGCCCGTGCGCGTCGAACGTCTCGACCACCAGGAACATGCCCGGCACCATCACCAGCAGCCGCCATGGTACGAGCGTCAGCCTGAGTGCGGACCGCTGCCGTACCCCGAACGCGACCACGGCGACCAGCGCCGCCGTGCCGGACGCCATCCACAGCGGCACGTCGGCCACCAGGATGGCCAGCAGAAAGCCGGCGCAGGCGAGTGCGCAGGCCCGGAACAGCACCGGGTCGGCGGGGCGGTGCACAGCGGGCGGAACATAGCGGTCGGCGGTGTCCGCCCGTACGTCCGCCGCTCGTGCCGCACCCGGGCCCGACACCGCCATGTCCGGCATCAATCCGGACCCGTCCACCACCGGCCCCCCACGCCGCCCCCGCCGCCAGAAGAACAGCCACAAACAAGCCATCGTCACGGCCAGCGCAGCGAGTTGCGGTGCCCACATCCGGCCCGCCAGGCCCAGCGGGGACAGCGCGACCCGGTTGGCGGCCAGCAGGTTCGTCAGGTTGGACACCGGTAGGAGCAGGCTCGCCGTGTTGGCGAGCCATACCGTCGTCATCGCCAGCGGCACCGGCGCGATGCCCACCCGGGAGGCGAGCGCCAGCATCACCGGAGTCAGCAGGACGGCCGTCGTATCGAGGTTGAGGGCGATCGTCGTGACCGACGCGAACAGCACGCACAGCAGGAACAACAGCGGATGGCTGCCCCTCCCCGCCCGCGCCACCCGTGCCGCGATCACGTCGAACACCTCGGCCCTGCTGGTCAGTTCGGCCAGCACGATGACCGTGCCGAGGAAGGCCAGCAGCGGGGCGATGCGGGTCATCGCGTCGGACGCGGAACCCGTCGGAAGCAGTCCCGTGGCCACGCACAGCAGTCCGGTCGCCAGCAGACCGATCGCCACCCGGTCGAGGACATGCAGACGCAGCAATAAGGCACGCACGGTTGGAAGGGTCGCACGTTTGTGCGGCGCTGTGACCAGGGCGCTGTCGAACGCCTGGAAACGACCGGTGTTCGCCTCTCTTTTCACGGCATCATTCAATACATGGTGGCTCGACAGAACACCCCGGGGGACACCGGGCCATTGGACTTCTTCATCAGCTACTCACCCGCCGACGAACGCTGGGCGTCCTGGATCGCCTGGATGCTGGAGGAGGCCGGGTACCGGACGGTCCTGCAGGCCTGGGACTTCGTGCCGGGCACGAACTTCGTCGACTTCATGGACCGGGGCGTGAGCGAGTCCGCCGCCGTCATCGCCGTACTGTCCAGGAACTACGAGCGGTCGCGGTACGGGCGGATGGAGTGGCAGGCCGCCCTGCGCGCCGACCCGGACGCGCCGGAGCGGCGGCTGATCACCGTGCGGGTCGAGGACATCCCGGTGGAGGGGCTGCTCGCCACCATCACGTATGTGGACCTGGTGCCGGTCACCGATCCGGCGGCGGCCCGGGAGCTCCTGCTCGCGCGGGTCCGGCAGGCCCTTGACGGGCGGGCCCGGCCCAGCCTGGCGCCCGGTTACCCGGGGGGTGCGAACGGCCGTCCCGTGGCCGCCGCCCCGGCGGCGCCGAGTCCCGGGCGGCCGCTGGGCGGCCCCGGGTGGGCGGGGCGCCGTAGACCCGCAGCGCCGCCGTCGTACCCGCGGGTGTCGGGAGCGGTCCGCGAGCAGGACGCGGTCACCGTGCTCCAGCTGGCCGGGCCCGCCTTCGGCCGGGGGCAGGATCCCGCCGAGCTGCAGGCGGCCATCTGGGGCGATCTGGTCGAGCTGGCGGACTCCGGCGCGCCCTCGCCCGATCTGCTGGTCGTGACCGGGGATCTCACCGCCTCCGGCAGCCGGCGCGAGTTCGAGCAGGCCCTCGCCTTTCTCACCGGGCTGCGGGCGCTGCTCGGGCTGGAACCGCACCGGGTCGCCCTCGTCCCCGGCGGCCAGGACGTCAACCAGGCCGCCTGCCAGGCCTACTTCAGCACGTGCGAGGCCGACGAGATGCCGCCCCGGCCGCCGTACTGGCCCAAGTGGCGGCATTTCGCCCGGCTGTTCCAGGAGCTGTATCAGGGGCTCGACGTCGTCTTCGACAGCGACCAGCCGTGGACCCTCTTTCCCGTGCCGGAGCTGCACACCGTGGTCGCGGGGCTCAACTCCTCCATGGCGTACAGCCATCGGCGCGACGACCAGTACGGCATGGTCGGGCGAGAGCAGGCCGCCTGGTTCGCGCAGGCGCTGCGGCCCCATGAGACCGAGGGGTGGCTGAGGATCGGGGTGGTGCGGCACTCGCCGGGTGCCGCCCGCGTGACCGCCCCCGGCGTGCGGCGTGCCGGTACGGCCGCCCTGGACGGTGCCGGTCCGCTGCGGGACACCGATGTGCTGACCCGGCTGACCGGGCCGCGGCTGCATCTGCTCCTGCACGGTCCCGCCGAGCCCGGCGCGTCGCTGCCCGACCTGGCCACCGCCTCCGGCGAGGTGCCGGTGATCGGCGCAGGGCGGCCCGGTGCGCACCAGCTGGTGCGGGTCGGCCGGGAGGGGCTGGCCGTCTGGCAGGGGCCGGGGGAGCCGCGGCGGCGGGCGGTCCAGTGGCGGCGGGCCGACCGGGCCTTCGGCGTTCAGGCAGCGCCCGCCGACGACCGCGACGGCACTCCCGTGCCCGCCGCCGAGCCCGAGCCGCGCGCCGTGCAGACCCCCGCCGAGATACTGCTCGCCCGGGTCGCCGAGGTCTGCCGCACCCGGCACGAGGGCGCCCAGATCCGCCCGGTGGACGGGCCGGTGCCGCAACTGCTCGTCACCTGGAGCCAGTCGGGCTTCGTGCGGCAGCAGCGGGTGGCGGTCCACACCGGCACCCCGACCGCGCAGGACGTCGACCGGTTCGTGGCGCTCGTGCACGCCGCCGACGCCGAGGCGGAGGCCGAACTCGTGCACGACGGGCCGCCGCCCGCCCGGGAGCTGCGCGACGCGGCCCGCCGGCGGGGCGTGCGGGTGCGCAGCTTCACCGAGTTCCAGGGGCTGCTGGACCTGCGCGGCTATGTCGCCGGGCAGAGCGAGCGGCTGCGCACCGATCCCCGCTATCCCCCGGGCATGTATCTGCCGCAGCGGTACCGGGAGGTGGAGCGCCTCGACGCCGAGGACCGCGACGGGCTGGTCGACGAGATGCTGCGGCTGCTCGACTCGGACCAGGGGCGCTTCCTGCTGCTCCTCGGCGACTTCGGGCACGGCAAGACCTTCGCGCTGCGCGAGCTGGCCCGCCGGATCCCCGGCGAACTGCCGCACCTCGTGCCGCTGTTGATCGAGCTGAACGCCCTGGACCGGGCCTATTCGTTCGAGGGTCTCGTCGCCGCGCACCTCGCCGCCCACGGTGTCGACAACATCGATCTGCGGGCCTTCCGCTACATGCTCCAGCAGGGGCGGATCGTGCTGCTCTTCGACGGCTTCGACGAACTCGTGAACCAGGTGACGTACGACCGCGCCGCCGAGCGGCTGCAGGTGCTGCTGGACTCCGCCGTGGACAGCGCCAAGATCGTGGTGTCCAGCCGTACCCAGCACTTCCGCTCCCAGGGCCAGGTGCTCACCGCGCTCGGCGAACGCGTCGGGCTGCTCCCGCACCGCCGGGTGCTGGCCGTCCAGGAGTTCAGCCCGCGGCAGATCCGCGCCTACCTGGTCAACCGCTACGACGGTGACGACCGCGCCGCCGACCACCGGATCCGGCTGCTGGACGCCATCCCCGACCTGCTCGCCCTGTGCCGCAACCCACGGTTGCTCGGTTTCGTCGCCGACCTGGACGACGACCGGCTGCGCGCGGTCGCCGGCGCCGGGCGCGCCCTCAGCCCCGCCGGGCTGTACGAGGAGGTCCTCACCGCCTGGCTGGGCTTCGAGGCGCAGCGCGGCAGCGGCAGCCCCGGCCGGGCGCCCGGGCTCAGCCTGGACCAGCTGTGGGACGCGGTCACCGCGCTCGCCCTGCGGCTGTGGGAGAGCGGCCAGGACTCGCTGCGGCTCGACGAGCTGACCGATGTCGCCGAGACCCTGACCGGGCTCGCGGACGCCCGGCTGTCGGTGCCGCAGACCGCCCACGCCATCGGCTCCGGCAGCCTGCTGGTGCGCAGCGACGACGGTGTGTTCCGGTTCATCCACGGCTCGGTGGTGGAATGGCTGGTCGCCCGGGAGTGCGCCCGCAGGATCACCGACGGCGACAGCGGTCTGCTCGGCCGGCGCCAACTCAGCCAGCTCGCCGTGGAGTTCCTGTGCGACCTCGCCGACCACCGGATCTGCCAGGCGTGGGCCGAGCGGGAGCTGTCCGGGACTTCCTCGGACACCGCGGCGGACGCCGCCCGCGCCAACGCCGTGAAGATCCTCAGCCGGCTCCGCGTGCCCGCCCACACCGATCTGCGCGGCGCCGCCCTGGCCGGGGAGGACCTGTCCCACCGCGACTTCTCCGGCGTGGACCTCACCCGCGCCGACCTCACCGACGCGCGGCTGGTCGGCGCCAACCTCTCCGGCGCCGTGCTGCGCGGCGCCCGCCTGGTCGGCGCCCGGCTCGACGGCGCCGATCTGACCGGCGCCGACCTGCGCGGCGCCGACCTCAGGAGGGCCCGGCTGATCGGCACCGACCTGACCGGTGCCCGGGTCGAGGGCGGCCGGTGGCGGCGGGCGGCGCTGATCGCGGCGACCACCGGCCCCCTGGACCGCAGCCCCGAGCTGGCCACCGCGGCGATCGCGCCCGGCATGGCCGTCGACTCCGGCTTCCGGCCCTCCGCGGTCGGTGTGCCGTACGGCTTCGACATGCGCACCAGCCGGCTGCCCGAACCCATCTCTTACAGCCCCGACGGCGAACTGCTCGCCGTCGGCAGCGAGGACGGCGGCGTCCTGGTCTGCGAGGCCGCCACCGGCATCCCGCTGCGCACCCTGCAGGGCCACACCGGCCGGGTCTACGCCGTCAAGTTCCGCGGCCGCGTCCTGGCCACCGGCAGCTCCGACGGCACCGTACGCCTGTGGGACCCGGTCTCCGGCCGCTGCCCGCACCGGCTGGAGATCCACGCCGACGGCGTCTGGCCGGTCGTCCTCGACGCCGAGGGCGCCCTGCTGGCCACCGGCGACGCCGACGGCGTGGTCACCGTCTGGGACACCGCCTCGGGCACCCCGCTGCACCGGCTGCCCGGCCACTGCGCGCCCGTCTACACCGTGGCGTTCGGGCCGGGTGACAGCATCCTGGTCACCGGGGACGCCTCCGGCGCCGTACGCCTGTGGGACCTGCGGAGCGGGCGGCGGACCGGCGAACTGCCCGGCCACCGCGGCGCGGTGTACCGGGCGCGGTTCAGCCCGGACGGCACCCTGCTGGCCACCACCGACCAGGGCGACGACCGGGACGGCGGCACGGTCCGGGTGTGGGACCTCGCCACCGGCACCCCGCGGCACGAGTTCACCGGGCACTCCGGCCGGGTCTACACCCTGGACTTCCACCCCGGCGGCGCCCTGCTGGTCACCGGGGACACCGAAGGGGAGGTACGGCTGTGGGACCTGGCCGGCGGGCGCTGTGCCGGGCTGCTCGGTGGCTGCCGCGGGGCCGTGTACCAGGTGCTGTTCGACCCCGACGGGGGGCTGCTCGCCGCCGGGGACAGCGCCGGGGTGGTCCGGGTGTGGGGGGTCGACCCGGAGGCCGACCCGGTCGCGGCGCCGCTGCACCGGCAGCCCGCCGAGCACCGCGGCTCGGTGTGGGTGTGCAAGTTCCGTCCGCACGGCGACACACCCGTCCAGGGCCCCGGCGCGCTGCTGGTGACCGGCGGCAACGACGGTGTCGTACGGCTGTGGGAGCCGGCCACCGGCCAGGGCCGGCGCATCCTGCGCGGCCACGGGCGGCGCGTCGGCACGCTGTCCTTCAGCGCCGACGGCTCGATGCTGGCGGCGGGCGGCAACGACGGCGTGGTCCGCGTGTGGGACGCCACCTCCGGCCGCCGGCTGCGGGAACTCACCGGCCAGAGCGACCGCCTGGTGTCGGCGGCGTTCGGCCCGGCCGGGCCCCTGCTGGCCACCGCGAGCAGTGACGGCGACCTCTATCTGTGGAACGCGGCCACCGGCGAGTACCAGCGCGAACTGGACGTCGAGACCGACCATGTGTGGGCGGAGGCGTTCAGCGCCGACGGCGAACTCCTGGCCACGGCCAACGACGACGACACGGTCCGACTGTGGTACCGCGCCACCGGGGCGCATGTCGCCACCATCACCGAGCACTACGGCCGGGTCCGCGCGATCGCCTTCCGGTCCGACGGCACGGCCCTGGCCACCGGCTGCGACGACCGCAAGGTGCGGATCTGGGACATGGACGGCCGCCGCATCACCGCCGAACTCGCCGGCCACGACGACCGGGTGTACGCCGTGGCCTTCGCGCCCGACGGCTCCTGGCTGGCCAGCGCCTCCTGGGACGGTACGGCGGTGATCTGGCGGAACGGCGAGATCGGCCACCGTCTCACCGGCCACACCGGCAAGCTCTGGACGGCGGTGGTGCATCCGTCGAGGCTGCTGCTGGCGACGGCGGGCGACGACCGGACCGTCCGCCTGTGGAACCCGGACACCGGCCGGGAGACGGCTCGGCTGAGGGGCCACACCGGCCGGATCCTCGCCGTGGCCTTCAGCCCCGACGGCTCGCTGCTGGCCAGTGGCGGCGAGGACGGCACCGTACGGCTGTGGAACGTGCCCGCCGACGGCCCGGCCACCCTGCGGGTCACCCTGGTCGGCATGCCCGGCGGCTGGGCGGCGCTGTCCGCGTCCGGCGGCTACAAGTACGAGGGAGACGTCACCGGCGAGTTCTGGCACGCGGTCGGCATGTGCCGCTTCGAACCGGGCGAGCTGGACGGTCATCTGCCGGGCATGTGGCAGGTGCCGCTGGACGACCCGCTGGAGTAGGGGAGGGGGAGGAGGGGTCTTTTTGAACGCGTTCAACTCTGGGCGTACGCTCCTCCCATGAGCGACAGAGCCGCCTTGCTCAAGGGCATTCGCGTCTGGCTGGTCTCCTTCGTGGTGTGCCTCGTCCTCAGCGGGGCCACCGCCTTCCCCCTGGTGCACGAACTGCGCTGGACCGAGAGCGCGTTGCGTGCCCTGTCCGTGCCGGACCGACTGCCCGGGCTGATGGCCTGGATCTCCCGGGTGCGGGACGGGCTCGACACCGCCGACGCCGACTACCCGTTCCTGCTCTACGGCACCGACTGGCTGGCCTTCGCCCACCTGGTCATCGCCGTCGCCTTCTACGGGCCGTACCGCGACCCCGTCCGCAACATCTGGGTCGTCGAGTTCGCGATGATCGCCTGCGCCGGGATCGTCCCGCTCGCCCTGGTGTGCGGACCGATCCGCGGCATCCCCTTCTGGTGGTCGCTGATCGACATGTCCTTCGGGGTGTTCGGGGCCGTCCCGCTGTACGTCGTACGGCGGAAGATCAAGCGGCTGGAGGCGCTCACGGCTGCTTGAGGGCCGCCAGCACGATCCGCTGGGCCACCGGGTTCGTCTCCTCTCCCTTGGCGTCGGTCGAGTTCACCGAGTACACGAGGGTGCGGCTCAGGTCCCGGGTCGCGGCGATCGCGGTGCTGTAGCCGTAGCGGGCACCGGACTTGACCCAGTACACCCTGCCCTCGTACACGAACCGCTGCAGCCCGGCGGCGTAGCTCGCCTCGCCCTCCTTGACCTTCGGTACCGTGAACATCTCCCGCAGCTGCGGCTCGGGCACGATCCGGCCTCGGAACAGTGCCGTGACCAGCCGCTCCAGGTCCGCGGTCGTGGAGATCATGTCGCCGGCGGCCCAGCGGTCGGCCTGGTTCCACTCCGTGACGTCCACGAACTCCACGGTCCCGTCGGCGCGGGTCACCTTCTGGTAGCCGTGGTTGTGCGGGCCGTGGATGCACGGGTCGGTCCCCGGGAAGTACGTGCGATGCATGCCGGCAGGGCGCAGGACCAGCCGGGTGGCCTCTTCGGCGTACGAGTCCCCCGTCACCTTCTCGATCAGCATGCCGAGGACCGTGTAGTTGATGTTCAGGTAGTCCTGGCGGTCGCCCGGGTCGAACTCCGGGCCCTTCGCCACCGCCGAGGCCACCACCTGGGCGGGGGTGAGGGTGTCGAAGCGGTGCGCGTACTGGTCCTGGAAGTCGTCGCCCCAGCCGTCGCCCGCCTGGATGCCGCTGGTGTGGTTGAGCAACTGCCGTACGGAGACGGGCTTGAAGGCCGGGGTGAGCAGTCCGGGGAGGTAGTGCTGGACCGGGGTGTCCAGGTCGCCCCGGCCTTCGGCCGCCAGGCGCAGCACGGTTGCCGTCGTCACCACCTTGGTGGTCGAACCGGCCCGGAAGACGGCGTCCGGGTCCGCCGCCCGGCCGCTCGCCAGGTCGTGCACGCCCGCACTGCCCCGCCAGCCGCCGTCGCTGCCGCCGACCCGGACCAGCGCCGCGGTGGCGTCCGCATCGGGCAGCCCGGCGAGCGCGGCGCGCAGCGCGTCGGCGTCCAGGCCCGCCGACGCGGCCCTCCCGGCCACCGGGGCGGGCGCGGCGGAGGCGGGTACGGCGAACGCGGGTGCGGCCAGCGGGCCGGCGCCCAGGGCGACGACGAGACCGGCGGCCAGGAGGGTCGAGCGGCTGGCGTGGCGCATGCGGGGCTCCTTGAGGACTTCGAGTTGCGGTGGTGAAGAGACGTGATCATCCTCTGGCGCCGCGCCCTCGCCCGGATCGTCGCCGAGGAGGGTGCCCGACCCTTGTGTCACCCCTGGCAAATCCCCTCGGCGGTGGTGGGTTGTACGGGATCGCCCCTACGGGAGAGGCGGGCGGATCGCCGTCGGGCAAAAAACTGTTATCGCCGCCCTCTCCGTCCCGTCTCCGCGTACGCCACCGTTTCCTCACGCACGGAGCCACCCCACATGCCCACCCCCACCCACAAGCGCGCCAACAAGCACCGCCTCAGCCGCCGGGGCCTGTTCACTCTCGGCGGCGGGCTCGCGGCGGCCGGAGCCCTCGGCGGTGGGATCGCCGCGTTCTCCGGCGCCGAGGCCGACGCGGCCCAGACCGCGCCGGCGAAGCAGGGGGCGTTCGCCCACCCCGGCATGCTGCACAACGCCGGCGACCTGCACCGTGCCAAGGTCCGCGTCGCCGCGGGCCGGGACCCCTGGCTGGCCGGCCGGCAGCGGCTCACCGCCAATCCGCACGCGCAGAGCACCTGGCAGGCCCGCCCGCAGGCCACCGGCTACCGCGGAACGGGTTCCGGGCAGGACTACCGCATCCTCTACAACGACGGCCACGCCGCCCACCAGAACGCCCGGCGTTGGCGGATCGGCGGCACCAGGGCCAACGGCGACACCGCGGTCGCCGTCCTCAACGCCTGGCCGGACTGGCAGATCTCGCCGCCCCTGAGCGTGTTCCCGACGACCTGGGCCGCGGTCGAGAAGGACCTCACGACCGGTCCCGCCCAGGGCGCCATCCGCTACGGCCTGGTCCGCGACACCGGCGAGGACTCCGCGCCCGTCCCGCAGTACCTCACCCGAGCCACCCCGGCCGACGCGTCGACGGTGCCTCAGCGCTCACGGGTGTAGCGCTCCTGCGCGGCCATCCCGACGCTGGGCGGCGAGTCGGGGTGCGGGCGCGCTGAGGGAGGGGCCGGTCGACGTGCGCTGAGCGAGAGCCAGCCAGCACGGCATCCTCCAAGCCATGGGGATCGCCGGTTCCTAACGGCTGCCCGTGCCGCCGATGCCGCCGCCGTTGCGCAGGGCGTGCAGGACGTCGACCCGGTTCGTTGTGATCGAGTCGACGCCCAGGTCCAGCAGGCGGCTCATCGAACGGCGGGTGTCCGGGGTCCAGACGGACAGCAGATAGCCGTCGTGGTGGACCCGCGCCGCCAGCTCCCGGCTCACCAGGGCGAAGCGGTAGTTGAGCCAGCGCGGGCGGACCACGTCCAGCAGCGCGGGCCGGGGCGGGGCGAGGCTCGTCCAGGTCAGCGCGATCTCGGCGGCCGGGTCGGCGGCGCGGACGGCGAGCATCGCCTCCGCGCCCGCGCAGTAGTAGACGCGGTCCTGGGCCCCGCTCTGCCGGACCACGTCCATGACCCGGTCCACCATCCGCCGCTCGACCCGCCCGCACAGGTCCACCATCACCCGGCAGTCGCCGGTCGCGGCCAGCGTCTCCGCCAGCGTCGGCACACCGCCCGCCGTGAGCCCGCGCACCTGCTCCGCGGACAGCGCGCCGAGCGGCCGGCCGAGTTCCCACAGCCGCTCCAGCGTCTCGTCGTGCAGCAGCACGGGGACGCCGTCGCGGGTGAGCCGTACGTCGATCTCGACCGCGTCCGCGCCCCGGTCGAGCGCGGAACGCAGCGAGTCGATGGTGTTCTCACGGACACGGTAGGGGTCGCCGCGATGGGCCACGGCGGTCACGGTCTGCATGACCCCCATTGTGGGGGCGCCCCCTTGTGGGCCGTGTCAGGAGGCGAGCCAGGTACTGGTGTACGTGTCGATCTCCGCCGCGATCCGGGCCTTGCCGGCGGCGTCCAGGAACGACGCCTCCACGGCGTTCTTCGCGAGGTCGGCGAGGCCCCGCTCGTCCAGGTCGAGCAGTCGGGCGGCCACCGCGTACTCTTTGTTGAGGTCGGTGCCGAACATCGGCGGGTCGTCGGAGTTGATCGTCACCAGCACCCCGGCCCGGGTGAATTCCTTGATCGGGTGCTCGTCCAGGGTGCGAACCGCGCGGGTGGCGATGTTCGAGGTCGGGCAGACCTCCAGCGGGATGCGCCGCTCGGCGAGATGGGCGAGCAGCTTCGGGTCCTGCGCGGAGCTGGTGCCGTGCCCGATGCGTTCGGCGCGCAGTTCGTTGAGCGCGTCCCACACGGTGTCCGGGCCCGTCGTCTCGCCGGCGTGCGGGACCGAGTGCAGACCGGCGGCTATGGCCCGGTCGAAGTACGGCTTGAACTGCGGCCGGGGCACGCCGATCTCGGGCCCGCCGAGCCCGAACGACACCAGTCCCTCCGGCCGGATCCGGTCGTCGGTGGCCAGCCGTGCCGTCTCCTCGGCGGACTCCAGCCCCGCCTCGCCGGGAATGTCGAAGCACCAGCGCAGTACGGTCCCGAACTCGGCCTCGGCCGACTTGCGGGCGTCCTCGATCGCCGCCATGAAGCCCAGCTCGTCGATGCCGCGCCGGGTGGAGGAGAAGGGGGTGACGGTCAGCTCGGCGTAGCGCACCTGCTGCCTCGCCAGGTCGCGGGCGACCTCGTAGGTCAGCAGCCGGATGTCCTCGGGGGTGCGGATGAGATCGACGACCGACAGATATACGTCGATGAAGTGCGCGAAGTCGGTGAAGGTGAAGTAGTCGGCGAGGGCCTCGGGGTCCGTCGGCACCTTGGAGTCGGGGTGCCGGGCGGCCAGTTCCGAGACGATGCGCGGGGAGGCGGAGCCGACGTGGTGCACGTGCAGTTCGGCCTTGGGCAGTCCGGCGATGAAGGTCCGCAGATCGCGGTCGGCCGTGCCGACGGCGGGTACGGAACTGTCGGTCATGGGGTCCTCCCCGAGCAGGGCGTCGGCGGCCCGGTGCGGGCGCGGCGCGGGTGATCGGCTGATCGTGGTACGGACGACATCGTAGGCGTGCGGCGAGTGCGGACCGCTCAGCGGCGGGCCGGTGCCGGCGCCGGGTGTGGTCCGAGGGGTGGGGGCGTGGGGCGATCGGCGCGGGGGCGCCCGGTCGGCGGGTCGGTCACGTGGCGGAGGCGCTGTCTGTGGATGTCTGTGGATGTGCCTGCCGGGGTCCGGCGTCGGGGCTCTGGTGACCTTGGTGGGGCCGGGCCGCGAGGGCGGGGCGGTGCGGCCGGTGCCGGCGCCGGGTGTGGTCCGAGGGGTGGGGGCGTGGGGCGATCGGCGCGGGGGCGCCCGGTCGGCGGGTCGGTCACGTGGCGGAGGTGCTGTCTGTGGATGTCTGTGGATGTGCCTGCCGGGGTCCGGCGTCGGGGCTCTGGTGACCTTGGTGGGGCCGGGCCGCGAGGGCGGGGCGGCGAGGCCTTAGCATGGCGGCACGAACGATCGAGGGGGACATGCCAGTGAGCGACGGAGCGCAGCCGAGTGGCGTCCCGGGGGGCGACCACAACCCGTGGGCGCCGCCCGAGCACCGCACTTCGCTGGAGAAGCAGCAGCCGGAGCCGCAGGATCAGCCTCCCGTGCAGCCGCCGTCCATGCACGACCAGGCGACCATGACCTCCCTGCAGAGCGACGCCTTCGCCCCGCCCGCGGCTGCCCCCGGCTTCACCGCGCCCGCGGCTCCTCCCGGTTTCCCACCGCCGGCCGCCTCCGGATTCGGTGTGTCTGGTACGGCTCCGCTGGGCGGCGAGGCGGTACCGCCCCCGCCGATCGCGCCCTCGGGACCCGGCATACCCGTACCGCCCGCTTCCGGTGGCTACGGCTACCCCGGCTACCCCGCGGGCTACGGCTGGCCCGGCATGCCGATGGCCCCGCAGAACGGCATGGGCACCGCGGCGATGGTGCTCGGCATCCTCTCCCTGTGCCTGTTCTGCATGTACGGCGTCGTCTCGGTGGTACTTGGCATCCTCGCGGTGGTCTTCGGTATCAAGGGCCGCCGGCGGGCCGATCGCGGCGAGGCCACCAATCACGGTCAGGCCCAGGCAGGTCTGATCATGGGCATCATCGGCATCGTGCTCGGCATCGTCGTGATCGTCCTGCTCGCGATCGGCATCACCGCCGCCATCCATGACACGCACTCCGGCCCCTACGACGACAACTCCGCCCGCGGCGTCTCGGTGACGGTGGCCGCCGACCGGTGAGTCCGCCGGGCCGTGGCCTTGCGGCACCCGTCGGCCGGAACCCGCCCCCTCCTCCCGTGTGCGCCATTAGGATGCCTTGATCGTCAACGGAGGGGAAACCGCTTCATGTCCAACATCAACCCAGAAGCCGGTGGTTTCGGACAGCCGGCTCCGCAGCAGCCGCCGGGGCCCGGCTACGGCTACCCCCAGTCGGGGCCGCCGTCCTACCCGGCCCCGCCGCCTGCGGCGTATCCGCAGGCCCCCGGCTATGGGATGCCGATGCAGCCGAGCAACGGCATGGGCACCGCGGGACTGGTGCTGGGCATCATCGGCGTGGTCTGCAGCCTCACCATCGCCATGGAGATCCTCGGGATGATCCTGGGCATCCTGGCCATCATCTTCGGTGCCATCGGCCGGGGTAAGGCCAATCGGGGCGAGGCCACCAACAGGGGCGCGGCGACCGCCGGTCTCGTCTGCGGCATCATCGCCACCGTGCTGCTGCCGCTGCTGGTCTTCCTGTTCTTCGCCAGCATGTTCAGCGCCGGCACGTGACACCGCCCGGCCCTGGCGCCGCGACGGACAGGGGCCGACCACGGGGGGCCGCCCGTCAGGGCAGGCCC